>NZ_JARRSA010000010.1 GCF_029624655.1 Roseicyclus salinarum
ATCCGCGCGCCGGGGAGGGGCCGGCGCGCGGATCGCCGGACGACGCGACGGCGGCTTGGCCTGATTTCGGGGCATTTACGGCACCTTACTGCAAGTCCGCCCCGGAGCCTGCCGCTGGCGGCGGGTCTCGGGGCGCCGGTCCGTTTGCGCCGCCGCGCGGCCGCCGCCCTAGGCACGGGCGCACGCCCGGATCGGCGCTTACCGGTCCTGCGGCAATCCGCGGGCGCGAAGCTCGCGTGCGTCGCGCGCATCGCGCGCGGCCTCCAGCCGCGACACCGAGGCGGCGACCCGCCGCGCGATTTCGGGGTCGGGCACGCCCTCGCCGCGCAGCCGCGCGACGACCGCCTTGCCCCTCGCGTCCAGCGGTTGCGTGAACACAAGCCCGTCGAGCGCGTCGTAAGGGACCGCCGCACACGCGGCCAGCGCTTCCATCCGCCGGGCATGTCCCGGCTCGGCCGCGAGACGCCTCAACTGCGCCGCATGCCATGCGCGCCCGTTGCGGTGCAGCGCCGCGAGCGCGGGGTCGCGCAGGTAGCGGGCCACGCGGTCGCGCACCGCGGGCAGATGCCCCAGAAGGTCCCCGCGCTCGGTCTCGTTGCGGTCGAAGATGCCGAAATAGACGGCATCGTACTTGTCGTGCTTGGCGTTCACGTTGCCCCTGAGCTGGCGCAGCAGGAACGCCTCGCGGCTCTTGACCGCGAAGTGGGCCAGTTCCACGAGGGAGTAGCCCAGCGTCACAGCGGACGAACGCCACATGCCCTCCATGAATTGCCGCGTCATCGGACGGCCCGACCCGTTGACCCAGTCGAACGCGGCGAGGCGGGCCGCCCGCGCGGGGTCCGTCCCTGCGCCCTTCAGCGTCGGGCGATGGATGCCGAGCCGCATGTCCGAGAACGGCCGGAACAGCGTCTTGACGCCCCAGCCCCTGCGGAAGTCGTCGGGCGCGCCGCGCGTGTAGCTTTCGAGGACGAGGCCGGGATCCCAGTCGGTCAGGCCGCACGACCCCATGATCCGCCACGTGATCACGATGCCCTCCGTCCCCTCGGGGACCGCCGCGATCAGGTCGGGCAGGCGGCGCCCGCCGACCTTCACCGACACGAACTCGTCCGCGTCCAGCACCATGAGCCAGTCGGTCTCGAGGACCGCGCGGTCCTTCTGCGCGGCCTTGAGTGCGCTGGGCTGCGGCTTGCCGCCAGGCGGCACGGGATTGTCCCGCCGCAGGACCGGGACGCCGATGCGGGCCAGCCGGTCGAGCATCGCGTCCGTGCCGTCCCGGCAATCGTTGGTATAGACCACGATCCGGTCGAAGCCCACGACCTCCTGGAAGGCGATCCATTCCAGAAGCGAAGGCGCCTCGTCGCGCATCATCGTGAGCGCTGTGATCCGCTGGCCCATGCCGGGATAGAAGCCCGAAGCGTCTTCGCCCGCAAGAGAGGCGCGGGCGCGGCGGCTCACTCCTCGAGGGCGGCGCCCGGGTCGATGCCGATCTCCCGGCACATCCTCCAGGTGTAGGAGTTCTCGAGCGGCGCGTGCTTTCGCCACCACGGCCGCGTGCCGTTGGTGTAGAGATGCACCGACACCGTCGCCTCCGTGAACCATCCCTCCACGCGCCCGTGCGGGTCGTAGAACACGTCGTTGAGCTGGAACGGCACGGGATAGAGCGTGTCCGGCGCCATCGCGCGGTCCGCGTCGCCGGTGCGGCGGGCGAACCATGTGAAGGCCTGCGGCCCGAAGGCCGTGCGCTCGGTGCGGTAGATGCGGACGGCATGGGGCAGGGCCGGGTCCTGCCGCCCGATCTTGCGGCACTGGTTCCTGTTCCACCAGGGCGGCACCTCGGGGAGGTTCTCGTAGTAGTCGAGAAGCATGGCGACGAGCTCGCAATCCCGCGGCAGGCCGACGACCCCGCAGTTCAGCGCCCCGCGCATCCCGTGGCCCGCGAAGATCCACTCCCATTCGTCGGGGAAGGGCGCGTGGCAGAATGCGTCGCAGTCGATCCAGATCGCGCCTGTGGCCCTTATCATCCGGTAGCGGAACACGTTCGAGAGGTAGGAGGCGGATGTCTGCGCGACGAGATCCATCGGTATGTCCATGATCTCGGAGGCGGGCCGGAGGTCCACGCCCTCGGGCGCGTTGGCGACCTCGCCCGTGCAGTAGAGCGTCACGGGATGGCCGTGTCGCAGGTGCGAGGCGAGGCAGAGCTGGTTGAGGTAGTGGAGCCGGTCGCCGATCCAGAGCGAGGCGACGGGGCGGCGGTCGTGGGCCATGCGGGGCTCCGCGGTGAGTGGGGCGGCGCGTCCGATCTGGCGCGCGGCCAACGCTCGGGCGAGCTTCGTCCATTTTCGGTGGCGTGACAATCGCGTCGCGGGCGTGCGCGCCTCCGGCGGGGCGTATTTGGGGAAAGATGAAGGAGCTGCGGTCCTCGTCAGGTCCCGCGGTCGAATTGCAGGCTGCCCGCGCCGGCGCGGTCCGTCGCCTCGCGGAAACCCGCCTCGTGCAGGACGGGGGCGTAGGCCGCGCGCAGGGCGCGCGCGCCGGCGGCCGAGGCGAAGGGCAGGACGACGCGGGCCAGTGGCGACAGGTCCTGCGCGGCGAGGGCCGGGGGCGGCACCGCCTCGGGACGGGCGAGCCGAAGGACCGTGGGGCGGAATGCGGCGATCAGGGCGGCGAGCCCCGGCGCCCCGGCCCCGCCGCCGTTGGGGGGACCCAGCGGGTCGGCGGTGAGGCGCAGGCGCGGGCCGTCGGCGACCCCGGCCCGTTCGGCGACGCGCCGGGCGAGGGGGATCAGGCCGGGGCGGTCGTCCTGTGCCAGAACGAGGAGCCCGTCGACCTCGGCGAGCGCGCGCAGGGGAATGAAGGCGAGCCCGGTGCCGATGTCGAGAAGGCGCGCGCCCGGCTCGAGATAGGCCGCGATGTTGCGGGCGTGGCGGCGCTCGAAGCGGCCTACGCGGATGGCCTCGAGCGCCGTGGGTTCCAGCACGCGCGGGTCGGCGGGCAGGTCGATGCCCTGGTTGCGCACCCAGTCCGCGATCTCGCCCGGAGCGGTTCCGGGCGGCGCGGGGGCGGGTGGTGCAGGGTTGTGGGGGTGTGGGACGTGGCGGCCCCCTTCGGTCGTGTCCGCGGGCGTGGCGGCCTTCCGTTCGACGCGGGCCATCCGCGCCGCGATGCGGGCCGGGTCGCGGGCCTTGGGCGGGCGCGCGTCGACCTGTTCGATGGGCGTCCTCGACGCGGCGAGGAGGCTTTCGCGGAGCGCCGCGTGGCCGCGGGTCCGCCGCATCGCGGCCAGCCGCACCTCGACACGGGCCTGCGCGGCCTCGTGGAGATCGGCAAGGATCGGGTCGGCGAGGAGGGCCGTCATGACCTCGCGGCGGCGCGGGGCGTGGCGCAGGATGCCGCGATCCTCGGCCTCGTTGCGGTCCTGAAGGGCCCAGTAGGCGGCGTCGTACTTGTCCTTCTTGGCGTTGACGTTGCCCCGCGCCTTGCGCAGGGCGTAGGCGTCGGCGGACTTGAGCGCGTAGTGGTTCATCTGCGCCCAGTCATGGCCGACCGTGCGCCGGATCGAGCGCCATCCGCGGAACCTGAAATACGGCTCCATCGGCCGGCCCGAGCCGTTCAGCCACTTCACGCTGTCGGGGAAGCCTGTGGCGAGCCACTTGTTGCGGATCGAGGGGCGGTGGATGCCGAGCTTCCAGTAGGCGGGATCGAAGCGGAACAGCGTCTTGACCCCCCAGCCCTTGTTCCAGTCGAGGGGCGCGGCCCGGACGAACTGCTCGGTCACGGGCGCGCGGGACCAGTCGGCGATGCCCGACGAGCCGAAGATGCGCCATGTGAGCACGATGCCGTTCGCGCCCTCGGCGACGACGGCGTCGAGCAGGCCGTCGAGCGTGCCCGAGGGGTGGTTGATACACAGGAACTCGTCCGCGTCGCACAGCAGCAGCCAGTCCGAGCGCGCAACGAGAGGGTCGTCCTGCGCGTGGCGGATGGCGGAGGGCTGGGGCTTCATCCCGGCGGGGATCGTGTTGTCGCGGTGATGCGCGAGGCCGAGCTCCTGCAACCGGCGCAGCATCTCGACCGTGCCATCCGTGCAGTCGTTCGTGTAGACGAGGATGTCGGTGAAGCCGACGGCGATGTGGTGGGCGACCCATTCGAGGAGGTAGGGCGCCTCGTCCTTCATCATCGAGACGACCATGACGCGCCCGTGCCGGGAGGCGGGCGCGAGACGGGAAAGGAGGCTATCGTGCTGCACCTGCCCTGCGGGCCCCCGGGGTTCCAAGTTTCACCCGTTCGATAGCACGGCGGCCGGGGCCGCGGCCAGAACCGGCGCCGGTCCCGCCGCGAGCGTGGGCGCGGATGCGTATTTTGGGAAAGATGAAGCCCGGACGATCAGAGCAGGCTGTCGGGCAGCTTCTGTTCGGCGGCGGTGTTGGCGCGGCGGAAGATCAGGGTGACGAGCGTCGAGGTCAGGACGATGAAGAGCGAGTAGAGCGCGCCGACGGCCATGATGCCCTGCTGCTCGGGGCCCGAGAAGGTGAGCGCGATGATCGCGATGGCGAGCGGCCCGTTCTGGATGCCCGTCTCCAGCGCGACGGTGCGCGCGTTCCTGGGATGGAGGCTGAGCGCACGCGCGAAGGCGTAGCCGATGGCGATGCCGAAGACGCCGAGCATGATGGCCACGAAGTAGGTCGCGGGCGTGGTCGTCAGCAGGAACTGCCAGTTCCGGGGGACCCACGAAATCGCGATGAAGGCGATGAAGAAGAGCGCGAGGGCCGATCCCATGAATTCGGTCACCGCGCCCACGTTGGCGTTGATCCGGCGCAGGCCCATGCCTATCGCCACCGGCACCAGCAGGATCAGGAGGGTGATGACGATGTTCTCGCGCGGGATCGTGAGGTCGAGCGCGGAGGCGTAGATCAGAAGCACGATCGGGATCAGGACGACGCCGAACACGGTGGAGGTCACGGTCATCAGGACCGAGAGCGCGAGGTTGCCCTTGGAGAAGTAGGTGAAGATGTTGGAGGTCGTGCCGCCCGGCATGCAGGACATGATGAGAAGTCCGACGGCGATGGGATCCGGCAGGTCGAGGGTGATCGCCATGACGAAGCCGATCAGGGGCATGAAGCCGTATTGCGAGATCACCCCGATGGCGAGGCCGTAGGGGCGCCTGAGCGCCAGCCAGAAGTCGCGCGGCGTGAGCGAGGCGCCCATGCCCAGCATGATGACGAAGATCATGAGCGCGAGGAGCGCCTGTTCGAAGGCCCCGACCATCGCGCGCTACTCCGCCGCCTGCCGGGCGGGCGCCTGCGCGAGCTCGGCCGCGCGTAGGTCCTTGCGGAGGATCTTGCCCACGTTCGACTTGGGCAGCTCGTCGCGGAACTCGACCCGTCTGGGGATCTTGTAGGCGGTCAGGTGCTCCTTGCAGTGCGCGCGGATGTCGGCCTCGGTCAGGCTGCGGTCGCGGAGGACGACGAAGGCCTTGACCGCCTCGCCGCTGCTGTCGTCGGGCACGCCGATGACCGCGCTTTCGAGGATGCCGGGATGGGTGGCGAGGCAGTCCTCGACCTCGTTGGGGTAGACGTTGAAGCCCGAAACGACGACCATGTCCTTCTTGCGGTCGACGATGCGGATGTATCCGTCCGCGTCCATCACGCCGATGTCGCCGGTCAGGAACCAGTCGCCGCGCATCACCTTCGCGGTCTCGTCGGGGCGGCGCCAGTAGCCCTTCATAACCTGCGGGCCGCGGGCCGCGATCTCGCCGGGTTCGCCGTGGGGCACGGGCGCGCCGTCCTCGCCGAGGCAGGCGACGTCGGTGGAGGGCAGCGGCACGCCGATGGAGCCCGACCGCGTCTTGCCGAGCGGGTTGAAGGTCAGGACCGGCGAGGTCTCCGTCAGGCCGTAGCCCTGCAGGAGGGGCCTGCCGGTGATCTCTTCCCAGCGCTCGGCCACCGCGGACTGGAGCGCCATGCCGCCCGCCGAGGCGAATTTCAGGTGCCGGGGCGGCGTGTCGAGGAACCATGGCTCGTGCGCCAGCCCGTTGAAGAGCGTGTTGACCCCGCTCATCCATGTGACGGGGTAGTTCTCGAAGGCGCGGCGCAGGTTGCCGAGCGGCCTGGGGTTCGGGATCAGGAGGTTGCGCCCGCCAAGCGCCCAGAACCCCAGCAGGTTCACCGTGAAGGCGAGGATGTGGTAGAGCGGCAGCGCCGTCAGCGCGACCTCGCGGCCCTTCTCCAGGCCCTCGATCAGCTCGAATGTCTGTTCCATGTTCAGGATCAGGTTGCCGTGCGTCAGCATCGCGCCCTTGGCGACGCCGGTGGTGCCGCCGGTGTATTGCAGCACGGCGACGTCGTCGGGCCCGAGCGAGGCGCTGTAGTCCGAGACCTCGACGTGATCCCGGCTCCGGTGCGCGCGCCCGGCGGCGATGGCGTCGGGCAGGCGGATATGGGCGGTCTCGATCGGCGAGACCGAGCGGTCCCAGTAGCGCTGGACGAGGCCCACGATGCCGCGCGGCATCCGGGGGAAGAACTCGGCCACGCGGGTGACGATGACGTTGGGGATCGGGTGGCCGCGGGTGGCGGCGGGAATCTTGTCGGCGAACATGTCGACGGTGATCAGCGCATGTGGCGCGGCGTCCTCGAACTGCTTGCCCATCTCGTCGGCGGTATAGAGCGGGTTGACGTTGACCAGCACGCATCCCGCCTTGAAGACGGCGAAGGCCGCGACCGGGAAGGACAGGCAGTTGGGCATCTGCAGGGCGACCCGGTCGCCGGCGGACAGGCCCGCCACCTCGCGCAGGTAGATCGCAAGCGCATCCGACATCTCGTCGACCTGCGCGAAGCTGAGCGTGCCGTTCATGCCGTTGGGCAGCACGCAGGTGAAGGCCGGGCTGGCGCGGTAGGTCTCGGCGATCCCGCCGATCAGGTCCGGCAGGATGCGATGGCTCGCGCTTTCGATCACGGGCCGGACGTGCGGACCGTAGAACGCCGTCCAAGGACGTGTTGTATCGGACATGAGGTTCCTCCCTCGAACGCTCACGAAACTCCCTGACGCGCGAGCTTACCCGAAACTTCGCGTCACGGAAGCCGGACGTTGCGGAAGCGTCGGGGTGCGGCGTTCGGCGGCGGCGCGGTTTGCGGTGTCGCCCGGCGGCCGGCGGCCGGGCTCAGCTGCCGCGATAGGTCGAAAAGCCGTAGGGCGACAGCAGAAGCGGCACGTGATAATGCGCCTCGCGCGCCATTCCGAAGCGGATCGGCACAACGTCGAGAAACAGCGGCTCCTCTCCCGCCGTCCCCGTGGCCCGCAGGTAGTCGCCGGCCTCGAATACCAGCTCGTAGGTGCCGGTGCGGAACCTCTCGCGCGGCAGGATCGGCGCGTCGGTGCGGCCGTCGTCGTTGGTGACGGCCTCCGCCAGCGTCTCGCGCACCGTGCCCTCCAGCCGGTGAAGCGTGATGCGCAGGCCCGCCGCAGGACAGCCGCGCGCCGTATCGAGGACATGCGTCGTGAGAAATCCGGCCATTTCTGCCTCCCTGATGCGCGGCAACACTTCCCCAGCCACAAGGCGCTTGCAAGCCCCCGGAGGCTTGGCCAAGTCTCGGGGCGCCGCAGCAGGAGGCGCCGGACATGACACGCTACCCCCGAGACATGACGGGCCACGGCCCGACCCCGCCCGACCCGCAATGGCCGGGAGGCGCGCGGATCGCCGTTCAGGTCGTGGTGAACTACGAGGAGGGGGGCGAGAACAACATCCTGCACGGCGATTTGGCGTCCGAGGCGTTCCTGTCGGAGATCGTCGGCGCCTCCGCCTGGCCGGGGCAGCGCCACTGGAACATGGAATCGATCTACGAATACGGCGCGCGGGCGGGGTTCTGGCGGCTGCATGCCATGCTGAAGGACCTGCCGGTGACCGTCTACGGCGTCGCGACCGCGCTTGCGCGCGCGCCCGAGCAGGTCGCGGCGATGAAGCGGGCCGGCTGGGAGATCGCGTCCCACGGGTTGAAATGGGTCGAGTACAAGGACTTCGCCGTGGAGGACGAGCGCGCCCACATGCGCGAGGCGATCCGCCTCCACCAGGAAGTCGTCGGTGAGCGCCCGCGCGGCTGGTATACCGGCCGCTGCTCGGCCGACACCGTGCGCCTCGTCGCGGAGGAGGGTGGCTTCGCCTACGCCGCGGACGCCTACGCCGACGATCTGCCCTACTGGATGCGCTTCGGCGACAGGGACCAGCTGGTCGTTCCCTACACGCTCGACGCCAACGACATGCGCTTCGCCACGCCGCAGGGCTTCAACTCGGGCGACCAGTTCGAGACCTACCTGCGCGACAGCTTCGACACGCTCTATGCCGAAGGCGCCGCCGGCGCGCCCAAGATGCTGTCGATCGGCCTGCATTGCCGCCTCGCGGGGCGCCCCGGCCGCGCCGCGGCGCTGAAGCGCGCGCTCGATCACATGGCCGCGCATGACGGCGTGTGGTTCGCCACCCGCCTGCAGATCGCCGAGCACTGGGCCGCGACCCATCCCCCGAAATCCGCGCCGCGCCCCTCGGAGATGGACCTCGCCGCCTTCGTGGCGGAGTTCGGCGGCATCTTCGAGCATTCCCCGTGGATCGCCGAGCGCGCCCACGCTCTGGAGCTGGGCCCGACCCACGACACCGCGCTCGGCGTCCATTCCGCGCTCGCCCGCGCCTTCCGCTCGGCCACGCCCGAGGAGCGCCTCGGCGTCCTGCGCGCCCACCCCGATCTTGCCGGCAAGCTGGCCGCCGCGCGTCGCCTGACTGCCGAAAGCACCGCCGAGCAGGCCTCCGCCGGCCTCGACGCCCTGACCGACGCCGAGCGCGCCGAGTTCACTGCCCTGAACGACGCATACACGGCGAAATTCGGCTTTCCCTTCATCATCGCCGTGCGCGACCACGACAGGCAGGCGATCCTCGAGGCCTTCCGCCGCCGCCTCGGCCAATCCGCCGAGGCCGAGTTCGCCGAGGCCTGCGCCCAGGTCGAACGCATCGCCGAGCTGCGCCTTGAGGACAGGTTGCCATGAGCCGGGAGATCCACGTCGAGCCGCTGAACCCCGAGGCCTTCGCGCCCTTCGGCGACGTGCTGGAGGCCGAGGGCGAACCGGATCGGGTCATCAATGGCGGGCTCTGCGGCCGCTTCCACGACCGCGCCGCGCTCGACTTCTCGGATGGGCGCGCGGGCATCAGCCTGTTCCGCTCCGAGGCGCGCGTCCTGCCGTGGCGCCTGGAGATGGTCGAACGCCATCCCGATGGGTCTCAGGCCTTCCTGCCCATGACCGCCGATCCGTTCCTCGTCGTGGTCGCCCCGGATGCGGGCGGCGCGCCGGGCCGCCCGCGCGCGTTCCGCACGGTGCCGGGGCAGGGGGTCAACTTCCACCGCAACACCTGGCATGGCGTCCTGACGCCCCTCTCGCCGCCGGGACTATTCGCGGTCGTCGACCGCATCGGGCCGGGCCCCAACCTGCAGGAGCACTGGTTCGACGAGCCATGGCTCGTGACGGAGCGCTGAGCCCGGCGCTTCATCCTTGCCCTTAAACTCCCGCCGGAGGCTCCCGTCCCCGGCCCCGGGGCGTCTTTCGCCCGCCCGGTCCGCTCTCAGACCGGCACGACCGTCGCAAGCCCCCGGTCCACGGCCGTCTCGACGATCGCGGCGGCAACGGCGAGGTCCTGAAGCCCGACGCCTGTCCCGTCGAACAGCGTGATCTCGTCGGCCGAGGTCCGGCCCGGGTGCGTCCCGCCGATCACCGCGCCGATCTGGGTGATGTCGCCCTCGGCCAGGAGGCCGGCCGCGACCGCGTGCTGCGCTTCGCCGATCGACACCGATTGCGCGACCTCGTCGCAGAATACCGTCGCGCGCCCGAGCAGCGCCGCCTCGACCTCCTGCTTGCCCTTGGTGTCGGTGCCCATGCAGGCGACATGGGTGCCGGGGCTCACATGATCGGCCATCAGCGTCGGCGCGAAGCTCGACGTGATGGTGATGATGACGTCGGCCTCCGAAAGGCCCGGCAATTCCACCGCCTCGAAGGGCACGCCCATCTCCCCGGCCACGCGCCCGAGGTTGGGCAGCATCTCGGGGTGCATGTTCCAGCCGATCACCTTCTCGAAGGCGTGCGTCTCGAGCGCGGCGCGCAGCTGGAAGCCCGCCTGGTGGCCCGCGCCGATCATGCCCAGCACCTTGGCGTCCTTCCGTGCGAGATGCCGGATCGACACAGACGAGGCCGCCGCGGTTCGAAGCGCCGTCAGCAGGTTGCCGCCGACCATCGCGCGCACGCGCCCGGTGTCGGGATCGAACAGGAACACCGTGGACTGGTGGTTGATGATGCCTCTCCGCTCGAGGTTGTGGGGCCAGTAGCCCCCGGCCTTCAGGCCGAGCACGCCGCCCGCCCGGTCGAAGCCGCCCTTGAACCCGTAAAGCGCGTCCTCGTGTCCGATGGCCTCGCGCACGACGGGGAAGTTGTAGGCCTCGCCCCGCGCCATGGCGGCGAAGACGGACTCGACCGCCGCGAAGGCGGACCTGCGCGTCAGGAGGTCGGCGATCATGCTTTCGGGCACGATCGCCAGTTCGTTTGCGGGCGCTGCGGTGCCGTCCGCCATCAGTAGGCCTTTCCGCGCGCCGAGACCGGCCAGAGCGTCTCGACCACGCCGCCGCGGACGCCGACATACCAGTCGTGGACGTTGCAGGTCGGGTCGCAATGGCCGGGAACGAGGCGCAGCTTGTCATTCACTTTCAGAACGCCGTCAGGGTCAGAAACCACGCCGTGCTCGTCCGAGCATTTCACATATTGAACATCCGTCCGCCCGAAGATCACAGGCAGGCCGCTGTCGACGGACTGCGCCTTGAGGCCGGCGTCGACGATGGCCTTATCGGCCTTGAAGTGGCTCATGACGCTTGTCAGGATGAACAGCGCGTTCTCCCATTCGCCCTGGTCGATGCGCTTGCCGTCGCGGTCGAGGATGCGGCCGTAATCGGCGTCCATGAACGCGTAGGACCCGCACTGGAGCTCGTTGTAGACGCCGGAATTGGACTCGAAGTAATACGAGCCCGTGCCGCCGCCGCCGACGATGTCGCACTCCAGCCCTTCGGACTTCAGCGTGTCCACCGCGTCCTTCACCATGGCGACCGCGACGTCGATCTTGGCCTTGCGGTCGTCGTAGCTGTCCATGTGCTGCATCGCGCCCTGGTAGGCCTGGATGCCCGCGAACTTCAGGCCGGGGGCCGCGTCGATCGCCCTTGCGATCTCGACCACCGCGGGCGTCGTGGTGACGCCGCAGCGGCCCGCGCCGCAGTCGATCTCGACGAGGCATTCGATCTGCGTGCCGTGGCGCTGGGCGGCCTCGGACAGGTCCGCCACGTTCGCCACGTCGTCCACGCAGCAGATGGTGCGCGCGCCGAGCTTGGGCATCCGCGCGAGGCGGTCGATCTTGGCGGGGTCGCGGACCTGGTTCGACACCAGCACGTCCTTGATCCCGGCGCGGGCGAAGACCTCGGCCTCCGACACTTTCTGGCAGCAGACGCCGCAAGCGCCGCCGAGGTCGATCTGCAGAAGCGCGACGTCGACCGACTTGTGCATCTTGCCGTGCACGCGGTGGCGCATTCCGTGGGCGCGGGCGTAGTCGCCCATCTTCTTCACGTTGCGCTCCAGCGCGTCGAGGTCGAGGATCAGGCAGGGCGTCTGGATCTCGGCTTCGGGCATTCCGGGCGCGGCGGGGATGTCGAAGCCGACTTCGAGGCCTTCGAGGTTGGTGATGTCTTTCATGGTCTTGTCTCCGAGTTGTGCGGGTGCGGCGGGACGCGGCCCGCCGGAATGTTCGATGCCGAGGCGCTCAGGCCATCCAGGGCAGCTTGTCGAGGTCGACGTTTCCGCCGGTGATGATCACGCCCACGCGCTTGCCCCGGAACACGTCGGGGTTCTTGAGGATCGTGGCCAGCGGGACCGCGCAGGACGGCTCCATCACGATCTTCATGCGCGCCCATGTCAGCTTCATCGCCTCGACGATCTCGTCCTCGCTGGCCGTCAGGATGTCGGTGACGTGGTTCGACACGAAATGCCACGTCCGCTCCTTCAGGGGCACCTTCAGGCCGTCGGCGATCGTCACCGGGGCGTCGTCGGCGATGATATGGCCGGCCTTGAAGCTGCGGTAGGCGTCGTCTGCCTGCTCGGGTTCGGCGGCGTAGATCTCGATCCCGGGGGCGATGTTGGACAGCGTCAGGCAGCAGCCCGACACCATGCCGCCGCCGCCGATGGGCGCGATCACGGCGTCGAGCCCATCGACCTGGTCCAGCAGCTCGCGCGAGCATGTCGCCTGGCCCGCGATGACGCGCGGATCGTTGTAGGGGTGGACGAAATCGGCGCCCGTCGCCGCGTGCACCTCGGCGAAGACGGCCTCGCGGCTCGTGGTCGATGGCTCGCATTCGGTGATGATGCCGCCGTAGCCGCGCACGGCCGCCTTCTTGGCCTCGGGTGCGGTGCGCGGCATCACGACGTGGCAGGGGATGCCGCGGCGGCCCGCGGCATAGGACAGCGACAGCGCGTGGTTGCCGCTGGAATGGGTGGCCACGCCCCTGGATGCCGCCTCGTCGGAGAGGCCGAAGACGGCGTTGGTGGCGCCGCGCACCTTGAAGGCGCCGGCCTTCTGGAAGTTCTCGCACTTGAAGAACAGCCGGGCTCCGGTCAGCTCGTCCATGAAACGCGAGGTCAGGACGGGCGTGCGGTGGATGTGCGGCGTGATGCGGTCATGCGCGGCGAGAACGTCGTCCCAGTCCGGGAGGTCCAGTGCGCCGTCGGCGGTCGTATCCTTCATGTCCTCACCTTTCGTTCGGGTTTCATTCGGCCGCCAGCGCGATGGAGGGCGCCGTGCTGCGATAGACGTCCTGCGCCGCCGCGACGCCCGATCCGAGCTTCACGTCGAGGCCGAGGTCGGCCATGGCCATCTCGGCCGTCGCGATCCCGCTGAGCGCGAGGACGTCGGTGAGCATCCCCAGATGCCCGATGCGGAACACCTTGCCCGCGACCTCGCCCAGCCCGACGCCGAAGGCGACGCCGTAGGTCTCTGCGGCATGGGTGACGATGCGCGTGGCGTCGAACCCCTCGGGCGTGCGGATCGCGCTGACCGAGTTTGACCGGAGTTCGGGCCGGGCCGCGCAAAGCGTCAGGCCCCAGGCGTCGACGGCGGCCCTTATGCCGTCCGCGATGCGCGCGTGGCGGGCGAAGACGGCCTCCAGCCCTTCGTCGAGCAGCATCCCGGTGCTGACCTTCAGGCCGTTCAGCAGGCCCACGGCGGGCGTATAGGGATAGCCGTTCGCGGCGTAGCTGCGCGCCATGTCGCGGATGTCGTAGAAGCAGCGCGGCAGGCCGCCGGTCGCGGTCGCGGCCATCGCCTTCGACGAGAAGCCGGTGATGGCGAGGCCCGCGGGCAGCATGAAGCCCTTCTGCGAGCCGGTGACGGCGACGTCCACGCCCCATGCGTCGAACTCGAACGGCATCGAGGCGATGGACGAGACGCCATCGACGAACATCAGCGCCGGGTGTCCCGCCGCGTCCATCACCAGGCGCACCGCGGCGATGTCCGACACGACGCCGGTCGCAGTCTCGTTGTGGGTCGCGAGGACCGCCTTGATGCGGTGGCCCGCATCCTTCGAGAGGATCTCCTCGAACCGGTCGGCGGGGATGCCTTCACCCCACGGCACCTCGACCACCTCGACCGTCAGGCCGTGGCGCTGGCACATGTCGATCCATCGGTGGCTGAACATGCCGTTGCGCGCCGCGAGGACGGTGTCGCCCGGCGACAGGGTGTTGGTGATCGCGACTTCCCAGCCGCCGGTCCCGGTGGCGGGAAAGACGAAGACCTCGGCCGTCTCCGACTTCAGGACGCGCCGAACGCCGTCCAGCGCCGGCCGGAGGATGTCGGCGAACATCGAGGACCTGTGGTCGAGCGTCGGCATGTCGCAGGCGCGCCTGAGGCTTTCCGGCATGTTGGTCGGTCCCGGAATGAAAACCGGATTCTGGAGGCTCATGGCCGTCTCCTTCCCTTGCTGCACGGACATTACGGGCGCACCCGCACGGCGGCAATTTTTTTGAAAGCATTTTTCAAAAGTATTGGTTCCCGAGAGACTTTAATGATAACAGTGTCTTAGAATTTTTCGCCAGTTGAAAGAGTTTTTCACTGCGCTGCAGCATCAGGGAGCGACCGAAGATGCCCGAAGACGCGACGCCCGAATCCCCGCGCCGGGCGAGGGGCCGGCCCAAGGCCTGGTCCGACCGCACCGAACAGAACACGATCAAGTCTCTCGACCGCGCGATGGAGGTGTTCGAACATCTCTCGACCACGGCCGGCGCCACCCTGTCCGAACTTGCCGCAGACACCGGCCAGGCGCCGGCGACGGCCTACCGCATCCTCGTGACGCTTCAGGCGCGCGGATTGGTGGAGTTCGACCCCGGCCCGCAGCTTTGGCACATCGGGCCCCGCGCCTTCCTGATCGGGGCGCGCTACCTGCGCCGCACCTCGCTGGTGGAGCGCGCGCGGCCTGTCCTGCGCCACTTGATGGAACGGACGGGCGAGACCGCGAACCTCGGGATCGCGCGCGAGGGCGATGTCCTTTTCGTCAGCCAGGTCGAGACCCATGCCTCGATCCGCGCCTTCTTCCCGCCCGGAACCCTGTCGCCGATGCACGCATCGGGCATCGGCAAGGCGATCCTCGCCAACATGCCCTCCGAACGGCGCGCGCAGTTGTTCCGCATGGGAGAGCCCGTGCGCTTCACGCCGCGCACGCTGGTCGCGCCCGACCTGCTCGAGGCGGACCTGGCCGAGACGCGCGCGCGCGGCTTCGCCATCGACGACGAGGAAAAAACCGAGGGAATGCGCTGCATCGCGGCCCCGGTCTTCGACCTGCATGGCGAGGTCGTGGCGGGCATCTCGGTGTCCGGGCCCTCGGCCCGCGTGACCCATGCCGAGATCGGGCGGCTGGCCGAAGCCGTATGCGAGGCAGCGCGCGCGCTGTCCGCGGTCCTCGGCGCGCGCCCAGACGAAGGCTAAGGCGCGCGCCGCTCAAAGGCCGTCCGAGACGTCCTTCACCGCCTCCATCGAGACATGGGTTGAGGTGCCGGCGACGTGGGGCAGGGTCGAGATCACCTCTCCCAGCACGCGGCGGTAATCCTCGATATTCGCGCTGCGCACCTTCAGAAGGTAGTCGAAACCGCCCGCGATCATGTGGCACTCCTCGATCTCGGGCACCGACTGGACAGCCTTGTTGAACGCCCCGAGAGCCGCCTCGCGCGTCGCGGAAAGCCGGACCTGGACGAAGCTGACGTGGCTGCGCCCGAGGCGCACGGCGTCGAGAACGGCGCGGTAGCCGCGGATGTATCCCGCCGCCTCCAGCTTCTTCATCCTGACCTGGCAGGGCGTCTTGGAAAGCCCCACGCGCCCGGCAAGCTCGGTCACGGGGATGCGGCCCTCGCGCGACAGGACGGCGAGAATCCTGTGGTCGTAGGCGTCAAGTGAACCGGATTTGGCGGTATCTGGCGGCAAAATATCTGTCCAAAGTCCAAAAATACGTCTCATCTCCTACATTAACAGATAATTACGGGCAACCTGACCATTCAGGAAGTGGTAGGATTGGCCCATGAACGATCTCAGCCTCATGACCCCCGACCTTGCGTTGCACCGCGCCGCCGTGCGCGCACGCCACGTTGCGCCCGAGGCCGAGGTTCTCTCGGCGCTGGCCGACCCCGCGCCGATGACGCCCGAGCTGCGACAGGCCGCGACGCTGCGCGCCGCCACGCTGGTCGACCGGATGCGCGGCGGGTCGCGGCCCGGCCTGATGGAGGTCTTCCTTGCCGAATACGGCCTCTCGACCGAGGAGGGGATCGCGCTCATGTGCCTTGCCGAGGCGCTTTTGCGGGTCCCTGACGCCGAGACGGTCGACGACCTGATCGAGGACAAGATCGCGCCCTCCGACTGGGGCACGCATCTGGGACGCTCCTCGTCCTCGCTGGTGAACGCCTCGACATGGGCGCTCATGCTGACCGGCCGCGTCCTGCGCGATGGCCGGCAGCAGGGTGTCGCCCGGACGCTGCGCGGCGCCGTCAAGCGTCTGGGCGAGCCGGTGATCCGTACCGCGGTGCGCCGGGCGATGCGCGAGATGGGCAACCAGTTCGTCCTCGGCGAGGATATCGGCGCGGCGATGTCGCGGGCCGAGGCGCAGGAGGCGCGCGGCTACGCCTATTCCTACGACATGCTGGGCGAGGCGGCGCTGACGGCGGCGGACGCGCGGGCGTTCTTCCTGTCCTACTCGGAGGCGATCGCGGCGATCGCGCGGGCATCGGGCAGCGGCGATGTCGCCGACAATCCCGGTATCTCGATCAAGCTTTCCGCGCTGCATCCCCGCTACGAGGAAGCGCAGCGCGAACGCGTGATGGCGGAACTGGTGCCCCGCGTCCGCGAGCTCGCGCGCGCCGCGCGCGCCGCGAACATGGGCCTGAGCATCGACGCGGAAGAGGCCGACAGGCTGGAGATCTCGCTCGACGTGATCGAGGCCGTCGCGCGCGACCCCGAACTTGCGGGGTGGGACGGGTTCGGCGTGGTCATCCAGGCCTATTCCCGCCGCGCCGCGCCGGTGATCGACTGGGTCCACGCGCTGGCCGAAAGCCTCGGACGCCGCTTCATGGTGCGCCTCGTCAAGGGCGCCTACTGGGACACCGAGATCAAGCGCGCGCAGGTCGAGGGGCTGCCCGATTTTCCCGTCTTCACCCGGAAGGCCGCCACGGACGTCTCCTACATCTCCTGCGCGCGCAGGCTTCTTGGCATGACGCCGCGGATCTATCCGCAATTCGCCACCCACAACGCCCACACCGTCGCCGCGATCCTCGAGATGGCCGGTGACGACCGCAGAAGCTTCGAGTTCCAGCGCCTGCACGGCATGGGCGAGGCGCTGCACGACATGGTGAAGGCGGACGAGGGCACCCGCTGCCGCATCTACGCCCCGGTCGGCGCGCATCGCGACCTTCTGGCCTACCTCGTGCGCCGCCTGCTGGAGAACGGCGCGAACAGCTCCTTCGTGAACCAGGTGCTCGACGGAAGCGTGCCGTCCCGCACCGTGGCCGCCGATCCCTTCGAGGCCGAGGGCCTCGGCCGCGCGCATCCCGCCGTGAAGGCGCCAGCCGACCTCTACGCGCCCGAGCGGACGAATTCGCGCGGGTGGGACCTGCACGACCCGGTGACGCTCGAGGCGCTGGAGACCGCGCGCGCCCCGTTCCGCGACACGCGCTGGACCGCAGGCCCCGTCCTCGCAATCGAGCCGGGGCAGGGCGCGTCGGAGGCCGTGCGCAACCCCGCCGACCCCGAGGATCTCGTGGGGCAGGTCACGCAGACGGCCCCCGAGGATGTCGCCCGCGCCGCGCGCGCCGCACGGCCCTGGGACGCGGACGCCGCAGCCCGCGCCGCGGCGCTGACACGCGCCGCCGACCTCTACGAGGCCCACGCGCCCGAGCTTTTCGCCATCGTCGCCCGCGAGGCCGGCAAGACCCCGAAGGACGCCGTCGCGGAAGTGCGCGAGGCGGTGGACTTCCTGCGCTATTACGCCGCCCGCGCGACCGAGGTGGCCGACCCGCCGCAGGGCGTCTTCACCTGCATCAGCCCGTGGAACTTTCCGCTGGCGATCTTCACAGGCCAGATCGTGGCCGCCCTCGCCGCCGGCAACGCGGTGCTCGCCAAGCCCGCCGAGGCGACGCCGCTCGTCGCGGCGCGCGCCGTCGCGCTTTTGCACGAGGCGGGCGTGCCCCTGGCCGCGCTGCAGTTCCTTCCCGGTACGGGGTCGGGCATCGGCCGCGCGCTCACCTCGGACCCGGCGGTGGCCGGCGTCGCCTTCACCGGCTCGACCGGGACCGCTCAGGCCATCCACCGGGCAATGGCCGACACCCTCGACCCCGGCGCGCCGCTGATCGCCGAGACCGGCGGGATCAACGCCATGATCGTCGACAGCACGGCGTTGCCCGAACAGGCGGTGCGCGACATCGTCGCCTCGGCCTTCCAGTCCGCGGGCCAGCGCTGCTCGGCGCTGAGGATCCTCTACCTGCAGGAGGACATCGCCCCGGCCTTCCTCAGGATGCTGTTCGGCGCGATGGACGAACTGCGTCTCGGCGATCCGTGGGACCACGCGACCGACGTCGGCCCCGTCATCGACGCGGCCGCCCGCGACGGCATCCGCGCCCATGTCGAGGCGGCGCGGGCCGAGGGCCGCGTGATGCATGAACTCCCAGCCCCCGCTCAGGGCCATTTCGTGGCCCCTGTCGTCCTGCGCGTCTCGGGCATGGCCGAGATGGAGCGCGAGGTCTTCGGGCCGGTCCTGCACGTCGCGACCTACCGCGCGGACCGAACGCTTGCCGTGGTCGACGCCGTGAACGCGGCCGGCTACGGCCTGACCTTCGGCCTGCACACGCGCATCGACACGCGTGTCGAAGAGGTGCGGGCCGCCATCCGCGCCGGCAACGTCTACGTCAACCGAAACCAGATCGGCGCGGTCGTCGGCAGCCAGCCCTTCGGCGGCTGCGGGCTGTCGGGCACCGGGCCCAAGGCGGGCGGCCCGCTCTACGTGCCGCGCTTCTGCAAGCCCCGGCAGGGCCGGGGCGAGGCCGCCGAGGGGGCTCCGCTCTCCGCCGCGGACCTGACGCGCCGGATCGCCGCCCTGCCACCGGTCGATGCAGCCTCCGAGCCGGTCAGCCTTCCGGGCCCCACGGGCGAATCGAACCGCTACTCGACCGTGCCGCGCAGCGTCGTCCTGTGCCTCGGGCCGGGGCGCTCCGCCGCGCTCGACCAGGCCCGGCAGGCGCGCGCCGTGGGCTGCTCGGCGCTTGCCGTCGCGCCGGGCCTCTCCGGGGACGAGGGCCTTGACGGCACCCTCGATCCCGCGGCGCTCAGGGACCTTGGCGGCATCGAGGCCGTCGCGTGGTGGGGCGGGACGCCCGGCGCGCAGGATCTGCGCCGCGCGCTCGCCGGGCGCGACGGGCCGATCCTGCCGCTGATCACGGCCGCCGATCTCGCGCCCTTCTGCGTGACCGAGCGGCACCTGTGCATCGACACCACGGCCTCGGGCGGCAACGCGAGCCTTCTGGCCCGCGCGGGCTGACCGCGGGGAACGGGCGTTGCGGCGAAGCCTGCCGCCCTCCTTCATCCTTGCCGAAAAACTCCCGCCGGAGGCACCAGCGGCGGCAAGGGGCCCCCGGCCCCGCGCCGCCGCATGCGCGCCACCCGCCGCGCGCGTCCCCGCCCGCGATCACATCGTGTAGTTCAGTCCCAGGCGCCCGCCATCGACGTAGATCGTCTCGCCCGTGACGTAGCTCGACTTCTGCGAGCACAGGAAAGCGACCACGTCGCCGATCTCGCGCGGGGTGCCGACACGGCCGAGCGGCGTGCGCGACAGGACCCGCTGCAGGGCTTCGGGGTTCGCGTTGACGCCCGCCATCATCGCGGTGTCGATCGAGCCTGGGCCGACGGCGTTCACCCGGATCCCGTGCGGCGCAAGCGCGATCGCGGCCGCCTTCGTCAGCTGCATCACTCCGCCCTTCGAGGCGCAATAGGCCGGGATCGCCGGGATCGCGAGCTGCGCGTTGATCGAGGACATGTTGACGATCGCGCCCTGCATGCCGTTTTCGACCATGGTCCGCGCCGCCCGCTGGAGCGCCACGAACGTCCCGCGCAGGTTGACCGCGATGACCTTGTCGAAGGTCTCGAGGTCGTAGCTCAGGAAATCGCCGGGCATGGCGATGCCCGCGTTGTTGACCAGCGCCGAAACCGGACCGTGGTCCGCCTCGATCCGGTCGAACATCGCAAGGACCGCTTCGGCGTCGGCCATGTCGCAGGCGATGCCCGCCGCCGCGCCCAGCCGTGCCGCGGCCTCGGCCACGCCGTCCCCGTCGATGTCGGAGAGGATCACCTCGAACCCGTCCTCCTTCAGCGCCTCGGCGCAGGCCAGCCCGATGCCCTGCGCTCCCCCGGTCACAAGGGCCAGTTTCGCTTGTTCCATGTCTCGCTCCCGTTTTCGGTCTTCGTCGTCATGCTTGCCCGCGCGCCTCCGTCGCCAGCGCCCGCGCCCGCGGGGCTTAGACCCTCGCGCGGCCCCGTGCCAGCCTCGCCAGCTGCCGCTAGAGCGCCTTCACGATCTGGTTGGCCGCGAAGGCCGTCCTGAAAAGGCGCGCGCGCAGGTCCGTCGCCGGAACGTTGCGCACCCCGCTCATCGGAAGTGGCAGGTCCGCGGGGTCCATCCCGGTCAGAAGCTCCGCCATCGCCCTGCCGAAGACGGTCCCCGTCGTGATCCCGCGCCCGTTGTAGCCGATGGGGGTATAGAGGTTTTGGGCCAACTGGTGGATGCGCGGCAGGTGGTCCGGCGTCAGGGCGATCTCGCCGTGCCACGCTTCCTCGAAGGTGATCTCGCCAAGGTGCGGAAACAGCCGCCTCAGGCGCTTTTCAGCCCAGCGGCGCGACAGGCCGTCGCGGGCGTCGCCCATGACGCGGCCCATGGACCCCACGACAAGCCGCCCCGCGGCGTCCCGGCGCAGGCTCGACATGATCTTCGCGGTATCCCACAGGCCCTGGCGGCCGGGCAGGATCGTGGCGCCCTCCGCGCCCAGCGGCGCCGTGGCGAACTGGAAATACGGGATCGTCGTGAACACGTTCCGCAGGCCAGGCCACAGCTCGTCCGTGTAGGCGTTGGTCCCGAGGACGACGGCCCGCGCCCGGACCGTTCCGCGGTCCGTCTCCACGATCCACTGCGCGCCGTCGGGCCTGAGGGCGGTGACGCGCACCCCGGTCGCGATCCGCGCGCCCGCCCCGCGCGCCGCGCGCGCAAGGCCGCGGACGTAGCCCATCGGGTTCACCGTTCCTGCGCGGCGGTCCAGAAGCCCGCCCGCGAAGGCGCGTGTGCCCGTCAGCTCGGCGACCTGCTCGCGGTCCAGCATCTCGACCGGCGCACCCAGGCGCGACCATTCGGCGTGCCGTCCGACAAGGCCCTTCAGGCCCGATGCGGCGTGGGCGGCGTGGATCGTGCCCTCGCGCGTCGCCTCGCAGCGGATCTGGTGGCGCTCGATCAGGCTGAAGACGTATTCGGGCGCGGCCCCGAAGCGTTCGACGAAGCGCGGCCCGTAGGTCGGCCCAAGCGCGGCGCGCACCGCGCCCGGAGGGTGCCAGACGCCGGCGTTCACGAGGCCCGCGTTCCGCCCCGAGCCGCCATGGCCGATGCGGCGCGCCTCGAGCACGAGGCAGTCGAGACCCTTCCCGGCGCCGTGCAGCGCGGTCGAAAGGCCGGTATACCCGCCCCCCACGATGGCCACGTCCGCCGTGGCGTCGCCCGGAAGGGGTGCCTCGTGATCGGGTTCCTCCGCCGAGCGGTCCCACAGGGACACCTTCGTTCCGTCCGTCATGCCGACCCCGCTTCGCGGCCGCCGAAGGACGCCGCGCGCCGCGATGGTGCACCGCGCCCCCCGCGCCGTCAATTTCCGTGGCGGCCCCGGGCGATAACGTCGCGTTGCCGCCGACGTTGGGCATGGCCCGACGGCGTTCCGGCGCATAAGCTCGGGGCGACACCAGACAGACCCGAGGGAGGGACGCCATGAGCCTGACACTGGATTTCACCGGCAAGACCGTGGTGGTCGTCGGCGGCACGAGCGGGATAAATCGCGGCATCGCCGAATTGTTCGCCCGGCACGGCGCGCGCGTCGCCGTCGCTTCGCGCAAGCAGGAGAAGGTGACAGACACCGTCGCGGCGCTCGAGGCGCTCGGGGCCGAGGCCATGGGCTTCGCCGCCGACGTGCGCGACCCCGCCGCGGTCGAGGAGGGCCTCGGCCGCGTGCACGAGGCATGGGGCGACTTCGACGTCCTCGTGTCGGGCGCTGCCGGGAACTTTCCGGCCAGCGTCAGGGGCATGTCGGTCAACGCCTTCCGCAGCGTGGTGGAGATCGACCTGATGGGCACGCTCCACGTCATGAAGGCGAGCTACGCCTACCTCAGGAAGCCGGGCGCGAGCGTCGTCAACATCTCGGCGCCGCAGGCCTTCCTGCCGATGTACGGACAGGCGCATGTCTCGGCGGCGAAGGCGGGCGTGGACATGATCACCCGCTCGCTCGCGATCGAATGGGGCGGCGACGGCATCCGGGTGAACTCGGTCGTGCCGGGCCCGATCGAGGGCACCGAAGGCATGGCGCGCCTTGCGCCGGGACCCGAGGCGCTGGGCAAGGTCCGGGCCTCGGTGCCGCTCAACCGGCTCGGCACGCCCGACGACATCGGTCATGCGTGCATGTTCCTCGGCTCGGACATGGGCGCCTACGTCAGCGGCGCGATCCTGCCGGTGGACGGCGGCTGGAGCCAAACGGGCTGCGGGGGCATGGGCATGTTCCTGGGCAAGCTGGTGCAGCAGATGGAGGGAGACTGACCCCTGCGCCCCGCCCCGGCGGGGCGGGCGGTCCGCCGCTGAAATTGGGCGCTGCCGCGCCGCCGGCGTGACGCCCGCATCTCAGGGAAGGCCCGCGAGGATATACGAAAGGATAGTCGATCTAGACCGATGCGCGCTCAAATCTGACGGGAATTCGGCATATTCATGAAGGGACGAAAGGATTGTCCCATGAATTTTTCCCGATGCGCGCAAATTGACCGGATCTGGCGGCGGCCCGCTGGCGGCGATCTTCTGCTGAACGTGCCCGCCCGCGAGCCCGCGCCCGCGACGGCTCCCCTGTTCGCGATCCTCTCGATCATTCTTGTCGCGCTGCTGGTCGCAGGGCTCTGAGGCTTCCGCTCCGAGCGCGGGGCCCGGTCCTAGAGCGCCCCGAGCGACGAAAGCGTCCACAAGGCGAAGTCCGAAATCACCCGGCCGGCGGCGTCGTCGAAGGCTGCCGCGAGGTCGAGGTCCGACAGCGACGCGGCCACGGCGTTCGCGGCGAAGGTGCGGGACGCCACGATCTCCACACCGCGCTCGCGCACGATGCGCGCGACCATCCGCACCTCCACGCGCGCCGTCTCGCCCTCGGGTCCGAGGACGGCCTGGAAATCCACGAGTTCGGTGACGATGGCGAAGTCGCCGCCCGGTCCCAGCGGCTGCCGTCCGACGTACTGGAAGGCTTCCGTCGCATCCAGCGCGCGCAGCATGAGGGTCTGCACGACCTGCGGCGCGGGCGCGCTCCAGCGGACGCCGGGCAGGTATTGCGCCTGGAACGGGCCGGGCTGGATCAGGATGCGGTCCGTGGCCAGCGCGCCCCCGGTCGAGGGCTCCTCCACGATGATGTCGCGGCGCAGCGGGCGGCCCGGCCGCACGGGCAGGTCGCCGGGCGTCTCGAGCACGATGACCTCGAGCGGCGTCGCCGCGTCCCCCAGCGCCGAGATCGCGCTGCAGGACGCCAGCATCGGGAGGACGGCCGCCACGGTGGCGGCGCGCACCATGCGGGCCGGGGTCATGCGGATCTGCGGCAACGCAACCTCACCTTCTGAATTCCGGCACGTCCCGGTCCAGCAGGAACTGGGTGGGACTGCGTTCGATCTGCCGGGTGAGCCGATCGAGGTTTCCGATCAGCGCCCGGGTTTCCTGCGCCAGCTGCGAGAACAGCGGCAGCGCGCTCGTCGTGAAGTCCTGAACACCGGGGGCCGAGCTGTCAACAAGCGCCCCGAGCCGGACGAAGGCCTGCGAGGCGGCTTCGCTGGCGGCGCGCACCTCCGACGAGATCGCGGGCAGGTCGTCCGAGACCTCGCCCACCGCCTCGTTCAGGCCCCGCACGGTCGTCTCGAGCTCGGCGATCAGGCCGGGCACGTCCTCGTTGATGACGCGGTCGGCGCCGGTGAAGGCGCTTTCGGCTGCCGCGAGCGTGCGCTCGCCCGTCTCGAGCGCGCCATTGATGGCCGACAGCGTCTGGTTGGCGTTGGCGAAGGTCTCCGTCACCTGCGTCATGGTCGTGCTGGCCGTCGTGACGAGCCCCGAGACATCGCCGCTCGCCTCGGTCAGGTCGGAGCCCACGGTCTCGATTACCGCGCGCGCGTTCTCGACCGCCGCCGTCACGTCGTCGAGGACGGCGGGCAGGTCCGTCTCGGCAGCGGTGCGGATCGCCGCGATGGCCTGCGTCGCGTCGGCCACGGCCACGCGCGTCTCGGCAAGAAGCGGCGCGCCTTCCTGCACGATCAGCCCGTCGATCCGCGTCGCCGCCGCCTCGACCGAGACCGCGGCCTCGTCCAGCGTCGCGATCAGCGCATCGACCTGCTGCAGGGTCGTCTCGGCCTCGCGCAGGCGCGCGGTGGCGGTCGTGCCGGTTTCTTCCAGCGCGGCCAGCATCGCGCCGGTGTCGTCGCCGATCCGGGTCACTTCGCCGCGCAGCGCGGCAAGCGTGTCCTGCATCTGCGTCGTCGTCCGCGACAGGTCCTCGCCGATATAGCGCTGCGCCTCGCTGACCATGGCCTGGACCGCGCTTACCGTCCCCGATCCGTTCTGCACGATCACCGTCGCCTCCTCGGCGAGGCTGTCGATGGAATTCAGCGTCTCGTCTGCCGACGCGAGAACGATATTCATCTCCGCCGTCAGCGCGTCGAGCGTGGTGTTGAAGCGGTTGATCTGCTGGGCGAATTCGTCGACCGTGTCGGCCACCCCGGAAAACGCCTCGAGGGTCGAGGCGAAGGTTTCGGACGCCTCCTCGGCGTTGACGATGATGCGTTCGATCCGGGCCGAGTTCTCGCCGGTGAAGATGCCGCCGATCTCGCGCACCACGCGCAGCGTCTCCTCGACGAGGGCCGGGGCGTCCTCGGTCAGTGTCTGGAGCGTGGAGCGCCCGGCCTCGATCTCGGGGATCGGCCGGTCGCTCGCCGACTGCAGAAGCGGCGCGTCGGGCGAGCCTGGGCCGATGCCGACATAGGACACGCCGGTGACGCCGAGGGATTCGATCGTCGCGACGCTGTCGGTGCGCACCGGCGTCTCGGCGTCGACCTCGACCCGCACGGTGATCGTGCCGTCGCGGTCGGGAGACAGCCGCACGTCCACCACTTGTCCCACCGGCAGGCCGCTGAAACGCACGTCGGAGGCGTTGCTGAGGCCCGAGACGGACGAGAAGCGGATATCGTAATAGGCGAACTGCCGGTCCAGCTCGACGCGGGCGAACCACAGGAAGAAGCCGAGGATCCCCAGGAAGCCAGCAAGAGCGAAGACGCCGATCAGGATGTAGTTTGCTCTGGTTTCCACCTAGACGTCTTCCTTCGCGGTGCCGTCCGGTGTCCCGCCCGGTGCGGCGTCAAGTGCGGCCCTCGCGCGGGGGCCGTGGAAATAGGACCGCACCCACGGGTGATCGACCGAGAGCATGTCGCGCATCGTTCCGGTGACAAGCACCTTGCGCTCGGCGAGCACGGCGATGCGGTCGCAGACCGCGTGCAGGGTGTCGAGGTCGTGCGTGACCAGAAAGACCGTTAGGCCAAGCGACCGGCTGAGTCCACGGATCAGCTGATCGAATTCGGCCGCGCCGATCGGGTCCAGGCCAGCAGTCGGCTCGTCGAGGAACACGATCTCGGGGTCGAGGGCGAGCGCGCGGGCGAGGCCGGCGCGCTTGCGCATTCCCCCCGAAAGCTCGGAGGGATACTTGTCGCCCGCGAGGTAGGGCAGGCCCACCATCGAGATCTTGAGGTCGGCCAGCTCACGCGCGATGCCGGGGTCGAGGCCCGGCACGCCCTTCATCGGAACCTCCACGTTCTCGCGCACCGTGAGCGACGAGAACAGCGCCCCATCCTGGAACATGACGCCCCAGCGCGCCTCGATCGCCGCGCGGGTGTCCTGGTCGGCGGTGAAGACATCCGCGCCCAGCACGCGCACGCTGCCGGCGGCGGGCGCCTGCAGGCCCGCGATGGTGCGCAGCAGGACCGACTTGCCCGTGCCCGATCCGCCCACCACGCCGAGGATCTCGCCCCGGTGGACGTCGAGATCGAGGTTGTCATGCACGACATGCGAACCGAACTGGTTGCGCACGCCGCGCAGCTCGATGACCGTCTCGCCCGCGCGGTCGCCTTGCGCGTCGGCCGGCCGCATCGCGTCCTTGCCGTGGTCCTGCGCCATCCTCAGACCCCCAGCTCGGCGAAGAAGATCGAGAACAGCGCATCCGCCACGATCACCGCGAAGATCGCCGCGACGACGGATTTCGAGGTCTGCTGGCCCAGCGATTCCGCGTTGCTTTTCACCTGCATCCCGGCGCGGCAGCCCACGACGCCGATGATCAGCGCGAAGACCGGCGCCTTCACGAGGCCGACCATGAGATGCGAGGCGTCCGTCCCCTCGATCAGCCGGGTGCGGAACATCGCGGGCGAGATGCCGAGCTCGATCCACGACATGAGCGCCCCGCCGAACAACCCCGCCACGTTCGCGATCAGGCCCAGGATCGGCAGCATCAGGAACAGCGCGAGGATACGTGGCACGAAAAGGACCATCCCCGGGTCGAGGCCGAGCGTGCGCATCGCGTCGATCTCCTCGCGCATCTTCATCGAGCCGATGGCTGCCGTGAAGGCCGAGGCGGTGCGGCCGGCCACGATGATCGCCGTCAGAAGAATGCCCAGCTCGCGCAGCACCGAGACCGCGATCAGGTCCACGACGAAGACCTCGGCGCCGAACTGGCGGAGTTGAACCGCGCCCTGGAAGGCGAGAACGACGCCGATCAGGAAAGCCATCAGCGCCACGATCGGCACAGCCTTCACGCCGACCTCCTGGCAGTGATGCACCAGCGACGTCATCCGGAACTCGCGCGGGTGCGTCAGGCTTCGCGACAGGCGCGACAGGAACAGCCCGAGATAGCCCGCAAAGCCCAGCACCGCGCCGGTGCCGCCGGCCACGGCGCGGCCCATCCGCTCGATCCGGTCGGCCAGTGTCACGTGCGCCTCGGGCGCGGTCTCGGGCTTGGGCATGGCGTCGGTCACACTGCGCAGGATCGCCCGCATCTCGGGCGTCGCTTCGCGGATATCGAGCTGCCCGCCCGCCGCCTCCGCGCGCTGCTCGAGGCTCGCCAGGGACCAGGCGCCCGCGGTGTCGAGCCTCGTGACGCCGCCCAGATCGACCGAGAGGCGCGAGGAGGGATCGAGGTGGCGGAGCCGCGCCTCCAGCGCGCTGACGGTGCGGATCGTGCAGGCGCCGGCCAGGACTACCGACGCCGGGTCCGACGACGTTTCGATCTGGAGGCTGGCGCCGTCTCCTGAGGTCATCGCCGGGTTCCCCGCTTCGCCGCCGACCGGACGTGGCGGCACCGCGAGATGTCTTTTAAAGGAGTATCCCGGCAGACACAAAGCCTGCCCCCGAGGGAGATCATTCGTCCCGAGAAGCCGCGCCCGTCAGGGCAACGCCGGCACCCTCATCTGTGACGCGTGGCCTTCGCCGGCCGTCAGCTGCAGAATTCGTAACCCGGGTTCTGGCTGTTCGAGGCGCCATTGCCCGTCTGGTTTTCGTTCGGTGCGCAGGGACTGTCCGTGAGGGTCCTGCCCACGTCGAGCGTCTCGAGGGTTGGCGTCTGCCATTTGCCCTTCGTCGTCTTCGCAATCCGTTCGATCATCAAATTCCCCCTTCCAAATATATTTGGCGTCGATAACATTTTTTTTAACTGCTTGGCTGAATTGTCAAGAAAACAGGTATGGCGAAGGGTTCCGTACTTTCGTCAGCGGTTCGGCGGCTTGTGCCGTTCGTGCAAATGGTGGATTCGCATGGCGCCATAAATCTCGGCAAATTTCAGAAGGTTGGCGTCATCCATCCCGGACGGACTTTCCCGGATCGCCCGGCCGAGGTCGGGCGCGCGAAACCAGCTTTCGGCAAGATGGAGATCGCCGCTTTCAAGCTCGTGCTTCAGGATTTCCCAGCATTCGCGCTTGAAACGGGCCCTGTTTCGCTGATTCGCCGGATCGTCGGGACTGAGGCCGAAGGTGAAGAGGTCCCGGAACGCCCGCGTCGCGAGAAACCGGAACTGCCCGTCACCGAACAGCGACGTGGCCGGAAGCCCGAGGATGAATTCGAGCAGCCGGCGATCGGTCAGCGGGTATCGGTAGACGACCTGCGACCGCGCGGCCCAGGCGTCCCAGGTCCGCATCCGCTCGCCGAGGTGTCCGTATTCCAGATGCCGGATCATGAAGTCCTTGGGATCGTGTCCCATCGGGAAAGACGCCGAGGCCTCGCGCACCGCCCCGGCGTGGCGGCGTCGCAGGCCGGGGGAGATGAAGCACCGCTCGGCATGGATCAGGGCGAAGGGCGACCAGAACCTCGCAAGCGGTTCGGGCAGGTTGGGCGCGATGCCCGATCTCCAGAGCACCTTCATGACCCGCGCCGGATGCCTGCCGCGCGCATGCCTCACAAGGACGCGCCAGGCACGCGGAAGCTGGCCGGTCCGCAGCAGATGCGCGAGATAGCCGAGCCCGCCGGCCGACAGGGCCTCGTCGCCGCCCCAGCCCGAGAGAATGACCCTTACCTCCCTCGACCGCGCGTCTTGCAGCGTCTCCAATTCCTCCATCAGGTTGGACGGGCCGTCCAGTTCCATCGGGCCCGAGATGAACCGGCGCAGGTCATCGCCCCGCACCGATCCGAAATGGCAGTCGAGGCCATCGGCGCGCGCCATCCGGTCGATCAGGCGGCGTTCGTCGCCCTCACCCATGTCGGGATCGTGCGCCGAGACGGGCGGAGCCCACGAATACGTCCTGAGCGACCTGCCATCCTTGGCCAATTCCTGTGCGGCGAGCCGCGTGACGAGCGTGGAGTCGAGGCCCCCGCTCAGGTGCGAGGCGACGGGAAAGTCCGTATCGACGCGACAGCGCACGGCTTCGGTGACGAGCGCGCGGAGCTGTTCCTCGCACGCGGCTTGTCCGCCGGGGTCGCGCTCCTCGATGTCGCGGGGCCTCCACCAGCGATATTCGGCGGTCTCCTCGGCGCCAAGCGTCAGCGTCGTTCCGGGTCCGGTGAAATGGATGTCGGCCCAGAAGCATCTGGGAAGCGGCCGGCCGGGATCGCAGAGGAACCGCGCCACGATCTCTTCGTCGATGCTCCACGACAAGTCTGGAAAGGCCACGAGCGCCCTGATGCTGCTGGAAAAGACGAGCGACCGCCCCTTTCTGGCCCAGTAGAGCGGCCGGGTGCCGACGTGGTCCTGAACGAGGTGAAGCCGACGCGGGCCGCCGTCCCAGACCGCGAGGGCGAAGTCGCCCACGATGCGCTTCGGGCTGTCGCGGCCCCAGCGATGCCATGCGGCGAGCATCAGCTCGGCATCGGACGCCGCGTGCGCCTGCGCCGGGGCGAGGCCGAGCGCCGCCTCGAGGCCCTGCCGGTCGTCGAGGATGGCGTCGGAAAGGAGGTGCTGCCCACCGGCCGAGGCGCGCTGCGAGCGGCCGGCCTCGCGCCGCGACACGGGCAGATGCACCCATGCCAGCGCCACATTCCCCAGAAGGTTCAGACCGGGCGCGGGCGCGCCCTTGGGGGCGAGCGCGGTCATGGCCGCCCGGAACGACCTTTCGTCGACCGGCGCGCCGTCGAACTCTACCCGCCCCAGAATGGCGCTCATCCGGTTCACCCTTGCAACGTATGTCCCGCTCGAAGCGCAACGAACGCATCAACTGCCCCGTGTGGCAAGTGCGAGGGCCCGCTGGCCGATAGGGAAGCCTCGTTCGAGAGTGCCGAGGGTAGGCCAGCGGAACCAGCAAACGCCGTGACGAGACGGGCATGGAATGGACGACGGCATAGTGGGGCGTGTGTCCCACTCTGTGTCACACCCGGCCGTTTTGCCGCAAAGCCTATGATTCAGAAGGAAATGGAGGCGAGTACCGGAATCGAACCGGTGTGCACGGATTTGCAATCCGCTGCGTAACCACTCCGCCAACTCGCCAGCGATGAGCAGGCCTAAGGTTTCGCGGATGGCCCGTCAAGGTGCTATCGCCCGGCCGCCATCGCGGCCCGGCGGTGGGGCGGGTGGTGCGACCGTGTGGGAGTTCCGACGCGTGGGGGAGGCGCCGTTGCGGGTCGGCGCGGGATGCCTGCTGCACTTCTCGCCGAGGTTCCGCGAGGCGCCGTCCGTCCTGGTCCGCGCGGCCTGGCCGTACTGGAATTAACCAATTATTTACCAAACTCATGGGAGCAATTCATTATTCAGGAATGAAAGGAGCGCGGCCTTGTCAATTCTCTTCGAGACGATGTCGAAACCGGCCAGCGTGGATTTCGACGGCATTCCGGACGACAAGGCGCGGTTCTCGACCTATGCGTTCTACCTTCCGCAGTACCACCCGATCCCCGAGAACGACGAATGGTGGGGCAAGGGCTTCACTGAATGGACCAACACGGCCAAGGCGCGGCCCCTGTTTCGCGGGCATTACCAGCCGCGCATTCCCGCGGATCTCGGCTGCTACGATCTGCGGGTTCCCGAAACGCGGATCGCGCAGGCGGAATTGGCGCGGGCCTACGGAATAGACGGGTTTTGCTATTACCATTACTGGTTCGCGGGGCGCCGCATCCTCGAACGGCCGCTGCGGGAGGTGCTTGAAAGCGGCGAGCCCGATTTTCCGTTCATGGTGTGCTGGGCGAACCAGACCTGGTCCGGCATCTGGCACGGCGAGCCCGACCGCGTGCTGATCGAGCAGACCTACCCCGGCGAGGACGACCATCGCCGCCATTTCGAGGCGCTTCTGCCGCTGTTTCTAGACCGCCGTTACGCGACGGTGGAGGGCCGTCCGATCTTCGTGATCTATCGCCCGCAGGAGATACCCCAGGCGCGTCGGGTCTTCGCGCTGTGGCGCGAGATGGCGCAGGCGGCGGGCTTGCCGGGCCTGCACCTCGTGGGCGCCCGGATGCTGCACGACCGCTGGACGCTCGAGGAACTGGATCTGGACGCCTCGGTCGATCACAGGCTTCCGCCGTTGCGTCCGCATGGCGGATCCCCCCGCCGGCCGCGCAGCTGGAAGCCGAAGCGATGGCTCCGCACGAAATACCAGAAGTATGCGGGACTTCCGACGATCTACGACTATTCCGAGGTGATCGACGGTCTCATCTCGCGGGAGGGGCCTTCGGCGCGGAATTATTCGCCGCGGCTGAGCTTTGCTCCGAGGACCAGCGTGTTGGCGATCCCGCGGCGGTTCAGCATCGCCTTCCCGGCCATCCCGAGCATGAGGCAGGTAAAGCGCCCGCCCACGGTCCGGTTGACCGCCTCGATCGCCCAGCGCACGTCGCGCAGCATCTGCAGGTCCCCGTGCATCGGCAGCCCCCGGCGGTGACGCGATGGCCGCGCACGCCTGGCTCCATGTCGGGCCGGTGATCCTTCTGGGCGGCGAGGGTCGCGCGGGCTACGCGCCGGTGGCAAGCTATCACAGCGAATGACCGCCCGGCGCCCGCCGCGAGACCGTAATGCCGCAGCCCCGCCGATAGGGGCGCGATCTCGGCCTGGTGCAGTTGCGCCGTCCCCGGTCCTGTGCCAAGAAGAATCCAACGAGAACTAGACGAACCGGTTCAGTTTCATGGCGGACTTCGCGAAACAGCGTCTGACGATGGTCGACACGCAGGTGCGTCCGTCCGACGTCACCAATTTCCCAATCATCGACGCCATGCTCGCGGTGCCGCGCGAGGAATTCGTGCCCAACGCGCGCCGCGAGCTTGCCTATGTCGGCGGCCCGCTGGAGATCGCGCCGGGGCGGGCCCTGCTCGACCCGCGCACGATCGCCAAGATGCTCGACGCGGGCAACCTGCGGCCCGGCGATGCGGTGCTCGAGATCGGCTGCGGCCTCGGCTACACCACGGCGCTCCTTGCCCACATCGTGGACGCGGTCGTTGCCGTCGAGGAGGACGAGGCCCTCGCAGCCGAGGCCGAGGCCACGCTCGGTGCACAGGGCATCGACAACGCCGCGATCGTGACCGGTCCGCTGGCCGAGGGCCACGCCAAGGCCGGTCCATACGACGCGATAATGATTTTCGGCGGGGTGGAGGAGCTTCCTCCGGCGCTGATCGACCAGGTCAAGGATGGCGGGCGCATCGTCGCCATCTTCATGAACGGGCAGAACGGCGAAGCCATGGAAGGGCTGAAGTCGGACGGCAGGATGAGCTGGCGCATGGCCTTCAACGCGACGGCAGACATCCTTCCGGGCTTCGCGCGCGCGGAAAGCTTCACGTTCTGATCAAGGCCTCCCGGCGGTCCGCCGGGCAAAGCAGGGCCATCCACGGCAGGATCATGGGTGGCGGCATCGCACGATCGCAGACGCTTCGGGGAGTGATCCATGGCTGGAATTTTCGACCGACTGACGCGAAGTGCCGCCCTGTGCGCCGCCGTCGCGCTGGGATCGATCGCGGGCGCGCCCGGCGCGCGCGCCGACGGCCTGCGTGAGGCGATGGCGGAGGCCTACGCCAACTCCCCCGTGCTCGACCAGCAACGCTACCTTCTGCGGATCGAGGACGAGGGCGTGGCGCAGGCCGTCGCGCAACTGCGTCCGACGCTAAGCTTCGTCGCCAATGCCGACCGCGACCTCGTCAACGACACCACCACATCAACGGCCAGCCTCGTGGCGGAATGGGTGCTGTATTCGGGAGGCAGCCGCCGGCTGGCGCTCGAGGCGGCGCAGGCCACGGTGCGCGCTGCGCGCGAGGGCCTTGTCTCGGTGGAGCAGCAGGTTCTGCTCGATGCCGTGCGCGCCTACCTTTCCGTCTGGAGCGACCTTCAGGTCGTGAACGTGCGCGAGGCGAACGTGCGCGTCGTGACGCAGCAGCTTCGCGCCGCCCGCGACCGCTTCGAGGTCGGCGAGGATACGCGCACCGACGTCGCGCAGGCCGAGGCGCGGCTGGCGCAGGCCCGTTCCGCGCTCGCCGCCGCGCGTGGCCAGCTCGAGATCAGCCGCGAGCTTTTCGCGCTCGCCATCGGGCGCTACCCCGGCAGCCTCGCGGGGCCCGGCGCGCTTCCGGGCCTTCCGCGCTCGGAGGCCGAGGCAGACGCGCTCGCGCGGCAGAACACGCCCGGCATCCTGCGCCTTCAGTTCGAGGTTCAGGCCACCGACCTGTCGGTGGAGCGCGCCCGCGCCGCCTACCGCCCGACCATCAGCCTCGATGGCGCCGTGTCCAACACCTTCGAATCGCCGCAGTTCGGCCGCGAGGGCGAAAGCGCCTCCATCGGCCTCACGCTGCGCCAGCCGATCTACCGCGGCGGCCAACTCGCCTCGCTCGAGCGGCAGGCGCTTGCGCAATCCGCGGCGGTGCGCGCCTCGCTCAACCAGCAGACCCGCATTGCCATCCAGACGATGGGCAACGCATGGGCGCAGCTTCGGATCGCGAACGCGCAGATCCAGGCCGCCGACCAGCAGATCTCGGCGGCCGAGCTCGCTTTCGAGGGCGTGCGCGAAGAGGCGTCCCTTGGCGCGCGCACAACGCTCGACGTGCTCGACGCCGAACAGGACGTCCTCGATGCGAGAATCAGCCGGATCGAGGCGCAGGCGAACCTCTACCTCGCCGCCTATTCGATCCTCTCCGCCGGCGGCCTTCTGACCGTCCGTCACCTCGATCTGGACGTTCCGGGCTACGATCCGTCGGTCTACTACGACCTCGTGGACGACGCGCCCACGAGCGTGCCGAGCGTTCAGGGCCAGCGTCTCGACAGTGTCCTTGGCCGGATCGGGCGGGACTGAGCCGCCGCGCCGCCGCCGCCAGGTCCCGCCCCGGTGCTCCGGGCGCGGCGTCCGTCCTTTGTGGACGCTTTAAGCGCGGTTTAGCCAACCTGTCGTTCAATCCGTTGTGCCGCAGCTGTCCTGCCGCTATCGTCGCGTCGTCTGGGACAACGAGAACGGTCCTGCTGGGTAGGGGCTGCACCGTCCGGAGGTTTCTCCGGACCGTCTGACGTATGGGCCTCGTTGCGGGCCGATTGAGGAGTGAGCGTGATGTCCGATCCGGCGAAATCCGTTGGGGATATCGACGACGTGCTGTCGTCGATCCGGCGTCTTGTGTCCGAACAGCCGAGCGGTCAGCCGCGCGCCGCCCGCCCGCCCGCCCACGCGCGCGGCGCCGGCGACAAGCTGGTGCTGACACCGGCGCTCCGGGTTTCGGACGGCGACGAGGCCGCGCGGGACGACGCCGCGCGGGACGGGGACGCGCGGGACGGAAACGTGCCGGCCGACGCCTCCGCGGTGCCGAACGACGAGATCGCGTGGCAGGGCGCGTCGCCGGATAACGAGGCCGATGCCCGTGAGGCCGTCGCGTCCGGCCCGGAGGCGATGGATGCCTTCCTTGCCCCCGACATGTCCGACCCCGACACGTCCGCCCCCGACATGTCCGACCCCGAGACGTCCACCCCCGGACAGGCCTCCGCCGACACGGACGACTTGGCGCAAGACGTGTCCACCGAGGCGTCGCACGAGCATGACGCGACGGCCGAGGCCGACCCGCCGGATCACATGGATGCCGACGAGGCGTCGTCCGACCATGACATGACCGTCGCGGCAGTAACCTCCGCGATCGGAGGGGATGCAGGCGAGCCCGAGGCCGAAACGCCCGAGGCAGTCATCCATGATGGGGCAGGGGCCGAGGACGAGCACGATGCCTCGCCGGACTTCGCCGCCCTCGTGGCGGATGCCGGCCCTGTCGATTCGGACCCTGCTCATACCGACCCCGCCGATGTCGCCGCCGCCGATCCAGCCGCCGGCGAGGCGCGCGAGGCGGACGCCCCCGAGGCGGACGAGCCTCGCCTCGAGGCCGCGTTGCAGGAGATTGCCGCGCTCTCGGAAGCCGGGGCCGCAGCCGACGCCGATGCCGCCGGGGACGTGGATGAGGCCGTTTCGGCCGAGGCCACACAGGCCGAACGTCCCGTCGGCTCCGACGGCTGGCGCCCGGAAATGCGCCTTCTAGATTGGGACAGTCTTCACGCGGATGGCGAGGGCGCGAATGGCGCGCCCATCTCCTCCTCGTCCGAATTCGAGCCCGATACCGGCGACGCAGACTGGCCGGATGCCGGCGCCGACCGTGCGCTTCTGGACCTCGCCGCCGTTCGTGAGGCCGCTGGCAGCTTGCCCGGCGCACCGGAAGACGGCGGCGCATCGGGCACCGGGGGCGCTGCCCCCATCTTCTCGCTGCGGTCGGGCGACGATGTGCCGCCGGTGAAAGAGGACGACGAGGCGCGCGATGGCGATCAGCCTCCCGCTGACCCGCAAAGCGCGGAGAGCCCGGCGCTTCCCGAGGCCGAGGCGGCTGCCGATGCTCCCGCCGCTGAGGATGCCGAGGCGTCCATCGCGCAGGATGCGTCCGTGACCTTGGATGACGCAGACGAGACCGAGGCCGACGGCGGACCCGCGCGGGAATGGCGCGGCGACGACGAGATCGAGGCGTCCGGCGTCGCAGCCGCGGCCGGGACCGCCGACGATGCCGACGATCTCGAGGAGCAGGGCGGCAATGCGTTCTCGCCCGCCTACGACCCCGACGAGGCCACGGACCTGCCCGAGCCTCGCGCAGCCGGAGACGAGGCCGAGGATGGCAGGGACGAGGTCGCGGAGGCCGCGCGCCCGACTGCCGCCGGCGATGACCCGGTGTCCTCCGCGGTTTCCGAGGGGCTGCAGGACGCCGCCCTGCGCCTCGCTGGGATCATGTCGGTGGTGCAGGCGGCGGAGGACGCCGCCGCGCCGGACCGCGCCGAGGCCGATGACGGCGGCGACGCGCTGGGCCTGGACCTCGCCGGCGAGGAGGAGGAGGATTTCCTCGACGAGGACACCTTGCGCCGCATCGTGGCCGAGGTCGTGCGCGAGGAACTGCAGGGGGCGCTCGGCGAGCGCATCACCCGCAACGTCCGCAAGCTCGTCCGTCGCGAGATCCGCCTGATCCTCGCCGCAGACGAGCTCGACTGACCGAAGGCGCATGTCGCCGCCCATATCCCCGGCCCGCCGCTTGAAATGGCGGGCCGGGCGCCCAGAGTCTGTCCATGTTCCCGATCCGCGATCATAACCCCTCCGACCGCACGCCCTTCGTGACCTGGGCGCTGATCGTGCTGAACACGGTCGTTTTCCTCAGCTACTTTCCGTCGCTCTCTGGCAGCGAAAGGCTGCTGCTCGCCTTCTACGACCAGTGGGCGCTGGTGCCCGCCGAGACGGTCAAGGGCATCGACACCTACACCATCCTCACCTCGATGTTCCTGCACGGCGGCTGGATGCACCTGATCGGGAACATGCTGTTCCTCTTCATCTTCGGCGACAACCTCGAGGACCGCCTCGGCCACCTCGGCTTCCTTCTGTTCTACCTCGCCTCGGGGCTGGCGGCGGCGGCGGGACAGATCCTCGCCGATCCGGTCTCGTCCGTTCCCATGGTGGGCGCTTCGGGCGCGATCGCGGGCGTCATGGGGGGCTATCTCCTGATGTTCCCGAGGGCGCGGATCGACGTTCTGGTGATCATCGTCTTCCTGATCAGGATCTTCACCATTCCCGCGTGGCTCATGCTCGGTATCTGGTTCGGCCTGCAGCTGGTGAACGGGCTTTCGATGGATGTCGCGGGCGGCGGCGTCGCCTACTGGGCTCATGCGGGGGGCTTCGTCGCGGGCCTCGTGCTCATGCTGCCGGTCTTCCTCAGACGTGGCGGACCGGCCTATTGGGCCAGCACCCACGGCAAGCCCCCCCATGAAGAGGTGGAATACGTCGTGTCCCGCCCCCGCCGCAGCTCGATCCCGAGGGTGCGGCGCGTGCGTTCCACCCGCACGGCGGACCGTCCGCTCGCCGACCTGAGCCGCGTTCCGCGCACCGGGCAACGGCGCGGGCCGCGCACGCCGTGGACGGGCGGGCGCGACTGAAACGCCTTGGCGCGGCCACCCCGGAAACGGAGGTCGCGCAGGCGCGCGGTTGTCGCGTACTTGCCGACGGGCCGCAAAACGGTGCGGCGAGTCGGTCTGCGCTCGAGTCGGCCGGAACGCGCCGAAGCTTGTGGCAAAATCGTGAAAAACGGTTGATCGCTGCACGGCGGCACCTAGATATGGCGTTGAAGCGGGGCGCGGAACACCGTGTCTCGTGCGGATTCTTGCCGAGCTATGCGCGCAGCGAATACCACAAGTGCAAAAAACGCATCACAGTAGTGCCCGGAAATTGGGCATAAGAAGCGCCACGCCGGAAAACGCAAGAGCAAAAGAATAAAGGACGACGAAATGCGAGATTTCGTTGATGGCACCGCCTTCAACTTCGAACAGGGACAACGTGCGCGGAAGCTTTTCGCGGCGGTGGTTCTGGCCGCGCTCGACGATGCGATCGCGGATGACAAGAAATACGGCAACGGCCCCGAGCAGATCGCCCGCTGGGCCCGGTCGCGCGATGGCCGTGAGGTGCTGAGCTGCGCCGGGATCGACCCCAACGAGCGCGTGGTCGAGGGTCTCATGACGTTCGTCGCCGCAGGCGTCCGCACCTCCGTGGCGCTCAGCCGCGAAGAGAGCGAGCGCCGCAACCAGGCTGAGGCCGAAGCGGCCTGAGCCACCCGTGGACATCGCTGCCACAGAGAAACGCGCCGCATGGCGCGTTTTTCTTTGGGGGGTCAGGCGGGCGGCAGGACCCGCTCCAGCGCGGGGTTGGGAAAGCGCCGCGGCAGGGTGATCGCCCAGAACGCCTCGTGCAGGTCGGGCAGCCGCAGCGCCTCGACCAGAAGGCCGCTTTCCAGTTCGTCCTGCACCACGATCGGCGGCACGAGGCCAAGGCCCGCGTCCTCGCGCACCAGTAGCCGGAGCATCGCCATGTCGTCGGCCTCGGCGGCGATGCGGGGCGTCAGGCCCTCCCGCGCCACGAGGCGGTCGAAGTCCGCGCGCACGGCGCTTCCCTCGGCAGGCAGGACCAGCGGGGCGGCCGCGATCAGGCCGCCGAGCCCCGCGCCTGGCGGGATGCGGTGCGGATGGCCCACAAGGCCGACGGCCTGGTCGTCGATCCGCCGCTCCTGCCACGGTGTCGCCGCGTCGTGGCGAGGCGGCGCGTTGGTCAGGACCACGTCGAGGCGAAGCGCCTCCAGCTCGGCCAGAAGCTCCGAGATCGAGCCCGAGCGCAGCACCACCGAAACCTCGGGATCCTGCACCAGCGGACGCAGGAAATTGAGCTGGAAGTTCCGCGACAGCGTGGCGAGCGCGCCGACCCGCACGACCTGCCGTGCGCCCGCGCGCCCCGCAAGCGTCTCCACAAGCTCGTCTCCGGCGGCAAAGGCCCGCTCGGCGCAGTCGAAGGCGATGCGCCCCGCCTCGGTCAGCGCCATGGCCCGTCCACGCCGCTCGAACAGCGAATGCCCCAGCCGCGCCTCCAGCGCCTTGATCTGCGTCGAGACGGCGGATTGCGCCACGCCCAGTTTCTCGGCGGCGCGGGTGAGGTTCCCCTCGGCGGCGACCGCGCGGAACGCGCGGAGATGGGTGTAGTTCAACAGGCTCATATGTTCTGTTTATGCGAACGAAAGCCTATGAACAATATATTTCACTTGGGTAAACCCGAGGGCTACCTCGTCTGGGACATCAACGCCCCCTCGAAAGGGACCCCGGATCATGTCCTTGCTTGCCTACATCCTGCCCCTCGCGCTGTTCGCGGCCGCGCTCATCTCCCACGCGGGACCGGGGCTGCGGCCCCGCCGCACGCTCGCCATCGTCGAGGGCGCCTCGGTCGCGGCCTTCGCCGGCGGCGTCCTCTTCGCCACGCTCACGGCGTCCCACGGGGCGGTCTCCTCGGCGCTGCTCGGCGCGGGCGGGGTCGGGTTTCAGATCCGGGCAGATGCGCTGTCGGCCGTGATGGTCGTCCTCGTCTCCTTCGTCGGCTGGGTCGTCATCCGCTACGCGCGCACCTACATGGACGGCGACGCGCGGCAGGGCACCTTCATGGGCGACCTCTCCCTGACGCTGGGCTTCGTGCTGTTGCTGGTGACGTCGGGCAATATCGGCCAGCTGGTCATCGCATGGATCGGCACCAGCCTTTCCCTCCACCGGCTGCTCCTGTTCTACGGCGACCGGCCCGTGGCGCGGCTGGCGGCGCTCAAGAAGTTCATCTTCGCGCGGACGGGCGACGTCTTCATGTTGGCGGCGGCCATCCTTCTCGTGCGCGGCTTCGGAACCGGCGACATCGCGGCGATGGCCTCGGGGCTTCAGGCGGGGTCCTTGCCCGTCGGCGCGGGCTGGGCGGCCTTCTGCCTCGCGGTCGCGGCGCTGCTGAAGTCGGCGCAGTTCCCGACCCATGGCTGGCTGACCGAGGTGATGGACGCCCCCACGCCGGTTTCGGCGCTGCTCCATGCGGGGGTCATCAATGCCGGCGGGTTCCTCGTGATCCGCTTCTCGGATCTCTTCGTCGCCGCGCCCGGCTTCGCGATGGGTTTGCTCGCGGTGATGGGCGGGCTTACCGCCGCGCTGGCCTCGCTCGTGATGCTGACGCAGACGGCGGTGAAGACCTCGCTCGCCTGGAGCACGATCGCGCAGATGGGCTTCATGCTGCTGCAATGCGGCCTCGGGGCATTTCCCGCGGCGCTTCTGCACATCGTGGCGCATTCGCTCTACAAGGCGCACGCCTTCCTCGGCTCGGGCGCGGTGGTGGACCTCGCCCGCGCGAAGCTCGGGCATCGGCTGGCCCCGGTCCGCCCGCAGGATGCGGCCCTCTCGGTGATGGTCGCGCTTGCGGCGGTGGGGCTGACCGGCTGGGCCTTCGGCGTCACGCTCGAGACCAAGCCCGCCCTCGTGGTCCTCGCGTCGGTCCTCGTCCTCGGTCTCGCCCACCTTGTCGCGCTGTCCATGGGGCAGGGCGCGCGCGGGCCGCTGGTGATCCGGGCGAGCCTCGCGTCCTTCGGCCTAGCCGCGATCTACTTCGCGCTCCAGCTCGGGGCCGAGGCGCTCACGGCGGGCGCGCTGCCCGCGACGGGCGCCGTCGGCACCGGCCAGCAGGTCGTGATGGGCCTCGTCCTCGTCGTCTTCGTCGCAACCGCGGCGGTGCAGGTCCTCGCACCCGTGCGGCTGGCGCAGGGCCGCTGGCGGCCGCTCGCCCTGCACCTGCGCAGCGGTCTCTACGTCACGCCCGTCCTCAACCGCCTCATCGCGCCCAGGCTCGCCTGAACCCCGGAGGGAATTCCCATGACCATGCTGTCCGATGTCAAACCCGCCGTCATCCAAGCCGACGCCCTTGCCGCGGCCGACCGGGCGGGCCGCCTCGTGGCCCCGCTCTGGCCGCTGTCCTCCTTCGTGGCGGTGAACCCCTTTCTCGGCTTCGCGGACCGTCCCTTCGAGGCCGCGATGACCGATGTGGCCCGGCTTTCGGGGGCGCGGATGACGCTTGCGGCGACCGAGTACGTCGCCGCGATCGACGCGGGCCGGATCACCGCCGAGGATCTCGAGGCGGCGGCCGCCCTGCACCCCGGCGTGGCCCGCGACGGCCGCGCCCTCGACGCGGCCGCGCGGAACGCGGGCGAGCATCGCGCCGATCCGCTGCCGACGCTGGCGGACCTTGCCAATGCCACCGATGGCGAGGCATGGCCCCAGCGTGTCGCGGCCCATGTGGCCGATGTCGCCTCCCGCCATTTCGACGCGGGGCAGGGCGCATGGTCCACCGCGCGGGCCGATGGATCGCTGTGGGCGGCGTGGCGCGCGGACGCGGCCCATGACCTGAGCCTCGCCGCCATGGGGCTGCCGCAGGCGCGCGCGCGCATCGCGGGCCTGCCCGAGACGACAGGCGCGACGCTTGAATTCCTGGCCGGCGCGCTGGAGCTTTCGGGCCCCGCGCTCGAGACATGGTTCGCGCGGCTTCTCTACACCGTGCAGGGCTGGGCGGGTCATGCGCGCTACAGGCTCTGGCAGGCGGAACTGGCCGGCACGACCGACGACGCCCTGACGGACCTTCTGGCCATCCGGGCGGTCTGCGACTGGCTGTGCCGCGACCTCGTCCCGGCGGACGCCTGGGAGGGCGCGAAGCGGGACTACGCCGCCACGGCCGCGCCGCAGAAGGACGCGGCCCTTCTTGCCGCGCTTCAGACCGCCTACGAGAACGGCTGGCGCACCCAGGCATTTGCGGCCATCGGGACGGAGGCGCCCGCGTCCGGCGCGCGCCCGCCGGTTCAGGCCGCGTTCTGCATCGACGTGCGTTCGGAGGTGTTCCGGCGCGCGTTCGAGACCGCCATGCCGGGGGCCGAAACGCTGGGCTTCGCGGGGTTCTTCGGGGCCGCCGTCTCCTACCTGCCGCTCGGTGCGGCGGCGGAGACGGCGCGCTGTCCCGTGCTTCTGTCTTCCTCCGGCTGCGCGCGGGAGGAGGGATCCGAGGCGCTGGCCGAGACCCGCGCGGAGCGGATCGCGGCGACGTCGATCTGGGCGCGCTTCAAGCAGGCGGCGGTGTCGAGCTTCGGCTACGTCGAGACCATGGGCCTCGCCTATGCTCCCCGCCTCGCGGCTCAAAGCCTCAAGGCCAGCACCGCGCTCTCCCCGCGCCACCCCGGCCTGACCCGCGACGAGGCGGCGGGTCTCGCGCCGTCGCTCGACGTGATCCCGGAGGCCGCGCGCGTCGGAACCGCCGCGACGATTCTCAAGGCGATGTCGCTGACCGGCCCCTTCGCGCGTCTGGTGGTCCTTGCAGGGCACGGCGGCACGTCGCTCAACAATCCGCACAATGCGGGCCTGGATTGCGGCGCCTGCGGCGGTCATGACGGCGAGGTCAACGCGCGGCTGGTGGCGCGGCTTCTGAACGACCCCGAGGTGCGTGCAGGCCTGCCCGAGCACGGCATCGAGGTGCCTTCTGACACGGTGTTCGTCCCCGCTCTGCACGACACGACGACGGACGGCGTCACGCTTTTCGACACGAAGCCCTTCCTCGAGACCCATGCCGGGGACCTCGCCGCCCTGAAGCGTGGCTTCGCGGCCGCGGGACGGATCGCGAGGGCCGAGCGCGCGGCGCTTCTCAACCTCGATCCGGAGGCGCGGGTGGACGAGGCCGTGCAGTCGCGGGCGCGCGACTGGGCGCAGACCCGTCCCGAATGGGCCCTCGCGGGCTGCGCGGCCTTCATCGCGGCCCCCCGCCACCGCACGCGGGGCGTCGACCTAGGCGGGCGCGCCTTCCTGCACAGCTACGGCTGGGAGGCGGACGCGAAGAACGGCTACCCGGTGCTGGAACTGATCCTGACCGCGCCCCTCGTGGTCGCAAGCTGGATCAACCTGCAATACTACGGCTCGACCGTGGACAACGCCGTCTTCGGCGCGGGCAACAAGGTGCTGCACAACGTGTCGGGCCTGACCGGCGTCATCGAGGGATCGTCGGGCGACCTGCGGCCGGGCCTTCCCATGCAGTCGGTCCACGACGGCGAGCGCTTCATCCACGAGCCGATGCGCCTGACCGCCATGGTCGAGGCCCCGGCCGCCGCGATGTCAGACATCATCTCGAGGCACGAAGGGCTCGCCGCCCTGCTCGACAACGGATGGGTCGGCCTTTTCCGCATGGACGAGACGGGCAAGGTCGCCGAGCGTTACGTCCCCGGCGGCGGCTGGGCGCCGGTCGGCCCCGAGGTCGAGGCTCGCGTGGCGCGCGTGGCGTGATCCCTGCCCGCCCCCTCGCCGGCGTCCTGCGCCGGCGAGGGAGGCCATTGGCGTCGCTGTTCGGTCGCGGGCATGGGCAAGGCTGGGCACGCGCCCGCGGTTTGCGCGGCTTCGCATCGCCGCCCCGTGCCTCCTTCCGGACTGTCGCATGGTGCGGGCGGGGGGACTCGAACCCCCACGGCACGAAGGCCCACGGATTTTAAGTCCGATATGTCTACCAGTTCCATCACGCCCGCAGCCCGACCGGGCTACAGCGCGGCCGCGCGGAATTCAATCTGCGCCGTGCGGAGGCTTGGGTCGGAGGATAAGGACGGAGGTTTCGGTGCGGTTGGCTGCGTGCCCTTGTCGTCGCAGGGTTGGGGGAGGGCACGCAGCCGGGTCGTCACCGCAAGTAACAGAATGCCGCCGGACGATGTCCTTGGGCCCGTCCTTTATCCTCGGGATTGCTTAACGGATCGTTAAGCGCAGCGACGGCGGGTGCGGCCCGACCTTGCGTCAGATCAAGGCGTGACCGGCGCGGCGCGTGCATCCTTGGGGCGAGCGCGCATATTGCCCGGGGAGGCCGCCATGACGCGGAACCTTCGAGACCTCGTGACGGTATCGCCGCCCACCTTCGACCGCACGTCCTTCACCGGCGTCGACCGCAGGCTGGGCTCGGCCCATACGCCCTTCGACCGCAGCTGGCTGATGGCCCGCTTCGACGAGGGGCTGCAGATACGGATGTTGCCGCCTCCCCAGTCGGGGATCGTGCTTTTCCAGCCCGGACGCCTGTCGTGGCGGCCAATCGACGGGCTCGACGACACGCTCGTGGTGCACGATCTCCGGGTGCGACGCGGTCCGGGCGCGCGGGTCGCCGCCGCCCGGCTCTGGGCCGGGGTGGAGGACTTCGCGCGCTACTACGGCTTCTCCGTGGTGCTGGGGCTGCTCGGGCTCGAGGACGGCCTGATCGACCCGGCCTTCGCACCGGGCCGCGGCTGGGTCGGCGTCGACGTGGGGCCGGGCGGCGCGCAGCTCTCGGCGCTTTTCCTGCAGGGTCCGGCGCCTCTCCCCAGCTTTCCGCGGGACTGGCTGGCCCGCGCCGCGAGCCTCGGTCCGGGCGCCGTGATCCAGACCACCGGCGAGAGCCAGGCGCTCGAGACGCGGGCGGCGCGGCTCTGCACGCGGGCGGCCGAACGCGGGATGCGGATCCGGCGTCAGCGTCCGTCGAACCCGGACGAGGCGCGCGCCCGCGCGGTGAGCCCCGGCGCGACGTTCTCCTTCGTGCTGGACGGCAGACGGATCGGCGGCGCCGAGATGCCGGATGCCGCGATCCTTGAATGCGTGGCCGCTCAGAGACCCTCGTAGGCGCAGATCGCATGGACGGACATGCCCATGTCCTCCAGCTTCCGGCGACCGCCCAGATCCGGCAGGTCGATCACGAAGGCGCAGCCCACGACCTCGCCGCCCAGCCGCTCGATCAGCCGGATCCCGGCCTCCGCCGTGCCGCCGGTCGCCAGAAGGTCGTCCACGACGAGAACCCTTTGCCCCGCCTCGACCGCGTCGTCGTGCATCTCGACCACGGCCTGCCCGTATTCCAGCTGGTATTCCTGCTCGATCGTCGCCGCCGGCAGCTTGCCCTTCTTGCGGATCGGCACGAAGCCCTTGGACAACTGGTGCGCCACCGCCCCGCCGAGGATGAAGCCGCGCGCCTCCAGCCCGGCGACGAGGTCGATGCGCTGCCCCACGAAGGGCGCGAGAAGCTGGTCCACCGCGAGGCGGAAACCGCGCGGATCCTGGAACAGCGTCGTCACGTCGCGAAAAAGGATGCCCTCGTGCGGGAAATCCGGGATCGTGCGGACGTAGTCGCGGACAGTCTTGGTGTCGAGCATGGGGCGGGGGCCTTTCGGGATGCCTTCGGGGCGATGAATGGGCGCGCGCTCAATGGCGCGGATAGTGGCGTCGCAGCGCCGCGGCGTCCTGGCCGCGCAGCCGCGTGACCGAATTGCCGGTCTCCGAGAAGATGGAATCCTCGTAGGCGGGCGACAGCACGTCGGTGACGAGGCCCATGGACTGCACCAGTTCCTCCAGCACGACCGACGCGATCTCGCGCCGCTGGATATCGGCGGATATCGCGATCGCCGCGCCGGTGATCACGCCCGCGCGCGAGCGCAGCGCGACGCGCCCGATGGCGATCTCCGACCCGTCGAGTTCGGGGACGCTGGTGCCGCTGATCTCGCCGCCCTGCGGCGTGTCGATCAGGTAGAAGGGCACGTCGAAGGGCGCTTCGAAGGCCCGCTCGAGATAAAGATGGGCGCCGGCTGCGTTCACCTCGGCGATCGCCCGGTCGATCGCCTGGTCCACGATGTCCAGGCGGTAGCTCGCGAAGGTCCCGGCGATCTGGGCGATGCCGACCCGAAGCCGCAGGCGCCGCTCCACCGGCCAGCGGATGAACGGCTTGGCGCAGTCGCCGCCGGGCGGCGCGGCGCAGGCGACCATGCGGTAGAAGGCCTCGTCGGACACGAAATCCGGCACGGCGACGTATTCCTGCGCCGCGCCCTCGCGGGGAAGGCACAGCGACAGAAGCGAAAGCATGATCGCCCGGAACAGCATGACGAACCTGATGGCAAGACCCAAGGCCGGGATCAAGTTTCCATTGCGCGCCGCGCGCGTGCTGTGGCCGGCAGGGCGCGCGGTCACGCGCCCCGCTCGGCCAGGCTTTCGGACAGGAACGCCAGCACCGCCTGCCGCATCCGCGGCGTCTCGACGTGCCCCGTGTCGTCCTCGACCATCACCGCAAGGCGCCGGGACGCGCCCGCCGCCGCATAGGCCGCCCGGAGCCTCGCGAGCGCCGGGTCCAGCGCGGCGGGCGGCGTCAGCGGGTCGCGCCGCCCCGCGCCGACGAATTGCGGGCGCGGCGCGATCATGGCCGCGACGTCGCCCATGTCGCCCTCCGCCAGAAGGCCCGGGACGGTCATGTAGGCCCCGTGCAGATCATGCGCGCCCGCTTCGATCAGCGGGCCCATGTCGGCGAAGGCGCACAGATGCGCGACCGCCGCCACCCGGTCGTCCAGTGCGGCGAGCCAGTAGGCATGGGTCGCCCCCATCGACAGCCCCAGCGCCCCGATCCGCCCCGCGTCCACCTGCGGGTCCGAGGCGAGCGCGTCGATCCCGGCGCCAAGCTCCTCCAGCATCCGTCCCAGAAGCGTTCCGCCCCGCCAGTGTGCGGCCTTGGCCATTGCGCTCTCGGAGCCCTCCGCCCGCCGCGCGCCGTGGCCCGGCATGTCGAGACAGAGAACGACGAAGCCGAGCGCGGCCAGCACGGGGCCGTAGGGGCCGCAGGGCAGGGCGGGCCGGCCCTCCGTCAGCTCGCGCCACCCGATGCTCCAGTCGTTGCCATGGGCGTGGCAATAGAGGATCGCGGGACGCCGCCCCGCCGCCCTCGGGCGCAGGCAGGTGGCAGGACGGGCCGTGCCTGCGGGCCCCAGTTGCAGCTCTTCCTGGCGGAAGGCCTCCGTGTCGCGCACCTCCAGCACCTCGCGCCGGTGCGCGCGGTCGCCTCGCCCCCAGCTCCCCAGGAGCCTGCCAAGCGCGTCCCGCTCCAGCGCCAGGGCCTCAGCCGTCCCGTCCGAGCGCCCGTCCCGCCACGGCCGACAGCTTCTCGACCATTGCGGGGTCGCGCAGTCCGGGCGCGGTCAGGATCGCCGTGTCGAGGACGCGGTCGCAGCCATGCGGGCATGCCGCGCGCGCGCCTGCCAGCCGTACGGGCAGCCCCGCCACCATGGCGCGTCCCTTGTCCGCGTTGGCGGTCATCGTGGCGACGATCTGGGCGATGTCGACCTCGCCATGCTGCGGATGCCAGCTGTCGTAGTCCGTCACCATCGCGACCGACGCGTAGCAGAGCTCGGCCTCGCGGGCGAGCTTGGCCTCGGGCATGTTGGTCATGCCGATCACGTCGCAGCCCCAGACGTCGCGGTAGAGCTTCGATTCCGCCAGCGAGGAGAACTGCGGCCCCTCCATCGCCAGGTAGGTTCCGCCCTCGTGCACCCTGACGCCCGCCGCCCGCGCCGCCTCGGCGCAGGCCGAGGACAGGCGCGCGCAGGTGGGATGCGCGACCGAGACATGCGCGACGAGGCCCTGCCCGAAAAAGCTCTTCTCGCGGCCGAAGGTGCGGTCGATGAACTGGTCCACGATCACGAAGTCTCCCGGCGCCATCTCCTCGCGGAACGATCCGCACGCCGAGACCGAGACGACATCCGTCACCTCCAGCCGCTTCAGTGCGTCGATGTTGGCGCGGTAGGGGACGGAGGTCGGCGAATGCACATGCCCCCGCCCGTGACGCGGCAGGAACGCCATCGCGACGCCGTCCAGCTCGCCTGTCAGGATCTGGTCCGAAGGCCGGCCGAACGGGCTCTCGACATCGACCCATTCCGCCCGGTCCAGCCCGCCGATCTGGTAGACGCCCGATCCCCCGATCACGCCGATCATGGTGCCCATGCCTGTCTTCCCCAGCTTCTCGCGCGCGCCCAGCAAGAGCACCCCGGTCCCCGTCACGCAACCCCTGCGGCCCGGCGGCGATCCCGCGTCCGGGGGCCGAGGTGCCGGCCCCGCGCCTCTCCCATGGTCTTCATCTTTCCCCAAATACGCAGATCCCGCCCCTCGGCGCCCCGCGCAGGCGGCGGTTCACTCGCCCGGACGCTTCAGGCTGAACGTCTCCCGGATGACCGAGTAGTCGCGGTATCCCAGCCGCGTCAGCGGGTTGAACGACAGCACGTCGAACATCCCGTCCTTCAGGCAGTCCTCGCGGATATGCACGCCCGTGACCTCGCCGAAGACGGCGAAGTTGGCCTCGCCCTCCAGATTCACGATCTGCGTCATCCGGCACTCCAGGCTGGCCGGCGCGCCGCTCACGCGCGAGCAGGCGACGGTCTCGCACTCCGCCCGCGCGATGCCTGCAAGCTCGAACTCGTCGGTCTCGCGGGGCCAAGGGCCGGAGGTGCGGTTCATCACGTCGCGCATCGCGTATTCCACGACGTTGACGCAGAATACGCCCGTCTCGCGAATGTTGGCCACGCTGTCCTTGGTGTCGCCCCGGTCCTCCTTGGCGGAGGTCGAGGCGAACATGACCTGCGGCGGCACGTAGGCGACCGCGTTGAAGAACGAATAGGGCGCGAGGTTCTCGGACCCGTCCGCCCCCCGCGTGGAGATCCAGCCGATCGGCCGCGGCGTGACGATGGCGTTGAACGGGTTGTGCGGCAGGCCGTGTCCGTCGGCCGGTCGGTAGAACATCGCGTCTGTGCCTCCTGTGGTTTGGCAAAGGGGTAGCTGCGTGTTAGTCCCGACGCCAGAGGCAAGGGCAAGAATTCCCACAGGCAGGCGGCGGGACGACCGGTGTACGAATTTCTCCGCGAGGACCCCAGGGACAGGTGGGAGGTCGAAGCGCTCTTCGACCTGTGCTTCGCGCCTGGCCGCGAGGCGCTGTCCTCCTATCGGCTGCGCGAGGGCGTGCCGCCCGTGCGCGACCTGTGCATCGTGGCGCGCGACGAGCTCGACATTCTTGCCGGCGCGATCCGCTTCTGGCCGGTGCGGGTGGGCCGCCACGAGGCGCTCCTGCTGGGTCCCGTCGCGGTGCACCCGACGCGGCAGGGCGAGGGCTTGGGCGGCGCGCTCATCCGCGAGGGGCTCGCCCGCGCCGAGGCCGCCCGCTGGCCGCGCACGATGCTTGTGGGCGACGCGCCCTATTACGGACGCTTCGGCTTCGTGCGCCTCGAAGGCGTCGAGATGCCGCCGCCGACGAACCCCGACCGCGTGCTCGGCATCGGTGCCTGGGAGGGGGTTTCGGGCCGCGTCACGCCCTGGGCCCACTAGCCCCTCAGGCGGGCGCGGATCATCTCGCTCGCCTTCTCGGCGATCATCGTCACGGGGGCATGGGTGTTGCCGCTGGTGATCGAGGGCATGACCGAGGCGTCGGCCACGGACAGGCCGCCGATCCCGTTCACCGTCAGCTCCGGCGACACCACCGCGTCCGCGTCGCTGCCCATCCGTGCGGTCGAGACGGGGTGGAAGATCGTGGTCGAGATGTCGCCCGCCGCCTTCAGAAGCGCCTCCTCGCCGTCGATCTCGGGACCGGGCCTGATCTCGCGGGGGCGGAAGCCCGACATGCGGCACGTCGTCATCAGCGCGCGGGCGTGGCGAATGGAGGCGACGGCGACATGGCGGTCGGCAGGCGCCGAAAGGTAGTTTGGTCGGATGGCGGGCGCCCTCCACGGTTCGGGGCTGGCGAGGTGCACCGACCCGCGGCTTTCGGGGCGCAGGTTGCAGACCGAGACGGTGAGCGCGGGAAACCGGTGCAGCGGCTGCCCGAAGGCGTCGAGCGACAGGGGCTGGACGTGATACTCGATGTTGGGCGTCTCGTGTTCGGGCGAGGAGCGCGTGAAGATGCCGAACTGCGAGGGCGCCATGGCCAGCGGCCCCGACCGCTTCAGCGCGTAGTCGAGGCCGATCCTGACCTTGCCCCACGGGCTTGCATACCAGTCGTTCAGCGTGCGCGCGCCGTCGATCCGCCAGACCGTGCGGATCTGGAGGTGATCGGCAAGGTTCTCGCCCACGCCGGGCGTGTCCTGCACCACGTCGATCCCGAGCGATTGCAGGAGGCCGCCCTGGCCGATGCCCGAAAGTTCGAGGATCTTGGGCGTGCCGATCGCCCCCGCCGACAGCACCACCTCGCCTGCGGCCCTGGCATGGAAGGCGGCCCCGTCCTGCCGGAACACCACGCCCGTGACGCGGCGGCCCTCCAGCGTCAGGCGCGCGACCTCGGCGCCGGTGACGATCCGCAGGTTCGGCCGCCTGCGCGCCGGGTCGAGGAAGGCCTTGCGCGCGTTCCAGCGCCATCCGCCCTTCTGGTTGACCTCGAAATACCCCGCGCCCTCGTTGTCGCCCCGGTTGAAGTCGTCGGTGCGCGGGATGCCGAGTTCTTCGGCGGCCTCGGCCACCGCATCGAGGATCGGCCATGACAGCCTCTGCCGCTCGACGCGCAGTTCGCCGTCGCCGCCATGCGCCTCGTCCGCGCCGCCGTGATACCCTTCGGAGCGCCTGAAATAGGGCAGGACGTCCTCCCAGCCCCAGCCGGGATTGCCCATCTGGCGCCACAGGTCGTAGTCGCGCGCCTGCCCGCGCATGTAGATCATTCCGTTGATCGACGAGCAGCCGCCCAGCACCTTGCCGCGCGGGTAGTTCAGCGCGCGCCCGTTCAGTCCCGGCTCGGCCTCTGTCTTGAGGCACCAGTCGAGCGATGGATCGCCCATCGCATAGAGGTATCCGACCGGCACATGCACCCACAGGCGGTTGTCGCTGCCGCCGGCTTCGAGCAGCAGGACCCTGAGCGTGGGATCGGCCGAAAGCCGGTTGGCCAGGACGCAGCCCGCCGAGCCCGCGCCCACGACGATGACGTCCCATTCGCCGAAGTCCATGTTCATCGTCTTTTCGTCTCCCCCTCGGCGACGTGCGCGCGCGCGCCCGGTGCCGCCCTTCGAGGCTTAGGCAATCGGCCCCGCCCGGTCCAGCCTCAGCGCTCGGGCGGCGTCCAGTCCGCCGGCGGCGCGCGGCGCCGCAGCCGCAGCGCGAGGCCGAGGGCCACGCCCACGCCGATGGCCACCGTCAGGTCCGCGAAGACCGTCAGCACCAGCGTCAGCGCCAGAAGAAGGCGGTCCGACCGGCGTCCGGTCGTGACATGGGCGCGCCAGTGCTGCGGCTCGCTCATGTTCCACGCCGTCACCAGCAGAAGGCCGGCCAGCGCCGGCATCGCGAGATATCCCGCAAGCGGCGCTGCGGCCCACATGACGCCAAGGATCGTCAGGGCGTGGAAGATCCCCGCAAGCGGCGTGCGCCCGCCCGCGCGCACGTTCGTGGCGGTCCGCGCGATGGCGCCCGTCGCGGGCAGGCCGCCCATCAGCGCCGAGCCGATGTTCGCCACGCCCTGTGCGAGGATCTCCGCGCCGGGTCTGTGCCGGCCGGCGACCATGCGGTCCGCCACCAGCGCGGACAAGAGCGATTCCACCCCTGCGAGGAACGCGATGACGAACGCGGAGGGCAGAAGCTCGAGCGCCCGCGCGACGGTGATCTCGGGCAGGGCGGGAACCGGAAGCGTCGCGGGCAGGGCCCCGAACCGGTCGCCCAGCGTGTCCACCGGAAGATCGAGGAGCGCGACCGCCGCCGAGGCCCCCGCGACGGCGAGGATCAGCCCGGGAAACCGGGGGAAGGCGCGGCGCAGCGCCACGATGGCCAGGATCGTTCCCGCGCCGACGGCGAGGCTCGGCCAGTCCAGCGTGCCGCGCGCCTCCCAGATCGCGGGCACGCGCTCCAGCGCGTCCGCGGGTGTCCCCTCGGCGAGGACGATGCCGGCTGCGTCGGGCAGCTGGCTGAGCGCGATGATCGCCGCGATCCCGATGGTGAAGCCGTTGATGACCGGCTCGGGCACCAGCGCGATAAGGCTTCCCGCGCGCAGAAATCCCGCGATCACCAGGATGACGCCAGCCATCAGCGTCGCCAGCACCAGCCCGTCGAACCCGTGCGCCGCGATGACGCCGTAGACCACGACGATGAAGGCGCCCGTCGGTCCGCCGATCTGCACCCGGCTGCCGCCAAGCGCCGAGATCAGGAAACCGCCCACGATGGCGGTGACGAGGCCCGTTGCGGGCGGCGCGCCCGATGCGATCGCGATGGCGAGGCTGAGGGGCAGGGCGACCATGGCCACCGTGACGCCCGCGACGAGATCGGCCAGAACGCTACGGGGCGTGCTTTGCGGCAGGGTGGTCAGGATCTTGGGCGTGAGCATCGCAAGAGATCGCGGTGTGGCGCGCTGCCGGGACCGCCCCTCGCATCCGTTGGCCTTCGTCCAGCCTAGCGCCGTCGCGCGCGCAGGGGCAAGGGCCGCTCAGGCGGTCCGCTTGAGCCAGTCCATCACGGCCGGCCGGACCGACTGCGCGCCGCTTGCGCGGGCCTCGTCTATGACGTTTCGCGCCTCCACGAGGTCGACGCGCCGCAACAGCGACTTGACCGGCCCGATCGAGGCTGGCCGCATCGACAGCGAGCGCAGCCCCATCGCGGCGAAGCAGACGGCCTCGACCGGCCGCCCCGCGTCCTCGCCGCAGAAGCTGACCGGGGTGCCTGTCGCCGCGCAGCGCTCCACGATCTGCTCGATGAAGGTCAGGAACGAGACGTTCAACGTGTCGTAGCGCCGCCGCACCCGCTCGTTCTCGCGGTCGGCGGCGAAGAAGAACTGCTTCAGGTCGTTGCCGCCAATCGAGATGAAATCGGCCAGCTCGAAGAAGTGCCGGGGCGCGAAGGCGAGGCTCGGCGTCTCGAGCATCGCGCCCACCTCGACCTTCTTCGGCAGGACGTGCCCGAGCGCGGCCTCGCGGTCCAGCTCGCGCATCAGATGGTCGCGGGCTCGGGTGAATTCCTCGAGCTGGGCGATGAAGGGGAACATCACCGTCAGCGGCCGTCCGTTCGCCGCCCGGATCAGCGCCTGAAGCTGCATCCGCATCACGCCGGGCTTGTCGAGGCCCACGCGGATCGCCCGCCAGCCCAGCGCCGGGTTCGGCTCTTCGGTCGGCTTCATGTAGGGCAGGACCTTGTCCGAGCCGATGTCGAGCGTGCGGAACACGACCGGCTTGCCCTTCGCCGCGTCCATGACGCGCGCATAAAGCGCGGCCAACTCGCCCCGCCGCGGCACCTTGTTGCGCGTCAGGAATTGCAGCTCGGTGCGGAACAGCCCGACGCCCTCGGCGCCCGACGAAGGCAGCGAGGGCAGGTCCGCCATCAGGCCCGCGTTCATGAAAAGCGAGATCACGGTGCCGCAGAGGGCCTGTGCGGGCTTGTCTCGGATCGAGGCGTAGCGCTCCTGCGCCTCGGCCTGCATGGCGAGCTTGTCGCGAAAGGCCGAGGCGACGGTGTCCTCGGGGCGCAGGTGCACCACGCCCTCGTCGCCGTCCACGAGGATGAAGTCGCCGTTCAGCGCCTCGGTGGTGATGCGCCTCGCGTTGATCACCAGCGGGATGGCGAGGGCGCGCGCCACGATCGCGGCATGGCTGCCGACCGAGCCTTCCTCCAGCACGACCCCCTTCAGCCGCCTGCCGTAATCCAGAAGTTCCGCAGGTCCGATGTTGCGGGCCACGAGGATCGGGTCGTCAGGAAGCTCGGCGCCGGTGTCCCGGCCCTGTCCGGTCAGCAGCCGCAGCAGCCTGTTCGACAGATCGTCGAGATCGTGAAGCCGTTCGCGCAGGTAGGCGTCGGGCACCGTTTCCATGCGCGCGCGGGCGGTCGATTGCTCCTTCTCGACGGCCGCCTCGGCCGATAGGCCGCGGCTGATGTCCTCTTCCATCCGCCGCATCCAGCCGCGCGATCGAGCGAACATCCGGTACGCCTCCAGCACCTCGCGCTGCTCGGCGTCCCCCGGCATGACGTGGGTCAGCATCCGGTCGACATTGGTGCGAAGCTCATCCACGGCGGCGCGCAGCCGCTCGAGTTCGGTCGCGGGATCCTCGGCCACGGGTTTGGTCACGACCACGCGCGGCTCGTGCAGCCAGACATGGCCCATCGCGGCGCCTTCCTGCGCGCAACCGCCGCGGATCATGACCTGCGACTTGTGCCGCTCCTTCAGCGCGGCGCCCTCGCCGATGAAGGCGCCAAGCTCCGTCATCTCGGCCAGCACCATCGCCACGACCTCGAGAGCGTAGACCTCGTCCTCGGAGAACTCGCGTTCTTCCTTGGACTGCACCACCAGAACCCCGAGCCGTTCGCCAAGGCGCATGATCGGCACGCCGAGGAAGGACGAATATCGCTCCTCGCCCGTTTCGGGCATGTAGCGGAAACCCCGCATCGACGGCGCATTGGCGGCGTTGATGGGCGTCGCGAAGCGCGCGACGCGCCCCACGAGGCCCTCGCCGATGCGCATCCGCGTGACGTGCACGGCCTCCGGTGCGAGGCCCTGCGTCGCGCAAAGCTCCAGCGTCTCGGGGTCGCGCAGAAGGTAGATCGAACAGACCTCCGAGCCCATCGAATCGGCGATGAGATGGGTGATCTTGTCCAGCCGCTCCTGTCCCTCGACAGGCTCGGCCATGACGGCCTGCAAGCGCGACAGAAGCTTGCGGCTTTCGCTTTCGCTTTGCTGGACCATTGTCCCCGTCCCGACGCGCCCGTTCTGGTGCCTGCACCGGGGGACAGGCATAGCCCGAGGTGGCGTTGCGGCGCAACGACCGATGGAGGGTCAGGGGTTCGCCATCAGCGCGCAGCGCGACAGCCGAAGCGTCTCGGCGAGGTAGGCCTCCTGCGTCCAGCCGCAGCCGCGCGTCAGATGCGCCCACACCGGCACCGACAGGAGCCCGGCAAGGAGGTCCGTCGCCGTCTCGCGCGTCAGGTCCGCCCGCAGGGCGCCATCGCGCTCGAGCGCCGCCACCGCCGCTGCGCAGCCTTGGCGCACGGCCTCCATCCGGCCGGACCACGCCGCGCGGGCCTCGGCGTCGCTGTCCTGCATCGCCATCAGGGCGCGCCCGACGGGGTAGATCACCGGGATATGTCCGCCCCACGCCCGGATGAAGGCCGCGAGCCGTACCTCGCCCGTCGCCGCGGCCCGGCTTTCGGCCAGGCTCGCGTCGATGCGGGCCTCGTCGTCGAGGTGCCGTGTCGCCGCGACGAGCAGGTCGGCCCGGTTCGGGAAATGCAGGTAGAGCGCCTGGCGCGAGAGGCCCGAGGCGCGCGCGATGTCGGACATGCGCGTCCGCTCCGGGCTGCCCGAGGCGAGAAGGTCCAGGGTCGCCCGAAGGATGCGTTCGCGGGTTTCGTCGGTTTTTCTTGACATGGCGTAAAGTGACTCGTATTTGACGCCGTGTCAACTTGACATGGTGTCAAGAAATCACTGGAAAGGACAGCAACATGAATGTCATCGTCTTCGGGGCCACCGGTACCGTGGGCCGCCTTGCGGTCTCCGAATTGCTCGCCGCGGGCCATGCCGTCACCGCGTTCGCCCGCCGGCCCGAAAAGCCCGGTCTCGAGCATCCCGCCCTCGAGTTCCGCGCGGGCGACGCGCTGAACCGTGGCGACGTCGCGGAGGCCGTGAAAGGGCAGGACGCGGTGCTCGTGCTTCTGGGTGCGGGCGCGTCGCGCCGGTCGCGGATCCGTTCGGAGGGCACCCTCAACATCATCCGCGCGATGCACGAACACGGTCCACGCCGCCTGATCGTGCAATCCACGCTCGGCGCCCGCGAAAGCTGGGACACGCTGAACTTCTGGTGGAAGCGCGTGATGTTCGGCCTGCTGCTCGCGCCGGTGTTCCGCGACCACGAACTGCAGGAACGGCTGGTGGAGGCAAGCGGCCTCGACTGGACCATCGTGCGCCCCGGCGCCTTCACCGACGCGCCCACGCGCCGTCCGGTGATCGAGGACGTGCCGCCGACAGCGCGCGGCCTCGACCTCAGGATCCGCCGCGCCGACCTCGCGCGGTTTCTCGGACGGCAGGTCGTGGACCGCACCTATCTCAACCGCGCCGTCGGTCTTTCGAGCTGAGGGGAGGGAAACAGGATGGACATCCTTCTCACCGCCGCTGGCTTCCTGATGGCGCTTGTCGCGGGCGTCTTCCTCAGCTTCTCGGACTTCGTGATGCGCGGTCTCGTGCTGGCGCGGGACGGCGGCGGCGCGGCGGGCATGGTCGGGCTCAACCGAACCGTCTACCGCTCGGTCTTCATGGCGCTCCTGATCGGGTTCGTGCCGGGCTCGGTGCTTTTGTCGCTGGCCGCGATGACGGTCCTGGACGGGGCGGCGACGCTCTGGACGCTTGCCGGCACGGGCGCCTATCTCGCGGGGGTCATGGCTGTGACGGGCCTCGGAAACGTGCCGATGAACCAGCGGCTCGACCGGCTGTCGGACGCGGGCGGCGCGGCCGGCTACTGGCCCGCATATGCGCGGCGGTGGACGCGGCTGAACCACGTCCGGACCCTCGCCTCGGGCCTCGCCGCGACGGCGTGGCTCACGGCCGGGTCGCTCGCATGAGAATGCGCGACGATCGCGATGCGCCGGGTGCCTGACAGGATCCCGGCGCGTCGCCCCGTGTCAGTCGCGCCGTGTCAGTCGCCCCGTGTCAGTCGCCCCGTGTCAGTCGCCCGGCGTCAGTCCCACAGGGCGTCGGCGAAGACGTGGCGGACCAGCCCCTCGCGCGAAAGGCCGCGCCGCGCGAGCGCCTCGTCGTCGAGGGCGCTGAGGCGCCGAAGGCGGTCGAGCCTCGCCTGCGCCCGGCTCGCGCGTCCGAGGGCGCGCAACGCGGCGCGCAGGCTGTCCGCCACACGGCCCATGGGGGCCGCGCCGCGAAATCCGGAAACGTGTGTCGTCATGGAAACCTCGCAAGGGATCTGCGCCGGTTTCCTCCCTCGGCCGGCAAGATGGTCCCGGGGCCTTGGCGCGTGAAGGCCCGGATCGCGCAACGCCACCTTGCGCGCCGCGCATGGCCGCGTCAGGCGGCCCGGTCCAGCCCGAACGCGTCGTGGAGCGCCTGCACCGCCAGTTCCATGTATTTCCGGTCGATCAGCACGCTCACCTTGATCTCGGAGGTGGTGATCACCTTGATGTTGATCCCCTCGTCCCGCAGGGTCTGGAACATCCGCGCCGCGACGCCGGCGTGGCTGCGCATCCCGATGCCCACGATCGAGACCTTGGCCACGTCCGTGTCGGCGACCACGCCGGCAAAGTCGATCTCGCCCTTCTCCCGCGCCTCGGCCAGCGCGGCCTGGGCGCGCTTCACCTCGGCGATCGGGCAGGAGAAGGTCATGTCGGTCATGCCCCCGTCCGAAATGTTCTGCACGATCATGTCCACGTTCACGCCCGCCTCCGCGAGCGGTCCGAAGATCGCCGCCGCGATGCCCGGGCGGTCCTCCACGTCCGTCAGCGTCAGCTTCGCCTCGTCGCGCGAATAGGCCACACCGGCCACGGCATTGCTTTCCACGATATCCTCCTCGGGGCAGACCAGCGTGCCTGCCTCCTCGCCTGGTTCCTCGAAGCTCGACAGCACGCGAAGCTTCACGTTGTAGCGCATGGCAAGCTCGACGGATCGCGTCTGCAAGACCTTGGCCCCGAGGGATGCCAGCTCCAGCATTTCCTCGAAGGCGATCCGGTCGAGCTTGCGCGCCTTGGACGTTATGCGCGGATCGGTCGTGTAGACGCCGTCCACATCGGTGTAGATGTCGCAGCGCTCCGCGCCGAAGGCCGCGGCGAAGGCCACCGCCGTCGTGTCCGATCCCCCGCGCCCGAGCGTCGTGATCCGCCCCTCGGGGCTAACGCCCTGGAAGCCCGCCACGACGGCGACGCGCATCCCCTCGGCGAACTTCGCCAAGATGTTCTCGGGCGGGATCTCCTCGATCCGGGCCGAGGCGTGGGCAGACGTGGTCTTCAGCGGGACCTGCCAGCCCTGCCAGCTCCGAGCGGGCACGTCCATTTCCTGGAGCGTCAGCGCCATCAGGCCTGCCGTCACGTTCTCGCCCGAGGACACGACGGCGTCGTATTCCCGCGCGTCGAACAGCGGCGAGGTCTCCTCGACCCACCCGACCAGCTCGTTCGTCCGGCCCGCCATCGCCGAGACGATGACGATCACGTCGTAGCCGTTGGCCACCTCGCGGCCCACGCGCTTGGCGGCCCGCCTGATCCGGTCGAGCGTGGCGACGGAGGTGCCGCCGAATTTCATCACGAGTATGGGCATCCGCCCCGTCCCCCGCATCCCGGCCACTTCAGGGCCCCGCTTGTCGATCGCCGCGCGTCTTACGGCCCGGCGCACGATGCCGCAAGGGCCACGCGCGTCACGGCCGGATAAGGGCCCGCTCCTTCATCTTTCTCCAAATACGCGTCTCCCGCGCGCCACAGGCCCCCGGGCCGCGCGTTTCAGTACGGGTGCTCCCGCCCGTCCCAGGTCAGGAAGGCCCCCGTCGTCTCGAGCGACAACGCGTCGAAGCGCGCCACGAGCCCCGCCACGCTTTCCTCCAGCGCGATGTCCGCGTCCGAGCCGCCCATGTCCGTCCGCACCCAGCCGGGATGGTAGATGCCGACGGCGATCCCGCGCGGGGCAAGGTCCCGCGCGAGGTTGCGTCCCAGGTTGGTCGCCGCCGCCTTCGACGCACGGTAGATGTAGCTCCCGCCGTTGGCGCGCATGTTGGATCCCATCTGGCTCGACACGATGGCGATGCGCGGCGCGGCGGCCCGCGCGAGGTGCGGCACCAGGGCCTGCACCGTCAGGAAGACGCCCGTGACGTTGACCGCGAACGTCTCGGCCCACATCTCGGGCGCGAACCCGTCCGCCAGGCGCTCGCCCTTGTCGGCATAGACGCCCGCGTTGCAGATCAGAAGCTCGACGGCCCTGTCGCCCAGCCCGTCGGCAAGCGCCGCGACCGAGGCCGGGTCCGTGACGTCCAGCGTCACGTCGCCCCCCGACCGCGCCGCCGCGATCACCGCCTCGCCGCGTGCGCGATACGCCTCGGCAAGCCCGGCTCCGATCCCGCGGTTCGCGCCCGTGATCACGATTGTCATGGAAGGCTTCCCCGGTGTCGTGGTGGCATGTTGCGCAATGGCTAGGCGGTCGCGGCGAGGCTTGCAACCTCCCGCCGCCCGCGCGAGGCTCGGTCCAGCCATCACGGAGCGCGCGATGCACTTCACGAAAGACGACCTCGAGGCCGCCCACCGCCTCGTCACGGCCGCAATGCCGCCGACCCCTCAGCACGCCTGGCCTCTCCTTGCCGGGCGCACCGGCGCGCAGGTCTTCGTCAAGCACGAGAACCATACGCCCACGGGCTCGTTCAAGGTGCGCGGCGCGCTGACCTTCATCGACTGGCTGACACGCACGCACCCGGAGGCGCGCGGCATCTGCACGGCGACCCGGGGAAATCACGGCCAGGGACAGGCCTGGGCCGCGACATCCGCGGGGCTCGCCGCGAAAGTCTACGTCCCGCGCGGCAACTCCACCGAGAAGAACGCGGCGATGCGCGCCTTCGGCGCCGAGCTGATCGAGTTCGGCGAGGATTTCGACACCGCCCGCGAGGAGGCCTACCGCGTGGCCGCCGAGGAGAACCTGTTCATCGTCCCGCCCTTCCACCAGGAGCTGGTGCGCGGCGTCGCGACCTATGGCTACGAGCTGTTCTCGGCCGTGCCCGACCTCGACGCCGTCTACGTTCCGATCGGCTGCGGCTCGGGCATCTGCGGCACGATCCTTGCCCGCGACGCGCTCGGCGCGAAGGCCGAGATCGTCGGCGTCGTCTCGGAACATGCGCCGACCGCTAAGCTTTCGGCCGAGGCGGGGCGGCTCATCGAGACCGACAGCGCGCGCACCTTCGCCGACGGAATGGCGGTCCGCGTGCCGATGGCCGAGGCCCTCGAGATCTACGGAAGGAAGGCCGCCCGCATCCTCGCCGTGTCTGATGCCGAGGTCGCCGAGGCGATCCGCATCTACCACACCGACACCCACAACCTCGCGGAGGGCGCGGGCGCGGCGCCGCTGGCCGCGCTCCTGCAGGAACGCGAGCGGATGCGGGGCAGGAAGGTCGCCGTCATACTGTGTGGCGGAAACATCGACCGGGAGTGGCTCGTGACCGTCCTGCAGGGCGGGGTGCCGCAGGTCTGACGCCTAGGCGGGGAGATGCCGCGCCGCCTCCTTGCGGGCCCAGGGCTTCATGCGTGCGCCATGCGCCTCGAGGAAGGCGCGGGCGCGCGCCTCGTCCTTCCTCGACAGATCGCGCACCCACCACGCGACGGCCTTCTGCACGAAGCGGTCCGGGTCATCGGCGAGCGACGCGCACCAGCCCAGCACGCGGTCCCGCGCGGCCTCCTCGTCGGGCCGGGGATGGCGCGACTTCGTGAAGGGCAGGGCGAAGACGAGGGCCGCGCGCCGCGTCCACATGTGGTCCGACGTCGTCCGGCCCTCGATCTCGTCCAGCCGCGCCGGCCGCGCGGCCACGCGCTTCTGGCCCGCCTGCGCGACGGCATCCGCGATGGCCCAGCTGTCGAAGTCCGGCACGAAGCCCGTCAGGCAGTCCCAGGCCGGGCCGTCGTCGGGGCGGATGCGCGCCTGCACAAACAGCTTCCCCGCCGCGATGCGCGCCTCGAAGATGTCGGTTTCCCAAAGGCCCCGGGCCAGCGCCACGCGCTCGGGAAGTCCGAGCGCGCGGCGCCACTCCGTCGCAAGGTCGGTCACGGCGGTGTTGGAAAGCCCCAGATAGACCCGGTCGGCCTTGTGGTAGGCCCGCATCCCGGCGGCGCGGTCAGGGTCGGCCTGCGCGCGAAGGGCCGCCAGTGCCTCGTCCAGGGTCATCGCGGCCGCGCGATCTGCCAGTCCAGATGCGCGCGCACCGCCGGCCATTCGGGCGCGGTGATCGAATAGACCGCAGTATCCCTGATCGTTCCGTTCGGCAGCCGCATGTGCGCGCGCAGGATGCCGTCGAACTGCGCGCCCAGCCGCTCGATCGCGCGCCGCGACTGAAGGTTCAGCCGGTGCGTCCTGAATTCCACGGCGGTGCAGCCCCAGACGTCGAAGGCATGGCCCAGCATCAGCCGCTTGGCCTCGGTGTTCAGCGGCCCGCGCTGCGCCGAGGGTGCGATCCAGGTCGAGCCGATCTCGACCCTCGGGGTGGCGTGGTCGATGTTCATGAAGGTCGTCATGCCGACCGGCCGGCCGCCCGCGTCGCAGGTCGCGAAGGGGATCATCGATCCGACCGCGCGCAGCCGAAGCCGCCTGTCGATCTCGGCGGCCATGCCCTCGCGGGACGGCACGCTGGTGTACCAAAGCTCCGACAGCCGCCCCTCGGCGCTCGCCTCCGACAGCGCTGGCGCATGGGCGGGGTCGAGCGGGACGAGGCGCACATGGCGCCCCGAAAGGGTCAGGTCGGGCGGCCCGAGGCGGCTCATTCCACCGTCACGGATTTCGCCAGGTTGCGCGGCTGGTCCACGTCAGTGCCCTTGTGCAGGGCCGTGTGATAGGCGATCAGCTGCGCCGGCACGGCATAGAGCATCGGGGCGAAGATCGGGTCCACGCTCGGCATCACGAGCGTCTCCCACGCGTCGGCGCCCGCCGCACCGATCCCGTCCGCGTCGCTCACCAGCCACACGCGCCCGTCCCGTGCGAGAACCTCCTGCATGTTCGACACCGTCTTGTCGAACAGCCCGTCGCGCGGGGCGAGGACGATCACCGGCACGGTCTTGTCGATCAGCGCGATGGGCCCGTGCTTGAGTTCGCCGCTGGCATAGCCCTCGGCGTGGATGTAGCTGATTTCCTTCAGTTTCAGCGCGCCCTCCAGCGCCATCGGATACATCGGGCCACGACCGAGGAACAGGACGGTCTGCGCCTCGGCGATGCGGCCGGTCTGCGTCTTGATGCGGTCCTCGAGCGCGAGCGCCTGGTTGATCAGCGCCGGCAGCGAGCGCAGTGTGGCGACCAGCTCCGCCTCCCGCTCGGCGGTGAGGTGCCCGCGCTGGCGGCCCGCCAGGATGGCGAGGTTCGCAAGCGCGCCGAGCTGGTTCATGAAGGCCTTGGTCGAGGCCACGCCGATCTCGACGCCGGCCATGATCGGCAGCGCGACGTCGCTGTCGCGCGCGATCGAGCTTTCGGCCACGTTCACCAGCGACATCACCGTCCGCGCCTTGCCGCGCACGTAGCGGAGCGCCGCGAGCGTGTCCGCCGTCTCGCCGGACTGGCTGACGAAAAGCGCGGTGGAACGGTCCGATACCGGCGGCTCGCGGTAGCGGAATTCGGATGCGATATCGACGTCGCAGGGCAGGCCCGCAAGCTGCTCGAACCAGTATTTCGCGACGAGACAGGCGTAGTGGGCGGTGCCGCAGGCCACCATCACCAGCCTGTCTGTCTGGCTGAAATCGACGTTCTCCTGGATCTCCACGCGGTCGCCGGGCGCGTAGTAGGACAGGCATTCCGACAGGACGGTCGGCTGCTCGAAGATCTCCTTGGCCATGAAATGCTTGTGTCCGGCCTTGTCGACCATGGCCGCCTGCGCGCGGATCGCGCGCGCCTCGCGGTTGGCGAGCTTGCCGTCGGCGTCGCGGATCTCGGCGCCGTCCCGGGTGACGAAGGCGTAGTCGCCCTCCTCGAGGTAGGTGATCGTATCGGTCAGCGGGGCGAGCGCGATGGCGTCCGAGCCCACGAACATCTCGCCGTCGCCATGCCCAATGGCGAGCGGCGAGCCCTTGCGCGCCGCAACGATCAGATCCTCCTCGCCCTCGAACAGGAAGGCCAGCGCGAAGGCGCCCTCGAGGTGCTTCAGCGTCTCGGCGGCCGCGGCCCGCGGAGACATCCCGGCGGCGATGAAGCTTTCGCACAGATGCGCGACCGTCTCGGTGTCGGTGTCGCTTTCGAAGCTGCGATCGCCGAGGCGGGCCTGAAGCGCCCGGTAGTTCTCGATGATGCCGTTATGGACGACGACGACGCTGCCCGCGCGGTGCGGATGGGCGTTCTTCACCGTCGGGCCGCCATGCGTCGCCCACCGCGTATGGCCGATCCCGACCCGTCCGGGCAGGGGATCGTAGACCAGAAGGTCGGACAGGTTGTGCAGCTTGCCGACCGCCCGGCGGCGGTCCAGCGCGCCGTTCTGCACCGTGGCGATGCCCGCGCTGTCGTAGCCGCGGTATTCCAGCCGTTTCAGCGCCTCCAGCAGGACCGGCGCGACCTCGTGGCTGGACAGGATTCCGACGATACCGCACATGGCTCAACCCTTCTTTTTACTTGCCTTGATCGCCCGGAGGCGGTCCATCAGCCGAATGGCGAAGCCCGGCTTGTTCACCTGTTTCGCGCGCGCCAGCGCCAGCGCGCCGTCGGGCACGTCCTGCGTGATCACCGACCCCGAGGCGGTCATCGCCCGGTCGCCCACGGTCACGGGCGCGACCAGCATCGTGTCCGAGCCGATGAAGGCGTTGCGGCCCACCACGGTGCGATGCTTCATCACGCCGTCGTAGTTGCAGGTGACGGTGCCCGCGCCCACGTTCGCGCCATCGCCGATCTTGGCGTCGCCGATGTAGCTGAGATGGTTGACCTTTGCGCCGTCGCCGATGGTGGCGGACTTCACCTCGACGAAGTTCCCGATCCGCGCGTCGTTGCCGATCTCGGCGTCGGGGCGCAGCCGGGCGTAGGGGCCGACCACCGCCCCCGCCGAGACGTGGCAGCCCTCGAGGTGCGAGAACGCGCGGATGCGCGCGCCGCTTTCGACGGTGACGCCGGGCCCGAAGACGACATGCGGCTCGACGATCGCGTCGCGGCCGACGATCGTGTCGGCGGCGAAGATCACGCTGTCGGGCCATGTCAGGGTCACGCCGCATTCCATCATCCCGGCGCGCATCGCCGCCTGAAGCCGCGCCTCGGCCTGCGCCAGCTCGGCGCGCGAGTTGATGCCGAGCGTCTCGGCCTCGGGACAGAGGATTGCGGTCGCCGAAAGCCCCTCGGCCACGGCCAGTTCCGCAAGATCGGTCAGGTAGTATTCGCCGGCCGCGTTGTGCGGCTCGATCCGCGCGAGAAGGTCCATCAGGACGCGCGCATCCGCGGCCAGAAGCCCCGAGTTGCAGCGCGTGATCGCGAGTTCGGCGGGCGTCGCGTCCTTCGCCTCGACGATGCGCAGAAGGCGCTCGCCCTCCATCACGAGGCGCCCGTAGCGGCCCGGATCGTCGGCCTCGAACCCCAGCACCACGACATCGTGCGCATCCCGTGCGGCGCGCATCCGCGACAGGGTCTCGGCGGTGACGAAGGGCGTATCGGCATAAAGGACGACGGCGTCGCCTTCGAAGCCCGCAAGCGCGGGGGCGGCCTGAAGCACCGCGTGCCCGGTGCCCAGCTGCTCGGTCTGGCGCACGCAGACGGCCTCGGGGGCGGTGTGCGCCACCATGGCCTCGACCGCATCGGCGCCGTGGCCCGTGACCACGACGGTGCGCGACGGCTCCAGCGCGAGGCCAGCGTTCAGGGCGTGTGCGAGGATCGGCAGGCCACCCAGCTCGTGCAGCGGCTTGGGAAGCTCGGAGTTCATTCGCGTGCCGGCACCCGCGGCCAGCACCACGAGGGCGGCGGGGCGGTCGGACGTGTCTGCCATGAAAGCTGCTTTCCCTCGTTTTCCAAGCGTCCTAACAAGGGGCCGGATGGCAGGCAATAAGCCCGCCGGTAACTTTGCCCGACAGGGTGTTTCAGAAATGCGCGAAAGGCCGCCTATGGCGGTCCGGCGAGGGACCATGCGGCGAACGGTGATCTTCGATCTCGACGGGACCCTGGCGGACACGGCGGGCGACCTCATCGCCTCGGCAAACGCCGCCCTCGGGGCGCTGGGCCATGCGCCGCAGCTGCTCGCGGGCCGGGACGACGCCACCGCCTTCCGGGGCGGGCGCGCGATGCTGGCGCTCGCCGCGCGTCGGCTGGCGCTGGCGGACGCCGAGGCGCTGGTCGAGCGCGGCTACCCGCTCCTGCTCGAGGCGTATGGCGCGGCGCTGAACGTCCACACCCGCCTCTATCCCGGCGCGGCCGAGGCGGTCGCCCGTCTGCGCGAGGCGGGCGTGGCGACGGGCATCTGCACCAACAAGCCCGAGGGCCTTGCGATCCGCCTTGTCGAGGCGCTGGGCCTCGCGCCGCTGTTCGACGCGCTCGTGGGCGCGGACACGCTGCCCGTGCGCAAGCCCGACCCCGCACCCTACCTCGCGGCGGTGGAGCGGGCGGGGGGCGTGCCAGAACGCTCGTTCCTCGTGGGCGATACCGAGACCGACCGCAACACCGCGCGCGCGGCCGGCGTTCCTTGCGCGCTCGTCACATTCGGGCCCGACGGCGAGGGCGTCCGCCAGTTCGGCGCCGAGGCCCTTCTCGGGCATTTCGACGAACTCGAAGCCCTTGTGGCCCGCCTTCTGCCCTGAGACGGGCTTGACCGCGCCGGTGCGCCTGCGGATTGTGCGGAGCATGGAAGAACCGGTCTTCAAAGGCAGCTTCACCCAGCAGGAGCCGATCCCGGACGCCGCCATCGAGGCGGCGGTCGCGGTCATGCGCTCGGGGCGGCTTCACCGCTACAACCTCGCGCCGGACGAAGCGGGCGAGACCGCGCTTCTGGAGGAGGAATTCGCGGCCTTGACGGGCGCGCGCTATTGCCTCGCCGTCGCCTCGGGCGGTTACGCGATGTCCTGCGCGTTGCGGGCGATGGGCGTCGGCCACGGCGACCGTGTTCTGTCAAACGGCTTCACGCTCGCCCCGGTGCCCGGCGCCATCGCGAGCGTCGGCGCCGAGCCCGTGTTCGTCGAGACGACCGGGGCGCTGACCATCGACATCGACGACCTCGCGGGCAAGGCGGCGGCGAGCGGGGCGAAGGTGCTCCTGCTCAGCCACATGCGTGGCCACATCTGCGACATGGATCGTCTCATGGAGCTGTGCACGAGGCTCGGCGTCGAGGTCGTTGAGGATTGCGCCCACACGATGGGCGCGACGTGGAACGGCGTGCCCTCCGGGCGGCACGGGCGGGTCGGGTGCTACTCGACCCAGACCTACAAGCACATCAATTCGGGCGAGGGCGGGCTGCTTGTCTCGGACGATGCGGAGCTGATGGCGAGAGCGATCATATTGTCGGGAAGCTACATGCTTTATGCCCGACATCGCGCCCGACCCCCTGTGGATACGTTCGAAAAGGTAAAGCTTGAAACGCCCAACGTATCTGGCCGGATGGACCATCTGAGGGCCGCGATCCTGCGCGTGCAGCTGCAAGGCCTGTCGGATCGGGTGGCGCGCTGGAACGCGCTTTATGCCACGGTCGAGGAGGGACTTCGCAACACGCCCGGCCTGCGCGTGATCGAGCGCGACCCCCGTGAGGGCATCGTCGGCTCTTCGATCCAGTTCCTTCTGCCCGGCTTCACCGAGGGCCGGATACGCGACATCCTTGCGGCCTGCGCCGCGCGCGGGGTCGAACTGAAGTGGTTCGGCGCGGCGGAGCCGGTGGCCTTCACCTCGCGCTACGACAGCTGGCGCTACGCCCCGCCGCAAAGGCTGCCGCGCACCGACGAGATCCTCGCGGGACTGATCGACATGCGCCTTCCGCTGACGTTCACGGTCGAGGACGCGGGCCTGATCGCCACGATCATCCGCGACGAGGTGCAGGCCTCGTTCCGCCACGCGGCCGAGTGACGCCCGCGCCGGTCAGACCAGACGCGAGTTTTCCTTGGCCGCGCGCACGAAGTCGCGGAACAGGGGATGAGGCTCGAAGGGTTTGGACTTCAGTTCGGGGTGGAACTGCACGCCGATGAACCAGGGGTGATCCTTCACCTCGACGATCTCGGGAAGGCGGCCGTCGGGCGACATCCCCGAGAAGACGAGGCCTTTATCCTCCAGCGCGTCGCGATACTTGATATCGACCTCGTAACGGTGGCGGTGGCGTTCCTCGATGGCGGTCGTCCCATAGACCTCGGCGACGCGCGAGCCCTCCGTCAGAACGGCGTCATAGGCGCCGAGGCGCATTGTCCCGCCCTTGTCGTCATCGGCCTTGCGCGTGACCTTGTAATTGCCCTGAACCCATTCCTTCAGGTGGTAGACCACTGGCGTGAAACGCTTTTTTCCGGCCTCGTGGTCGAATTCCTCGGATCCCGCGTCGCCCAGTTCCGCAAGGTTCCGCGCCGTCTCGATGACCGCCATCTGCATCCCGAGACAGATCCCGAGATAGGGCACCTTGCGCGTGCGCGCGAATTCAGCGGCCTTGATCTTGCCCTCGGTGCCGCGCTCGCCGAAGCCACCGGGCACGAGGATCGCGTCGAATTCCTCGAGATAGGGCGCGGGGTCCTCGCGCTCGAAGATCTCGGCGTCGATCCATTCCGAGATCACCTTGACGCGGTTGGCCATGCCGCCATGGGTCAGCGCCTCGGCGATCGACTTGTAGGCGTCCTCGAGCTGCGTGTACTTGCCGACGATGGCCACGCGCACCTCGCCCTCGGGGTTGTTGATACGGTCGGCCACGTCTTCCCACCGCGAAAGGTCGGGCCGGGGCGCGGGGCTGATCTGGAAGGCGTCGAGCACCGCCTGGTCCAGCCCCTCGCGGTGATAGGCAAGCGGCGCCTCGTAGATCGAGGCCAGGTCCTGCGCGGCGATCACGGCATCGGGCCGCACGTTGCAGAACAGAGCGAGCTTCTCGCGCTCCTTGGCGGGGATCACGCCTTCGGACCGGCAGACGAGGATGTCGGGCGCCAGTCCGATCGAGCGAAGTTCCTTGACCGAATGCTGCGTGGGCTTGGTCTTCAGCTCGCCCGAGGCCTTGATGTAGGGCAGGAGCGTGAGGTGCATGAACAGGCATTGGCCGCGCGGTTTTTCCTGCGCGAATTGCCGGATCGCCTCGAAGAAGGGCAGGCCCTCGATGTCGCCGACGGTGCCGCCGATCTCGCAGAGCATGAAATCGACCTCGTCCTCGCCGATGCGGATGAAGTCCTTGATTTCGTTGGTGACGTGCGGAATGACCTGGATCGTCTTTCCCAAATAGTCGCCGCGCCGCTCCTTCTCGAGCACGTTGGAGTAGATGCGCCCGGAACTGACGGAATCGGTCTTGCGCGCCGCGACGCCGGTGAAGCGTTCGTAATGGCCGAGGTCGAGGTCGGTCTCCGCGCCGTCGTCGGTCACGAAGACCTCGCCGTGCTCGAAGGGCGACATCGTGCCGGGATCGACGTTCAGGTAGGGATCGAGCTTGCGGAGGCGCACCGTATAGCCGCGCGCCTGCAGAAGGGCGCCAAGCGCCGCCGACGCCAGACCCTTGCCCAGAGAGGAAACCACCCCGCCGGTGATGAAGATGAAACGCGCCATGTCTTGTCTGGTCTCCCCGTGTCAGGCCGGTAGCAACTGTCTTCGGCCCGATTCAAGACCTTGTCCGAAATCGTCGACCACGGGATTTGAGAATATCAGGATTCGGACGAAGTCCGCAAGCCATCCCGCTACATGCTGTAAGGTAAACCCGGGCAAGCCCCAGATGTGTGATCTGTCGTGGCAGGGCCGCGACCTTGCAGGCCGTCGTCTAGTCCGCGCGGGGCGGCAGCACCGGGGCGTCGCTCGACGCGGGGGGCAGCAGGTCGCTTGCCGGGGGGAGGGCCGGCCCGTCGCCGCCATCCGTCGCGGGCAGGCTGTCGGCGCCGATCCGGTCCAGAACCGACTCGCCCGCCGAATTCTGCGCCGCGATGATCGTCAGGGTCACCGAGGTTGCGAGAAACGCGATCGCGAAGGCCCATGTCAGCTTGCCGAGCGCCGTGGCGGCCTGTCGGCCGGTCATCACGCCGCCGCCGCCGCCGCCCATTCCCAGCCCGCCGCCTTCGGAACGCTGCAATAGCACGACCCCGATGAGGCAGATCGCGAGGATCAGGTGGACGACGAGGATGACGTTTTCCATCTGCGGGTCCCTGTTCAGGTGCCGTGCGGTTCGCGGCTACTTATGAGATGCGACAGGCCGCCGCAAGGCCGGATCGCTCAACCATAAGGCGAAATGCGGGATACCTTTCAAGCATTTCCTCACGGCTGGCCGCAAAACGTAGGCCGCGCGGCATCCCATGGCATACACGGCTTCGTGACCCTCGGCGCGCCGGGCCGGTCAGTGCCGAATCACATCCGGGTCTTCCGGGCCGCTCCTTCACCGCCGGCAGGCGCCGCTGCGCGACGTCCCCGGGGCCGCGACGGACGCGGTTTCCCACGATTTCGGTTTCGCCCGCATTTGCCCTTGGATATACCCGCCTCGGTTTCAGACAGGAGACGGGTCAGTGGCGAACGTGGCGGTGATCGGCGCGCAGTGGGGCGACGAGGGCAAGGGCAAGATCGTCGATTGGCTCAGCGAGCGGGCGGACGTGATCTGCCGCTTCCAGGGCGGCCACAACGCGGGCCATACGCTGGTCATCGACGGCGAGGTCTACAAGCTGCACGCGCTGCCCTCGGGCGTGGTGCGTGGCGGCAAGCTGTCGGTCATCGGAAACGGAGTGGTGCTCGACCCGTGGCACCTCGTGCAGGAGATCGAGACGATCCGCGCGCAGGGTGTCGACATCACCCCCGAGACGCTGATGATCGCCGAGAACACGCCCCTCATCCTGCCTTTTCACGGCGAGCTGGATCGCGCCCGCGAGGGCCAGAACAGCGTCGCCAAGATCGGCACGACCGGCCGCGGGATCGGCCCGGCCTACGAGGACAAGGTGGGCCGTCGCGTCATCCGCGTGGCCGACCTCGGCGACGACGCCACGCTGATGCTGCGGGTGGACCGCGCGCTGGTGCATCACAACGCGCTGCGGGCGGGGCTCGGGCTCGAGCCCGTGGACCGCGACGGCCTGATCGCGCAGCTCAAGGAGATCGCGCCGAAGATCCTTCCCTACGCGGCGCCGGTCTGGAAGGTGTTGAACGAACGCCGCCGCGCGGGGCACCGCATTCTCTTCGAAGGGGCGCAGGGCGCGCTTCTGGACATCGATTTCGGCACGTATCCCTACGTCACCTCGTCGAACGTGATCGCGGGGCAGGCGGCGACGGGTGTAGGCATCGGTCCCGGCGCGGTCGACTACGTTCTTGGCATTGTGAAGGCCTACACGACCCGCGTGGGCGAGGGGCCCTTCCCGACCGAACTGCACGACGGGGATGGCCAGCGCCTCGGCGAGCGGGGGCACGAGTTCGGCACCACCACGGGCCGCAAGCGGCGCTGCGGCTGGTTCGACGCGGCCCTCGTGCGCCAGACCTGCGTGACATCAGGCGTCAACGGCATCGCGCTGACGAAGCTCGACGTGCTCGACGGGTTCGAGACGCTGAAGATCTGCGTCGGCTACGACCTGGACGGAACCATGCTGGACTACCTGCCCACGGCCGCCGACCAGCAGGCGCGCTGCGTGCCCGTCTACGAGGAGATGCCGGGCTGGACGGAGTCGACCGAAGGTGCGCGCAGCTGGGCCGACCTTCCGGCGGCGGCGATCAAGTATGTCCGCCGCATCGAGGAATTGATCGCGTGCCCCGTCGCGCTACTGTCCACCTCGCCCGAGCGGGAGGACACGATCCTCGTGACCGATCCGTTCTCGGACTGACGGCGTCGCTTGCGCGGCGGAATGCAGGAGGGAAACGCGTCATGGAGCTGAGCTACAAGACACGCCGCAGGCTGTCGCTTCTCGTGCTCGTGGTGGGCCTTCCGGCCTACATCGCCCTCGCCTGGTACATCGTCAGCCTGTTCGAGCGGCCCTCGCTCCTGGTCGAGCTTGGCGTCTACGTCGTGCTCGGCATCCTCTGGGCGTTTCCACTGAAGGCCGTCTTCAAGGGGGTCGGGCAGGCGGACCCTGACGCCGCAGACACGCAGACACCCGCCCTTTCGCGGCGGGAGGGCGACGGGTCCTGACGCGGCGAGCCCCCGACGGGCGCGGCCTCAGCTGTCCTGGTGCGCCTCGCTGCGGCGCACGAGCCGGTAGCGCCCGTTCGGGCTTTCGGAGAGGATGCCTTTTTCGGACAGACCCGTGATCGCGGCCATCGCGGCGTCGCGGCCGATGCTGTCGTCGGTCGCCATCCGCACGAGGCGGATCAGCTGAACGCGCTTGAACTCGGTCTTGCCGAGGTCCTGCGTGATGTAGTCCGCGCCCATCTCGACCACTTCCTCGATCTCTGTCGCGTCGCTTTTCTCCAGCAGGGTGGCGAAGCGCATCACGAATTCCGGCAAGTCGCCCTCGCCCGTCGCGGTGCCGAGCGTGTCCTTGCGGGCTTCGGACCGACCGGCGGCGTCATTGTCCGCGGGCGTGGTCCGCGGGGCCTCGGCGAAGTCCTCGGCCGGGCGGGTCTGCGTCTGTTCCGGGGCGGGGGTTCCCGCCTCCGCCGGGCGGTCCGCCTTGTCGTCAGAGCCGCGCACCATGAACCCCGCGCGCTTGGCCAGAAGGGCCAGGGAGCGCACGATCTTCTTGGGCGGCGCGGCGGGCACGAAGGCGGTTGGGGATTGCGCGAACTTGCCCTCCGCCGAGGCGACGCGGCGATCTTCCTCGTGGACGAACTCCTCGGTCAGCGTCTCGTCGTCGGCGCCCGCGTTGACGCGGCGCGGCCGGACCGTAGCCATCTCGGCGGGCGTTTCCTCCTCGCGGTCGATCCGCTGCTCGGACACCAGAACGAGCGGGGCGGGGCGTGCGTCGCGGCGGCGGCTCACATCGACGCGCACGCGCGTCGGGCGCATCACGCGGGCGAGGTCGGCGCGGTATTCCGCGGTGGCATCGACAGGCTCTTCGCTGTCGCGGACGCCAGCCTCCACGAGGCGGCGCTCGGCGACGCGGGCGGCGACGGCGGCCTTGAGGTGCTGGATGTTGGCGCGGCGGCGGCTGGTCTCGACATTGGCGAGCTTGGTGTCGGTCGCGTCGAACAGGCGGTCCATGTCGCCTGCGAGGGCGGGACCGGTCGTCATCCCGAGCTTCGAGGCCTTCCGGCCCGGTTCGGCGTCGCCGGTCTTGTGCCCGGACTCGGCTGGGGCTCCGGGCGCTTCGGCCTCGGTCTCTTGGTCTTCGGGCGCTTCGGCTTCGGTCTCCGGCGCTTCGGCGTCGGCCTCGGTCTCCTGGTCTTCGGGCGCTTCGGCTTCGGTCTCCGGCGCTTCGGCGTCAGCCTCGGCCTCGGTCTTGGGCAGGTCGGTGCCTTCGGCCTCGCGCGCAATCTCGTCGAGTTCCGCCTGAAGCGCCGCTTCCTCGTCATCGGGCAGCCTTGCCGCGACCTCGCTTTCGATCGCGGACAGATCGGCCTTCAGCGCTTCCTCTTCCTCGTCGGACAGCCGGCCGAACCAGTCCTCGTCGTCATCCTCGTCCGAGCGCGTTTCGTCCTCATCCTCGTCCGAGGTCCCCTCGGGCGTCTCGGACGCGGACGTATCGGCGCGTGCCTCGGCATCCTCGGCGGGCGCAACTCCGTCCTCTTCAGGCTCGGCGTCCGGCTGCAAGGCGGCCTCGTCGTCGTAGCCCTTGTCCGTGAACGCCTCGTCCCCGAGCTGCGCCTCGGCCCTCGCGGCCTCGCGAATGCGCGCAAGACGGAAGGCGACGGAATCGGCGTCGCCGTCGTCGATCGTGTCCAGAAGCAGCTCCGGCGTATCCTCGTGCCACGCCGGGCCGGCTTCGGCGAAGAACGCCTCGATGCTGTCCTCGCCGGTCGGCGCACCGCGATCCGCGTCCTCGTCGTCCGACAGCGCGGCATCCGAAAGCGCAACGGCGGCTTCGCGGCCGCCTTCCTCGTGATCGGCGTCCTCGACTTCGACCTCTTCGCGTTCGCCGTCTTCGTGAAGGCCGACGTCGCGGGCTTCGTCGTCGGCTTCGCGATACTCGGTTTCGTCCTCGTCGTCTTCGCTGTTGGCCGCGGCAAGGGCGGCGGCGACGGCGCCAAGGGCGCGGACGCCATCCTCGTCCTCTTCCGCGGGCTCCTCGGCTTCGTCAGGGATGACCGTTTCCGCGGCGATGCCCGTCTCGACCATCTCGACCGTTTCGACCGTCTCGGTCAGGGCGGGAGTGATTTCCTCTGCGGCCTCGAGCGCCTCGCTCGCGTCGGCGGTTTCGGCCTCGTCCATTGCCGCCGGCCCGACTTCCGCGAGGTCGATCTGCTCCGTGGCAGGCTCCTCGTGCTCGGAGATGTCCTGCGAGGGTTCCGCGGGGGCGGGCGCGCCGCCGATCCGGAAGATCTCGGCCGAGGGCGCGGGTTCCTCCCACGCCTCTTCCGGCTCGGGATAGGGCGCGGGTTCGATTTCCTCTTCGGCGGTCTCTTCGGCAGCCTCGGCGCGGTCATCGGCCGGCGCAGGGATGGCCGCCTCAGGCTCCTCTGGGGCGGCCGCTTCGGGCTCGGCGGTTTGCGGTTCCGCAGGCTCGGCGGGCTCTTCCTCCTCCACCGGCTCCTGCGCCGTGGAGGGTGCGCTTTCGCGCTGTCTCGGGAAGGGGGTGGTGTCGGCGGTCTGGCGCAGGGTGTCGCGGCGGGGCGCGGCCTGTTGCGTCTCGCCCGTGTCGGCCATCTCGCCCTGCGGACGCAGGAGAAGGCCATGTTCCATGATGCGCGCCTCGACGCGGCGCTGGATCGCGGCCTCGGTGATGCGGTGAAGCATGTCGGTGTCGGGTGTCGGCGGCTCCGCCCCGAAGAAACGGTCCTCGGCCGCGAGATCGCGGAAGTATTCCGCGATCGCCTTCATCGCGTTGAAGGGATCCTCGAAGCCCTCCAGCGTGCACGAGAAGGTCCCGTAGGACACCGTAAGGATCTTGTTCGCGTCACCCATGTCGATCTTCACTCTGCCTTCATTGGTCTCGCTCGGCCGACTGCCGGACGGTATCACTTCGCCGTTGCGTGCTCCAAACTGATTCCAGAAGAACGCGACGGGAATAGGGCCAATACATGGAGATTGTTTTCTTGAACGGCCAGAAAATGCCACCGGAAAGACCTGTCGTCGACGGATCGGAGCCGGTGACGCTGCTTGGTGGAGGGGCGCTCGGGCCGGGGGATCTGGCCGAGGCGATGGCGCTCGCGCCGCGTCTCGTGGCCGCCGACAGCGGGGCTGACGCGGCCCTCGCGGCGGGCTTGCGCCCGGACGCGGTGATCGGCGATCTCGACTCGATCTCGCCCGCCGCGCGCCGGACGCTTCCCGAGGACCTTCTGCACGAGGTCGCCGAACAGGACAGCACGGATTTCGACAAGGCGCTGCGTCACGTCGCGGTGCCGCTCACGCTTGCGGTCGGGTTCACCGGCGCGCGCCTCGATCATCAGCTTGCCGTCCTTCACACCCTCGTCGCGCGGCCGGCGCACAGATGCATCGTCCTCGGCGAGCGCGACATCATGTTCAACGCGCCCCGGCGCATCCGGTTGCAGCTGGAGGAAGGCACGCGCGTCTCGCTGTTTCCGCTCGCGCGCGTCACGGGGCGGTCGCGCGGGCTGCGCTGGCCGATCGACGGGCTGGAGTTCCACCCCGCCCGCCGGATCGGCACCTCCAACGAGGCGACGGGCGCCGACGTCGAGATCGAGGCCGACGCGCCGGGCCTCCTGACGATCCTGCCGCGCGCCGCGCTGGCCATGGCGGTCGCGGCGCTTCTCGATCCGCGCACGGAGGGCTGGAGCGTTTAACCCTCGCGCCCGGACGCCGCCTTCGTTAAGAACGGGCGCGTATCGAGACGAAAGTCACCACCGCTCTCGGACAACGAACTGTATACGGAGCAAGCGATGCCGGCCGACCTGTCCCCGATCGACAAGGCGAAATACGTCGCCGCCCGCCGCGCCGTCGACTATGTCGAGGACGGAATGCGCGTGGGCCTCGGCACCGGATCGACTGCGGCCTGGATGGTGCGCTGCCTGGGCGAGATGGTGCGCGAGGAGGGCCTGATGGTCACCTGCGTCGCGACCTCGACGCGCACGGCCGAGCTGGCGCGCAAGGTCGGCCTCGTGGTCAAGACCCTCGACGACGTTCGCTGGCTGGACCTGACGATCGACGGCACGGACGAGTTCGACCCCGACCTCAACCTCATCAAGGGCGGAGGCGGCGCGCTTCTGCACGAGAAGATCGTGGCCACGGCGTCGGACCAGATGATCGTGATCGCCGATCTGTCCAAGCAGGTGGACCGCCTGGGCGCCTTCCCGCTTCCGGTCGAGGTCGTGCCCTTCGGGATGCAGACCACCAAGGCGCTGATCGAGGAGATGCTGTCGAACGTCGAGGTCATGGGCCGTTCGGCCGACTTCCGCATGAACGGTGACGATCTGTTCCGCACCGACGAGGGCAACCTGATCCTCGATCTGCACCTTCGGCGCATCACCAACCCCGCGCAGCTCAGCCTCGTGCTCAACCAGATCCCGGGCGTGGTGGAGAACGGGCTGTTCCTCGACGTCTGCGACGTGGCGGTCATCGGCAATGCCGACGGCACGGTCGAGATCCGCGACATCAACGCGGGCACCGTCTCGCACGAGCGCATCGACCTCGTGGAGGGGGACAACCTCTTCGTCGACATCGTCGACTGAGACGTGCGGGCGGGAACGGCAGGCAGGAACGGGGTGACGGCATGGCTTTCGACTACGACCTTTTCGTGATCGGCGGCGGATCGGGCGGCGTGCGCGCGGCCCGCGTCGCGGCGGCGGGGGGCGCGAAGGTCGCCCTGGCGGAGGAAAGCCGGATGGGCGGCACCTGCGTGATCCGCGGCTGCGTTCCCAAGAAGATCATGGTTTTCGCCAGCGCCTACCGCGAAGGCTTCGCCGACGCGCGCGCCTACGGCTGGGACGTGGAGGACGGATCGTTCGACTGGCCACGCTTCCGCTCGCACCTTCATGCCGAGCTCGACCGCCTCGAAGGGGTCTACCGCAAGCTGCTTTCGGGCTCGGGCGTGACCACCTTCGACCAGCGCGCCGCGCTCGACGATCCGCACACCGTGCGGCTGGCGGACGGCTCGACCCACACGGCGAAGCACATCCTTATCGCCACCGGCGGCCGCCCCGAGCGGCCGGGCCTGAGGAATGACCATCTTGGCATGGTGTCCGACGACATCTTCAACCTCGAGGATCTGCCCAAGCGCCTTCTGATCGTGGGCGGCGGCTACATCGCCTGCGAATTCGCCTGCATCCTGAACGGGCTGGGCGTGGAGGTGACGCAGTTCTACCGCGGCGCGCAGATCCTGCGCGGCTTCGACGGCGAGGCGCGCGGACTGATCTCGGAGATGATGGAGGAGAAGGGCGTCAACCTGCACGTCGGCACCAACATCGTCGACATGGCCCCCGCCGGGTCCGATGTCGCGCTGTCGGCGGCCGATCCGGGGGCCGACGCCGCGATGGGCGCCCCCGCCGAGGTGCGCGCCGAGAGAGCCGAGGCCTCGGGCGGTCCGGTCTGGGTGAAGGCTTCGAACGGGCACGAGCAGGTCTTCGACGCCGTCCTCTTCGCCACCGGCCGCAGGCCCAACAGCGACGGCATGGGCCTTGCCGAGGCGGGGATCGAGATCGGACGCCGGGGACAGGTCGTGGTCGACGAGTATTCCCAGACCTCGGTGCCCTCGGTCTACGCCATCGGCGACGTGACGAACCGCGTGAACCTGACGCCCGTGGCGATCCGCGAGGGCATGGCCTTCGTCGAGACGGTGTTCAACGGCAACCCCACGCCGGTGGATCACGACCTGATCCCCTCGGCCGTGTTCACGCAGCCCGAATTCGGCACCGTGGGCCTGAGCGAGGAAGAGGCGCGCGAACGCGAGCCGGTGGAGATATACTGCACGTCGTTCCGGCCCATGCAGTCGGCTTTCGCGCGACGGCCCGACAGGGTTCTGATGAAGCTGGTGGTCTCGAAGGAGACGCAGAAGGTGCTCGGGTGCCATATCGTGGCCCCGCAGGCCGGCGAGATGATCCAGATGGCTGGCATCGCCGTGAAGATGGGCGCGACGAAACAGGATTTCGACCGGACGGTCGCCGTTCATCCGACCATGTCGGAGGAGCTGGTGACGATGAGGTCTCCGGTCCGGACCGCATGAGGCCGGTCGGCGACGCCGGCCTTACGGGGCCCGGATCCCGCCCGGCAGCGTCAAATCTGCGCAGGGGCGGGTGCAATCGGCACGCCTTGCCCCATATACACCTTCGAGGCTTGTCGAATACACATGACCGAGACCTGTGATAAGTGAGGGGAACGACGATACATGGCTGGCAATAGTGGCGGACCCTGGGGCGGCGGTGGCGGCTCCGGGGGCGGAAACCGCGGAAACAATGGCTCCAACGGGAAGGGCGGTCCTGGCGGCCCCCGGCGTCCCGGCGGGGACCAGCAGATCCCGGAGATCGACGAGATCGTCCGCAAGGGCCAGGAACAGCTGCGCGTCCTGATGGGCGGCCGCGGCGGGCGCGGCGGCGGCGGCGGAGGCGGCGGGGACGGCTTCAAGTTCACCCGCGGCACCTTCGGGATCGCGGCGCTGCTCGTCTTTGCGCTGTGGGCCTTCCAGTCCTTCTACACCGTGCGGCCCGAAGAGCAGTCGGTCGAGCTTTTCCTCGGCGACTTCTCGTCGATCGGGGGGCCGGGCCTGAACTTCGCGCCATGGCCGGTCGTGACGGCGGAAGTCGTGAACGTGACCTCGGAGCGGACTGAATCGATCGGCGCGGCGCGCTCGGGCGGCTCGGATACCGGCCTGATGCTCACCACCGACGAGAACATCGTGGACATCGATTTCGAAGTGGTCTGGAACATCTCCGACCCGGCGGAATTCCTGTTCAACCTGCGCGACCCCGAGGCGACGATCCGCGCCGTCTCCGAAGCCGCGATGCGCGAAGTGATCTCGGCCAGCCAGCTGGCGCCGATCCTCAACCGCGACCGCGGCGTGATCGCGGACCGGGTGCAGACGCTCATCCAGCAGACGCTCGACAGCTACGACTCGGGCGTGAACATCGTTCGCCTCAACCTCGACCGCGCCGACCCGCCGGCCGAAGTGATCGACGCCTTCCGCGACGTTCAGGCAGCCGAGCAGGAGCGTGACCGGCTCGAGCGGCAGGCGGACGCCTACGCCAACCGCGTGCTTGCAGGCGCCCGAGGCGAGGCAGCCCAGCTTCTGGAAGAGGCCGAAGGTTACAGGGCGCAGGTCGTGAACGAGGCTCAGGGTGAAGCCAGCCGCTTCCTCGCCGTTCTCGGCGAATACGAACAGGCGCCCGATGTTACACGCCGGCGTCTCTATCTCGAAACCCTCGAACGGGTGCTCGGCGACGTGGATCTCGTGATCCTCGACGGGCAGCAGGGCTCGGGCGGATCGGGCGTCGTGCCCTATCTGCCGCTCGACCAGCTGCGCCGCGGCAACGGCGCGACCGGCACCACGACGACGACGGGGAGCAGCAACTGATGAAACGCATTACCTTCCTGATCCCGGTGCTCGTTCTCGCGATCGCCGTCCTTCTCAGCTCGGTCTTCGTGGTCGACGAACGTCAGCGCGCGCTCGTGCTGCAGTTCGGTCAGATCCGCCAGGTGATCGAGGAGCCGGGCCTGAACTTCAAGATCCCGTTCATCCAGGACGTGGTCTACTACGACGACCGGATCCTGTCGCTCGATACGGCGGCCATCGAGGTGACGCCTTCCGACGACCGCCGGCTGGTCGTGGACGCCTTCGCACGCTACCGGATCTCGGACGTGGTCCAGTTCCGGCAGGCCGTCGGCGCGGGCGGGATGCGGGCCGGCGAGGCGCGCCTTGAGGGCATCATCAACCCGCAGATCCGCGAGGTCCTCGGCTCCGAGGGCGTGACGTCCAACACCATCCTCTCCGAGGAGCGCGCGGCGCTGATGGACCAGATCACCGAGCAGGCGCAGGTGCGCGCCGCCGATCTCGGTCTCGAGGTGCTCGACGTGAGGCTGAAGCAGACCAACCTGCCGGCGCAGAACCTCGAGGCGACCTTCGCCCGGATGCGCGCCGAGCGCGAGCGGGAGGCCACGGACGAGATCGCCCGCGGCAACGAAGCCGCCCAGCGGGTCCGCGCGCAGGCCGACCGGACGGTGGTGGAGCTGGTGTCCGAGGCGCAGCGCGAGGCGGAGATCACCCGAGGCGAGGCCGACGCGCAGCGGAACCGCATCTTCGCCGAAGCCTTCAGCCAGGACGCCGAGTTCTTCGAGTTCTACCGCTCGATGACGGCCTACGAGCGTGCCCTGCGGCGCGACAACTCGACGATGGTGATCTCGCCCGACAGCGAGTTCTTCGAGTACCTCGGCGGGTCCGGCTCGGGCTCGGCCGCGACAGGCAACTGAACCTAACGGGCCGGGACGCTGCGACGCCCCGGCCCCCTTTCTGCCCCGGTGTGGTGAATGACGATCGGCTTCGCCCTTCTGCTCGGCTTCGGAATGGTCCTCGTGATCGAGGGGATCACCTTCGCCCTCCTGCCCGGACGGCTGGAGGACCTGCTGCGCCTTCTCGCTGGAATTCCGCCGGGGACGCGCCGCGCGATCGGCCTGTCCGCCGTCGTGCTGGGCATCGTTCTCGTGGCGCTGGCGCTGCGCGGCGGCCTCTAGGCCTTCGGCGGATCCTTGCCGGCCCCTTCACGCCCGCAAGCCCTTTTCTGTCATGGCATCGGCGCCCGCGATCCCGCTTCGTCACGCGCATGTGACGCGCCGCGCGCAGCCGCAAACCGCGAAAAGGTTGATCCCGCGGCTGGCCGCGCAAATATGCTCTGCACGTGACCGGTGCGTTCCGCACCGCGCTTCATGCTCGACAGGAGGTGAGTTCGTGACATCCCAGATGACCAGAAGGCGGCAGTCCGCCGTGCGCGCCGAGGCCCGCGCCGGGGGTGCCGTCGCCATGGCGGCCCATGGTGATGCGGCCGCGATCGGCAGGTTCTACCGGCTCGCGACCGCGGCGATGATCGCGCTGCTGGTGGCGGTAGCGACCATGGTTTCGGCCACGCAGTCGCGCGCCCAAACCGCGCCGCCCTCCTTCGCCGACCTCGTCGACCAGGTCGGCGATTCCGTCGTGAACATCACCACCTCCGCGGTGGTCGCCGCGCGCCAGGGCCCAGGTCCCGACGTGCCGCCCGGCAGCCCGCTCGAGGATTTCTTCAACGATTTCATGGACCGCCAGCAAGGGCAGGAACGCGCGCCGCGCCGCAGCCAGGCGCTGGGCTCGGGTTTCGTGATCTCCGAGGACGGCTACATCGTCACGAACAACCACGTCATCGAGGGCGCGGACGAGATCCTGATCGAATTCCGCTCGGGCCGCGAGATCGAGGCCGAGATCATCGGGACCGACCCCAACACCGACATCGCCCTCCTGAAAATCGATGCGGACGAGGCGCTTCCCTTCGTGCCCTTCGGCGACAGCGAGGCGATGCGCGTGGGCGACTGGGTCATGGCCATGGGCAACCCGCTCGGCCAGGGCTTCTCGGTGTCCGTCGGCGTCGTCTCGGCGCGCGAGCGGGCGCTGTCGGGAACCTATGACGACTACATCCAGACCGACGCCGCGATCAACCGTGGCAACTCCGGCGGGCCGCTCTTCAACATGTCGGGCGAGGTCATCGGCGTTAACACCGCCATCCTGTCGCCTACCGGCGGCTCGATCGGCATCGGCTTCGCCATGTCCTCGACGGTCGTGACCAACGTGGTGGACCAGCTGCGCGAGTTCGGCGAGACGCGCCGCGGCTGGCTGGGCGTGCGCATCCAGGACGTCAACGACGAGATCGCCGAGGGCCTCGGCCTCGAGGAGGCGCGCGGCGCCCTCGTCACCGACGTGCCCGAGGGGCCTGCGCTAGATGCCGGAGTCGAGGTCGGTGACGTGATCCTCAGCTTCGGCGGCGAGGATATCGCAGACACCCGCGAGCTCGTCCGGATCGTGGGCGACTCGGGCGTTGGCGACACGGTGCGGATGCTGGTCTATCGCGACGGCGAGACGCAGACGCTTCTGGTGACGCTCGGACGCCGCGAGACCGCCGAAGGCGCCGGCGCGGCCACCCCGGGCGCCGAGCCGATGCCCGAGCCGAGCGGCGAGGTGCTCGGCCTCACGGTCACGCCGCTCACCGACGATCTGCGCGAGCAGCTCGGCGCGCAGGGCGTCGCGGGCGGCCTCGTCATCGAAGAGGTCGATCCGGCTTCGGACGCGGCGGGCAAGGGCCTTCAGGCGGGCGACATCGTCACCGAGGTCGCGCAACAGCCCGTCGGAAGCGTCGGGGATTTCCGCGACCGCGTCCAAAGCGCGGAGGAGGCGGGGCAGAAAAGCATCCTCCTCCTGATCCGCCGCGCCGGGAACCCGCGCTTCGTGGCGCTTGCCCTCGGCGAGTGAGGCGGCCCTTCGCGGCCCTCTAGACCGGCCCCCGGCGCAGCTTTGCGCCGGGGGCCGTCTTCTTGGCGCCAGCCGCGCCGCCCGCGGCTCAGGGGCCGTCCGCGGCGCGCGCCGGTTCATGCAGGCGCACGAGGTCGTCCAGCATGTCCGAAACATCCTCGATCCGCTCGGCCACGACATGGGCCACGCCCGCCTGCCGCTGCACGCGCCCCGTGACCCTCAGCATCCGCCCCGCGATCACGGCGCGGCGGAAGGTCTGGTAGACCTTCTGCCAGACCACCACGTTCGCCACGCCGAACTCGTCCTCCAGCGTGAGGAAGATGACGCCCTTCGCCGTGCCGGGCCTCTGGCGCACGAGCACGAGCCCCGCCACCGCCACGCGCGCCCCCTCGGGCGGCAGGTGGAGCAGGTGATGCGGAAGGCAGTCTGGCGGCCTCGGCCAGTCGGGCGCGCGGATATCGGGCTCCATGAGAACGAAGATAGAACATTCAGCCGCCAGCGCAAGCCTTCCATCGGCGCCCGGAATTCGGGCTGGAAAGCGCGGAGACCCCGTATTACCTACACCTCCGGACAGGCGGGCCGCAAAGCGACGGCCCCCGCAGGGCACGGCCTCGTACAGGAAAGGCAGGACATGGCGAAGATCACCTACATCGAGCACAACGGAACCGAACACGTGGTGGACGTGCCGACCGGCCTGACCGTCATGGAAGGCGCGCGCGACAACAACATCCCCGGTATCGAGGCCGATTGCGGCGGCGCTTGCGCCTGCTCGACCTGTCACGTCTACGTCCACCCCGACTGGGTCGGCAAGCTGCCGGACATCGATCCGATGGAAGAGGACATGCTGGAATTCGCCTACCAGCCCGATCCCGAACGCTCGCGCCTGACGTGCCAGCTCAAGGTCTCCGACGCGCTCGACGGTCTCGTCGTGCAGATGCCCGAGAAGCAGATCTGATCCTGCGGCGCCGCCTCGCGGCCCCGGCGCGGGTCATCCTCGCGCTCGGCCTCTGGCTCACGGCATCTGCGGTGGCGCCGGCGGCGGCACAGGGGACCGCGTCCGGCACCGCATCCGGCGCGGAGCCCGCCTGCGCAACCGCCCCCTGGGAGGCTGCGATTCCGGGCTCCCGCGCCACCACGGACCTCGCGCAGGGGCCCGTCGCCGCCTGGTACGAGGACCCGACCACGCGCTACGCGCACGGCGTCCTGGGCGACGCGATCGAGGCGGGCACCCTCGCGGTGCAGCTCGGCCCCTCGGAAGACTGCGCGACGGCGCGCCTGGTCCTGCCCGAGACCGAGGTCTTCGAGGACATCGCACCGCGCCTCTCCGACATCGACGGCGACGGCCGGGCCGAGATCATCGTGGTGCGAAGCCACCTGGACCGCGGCGCGCGCCTGGCCGTCTACGCCGCCGATGCGCGCGGTCTCCGCCTTCTCGCCGCCACGCCCGCCATCGGCCGCCCCAACCGCTGGCTCGCCCCGATCGGCGCGGCCGATCTCGACGGCGACGGCGCGGTCGAGATCGCCTATGTCGACCGCCCGCACCTCGCCATGATCCTGCGGGTCTGGCGCTACGACGCCGGCCGGCTGACCGAGGTGGCGGCAGCCTCGGGCCTCACCAATCACCGCATCGGCGAGGCCTTCCTCTCGGGCGGCCTGCGCGACTGCGGCCGCGGGCCCGAGATCGTCACCGCCGATGCAGGCTGGACCCGCCTCGTGGCGACGCGCCTGACCCGCGACGGCCTCGTCGCGCGCGACATCGGCCCATGGAGCGCGCGCGCCCTTCGCGCCGCGCTCTCCTGCGCAGGCTGAGCCCCGCACCTTCATCTTTCCCCAAATACGCCTGCCGGAGGCACGCGCCGGCGCGGGGGCTCGATGCCCCCGTGCGGGCGGTCCCCCGGGGTTGACTTCGCCCCCCGCGCGCGCTCTATCGCCGCGACGCCCGCCGGCCCGAGAACAGCGCGAAGAAGGACCCGACATGCACGCCTATCGCAGCCATACCTGCGCCGATCTCACCAAGGAAAACGTCGGCCAGACGGTCCGGCTCGCGGGCTGGGTGCACCGTCGGCGCGACCATGGCGGCGTGGTCTTCATCGACTTGCGCGACCATTACGGCATCACCCAGGTCCTCTGCGATCCCGACAGCCCGGTCTTCGCCCAGGTCGAGAAGCTGCGTTCCGAAGTCTGCATCCGCATCGATGGCGAGGTGAAGGCGCGCCATCCCGAGCTGGTGAACCCCAGGCTGCCGACCGGCGAGATCGAGGTGTTCATCCGCGACATGGAGGTTCTCGGCGGCGTCGACGGCGACCTTCCCCTGCAGGTCTTCGGAGACCAGGAATACCCCGAGGAGACGCGGCTGCGCTATCGCTACCTCGATCTTCGCCGCGCGGCCATGCAGGAGAACATGAAATTGCGCTCCGATGTGGTGGCCTCGATCCGGCGGCGCATGTGGGACATCGACTTCCGCGAATACCAGACGCCGGTGATCACAGCATCCTCGCCGGAGGGCGCGCGCGACTTCCTCGTCCCCTCGCGCCTGCACCCCGGCAAGTTCTACGCCCTTCCGCAGGCGCCGCAGCAGTTCAAGCAGCTCCTCATGGTGTCGGGCTTCGACAAGTACTTCCAGATCGCGCCGTGCTTCCGCGACGAGGACCCGCGCGCCGACCGTTCGCCCACCGACTTCTACCAGCTCGACATGGAGATGAGCTTCGTCGAGCAGGAGGACGTCTTCGCCACCATTGAGCCCGTGCTCAAGGGTCTGTTCCACGAGTTCGGAAACGGCCGCAAGGTCGACGAGGTCTGGCCGCGCATCTCCTATCGCGACGCCGCGCTGTGGTATGGCACCGACAAGCCGGACCTGCGGAACCCGGTGAAGATGCAGGTCGTCTCCGAGCATTTCGAGGGGTCGGGCTTCGCCATCTTCGCGAAGATCCTCGAGCACGAGGGCACCGAGGTGCGCGCCATCCCCGCACCCGGCGGCGGCTCGCGCAAGTTCTGCGACCGGATGAATTCCTGGGCGCAGGCGCAGGGCCTGCCGGGAATGGGCTACATCTTCTGGCGCGAGGGCGAGGACGGCGCACTCGATGGGGCCGGGCCGCTGGCCAAGAACATCGGCCCCGAGCGCACCGAGGCCATCCGCAGGCAGCTGAACCTGCACAAGGGCGACGCGGTCTTCTTCGTCGCGGGAAAGCCGCACGAGTTCGAGGGCGTGGCGGGCCGGGCGCGCGACGAGATCGGGCGCGAGTTGAAGCTCATCGACGAAAACCGCTTCGCCTTCGCGTGGATCGTGGACTTCCCGATGTACGAGAAGGACGACGAGACCGGACGTGTCGATTTCTCCCACAACCCCTTCTCGATGCCGCAGGGCGGGCTCGAGGCGCTGCAGGGCGATCCGCTGGACGTGCTGGGATACCAGTACGACCTCGCCTGCAACGGCTACGAGCTCGTTTCGGGCGCCATCCGGAACCACAAGCCCGAGATCATGTTCAAGGCCTTCGAGCTTGCGGGCTATGGCGAGGACGAGGTCCGCAAGCGTTTCGGCGGCATGGTCAATGCCTTCCGCTACGGCGCGCCGCCCCACGGCGGATGCGCGGCGGGGATCGACCGTATCGTGATGCTGCTGGCGGACACCGCCAACATCCGCGAGGTGATCCTCTTCCCGATGAACCAGCGCGCCGAGGACCTGATGATGAACGCACCGTCCGAACCTTCGGCGGAGCAGTTGATGGAACTCGGCCTCAGGGTGCTGCCCCGCGAGTGAGAATGTCGGGAAATTCCGAATACCTGTGAGTTGATCGCCGATTTTCGGAAAAATGAATCTAGAAATGTTGCAAAAGTTCTAACCTGTGGAGGCGCCTGCGCTTTGTCGGCCCTGCGGACTTCGGTCTCTATCGGCCGCCCTCGCGGAGGGCTTGCCGCCGACACGCGCGAGCCTCCGCCGGGCCGGACGTGCAAGCGGACCTCTGTCCCTCTCGAGAGGGTCAGGGTGTATGGTGGCTCGCCACGAAGATCCTGCACTTCGGCGAAGGCGCTGACATCCGAATATTCGCCCGCCCCGAATGGCCGTCCACCTCGACGGCCCCCGGGACGCCCGGATGCCCGGCGCGTGCAGACTTTGGCCCGGACGACCGTTCATCTGGGTGGCGCCGCTGACGCCCCCGGATGCCGGCCGCGGCCGGACGCTCGAGCGGAGGGTGGTCCCCCTCGGGGCGGTCCTTGGCCACTGAAAGTCGGGCCGAGGGGACTTCGACCTGATGTCCTTCCCGCGACCGGACGCCGCCGCGCTTTGGCAAACCCCCGCTCCGACATCCGCCTCTTTCGGCCACAGCCCCGACACCTGCGGCCTTCCGGCTGCGCGGAGGGCGTCAGATCGGCGAGGGCAGGTCCTCGATGCGCCTCGACAGAAGGGCGCGCAGGTCGTTGCGATCGTCGCCCGCCGCCCCGCCATCCAGCGTCATCGCCGCGCGTTCCAGCAGGCCGTCGCTGGCGGTGCGCGCGAGCCCGAGAAGGAACCGCCTGAGATAGCCCAGGGGCGGTGCGTCCATGGCAAGAAGGTGCATCGCGTGCGCGAGGTCCTCGCGCAGCGCCACCGGGTCTGGGCGCACGTCCGAGATGTCGGCATCGCGCGGGCCGTTAGGGCGGAGCGCCTCGGGAAGGTGTTCGAGGATCGCCGACTGGAAGGCCGCGAGGGAGGAGACGGGTTTGGGCAGGAACCCGTCCGCCCCCGCTTCGGCGCAGCTTCGCGCAGCTTCCTCGCGCTCCGCGCCCGAGGTTCCGAGGAGGATCGGCACCCGTGGCCGCGCGCGGTGCATCTGCGCCAGCAGATCGAGGCCGGAGCCGTCCGGCAGCCCCAGATCGACGATGGCGACGGAAGGCCGGTAGACGTTCAGATGCCGCCGGGCCGAGGCGACGCAGTCCGCACGCCGGATCCGCGCGCCGGAGCGCAGGCACATCAGGCGCACCGCCTCCGAGCTGAAGCGGCTGTCCTCCACCACCAGCACGGTCAGGCCGAGCAGTGGCCGCGCAGCTGTCGGCCTTGGGTGAAAGTCGATCCCGTTCACGTCGTTGCCCATGGCATGTCCCGCCGCATGTCCTGCCGCATGTCCTGCCGCAGATCCCCTCGAATAGTCCGTCGCGTGTCCCATTCCCCGTTCCCTTCTGGTCCGATTGCGCATCGCCGCCGACCGCGGCGCGAATCCCCTTCGACCTGTCCGATTGAACAGGGGCAGGGTTGATCAATCGTTAAGTTGCGGCCCCTTGCCGCTTGGCAATCGCGCGGCGCGCGGGCCATATCTGCGGCAACCGCGGATCGCCGAAGGGAAGTGCCATGATCGGACGCCTCAACCACGTCGCCATCGCCGTGCCGGACCTCGAGGCGGCGGCGGCGCAGTATCGCGACACGCTTGGCGCGAAGGTCGGCGCGCCGCAGGATGAGCCCGATCACGGCGTCACGGTCATCTTCATCGAGCTGCCGAACACGAAGATCGAGCTCTTGCACCCGCTGGGCGAGGCCTCGCCCATCGCGGGTTTCCTTCAGAAGAACCCCTCGGGCGGGATCCACCACATCTGCTACGAGGTCGAGGACATCCGCGCGGCCCGCGACAAGCTGCAGGACGCGGGGGCCCGGGTTCTCGGCGACGGCGAGCCGAAGATCGGCGCGCATGGCAAGCCGGTCCTGTTCCTGCATCCCAAGGACTTCACCGGCACGCTCGTCGAGCTGGAGCAGGTGTGATGGGCGTCGTCACGGGCATCGTGCTTTACGCGATCATCTGGTTCCTGACGCTGCTTGTCGTCCTTCAGACCGGCGTCGTCAGCCAGGACGAGGCGGGCGAGCGCGTGAAGGGCACCCACGGCTCGGCGCCGGCGGACCTTAAGTTCGGCCGCCGCGCGCTGGTGACGACCGGGGTCGCCTTCGCGATCTGGGCCGTCATCGCCGCCGTGATCCTGAGCGGCGCGATCACGATCGAGGATATCGACCTCTTCACGCGCTTCGGACTGGGGGCGCCGCCGCCGCGCTGAGGCGCTGGTGCAGGTGCGTGAAGGTCGCCACGCCGAGGATCGGCACGAGGATGTTCACCACCGGGATCGTCAGCGGAACGGCCATCAGGACGCCTGCGGCGAAGATCGCCGGGCGGTGTCGCCTGCGGAAGGCAGCCGCGCCGGCGGCATCCGTGCGCCGCAGCGCCACGAGCTGTGCGTATTCCCGGCCGAGAAGGATGCCGTTCACCGCCCAGAACAGGAACGGCGCGATCGGCGCGAACAGGACATAGAGCACGAGCGCGGCGAGGTTCACCGCCAGCAGCACACCGAGGAACTTCAGCGCGTCGACCAGCCCCTCGCCAAGTCCGATGGTCCGCGGCGGCGGAAGGTCGGGGTAGTGCCTGCGCTCGACCGCGGCCGCGATCGTCTCGAGGAAAAGTCCGATGAAGGCCGAGGCCACGGGGACCATCAGGAAGACCGAAAGCAGCAGCATCAGCGGCACGCCCGCCCAGGTCAGCGCATCGTCCACCCACGCGATCTCGCCGATCCAGGGCAGCGTGAGGCTTTCGGGCACGAGCCAGCCCACGACCGCGACGAACAGGGCGTAGAACCCCGCCAGCAGCGCGACGGTCAGGCCGAGGCCCGCGGCGAGGACGCCGAGGAACCGGCCGTCGGTCATCTGGCCGAGGGCCTTGAGGAAATCGCCCAGGATCATTCCGCCATCCAGGTCGTGATCGCGTCCATGTCGGGGCGGGGGCGTTCCTGCGGCGGGCGCGTCTCGGTCCCGATGTGGACGAAGCCCGCGACGCTTTCGTGGTCGGCAAGGTCAAGGCCCCGGTCGCAGAAGGCGCGGTTGCGCGCGCGCCACCCGGTCAGCCAGCCCGCGCCCCAGCCCGCCGCGAGGCAGGCGTTCACCAGCGACAGGCACACGGCGCCCGCCGACATCTCCTGTTCCCATTGCGGGATCCGGTCCGCGGGTTTCGGCGACAGGACCACCGCGACGACGAGGTGTGCGTCCGCGAAGGACGCCACGTCCTTGGCGAGCGCGTCCGCGTCGCGTCCCTCGGCCGGGCCGATCTCGGCGGTGAGCGCGGCCAGCCGTTCGCAGGCCGCCCGCTCCAGCACGACGAAGCGCCACGGCTCCAGCTTGCCGTGGTCGGGAACGCGCGCGGCCGCCAGCAGAAGCGGGGCAAGCGCGCTGCGGTCCGGCACCGGCAGGCCAAGCGTCTTGGGCGGCCGCGAGCGTCGCGTTAGCAGGAAGTCGAGCGTTTCGGGTCGGGGCGAAAGCGGTGCGGCGATCGCCGGCTGCGTGTCGGTCATGGGCATCCGTCGGGAAGGTCAGGGATCCACCCTGATGTCGTCGGCTTCGCAGCGAAGATCAAGGGTGCGGGCGAACGTGCCGCGCAAAGCGGGCGCCAACAGGGCCTGAAGCGCGGCCTCTCTGTCTCAGACCGTCCCCTGAAGCGCCACGAGACCCCAGACCGCGACCCCTCCGGCGAGCATCAGAAGCAGCACCGAGGCCCGCGTCGCCACGCCGATCAGCCATGCGGCCAGAAGTGCGATCATGAAGCCGACCGCGTAGGCGAAAAGGCCGAACATGCCCATCGCGATCCATTCCACGACGCCGCGCGGCAGGCCGCCCAGAAGCGCCAGCGCGAACCACAGGCCGGTCAGCGCGGTGAGGGAAGCGATGGCGTGGAAGGGCCAGGCGGGCATCCTGTCGAGGAACTGGTCGAACACGGCGAACAGGCCCGTCCCGCCCTCGTCCTGAAGCTCGGCGTCATCGGACCGGAGCGCGAGGGGGAGGTCCTGCGCCCGCATGTCTGACGGGTGCGCCCATGGCGCGCTGTGGTCGTTTGCGAGCATCTAATCACCCCCAGGGGTCGAGCGGACAACGGGTGCGGGATACCCGAGTCGCGGCCCTGCGGGGTATGGCGGGAATCCCGACCGGAGGAGCGAGGTGACAGAAATGTCACGCGAAAGCGGGCGTGACCGGCGATTCCCTGCCGATGGGCCGCGGGCGCGCGCAAGATCGCGCCAGCCGCAGCAGTCCCGGTCCTGCCTGCTGCGAGGCGAGGCGCGCGAACGCGCCTGCCCGCCACGCGGTGTCAGCCGGCCTTGCGCTTCTTCGCGCTGCCGCCCTTGCTGCCCTTGCCGCCCTTCGACTTCTTCTCGGCGATGAGTTCGACGGCGCGCTCCAGCGTCACGTCCTGCGGCTCGAGGTCCTTGGGCAGCGTCGCGTTGACCTTGCCCCATTTGACGTATGGCCCGTAGCGGCCGCTCATGACCTGCACCGGCCCGCCCTCGCCGGGGTGATCGCCCAGCTCTTTCAGGGGCGCCGCCGCCGTGCCCCGCCCGCCGCGTCCGGCCGCCTTGGCCGCGATCAGTTCCACCGCGCGGTTCATGCCGACGGTGAAGACCTCCTCCACGTCGGGCAGGTTCGCGTAGATGCGCCCGTGCTTGACGTAGGGGCCGTAACGGCCGATCCCCGCCTCGACGGGTTCGCCGTCCTCGGGGTGCTCGCCGATCCTGCGCGGCAGGTTCAGCAGAAGAAGCGCCTTTTCGAGGTCCATGTCGCCGGGTGCCCAGCCCTTCGGCAGCGAGGCGCGCGGCGGCTTGGGGACCTCCTCGGTGACGTCGCCGCGCTGGACGTAGGGGCCGAAACGGCCGGTCTTCAGCCAGATCGCTTCCGAGGTGTCGGGATCGACGCCCAGCATCCGTCCGTCCGGCCCGATGCCATCGGCGGCACCGTCCCCCTCCATGCCCGGCGGGCCGAAGGGGCGGGTGTAGCGGCATTCGGGATAGTTCGAGCACCCGATGAAGGCGCCGCCCGACCGCGCCGTGCGCATCGAAAGGCGTCCCGCGCCGCAATGCGGGCAAAGCCGCGGGTCCGATCCGTCCTCGGTCGGCGGGAAGAGGTGCGGCTCGAGCACCTCGTTGATCTTCTCCAGGACGTCCGTGATGCGCAGCTCCGACGTCTCGGCCACGGCGGCGGAGAAGTCGCGCCAGAACCGTTCGAGCACGTCCTTGTAATGCTTCTCGCCCGCCGACACGTCGTCGAGCTCGCCCTCGAGCTTGGCGGTGTAGTCGTATTCGAGGTAGCGGCGGAAGTAGTTCGTCAGGAACGCCGTCACCAGCCGTCCCTTGTCCTCGGGGATCAGGCGGCCCTTGTCCTTTGTGACGTAGCCCCGCGCCTGGATCGTGTCGAGGATCGAGGCGTAGGTGGACGGCCGCCCGATGCCGAGCTCTTCCATCCGCTTGACGAGCGTGGCCTCGGTGTAGCGCGGCGGCGGCTGGGTGAAATGCTGCTGGCCGAGCACCGCGCCGTCATCGGACAGGAGCGCGGCTTTCGCGCCGTTGGCCTCGGTCAGCTTGGCGTGATCGGGCGTCAGCCCGCCGCCCTGCGGCTTCAGCGCGTCGCCTTGCGAGACTTGCGGCAGGCGGCGGCCATCCTCGTCCTCGCCCGCATCGTCGCGCCCTTCCTCGTAGACCTTGAGAAAGCCGTCGAAGAGGACGACCTGTCCCGTCGCGCGCAGTTCCACCTCGCCGTCGCGGCTGGCCACGGTGACGGTCGTGCGCTCCATCCGGGCGGCTTCCATCTGGCTTGCGATCGTGCGCTTCCAGATCAGGTCGTAGAGCTTGCGCTGGTCGTCCTCCGACAGCTTCAGCTCGTCGGGGGCCTTGCTCATGTCGGTGGGCCGGATGCACTCGTGGGCTTCCTGCGCGTTCTTGGCCTTGTTCTTGTACATCCGCGGGCTGTCGGGGACGTAATCCTTGCCGTAGCGCGTCGCGATGGCGTCGCGGGCGGCGTGGACGGCTTCGGGCGCCATGTCGATGCCGTCGGTCCGCATGTAGGTGATGTGGCCGGCCTCGTAGAGGCGCTGGGCCGCCGACATCGTCTGCTTGGCGCCGAAGCCGAACTTGCGGCTGGCCTCCTGCTGCAGGGTCGAGGTCATGAACGGCGGCGCGGGGTTGCGGGTGGCGGGCTTGGCTTCGACGTTGGTGACGGCGAGCGCGCGGGAGGAGACGGCCTTGACCGCGAGGCCCGCCTCGGCCTCGGTCGCGAGGTCGTAGCGGTCGATCTTCCGGCCGCCCATGGCCACGAGGCGGGCCTCGAAGCTCTGTCCGCGCGGGGTCTGCAGGATCGCGCGCACCGACCAGTATTCGCGCGGGCGGAACGCCTCGATCTCCATCTCGCGCTCGACCACGAGGCGCAGGCATACGGACTGCACGCGGCCGGCCGATTTCGCGCCGGGGAGCTTTCGCCACAGGACGGGCGACAGGTTGAACCCCACGAGGTAGTCGAGCGCGCGGCGCGCGAGGTAGGCCTCGACCAGTTCCATGTCGACGTCGCGCGGCTGGGCCATGGCCCGGGTCACGGCGTCCTTGGTGATCGCGTTGAAGGTGACGCGCCTGACGGTGGAGTCCTTCTTCAGGGCGCGGCGCTTCTCGAGCGCTTCCTTGAGGTGCCAGCTGATCGCCTCGCCCTCGCGGTCGGGGTCGGTGGCGAGGATCAGGTCGGGGTCGTCCTTGAGCGCGTCGGCGATCGCCTTGACGTGCTTCTTGCTGTCGTTCGCGATCTCCCAGGTCATGTCGAACCCGTGTTCGGGATCGACCGAGCCGTCCTTCGAGGGCAGGTCGCGGACATGCCCGTAGGACGCGAGAACCGTGTAGTCGGACCCGAGGTACTTGTTGATCGTCTTGGCCTTGGCCGGGGATTCGACAACGACGACTGGCATGGCACGGGCACCTTGACGGGAGGGAGGGGTTGTGGCGGCGGAACATGTGGGCGGGTAGGGGCCTTGTCAATGCGTCACGGCCCCGGCGGGTTCGCCGCCACCCGCCCCGAGCCGGGGCCGCCGACAGTTCGGTCCGGGGGCGCGAGGGCGCAGGCGCGGTGCCGTGATCCGCTCGGAACAGGGACGCGGCGACCCCGGCCGCGCCTGACGGGAGGGCCTTCTGGAGGACGCTGAACGGGATATGGCGGGGGCGGTGCCAGCCTGCGGTTGTGATGGCGGACGGCCGGCGCGATCCGTCTGCGGCGGGGTCGAGGGCAGAGTGCGCGCGGCGCTCGTTCCGGCGGGGGTATGGCTCACGTCCCGCGCCGCGCCTTGGCGGAAAACGCGCGCGCCGTTCGTTCCGTGGCGGGGCCCTCGCGCCCTTGTGGGACCCGGTGAAGAACGCCAGCTGCGATCCTGATCGTGCCTGACGGGAAGGGCTCCTGGCGAAACCTGCGCCCCGCTCGGCCCGGCGAAACCGATGCCTCGCTGCCCGCATGTGGTGCGCTGGCGGAAGGCTCCCGCCATCCGGGATGCGGTGGGGCCAAGGGGAGGCGATGACCTCGAAGGGGACACGTGGAAGGGGACACGGGCGGGAGAGGCGCGGCATCGTCCGAGCCTCTTTCGACCATCGCGGCAGGGGCAGGCCGCCGCGGCGGATCATGCAGTCGTCGTGCGCGACGCACGGCCGCGGCGCGCACGGGGACGCCGCTTCGGCGCGTCAATCGGCGCGCGCGACCGTGCCTCCGGCGCTTCGCGTGATGCGCCCCGACATCTCGAGAACCGCGAGCGCCTGTGACACCTCCCGCGACGGGCGGCCCGTGTCGCGCACGAGCTGGTCCTCGGCAAGCGGGCTCGCGCCGAGAAGGCTGAGGATGAGCGCCTCGAGCCCGCCCTCGGGCAGGGGGGGCGCCGCGCGTGGACGCTCCGTGGCGGGGCGGGGCGCGGCCGCTGCGGGCCGCAGGACCGCCGCCCCCAGAAGCTCGATCACGTCCTCCGCGCCGCGGATCAGCGTCGCGCCGTCGCGCAGAAGGATGTTGCCGCCCGAGGCCCGGCTGTCGAGCGGGTGGCCCGGCACGGCCATGACCTCGCGGCCCTGGTCCAGAGCCGCGCGCGCGGTGATGAGCGAGCCCGACCGCGCCGCGGCCTCGACGACGACGACGCCTCTCGCGAGGCCCGAGACAATGCGGTTGCGGCGGGGAAAGTGCCGTGCCTGCGGCTGCAGGCCGAAGGGCATCTCGCTCAGCCGCAGGCCGTCCTTGCCGATGCGAGCGGCAAGTTCGGCGTTTTCGGCGGGGTAGACGACGTCGAGGCCGCCTGCATGGACGGCCACCGTGCCCGTCCCGAGCGCGGCGTCGTGCGCGATGGCGTCGATCCCGCGGGCAAGGCCGGAGACGACGACGAACCCCGCCTCGCCGAGGTCGCGGGCCAGCCGGCGCGTCATCCGCGCCCCGAGCGCGGAGGCGTTGCGGGTGCCCACGATGGCGACGGCGGGTCGTCCGAGCAGCTCCGCACGCCCCGAGATCCACAGGATCGGCGGCGGGTCGGGGATGTCGGCGAGCATTGGCGGATAGTCGGCGTCGCCAAGGCAGACGATGCGCGCCTTCACACGCGCCGCCGCCCGCAATTCTGCGGTGGCCACCGCCTCGGGGCAGGCGGCGTAATCGGTCACGCCAGCCTGCCGCGCGATGCCGGGAAGGGCCGCGAGCGCCGCCTCGGCATGGCCGTGCTCGGCCATCAGCCTCAGGTAGGTGGCGGGTCCCACGCGCCGCGAGCGGATCAGCCTGAGCCGCATGAGGCGTTCGCGCTCGTCCGTGGCGGGCGGCGGCGTGAAGTCGAGCGGTGGTTCCGCGAATCCGGGGTCGGGCCAGTCGGACATGGACGCGAGCCTAGGGTGTGAATGGTTAACGGGGCGTTACCGCCCACCGCCCGCCAGCGGCGGGACCGTCCACTGCCCGCCAGCGGCGGGACCGCCCGGTGTCAGCTCGCGGCGGAGCCGCCCACCGTCAGACCGCCGATCATCAGCGTCGGCTGGCCCACGCCCACCGGCACCCATTGGCCGGCCTTGCCGCAATTGCCCATGCCGGGGTCGAGCGCCATGTCGTTGCCGATCGCGCGGATGTTCTGCAGCGCCGTCGCGCCGTCGCCGATCAGGGTCGCCCCCTTCACCGGCGCGCCGACCTTGCCGTTCTTCACGCGGTAGGCCTCGGTGCAGGAGAACACGAACTTGCCGTTGGTGATGTCGACCTGCCCGCCGCCGAAGCCCACCGCGTAGATGCCGTCCTTCAGGTCCGCGAGGATCGCGGCGGGGTCGCTGTCGCCGCCGAGCATGTAGGTGTTGGTCATCCGGGTCATCGGGGCGTGGGCGAAGCTCTCGCGCCGTCCGTTGCCGGTGGGCTCCACGCCCATCAGGCGGGCGGACTGGCGATCCTGCATGTAGCCCACGAGGATGCCGTCCTCGATGAGCGTCGTCCGGCCCGCGGGCGTGCCCTCGTCGTCGACGGTGATCGAGCCGCGGCGGTCGGGGATCGTCCCGTCGTCGAGCACGGTGACGCCGGGCGCGGCGATGCGCTGGCCCATCAGGCCGGCGAATGCCGACTGCTTCTTGCGGTTGAAGTCGCCCTCGAGGCCGTGACCGATCGCCTCGTGCAGCAGGATGCCGGGCCAGCCGGGGCCGAGGACGACGTCCATCACGCCTGCGGGCGCGGCCTCGGCGGACAGGTTCACGACCGCGATCCTGAGCGCTTCGCGGGCCGTGGCCTCCCAGTGGGCGCGTTCCATGAGCCCGGTCAGCCCGATCCGGCCGCCGCCGCCCGCATTGCCCGATTCCCGGCGGCCGTTCTCTTCGACGATGACGTTCACGTTCAGGCGCACCATCGGCCGGATGTCGGCGACCCGCGCGCCGTCGGGGCGCAGGATGACGACCTCCTGGTGCGACGCGGCGAGGCTTGCGCTGACCTGCACGACGCGGGGGTCGAGGTCGCGTGCGAAGGCGTCGATCTCGCGCAGGGTCTCAAGTTTCACGCCGAAGCCCGCGTCGGCCATCGGATCGGCATCGGTATAGAGGCGCGCGTTCGTGCCCGCCGGGCCCTCGGCGAGGATGCCTCCGCCGTCGCCCACCGCAAGGCGTGCCGTCTCGGCGGCGCGCAGAAGCGCGGCCTCGGAGATGTCGGTGGAATGCGCATAGCCCGCGACGTCGCCCCGCACCGCCCTCAGGCCGAATCCCTCGCCCGCGTCGTAGCTCGCGTTGCGCACGCGGCCGTCGTCGAATACCAGCGCCTCGGACCGCCGGCGTTCGAGGAAAAGCTCGCCATCTTCGGCGCCGTCGGTGGCTGCGCGCAGGATGCGCAGCGCCGCCGCTTCGTCGAGATGCGTGTCGAAGGGGCGAAAGGGATCGGACATCGGGGGGAACTCCGCTGCGCGTGGACGCTGGAACAAATGATCGAGGTCAAGTTTCGGCCGGGTGAGACACTTTTGACCAATGTCTTGGCTCTCGCGTAGCTATATGGTTCACGGAGCTTGGAACGCAACGGTCGACCGGACGAGGGATCCCAGGGCTCTTTGCCTGGCGCGAGACGGTGGCCGCGAGACAACAGGACAGATCAGAATGGCACTTCGGACGAAGATCGGCGGCCTGTGGGCCGCATTCGGCGCAACCATCGCGGCGGGCGCGGCATCGGCCCAGACGGCGGGCCTGCGCGAGGGGCTCGACATCATCGGCGCGCCCGAGCCGGGCAGGATGGGCTTCCAGCCCGGCGTGACCTCGCTGGCGCTCGACATCCGCGCGCTCGACACGCTGCTGCTGGTGATCGTCACGGCGATCGTGCTGTTCGTGACGGGCCTGCTGATCTGGGCGATGGTGCGCCACAACGAGCGCGCGAACCCGACCCCCGCGACCTTCACCCACAACACGAAGATCGAGATCACGTGGACCGTCGTGCCGCTTCTGATCCTCGTGGTCATCGGGGCGTTCTCGCTGCCGGTGCTGTTCCGCCAGCAGACCATTCCCGAGGCGGACGTCGTGGTGAAGGCCACCGGCTACCAGTGGTACTGGGGCTACGAGTATCCCGAAGAGGGCATCGACTACCTGTCGATCATGCTCGCCGAGGACCAGCTGGCCGAATACGGCTATTCCCGCGACGAGCACCTGCTGGCCACCGACGCGGCAATGGTCGTTCCGACCGGGCAGACCATCGTGGTGCAGGTGACGGCGGCTGACGTGATCCATTCGTGGACCGTCCCGGCCTTCGGCGTGAAGCAAGATGGCGTGCCCGGCCGCCTCGCCGAGCTGTGGTTCGAGGTCGAGCCCGGCCAGGAGGGCGTGTATTTCGGCCAGTGCTCGGAACTGTGCGGCTCGTCCCACGCGTTCATGCCGATCACGGTCTTCGCCGTCACGCCCGAGGAATACGAGGCGTGGCTGGCCGGAGACGCCCAGGAATTCGCGAGCGCGGGTGGCGTGCGCGCGCCGCGGCCGCTGGAACTGGCCTCCGCGGAGTGACATGGGCGGCGGGCCGGCATGGCCCGCACGCCTCCGCCCATCGCTGCAGGATGACCCGATGACCGACGCGACCACGAACCCCAGCCTTCAGACCGGCGCCCCCGAGGCGCGGTTCGCCGACTACGTGCTTCTTCTGAAGCCGCGGGTGATGTCGCTGGTGGTGTTCACCGCCCTCGTGGGCCTTCTGGTCGCGCCCGGGCCGATCTCGCCGATGGTGGGCTTCACCGCGATCCTGTTCATCGCGCTGGGCGCGGGCGCGTCAGGCGCGCTCAACATGTGGTACGACGCGGACATCGACCGGATCATGAAGCGCACGCGGGGCCGTCCTGTTCCCGCGGGCCGCGTCGAGCCGGGCGAGGCGCTTTCGATCGGCGTGGCGTTGTCGGCGATTTCAGTCGCGATGCTGGGCCTCGCCACCAACTGGATCGCCGCGGGCCTGCTGGCCTTCACCATCTTCTTCTACGCCGTCGTCTACACGGTTTGGCTGAAGCGGGCGACGCCACAGAACATCGTGATCGGCGGCGCGGCGGGCGCCTTCCCGCCCGTCATCGGATGGGCTGCGGTCACGGGCGACGTGAGCCTCGCCGCCGTGCTCATGTTCGGCCTGATCTTCATGTGGACGCCACCGCACTTCTGGGCGCTGGCGCTGTTCATGAAGGCCGACTACCACGAGGCGAAGGTCCCGATGCTGACGGTGACGCATGGCCGGGCCGAGACGCGCCGGCAGATCTGGATCTACTCGCTGATCCTCGCGCCCGTCGCGGTGGGCCTGGGGCTGACCCCGGTCGGCGGGCCCGTCTACCTCGCATCCGCCATCGTGCTGAACGCGGTCTTCCTGCTGCGCGCCTTCGCCGTGTGGCGCCGCGACGAGGTGGCCGCCGAGGCCGACGGCTATGCCGCCGAGAAGCGCCTGTTCCGCTTCTCGCTTTCGTATCTTTTCCTGCATTTCGGCGCGCTTCTGGCCGACGAGATGCTCCGACTGACCGGCCTCTGGGGGGCCTGACATCATGCCGATCGCTCAGACACACGAGATGCACAAGCGCCGCTTCGGGCGGAACCTCGGCGTCGCGCTGAGCCTTGTGGGCTTCGCGGCCATCGTCTTCGGACTGACCATCGCGAAGATCCAGGAGGGCGCGTCGATGGAGGCCTACGACCACCAGCCGCGCGTCTCCGTCACGCCGCTGGTGGAGGACGGCCGATGACGCGGAACCAGAAGGTCGTCACGCAGCTTCTGGGCGTCGTGACGGTGATGGGTGCGCTCGCCTGGGCGTCGGTGCCCCTCTACGACCTGTTCTGCCGCGTCACTGGCTTCGGCGGCACCACGCAGGTCGCCACCGAGGAAAGCGAGACCGTCCTCGACGAGACGATCCGCGTCCGCTTCGACGCCTCGCTCGCGCGCGACATGCCGTGGGAGTTCCGTCCCGTCGAGCCGCACATGGACATCCGCATCGGCGAGACGGGCCTTGCCTTCTACGAGGCGCACAACCCGACGGACCGGCCCATCGCGGGCACCGCAAGCTTCAACGTCGCGCCCTACGAGACGGGCGCCTATTTCGTGAAGATCGCCTGCTTCTGCTTCGAGATGCAGGTGCTGGAGCCCGGCGAGACCGTGCTCATGCCCGTCACCTTCTTCGTCGACCCCGAGATCGTGAACGATCCCGAGACCGTCGGCATGCCCGCCATCACCCTGTCCTACACGTTCCACGTCACGGACATGCCCGAGGACTACGCCGCGCTCGTCGACGAGACGCCGGCCGCGAACTGACGACCCACCGGAGGACCCGCCCATGGCCCAGGCCAAACGACACGACTACCACATCCTTCCGCCCTCGATCTGGCCCGTCATGGGTGCTGCGGGCGCCTTCGCCATGCTGTTCGGCGCGGTCAACTGGATGCACGGCTCGGGGCCGTGGCTGTTCCTGATCGGCTTCGCCGCCGTCCTCTACGTCATGTACGGCTGGTGGGCCGATGTCGTGGTGGAAAGCCAGCAGGGCGATCACACGCCCGTCGTGCGGCTCGGCCTGAAATACGGCTTCATCATGTTCATCATGTCCGAGGTCATGTTCTTCGTCGCGTGGTTCTGGGCCTTCTTCAAGCACGCCCTCTACCCGATGAACACCTACGAGGCCTCGGCCTACGTCCCGCCCGAGATCTATGCCGTCGATCCCTTCCACCTGCCGCTGATCAACACGCTCGTGCTGCTTCTGTCGGGTTGCGCGGTGACCTGGGCGCACCATGCCCTCGTGCACAACGAAAGCCGCAAGGACGTGGAGACCGGGCTTGCCCTGGGCATCGTGCTCGGCCTCATCTTCACGGGTTTGCAGGCCTACGAATACTGGGAATTGATCGCCCACAAGCACTGGACCTTCGGCGGCGACAAGTTCTTCTCGACGTTCTTCCTCGCCACGGGCTTCCATGGCCTGCACGTCATCATCGGGACGATCTTCCTCGGGGTCTGCTGGCTGCGGGTGCGCTCGGGCCATTTCACCGCCGAGAAGCACATCGGCTTCGAGGCCGCGGCGTGGTACTGGCACTTCGTCGACGTGGTCTGGCTGTTCCTGTTCCTCGCCGTCTACATCTGGGGCCAGGCGACGGTGCTGGCCTGAGCGTGGCAGGGGGGCGCCGCCCCCCGCGCGTTCCGCGCTCCCCCCGGCGGTATTTGGGGAAAGATGAAGGTGCGGGTCCGCCCGCGCCCGAGACCGGAGGCCCGCCGCGAGGCGGGCCTTCTTCCTTGGCAGAGAACGAGAACGGAGCGGCGACATGACGCGCAGGATGATCTGGCCCGTCCTCTTCGGGATCGGCGGCGTCGCCATACTCGTTTCGCTCGGCGTCTGGCAGGTCCAGAGGCTCGGCTGGAAGGAGGCCGTCCTTGCCGATATCGAGACCCGGATCTCGGCGCCACCGGTGGCCATCCCCGAGGCGCCCGACGCCGAGGCGGACGCCTATCTGCCGGTCGAGGCGACCGGACGGCTGGGCGCGGACCACGTCCGCGTCCTGGTGAGCCAGCGCGGGCAGGGAGCGGGCTACCGCGTGATCTCGGCCCTCGACACGGGCGCGCGGCGCATCCTCGTGGACCGGGGCGTCATGCCGACCGAGGCTGCGCCGCCGGTCCACCAGGGTCGCGTGACCGTGACCGGCAACCTGCACTGGCCCGAGGAGGTCGACCGCTTCACCCCAGGAAACGACCTTGCGCGCAACATCTGGTATTCGCGCGATGTCGATGCGCTGGCCGACCGCCTCGGGACGGAGCCTGTCCTCGTGATCGCGCGCGGCATGTCGGAAACGGACGCTCCGGTGACGCCCCTGCCCGTGGACACGAGCGCCATTCCGAACGATCACCTGAACTACGCCATCACCTGGTTTTCGCTGGCGGCCCTTTGGTTGGGGATGACAGTGTATCTTCTGTGGCGTATCAGGCAGCGAACCGTCTGAAGGAATTCCATGCGTTACGTGTCCACGCGGGGGCAGGCCCCGGAGCTGACATTCGAGGAAGCGATGCTGACGGGCCTTGCCCGTGACGGCGGCCTCTACGTGCCGGCGGAGATCCCGCGCATGTCCACGGGCGACATCGCGGCGCTTGCGGGACTTTCCTACGAGGAGGCCGCGTTCCGCGTCATGCGCCCCTTCATCGGCGACGCCTTCGCCGACGACGAGCTTGCGGGCGCGATCGCGCGGGCCTACGCGGGGTTCGGCCACGAGGCGCGGGCGCCGCTGAAGCAGCTGCAGCCGAACCATTTCCTGCTCGAGCTGTTTCACGGACCCACGCTGGCCTTCAAGGATTTCGCGATGCAGCTGATCGGCCAGCTTTTCGAGCTGGCGCTGAAGCGCCGCGGCGAGCGCGTCACGATCGTGGGCGCGACCAGCGGGGATACCGGAAGCGCCGCGATGGAGGCGTTTCGCGGCCTCGATGCGGTGTCGATCTTCATCCTGTTCCCCCACGGCCGCGTGTCCGACGTGCAGCGCCGGCAGATGACCACCGTGACCGAGGGCAACGCCCATGCCCTCGCGCTGAGCGGGAACTTCGACGACTGCCAGGCGCGCGTGAAGGACATGTTCAACGACTTCGCCTTCCGCGATCGCGTGCGGCTGGCGGGCGTGAACTCGATCAACTGGGCGCGCGTGCTTGCGCAGGTGGTCTACTACTTCACCGCCGCCGTCAGCCTCGGCGCGCCGCATCGCCCCGTGAGCTTTTGCGTGCCCACCGGCAATTTCGGCGACGTCTTCGCGGGCCTGATCGCCAAGCGCATGGGCCTGCCGATCGAGAAGCTGATCGTGGCCACGAACCAGAACGACATCCTGCATCGGGCGCTGTCGTCGGGCGACTACGTGCCCGACGGCGTGACGCCCTCGATCAGCCCGTCCATGGACATCGAGGTCTCGTCGAACTTCGAACGCGCGCTCTTCGACGCCTACGGGCGCGACGGGCGGGCGGTGGCGCAGCTGATGGACGAACTGAAGGCCGGCGGCTTCCGCATCAGCCAGGGCGCGCTCCAGACGCTGCGCGAGGACTTCGCCTCGGGTCGCGCATCGGAGGCGGAGACATCCGCCATGATCGCCCGCGCGATGGCGGACATGGGCGAGCTTCTGTGCCCCCATTCCGCGGTTGGCGTCCACGTCGCGCAGTCCTTCGCGGGCAGCACGCCGCTCGTGACGCTGGCCACGGCCCATCCCGCCAAGTTTCCCGACGCCGTCGAGGCGGCCACGGGCCTGCGCCCGCCGCTGCCGGCGCGCATGGGCGATCTTTTCGAACGGCCCGAGCGCGTGGCGCGCGTCGACAACGATCTTGCCGCGATCGAGGCCGCGATCGAGGCGAAGGCTGCGGAGAGCGTCCACGCATGAGTGTCGAGCTGCATACTCTTTCCAATGGCCTGCGCATCGTGGTCGAACCCATGCCGGGCCTGCAATCGGCGTCCGTCGGCCTCTGGGTCGGCGCGGGCGGGCGGCACGAGCGCGCCGAGCAGAACGGCATCGCCCATTTCCTCGAGCACATGGCCTTCAAGGGCACGGCACGGCGCAGCGCGCTGCAGATCGCCGAGGAGATCGAGGACGTGGGCGGCTACATCAACGCCTACACCTCGCGCGAGGTCACGGCCTACTACGCCCGCGTCCTGAAGGAGGACGTGGCGCTCGCCGTCGACCTGATCTCGGACATCGTCCTGAACCCCGCCTTCGAGCCGGCCGAGATCGAGGTCGAGCGCGGCGTCATCCTGCAGGAGATCGGGCAGGCCGCCGACACGCCCGACGACATCATCTTCGACTGGCTCCAGGAAGAGGCCTATCCCGAGCAGCCGCTGGGGCGAACGATCCTCGGGCCGGCCGAGCGCGTGCGCGGCTTCGGGCGCGGCGACTTCGACCGTTTCGTGGCCGAGCATTATGGCCCCGGACAGCTGATCCTGTCGGCGGCCGGCGCCGTGGACCCCGCCGAGATCCTGCGCCTCGCCGAAAGGGCCTTCGGGCATCTGCCACCCAGCGCCCCCGCGACGGCCGAGCCCGGTCGCTTCGCCGGTGGCGAGAAGCGGGTGGTCAAGGACCTCGAACAGGCGCATTTCACGCTGGGTCTCGAGACGCCCGGCTACCGGTCGGACGACATCCACACTGCGCAGATCTACGCCATCGCCCTCGGCGGCGGCATGTCCTCGCGGCTGTTCCAGGAACTCCGCGAGCGGCGCGGCCTGTGCTACACGATCTACGCGCAGGTCGGAGCGTTTGACGATACCGGTCTGCTCACGATCTACGCCGGCACCTCGGGCGAGCAGGTCGGCGACCTCGTGAACCTGACGCTCGACGAGATCCGGCGCTCGACCGAGGACATGAGCGCGGCCGAACTCGACCGCGCGCGGGCGCAGATGAAGGCTGGCCTTCTGATGGGGCTGGAAAGCCCCTCGGCGCGGGCCGAGCGCAACGCGCGGCTCGTCGCGATCTGGAACCGGGTGCCTCCGCTCGAGGAAACCGTGGCGCGCATCGACGCGGTCACGCTGCAGACCCTGAGCGATCACGCGATCGCCCTCGCCTCCTCGGGACAGGCGGCGATGGCGCTCTACGGGCCGGTCTCCGGTGCCCCGGACCTCGGCCGGGTGAGGGAGCGTCTGGCCGCCTGATGCTGAGCCGTAAGCGGCATCTGAGGATCGAGACCGAGCGGCTCACTCTGCGGCTGCCGCGGCATGTCGATTTCCGCCCGTGGGTCGCGCTGCGCGGCGCGAGCCGGGATTTCCTCAGCCCCTGGGAACCGTCCTGGGCGCCCGACCACCTCACGCGCAAGGCGTTCACCAACCGCGTCTACTGGGCGCAGCGCGCGATCGGCCAGGGCTCTGCGGTGCCGCTCTTCATCCACCATCGCGACGACGACCTGCTGCTCGGCGCCATCACGCTCGACAACATCCGCCGCGGCCCCGCGCAGGCCGGAACGCTCGGCTACTGGATCGGCGAGGCCCATGCGCGCCAGGGCTACATGCGCGAAGCGATCGAGGCGGTCGTGCACCATGCGTTCCGCACCCTCGACCTCAGCCGCCTCGAGGCCGCGTGCCTGCCCGAAAACGTTGCCTCGCGCGGCGTTCTGGAGAAATCGGGCTTCAAATATGAAGGCGTCGCGCAGAGCTATCTCCAGATCGACGGCCGCTGGCGCAACCATGTCCTCTACGCCAACCTGCGCTCGGACCGGCGCGGGCGCACGGATGCCGGGTGATGCCCGCCCCCGCTTCATCCTTGCCTGAAAACTCCGGGGGAAGGCGCCGGCAGGCGCCGCGGGGGCGGAGCCCCCGTGTCAAGGATCGCAAATCGCGCTAGACCGGGTCCCATGAGCGACATTCTTCCAGCACTCGAGGCCGCCGGCCTTCCGCCCGCGGCCCTTCGCCCGCCCGAGCCGCGCTATCTCGAGGAGCCGCGCGGCCGCTGGCAGGGCCGCGCCGCCGCCGTCGTCGCGCCTGCCTCCACCGAGGAGGTCGCGGCCACGATCCGCGCCTGCGCCGCGACCGGCACGCCCGTCATCCCCTATGGCGGGGGGACCGGCCTCGTCGGCGGGCAGCTTGCGGGTGACGGCCCGCTTCCGGTGATCCTGTCGCTCGAGCGGATGCGCGCGATCCGCGCGATGGACGCCGAGGCGGGCACAATGACCGTCGAGGCCGGGGCCATCCTCGCCGATGTCCATGCCGCCGCCGAGGCCGAAGGGCTGATCTTCCCGCTGACGCTCGCCTCGCAGGGCTCGGCGCGGATCGGCGGGCTGCTCGCCACCAACGCGGGGGGCGTGAACGTGCTGCGGTATGGCAACGCCCGCGACCTCTGCCACGGGATCGAGGCGGTGCTGCCCGACGGGTCGGTCATGCGCACGCTTTCCGGCCTGCGCAAGAACAACATGGGCTACGACCTGAGGCATCTGCTGATCGGCGCCGAGGGGACGCTCGGCGTCATCACGGCCGCCACGCTGCGCCTGTTCCCGAAGCCCGCGGCGACCGGGGCGGCGCTCATGGTGGTTCCCGACCCCGCGGCCGCGCTTTCGCTTCTGCGCCTCGCGCGGGCGCGTATCGGCGAGGGGATTTCTGCCTTCGAGATCATGCACCGCACCGGCTACGACTTCCTGCGCGAGGTCGGCCCCGAGATCAGGCACCCCTTCGAGGCGCCGCCGGACTGGAGCGTCCTGATCGATCTCGGCCTGTCGGAGGGCCAGGCCCCCGAGGCCGCCCTCGAGGCGCTGTTCGCCGAGGGGTTCGAGATGGGCCTCGTGACCGACGGCCTCGTGGCGCAGTCCGAGGCGCAGCGCGGCGAGTTCTGGACCCTGCGCGAGACGATCCCGCTGGCCAACCGCCGCATCGGGGCGATCTCCTCGCATGACATCTCGGTTCCGGTCGCCGCGATCCCGGGCTTCATCGCCGAGGCGCCGAGGCGGCTCGCGCAGATCGGCGCGTTCCGGATCAACTGCTTCGGTCATCTCGGGGACGGCAACCTGCATTACAACGTCTTCCCCGCGCCGGGCCGCACGCCCGCCGACCACGAGGCGGATCGTGCCGCGATCAAGCGCTGCGTCCACGACCTCGTCCACGAGCTTGGCGGATCGGTCTCGGCCGAGCACGGGATCGGGCGGCTCAAGGTCGACGACCTCGAGCGTTATGGCGACCCTACGAAGCTCGCGGCGATGCGCGCGATCAAGGCCGCGCTCGATCCCCGCGGCATCATGAACCCCGGCGCCGTCCTGCGCCCCTAGCCCAGAAGTGCCGCGACAAGGTCGCTTGCCGGGTCGGCCAGCGCTTCGATGATCGAGAAGTGGTCCTCGCCGGGGAGGTAGGCGTCGGCCACGTCTCCGCCCTTCAGGCTCCATGCCTCGGCGATGGCCCGCGTCTGGCGCAGAAGCTCGGGCCGCTCGGCCGCGCCGACCTGGAAGCGCAGGGCAAGGTCCGAGCGCGGCGTCAGAAGGGCCGGGCTCTCGGCGCGGGCCTCCGCTTCGGTGAGGTGCAGGACCTCGTTCATCTTCGACATCAGAAGCGGGCGGAGGTCGTGGATGCCGCTGATCGACAGGATGGCGACCAGCCGCGCGGCCACGTCCTGCGACAAGGGCCCTTCCACGCAGGCCATTCTCGACACGAGATGCCCGCCGGCCGAGTGTCCGGCCAGCCTGATCGGCCCCGCGACCCGCCGCGCCGCCGCTGCGATGCCGGCCGCGATGTCGGCCGTGATCTCCGCGATGCGCGCGTCCGGGGCGAGGCGGTAGCCCGGCAGCGCCACGGCCCAGCCGCGCGCCCGGGCCCCTTCCGCGAGATGCGAGAAGTCCGAGCGATCCATCTGCTGCCAGTAGCCGCCATGAACGAAGACGACGAGCCCTTCGGGCGTGCCGCCCGGATGAAAGAGGTCGAAGGCCTGCCGCTCGTGCGGTCCGTAGGGCAGCCCCTGTTCCTCCAGCCCCTTCGCGGCCAGCGCGGCCCGGTATTCGGAGGCCCGCCGCGCCCAGAGCGCGGGCAGCTCCGCGCTTCCCGGAACGTAGCTCGAGTTGTCGAAGGCGTCGGTCCAGTCGATCATTTCCGCCCCTCCATGAACATCGGCCCGCCGCGCCAGCGCGGGAAGCCGTAGCCGTTGATCATCACGACGTCGATCGCCTCGGGGCCCGCCGCGATGCCCTCGGCCAGCAGCCGCCCGCCTTCGTCCTGCATTGCGCCGAGGATGCGCTCCATGATCCGCGCGTCGTCGAAATCCTGTCGCGCGATCCCCTTGCGCGCGGCTTCGGCCTCGATCAGGGCCGTGATCCAGGGATCGGCGCGGCCCTCGGGATCGTCGGCGTAGTCATACCAGCCCTTGCCGGTCTTCCGCCCCAGCCGCCCGGCCTCGCAGATGCGATCGGCGATGGCGACATAGCGCTCGGCGGGGTCGCGCGTCGCGGCCTGCCGCTTGCGCATCGCCCAGCCGATATCGAGCCCGGCAAGGTCGGCCATCTGGAACACGCCTATCGGAAAGCCGAAATTCCGCATCGCCGCGTCGATCCCCTGCGGCAGGGCGCCCTCTTCCAGCATGCAGTCCGCCTCGCGCCGGTAGGCCGACATGACCCGGTTGCCGATGAAGCCGTCGCAGACGCCCGCGGGCACCGTGACCTTCCGCAGCCGCCTGCCAAGTGCGAGGCCGGTCGCGAGCGTCTCGGGCGCCGCGTCGCGGGTCACGACCAGCTCCAGAAGTTTCATCACATGCGCGGGCGAGAAGAAGTGGAGGCCGATCACGCGCGAGGGGTCGCGCGTTCCCGCCGCGATCTCGTCGATATCGAGATAGGAGGTGTTTGAGGCCAGCACGGCATCCGCTCGCGCCACACGGTCCAGTTCGGCGAAGACCGCGCGCTTGACGTCCATGTCCTCGAACACGGCCTCGACGATCAGGTCGCACTCCGCAAGCGCCCCGAGCTCGGCGCTCGCGCAGAGGGCGGTCCCGGCGGCCCTGCGCGCATCTTCGGAAAGCAGGCCGCGCCGGGCGCTTTCATCGAGGATTGCGAGCGTGCGCGCGCGTCCCGCCGCGGCTGCCGCCTCATCGCGCTCGGTCATCGCCACGGACAGTCCCGCAAGCAGGCAGGCGGCCGCGATGCCCGCGCCCATGGTCCCGCCGCCGACGACGCCGATGCGGGCAAGCGGGCGAGGCCGCGCTTCCGTCGCGCGGTCGATTTTCGAAACGGAGCGTTCCGCGAAGAAGACATGGCGCAGCGCCGCGGATTGTTCGCTGTCGCGCAGCCTGACAAAGGCCTCCCGCTCGGCGGCGAAGGCGGCCTCGGCGTCGAGGGCGAGCGCGCGCTCGACCGCCTCGATCGCGGCGACGGGCGACAGCTGCCCGCGGGCCTTCCTGCGAATGGCGGCCTTCCGGGCCTCGAAGTCCCGCGCGTCTGCGGGCGGGATCGCCGCGCGGCGCATCAGCGGGACGGGCATGGCCGCCTCGGCCGCCTCCAGCGCGAAGGCGCGCGCGGCCTCGGCCATCCCGCCGCCCGCGATCCGGTCGACAAGGCCCATCCCGGCGGCCGCGGGCGCATCGACGGGTCTTCCGCCCGCGATCATCTCCAGCGCGCGGTCCGCCGCCACGACGCGGGGCAGAAGGACGGTTCCGCCCGCGCCCGGAATGATGCCGAGGTTCACCTCCGGCAGGCCCAGTTTCGCGTCCGGCGCGGCGATGCGGTGCGAGCATCCAAGCGCCACCTCGAGCCCGCCGCCAAGCGCCACGCCCTCGATCGCGGCGATCCACGGCTTGCGCACGGCGTCGAGCATCCGCACCACTTCCGGCAGCGACGGTTCCTGCGGCGGATGCCCGAATTCGCGGATGTCGGCGCCCGCGATGAAGCTTCCGCCGGCGCCCGTCACCACGACCGCGCGCACGGCCGGCTCGTCCTCGAGCCTTGCGATCGCTGTGGCCAGTCCCGCCCTCATGGCATGGGACAGCGCGTTGACCGGAGGGTTCGACAGGGTGACGGTCGCGATCCCGTCCGCGATCCCGACCGTCACGCTCATGGGCGCGGCCTCACGTCCGGACGCCGGCGAACCGCCGCGCCCAACCCTCGCGCTCCTCGTCCTGGATCTTGGCGAAAAGGACGTCGGGCACCGTGAAGGCCTGGCCGCCGGGCAGGGCGGTCAGCGCCGACTGCGCGCTGTCGGGCCAGGACAGATCGACCGCCATCGCCTCGGCCATCGTGGCGGCCGCGTCGGGGATGAACGGCGCCGAGAGCCCGGCATAGAACGGGATCAGGTTCAACGCGAAGCGCGTGATGGCGGCGGCGCGTTCGGGGTCGGTCTTGAAGGCCGTCCACGGGGCGGCCTCCTGCAGATACTCGTTGCCCGCGACCCAGATGGCCCGCAGTTCGGCCGCGGCCTTGCGGATCTCGATGGCGTCCATGTGGCGCTGGTAGCGGGCCAGCCGCTCTTCCAGCTCGGCGATCACGGCCTCTTCCATCGGACCGAGGTCGCCGCCGTCGGGCACGACCTCGCCGAATTTCGAGCGGCAGAACTTGGTTATGCGGCTGACGAAGTTTCCAAGGACGTCCGCGAGGTCCTTGTTCACGTCCTGCTGGAAGGCCTCCCAGGTGAACTCGCTGTCCGAGGTTTCGGGCGCGTGGGACAGAAGCCACCAGCGCCAGTAGTCGGACGGCAGGATCTCCAGCGCCTGGTCCATGAAGACGCCGCGCCCCTGGCTGGTGGAGAACTGGCCGCCGTCATAGTTCAGGTAGTTGAAGGACTTGATGTAATCGACAAGCTTCCACGGCTCGCCCGAGCCGAGGATCGTCGCGGGGAAGGACAGCGTGTGGAACGGCACGTTATCCTTGCCCATGAACTGGACGTAGCGCACGTCGTCCGCGCCCTTGTCGGTGCGCCACCAGCGTTCCCAGCCCTTTTCCGATCCGGGGGCCTTGCCCGCGTCCACCCATTCGGCGGCGCAGGCGATGTATTCGATCGGCGCGTCGAACCAGACGTAGAAGACCTTGCCCTCCATGCCCGGCCAGTCCTCGTCGCCCTTCCTGACCGGGATGCCCCAGTCGAGGTCGCGGGTGATGCCCCGGTCGCGCAGCCCGTCGCCGTCGTCGAGCCACTTCTTCGCGATGGAGGTGGTCAGGACCGGCCAGTCGGTCTTGCTGTCGATCCACGCGCGCAGCTCGTCGCGCATGGCGGACTGGCGCAGGTAGAGGTGCTTGGTCTCGCGCACCTCGAGGTCGGTCGAACCCGAGATCGCCGAACGCGGCTCGATCAGGTCGGTGGGGTCGAGCTGCTTGGTGCAGTTCTCGCACTGGTCGCCGCGCGCCTTGTCGTAGCCGCAGTTGGGGCAGGTGCCCTCGATATAGCGGTCGGGCAGGAAGCGGCCGTCGGCCTTCGAGTAGACCTGCCTTTCGGTCACTTCCTCGATCAGGCCCGCCTCGGCGAGCCGGCCCGCGAAATGCTGCGTCAGCCTGTGGTTCTCGGGGCTGGAGGAGCGCCCGAAATGGTCGAAGGACAGACGGAAGCCGCGCCCAAGCTCGTCTTGCACGGCCCACATTTCGGCGCAGTAGTCCTCGACCGGCTTGCCGGCCTTGGCCGCCGCCAGTTCGGCGGGGGTCCCGTGCTCGTCGGTGGCGCAGAGGAACAGCACCTCGTTGCCCCGCGCGCGCATGTAACGGGCGTAGAGGTCGGCGGGCAGCTGGCTGCCCACGAGGTTGCCGAGGTGCTTGATCCCGTTGATGTAGGGGATCGCCGACGTGATGAGGATGCGCGCCATCTGAAGTCTCCGCCCCCGCCTGCGGGGTTTGCGTGTCTGGCGCCCCGTTTAGCGCCGCTCGCAGGCGGAGGCCAGAGGCCCCGAGGTCATTGCGCGGTGTAGCCCCCGTCCACGAGGTGGTAGGAGCCCGTGATGAAGCTTGCCCGGTCCGACAGCAGGTAGACCACCAGCGACGCGACCTCCGCGGGGTCGCCCATCCGGCCGAGCGCATGCAGACCCGCGAGGGCGTCCTGGGTCTCCGCATCGAGGTTTGCGTCGATCAGAGGCGTGTGGATGAAGCCCGGACCGACCGCGTTGACGCGGATGCCGTCGCTCGCGTGCTCCAGCGCCGCGGTCTTCGTCAGCCCCAGAAGCGCGTGTTTCGCCGCGACGTAGGCGACCGCGTTCGCGAAGCCGACGGCGCCGAGGATCGAGGAGATGTTCACGATCGCGCCGCCGCCCGTCTTCGTCATCTGCGGTATCGCGTGGCGCATCCCGTAGAAGACGCCGTGCAGGTTCACGTTCATCACCGCATGCCATCCGTCGATGGGATAGTCGCCCGTGCGCTCCATCGGCCCGCCGATCCCGGCATTGTTCACCAGCATGTCGAGACGGCCGGTCCGCTCCGTCGCGAAGGCGATCATCGCCTCCACCTCGTCGGGCTTCGCGACATCGGCCGTCGTGGCGAGCGCGCCGTGCCCTATCCGCTCCGCCGCATCGGCGGTCTTCTTGCCGTCGAGGTCCGCGGCGATCACCGTTGCGCCGCTCGCGGCAAGTTCCCCGGCGATCGCCAGCCCGATGCCCGAGGCTGCTCCGGTGACGATGGCGGTCTTGCCGTCGAAACGCAGGTCCATGTCGAATGCCCTCCTATCCCGCTTCGGACGCTCCGCGCGGCCGAGCCTACGCCTTCGGGACGTGCCGGGCCTTGCCGCGGATCAAGGGCGTGCCGGTTCAGTCCCGCTCGCCGCGCCGGAAGATGCGCCCGACGAGGAACGATGTGCGGGGGATCCAGACGTAGGGCGCCTTGGCCCCGGCAGGCGCGCGCCTGCGCATCCTGACGATGCCGAAAACCAGAAGGCCAACATGCGCGAGCGCGATGAACCAGAACAGCGCGCCGGGCCCGTAGGCCGCGATCAGGGCCGAGGTGGTAAGCGGCGCGACGATGGCGCCGAGCGCGTAGAAGAACATGAGCGCGGCCGACAATTCGACGCGCTGGCCGTCCTCGGCCCAGTCATGGGCGTGGGCGGCCGAGATCGAGTAGATCGGAAAGGAGGTCGCCCCGAAGATCAGCGCCGAGGCGAAGACCGCGGCGGTGCCCATCTGCGCGCTTGCCAGCGTCACCCCGCAGGCCGCGATGGAGGCGGCGGAGAACCAGATCAGGACCGTGCGCCTTTCGTGGCGGTCGGCAAGCCACCCCGCCGGCCATTGCGCAAGCGCGCCGCCGAGGACGAATGCCGCGAGGAACAGCGCGATCTGGTCGGCCGCCAGCCCGACCTGCGTGCCGTAGAGCGGGCCGATCATCCGGAACGAGGCGCCGGACACGCCCGCCACCACCACGCCCGCCACCGCCAGCGGCGACAGCGCCCATGCGAGGCCGGGCCTCAGCCGGGGGGCGGCGCCCGTCTCGGGCTGCTTCAGCCGCGTCAGCGTCAGCGGCAGAAGCGCGGCGCAGCAGAACAGCGTCAGGAGATTGTAGGAGACGTAGGAGGCCGGGGCGAGGACCCCGATCAGGAGTTGCGCGGCCAGCGACCCGCCGGTGTCCACCATCCGGTAGACGCCCATCGCGCGGCCCCGCGTCGCGTTCGTGACCTTGGCCTGGAGCCATGCCTCGATCACCGTGTAGCAGCCCGCGATGCACAGCCCCGAGGCCACCCGCATCAGGGCCCATGCGTATGCGTCGATCACCAGCATGTGCGCGAGCAGCCCGATCGCGCCCATGGCCGTGAAGGCCGCGAAGGCGCGCGAATGGCCGACCGAGCCCATCAGGCGCGGCGCCCACCAGCAGCCGATGAAGAAGCCCAGGAAATGCGCCGAGCCCAGAAGGCCGATCTGCCCCGTGGAGAAGCCAAGCTCGGTGCCCGACAGCACGTCGAGCGGGCCGACCCCGCCCGACGAGAGCTGCAGCAGGATGACCGACATGAAGAGGGCGGCGAAGGAGACCAGGAGGCGCATGGTGCAGTGGATGGGGGCAGGGGATGGGGGGGGCAGTGGATGGGGGCAGGTGTGCAGGGGGACCGAACAGGATTCCGGGCAGGCTCGACCAAAGCCTGCGCCGCGCCCCGGCGCCAGTCCCTTTGTGCCCGCAGGCCTTCGTTTCGTGCCCTTCGCGGCCGCAGGGCTGCGCGCGGGCTCGACGATCGGTCGCTGACACCCCTTTGGGCGCGGTCGCCGTCAGGCGGGGGCGAGGTCGCTCTCGGCCCGGCCCGCGATCTCGGGCGCGCCCGAGAGCCCCCGGCGCACCCGCCATGCGCCCGGCGGCGCCTCCCGCGCCCTGAGCCGGGCCAGTCTCCAGCCAGCCTCGTCGGGGCCGTCATGCGCCGGATCGAGGCGCCAGCGCGTCTCGACCCCCGGCGCCCCGCCATCGCCGGGCGTCAGCACAAGCGCCAGCGGCGCGCGTCCCGTCCGTTCCGCCCCGGCCTCGGCGGCGAGATGCAGCCGCCGCACCGGCGTCAGGCCCGGAGGGTCGGGCAGTTCCGCCACCACCAGCGGCACGATGCCCGCCCGCAGCGCCTCTTCCATGGACCATAGCAGGTCCTCCGGCCGCACCGGTTCCACGAAGACCAGCCTGCCCGGATCCACCTCGTCCCTGACGCCGGCCATGTGCAGCCGGTCGGGATGCCATGCGGGACGGATCCACATCACCGGCCCCGCGGTTGCCTGCATCAGCCACAGCGCCAGACGCCGCCGCGCAGGGCCGCACAGCTCGTGCGCGCGTCCCGCCGCCAGCCCGAAGCGGCCCAGAAGCGGCACGCCGGGCCGGTCGTTGCGGTGCGAGGCGCGGGTGATGCGGGTCGGATCCATGTCGCCAATCATAGATGTTCATCAAATGTTCTCAAGTGTCGTCTTGCCCTCGGCCACGGTCCGCCTAAGGTCCGGCCCGACGCAAGAAGAACAGGGACAGATCCATGCGCCGCATTCCGCTCGGCTCCACCGACGAGACCATCACCGATTACTGCCTCGGCACGATGACCTGGGGCAACCAGACCCCGCTTGAGGACGCACACCGGCAGATGGACATGGCGCTCGATGCCGGCATCGACATCGTGGACACCGCCGAGATGTATCCGGTGAACCCCGTCACCGCCGAGACGGTAGGCCGGACCGAGGAGATCCTCGGCGCTTGGAACGCGAAAAATCCTTCCCGGCGTAACAGTTACAAGCTCGCCACGAAGATCACCGGCAAGAACGCGGCGTTCGTGCGGACGGGGCAGGACATCACGGCTGCGACCTTCGCCGAGGCGCTCGACGCCTCGCTCGCGCGGCTGCAGACCGACCATGTCGAGATCTACCAGCTGCATTGGCCGAACCGGGGCAGCTACCATTTCCGCCAGAATTGGGACTACGACCCCTCCGCACAGGACAAGGCGGCCACGATCGGGAACATGATCGAGGTCCTCGGCGCGGCCGAGGACGCCCGGAAGGCGGGCAAGATCGGCCATTTCGCCCTGTCCAACGAAAGCGCGTGGGGCACGGCGCAATGGCTGCGGCTGTCGGACGAGCTGGGCCTGCCGCGGGTCCAGACGATCCAGAACGAATATTCCCTGCTCTGCCGGCTCTATGATACCGACATGGGCGAGCTTGCCGTCAACGAGCAGGTGACGCTTCTCGCCTATTCGCCGCTCGCCGCAGGACTTCTGACGGGCAAGTATCAGGGCGGCGCGATCCCGGCGGGCAGCCGGCGCGACGGCAACGCGACGCTGGGCGGCCGCGTCACCGACCGCGCCTTCGAGGCGGTCGATGCCTATGCCGCGATCGCCGCCCGACACGGCGTCGACCTTGTCCACATGGCGCTGGCCTTCACGGTGCAGCGCCCGTTCCCCGTCTCGACGATCTTCGGCGCGACGACGTCGGGGCAATTGGCGCACATCCTCGACGGGTTGGACGTGACGCTCTCGGACGAGGTCCTTGCCGACATATCCGCGGCGCACCGGGCCATGCCGATGCCCTACTAGCCTGCTGGGGATAGTTCAGGGGATGGATTGCGAGGAGATCGCAAATAATCAACCCTGAAGCGGTTTCTAGAGGGTCGCGACCCGTTTCGAGATTGAAAATGGAAAGTGGTTTGTGTCCCTCATGGCGTCTGCCGCGGTGGTTTACCGCTGGAAAACCCCGCTCTGCGCTTCGATCGGGCTTGACCGGCCGCGCCATGCGCCGCGAGATGCCGCTCGAGGAGACACGCGATGCCGACCATTCTGTGCTACGGGGACAGCAACACCCACGGGACCACCCCGATGAGGGAGCTCGGGCAGTTCGGACGGCACCCAAGGGGCGTACGCTGGCCCGACGTCATGTCCGCAGCCCTGGGCCCGGATCATGACGTGATTTCAGAGGGTTTGCCCGGACGGACGACGGTTCACGACGACCCTGTCGAGGGCGGAAGGCGCTCGGGCATCGAGGTGCTGTCCGCGATCCTGCCCAGTCATGCACCGATAGACCTCATGTTGCTGATGCTGGGGACGAACGACCTCAAGCCCCGGTTCGCCGTGACCGCCTTCGAGATCGCGCGGAGCGTTGAGCGACTGGCCGTGGAGGCGCGCACTTGCCTTCCCGGACTGGACATCCTGATGATTGCGCCGGCGCCCGTCGTCGAGGCGGGCTGCCTCAAGGACATCTTTGAGGGCGCTGAAACCAAACAGGAAAACCTATCCGAACATATCCGCGAAGCCGCGATCCGGCAGGGCTGTGGATTTCTCGACGCAGGGATCCACGTGACCGTTTCGCCGGTGGACGGCGTCCACTGGGACGCCGAAAGCCACGCGAATTTCGGCGCGGCGGCGGCGCGGGCGGTGATGGCCCATCTGTCGCGCTAGGCGTCAGACGGCCTGACGCAAGGTCTCGACGTGCTGCACGAAGCTGCGGTCGCTGACCACCGCCTCCCGCACCAGCCAGTCGAAATGGCGGCTCATCGTGCGCACGCGCTCGCGGTCCCGGAAGGTGACATAGTGGTGCCCGACATAGATCACCGCAAGGCGCGGACCGAACACAGTCAGCGGCGCGGAATAGACGATGCGCGCGTCGAACAGGAATACCCTCAGGGTGGGATAGAGCTGCTCGTAGACGGTGATCAGCCAGTCGAGCTGCTCGCGCCGGTTCACGGGGTCGAGGCCGGCGTAATACCCTGTTCCGAAAGCGAAACTTTCCAGCTCGTGCATGGGGACGGCGATCTCGTAATCACTCGTTGTTCCGCGCATCCACTCGAGCCGCGCATGGGCCGCCGCGATCGCCTGTCCGGGCGTCTTCACCGTCTCTGGTGCGTATTCCCAGCGCATGAGGCCATCGGTCTTGAGCACATCGGGAAGCGTCGCGGGAACGTGGCGGATCTTGTAGCCGGCCGCCTCCTCGTGCCAGGCGAAGATCTGGTCGTCGGTCCCTGTCGCGCGGCCGGTCTCCGAGATCGACAGCGACGTGGCCAGAAGGTCGCCCACCTGCTCAGGCTGGTCGGACAGGCCAAGCAGCCAGTCGGCCGACACGCCGAGCGTCGTTGCCAGCCCGGCGACGACATGCCCGCCCGGCATCCGGACCTCTTTTCCGGACAACATCTGCGTCACGGTCGAGCGGTCGACGCCAACCGCGCGGGCCAGCCCTGCGCGGCTGATGCCCGCGGCCTGCATCGCGGCCTCCAAGCGGTCCCGGAACAGTTGAGTTCTATCTCGTTTGTCGATCAAATCCATCATGGTTGATTTTTATCACCATTGTTGATTTATCTGAAGAGAAAACCCCCACTCCACCGGAAATGCAAGTCTTCTTACGGTCGGCACGGCGGACGGAATTTCTACGGCCGCCCGCTCGTGAACGCCCGAAGGCAAGACGCGCCCCACCGGAAGGCAGGCCGGCGTCCTGCGCGCGGGCGAAAAAAGCGAAGAAACGGAAGGGAATGGGATGCGGATCGAATGGCCGACGCTGGCGCTCGTCGTGGCGTGCTACACAGTCTGGGCGGGCGCTATCTTCTGGCTTCCGGGCCTTTCTGTGGCGCTGGCCGTCGTGCTGGCGGCCCTTGCGATCGCGCTGCAGTCCTCGCTCCAGCACGAGGTCATGCACGGCCATCCGTTCAACGAGCGGCGTTTCGGCGAATGTCTTGTCTTCGGGTCGCTCAACCTCGTGATCCCCTATCTCCGTTTCCGCGACACCCACCTCGCGCACCACATGGACGCGACGCTGACCGATCCCTACGAGGATCCGGAATCGAATTATCTCGATCCCGTGGTCTGGGCGCGTCTGTCCCCGTTCCGGCGCGCCGTGCTGGAGGTCAACAACACGCTTCTCGGTCGGATGGTCCTTGGTCCGCTGGTGGGGCAGGTCGCCTTCATGGCGGGCGACTGGCGGCTGATCCGGTCGGGCGACCGGCGCGTTCTGGCGGGCTGGCTGTGGCACTTGCCGCCCACCGCCGCGATCGTGACGCTTGTCGCCGCCTCGCCGATGCCGGGCTGGGCCTACTTCGGCGCGTGCTACGCGGGCCTGTCCATCCTCAAGATCCGGACCTTCCTCGAGCATCAGGCGCATCACCGCGCCCGCGCGCGCACCGTAATCATAGAGGATCGCGGGCTTCTCGCGTTTCTGTTTCTGAACAACAACCTGCACGTCGTTCATCACATGCACCCGAAACTTCCGTGGTACCGGCTGCCGCGGATCTACTTCAACAACCGCGAGACCTATCTTCGCCGCAACGACGCCTATCGCTACGCCAGCTACGGCGAGGTCTTCCGCCGACACCTGCTGCGTGCGAAGGATCCGGTTCCCCATCCGCATTATCCGCGGTCATAGCGGGCATTTCGCGCTTGTGCGGCCCGGGGGCGCGGTCAATCTAGCGGCCCATGCCGTTCTGGATCCTCGCCACCGTCTTCGCCGCCTTCATGCAGAACCTGCGGTTCCTGCTGCAGCGCCATCTCAAGGTCACGACGCTGTCGACCATGGGTGCGACATGGGCGCGTTTCGCCTATTCCATGCCGATGGTGGCCGTGGCGCTCGCGCTCATGCTCGGGATCGGCGGGCAGAAGCTTCCCGCGCCGACGCCCGCGTTCTGGGCGTTCGTCGTGACCGGCGGCCTTGCGCAGATGCTGGCGACGGCCTGCGTCGTGGCGCTGTTCGCGCGGCGGACCTTCGCGGTCGGGATCACCCTCAAGAAGACCGAGGTGATGCTGGCCGCCCTCGTCGGGTTGGTCGTGCTCGGCGAGGCGGTGTCTCTTCCCGTGCTCGCCGCGATCGCCCTCGGTTTCGTGGGCGTGGCCCTTTTGTCCGACCCGCCCCCGCGCGAGATCGTCCTGCCGTGGCGGGACCGTCTGTTCAACGCGGCCTCGGGCTACGGGCTGGCCTCCGGCGTCCTCTTCGGCGTCTCGGCTGTGTGCTATCGCGGCGCGACGCTGGAACTGTCGGGCGGTGACGAGATCCTGCGCGCGGCCACCGCCCTTCTTGCCGCGACCTTCGTGCAGACGCTGAGCCTCGGGGCCTGGCTTCACCTGCGCGAGCGGGGACAGATCGGGCGCGTCCTTGCGGCGTGGCGGGTCGCGCTGCCGATGGGGCTGACGTCGATGCTGGGCTCGCTCGGCTGGTTCACCGCCTTCGCGCTGCAGACGGCGGCCCATGTGAAGGCGCTGGGCCAGATCGAGCTTGTCTTCACCTTCCTCTTTTCCGTCTTCTGGCTGCGAGAACGCTCCAGCAGGAAGGAGGTCGCGGGCATCGCGCTGGTGGTGCTTTCCGTGCTCCTCATCCTCGCCACGAGCTTGCGCGGGCCGGGGTCCTGAACGTGGCGCCGGGCCGGCTAGGTGCCGCGCGCCTGCAGCCGCGGTTCGGGGCGGGCAGGGCGGTGCAGGACGTATCTGCCACGGCCCGCCCTTTTCGCACGATAGAGCGCGGCGTCGGTGTCGGCCAGCAGGCGGTCGGCGCTTGGCCTCGTGCCGTAGGCGGCGGTCGTGGCGATCCCGATTGAGGCCGAGACGCCGAAGCGCCTCCCTTCCTGCGCGAGGGGATGTTCGATGCGCCGGATCAGGCGGTCCGCCACCGCACCGAGCGCCTCGCGGTCCGTGGTGTCGCGCAGGAGCACGAGAAACTCGTCGCCTCCCATTCGCGCCGCCATGTCGCAGCCCCGGATCTCGGCCGCGAGGATCGCCGCGACGGCCTCGAGGACCCGGTCGCCAGCCGCATGGCCGTGCGTGTCGTTGACCTGCTTGAAATGGTCGAGGTCGATCTGCACGAGGGTCAGGCATTCGGCCGGATCCTGCAGGAGGCGCGCCAGCTCGCGATCCATGGCGCGGCGGTTCGCAAGCCCTGTCAGCGGATCGGTCAGCGCCTGCCGCTCGGCGGCAGCGCGCGCCGCGGAAAGCCGCTCGGTCAGTTGCCGGGACAGCCGGCCGATGGCCGCGTTTGCCTCTTGCAGATACAGAAGCTCGACCGTCTGGTCGCAGGGCGAGAAATCCGACATCGTGAGGCCGAAGCGGGTCACGGCGCGCTGGAAACAGAGGCCGAGGGATATATCGAGCAGGACGTCCCCGCACCCCCGCCGGCCAGCGACGACGCCGCGCAGGGGCAGGTCGGGCGCCGCGCGAAGCGCCAGCGTCAGACGCTGTCCGTCCAGCGCCATCAGGTCCGCCACGGTTTCGGCCACGGGCGCGCGGATCTCGATCACGTCGAAAAGCGCGCGTCCGGCCTGCGATTGACCGCCGCACATCTTGGCAAGGGTGGGTGCGACGTGACGCACGATGCCGTTCGCGCCGAAGCGCAGGTGCATCGGCAGAAGCCGGTCGAGCACGGGATCGTCTGACCCCGGCGTCCCCTCGCCCCCTGCCGCCATGCTCACGCCCCGGCCTGTCCCAGGCTGAAGCTGCGCCCCTCGCTGAACGCCGTGTCGAAGACCTGGACGAGCAGCCGTTCCTCCCCGTCTGCGATCCCGCCCAGCCGCAGGAACACGAGCGCGCCATAGTCGTCGGCCATCGCCCGAAGCGCGCCGGACAATAGGGGCGCGATCCCCGGCAGGGGCCAGCGGGCGCCCACGACACAATCGCCCGTATCCGTCTGCCAAAGACGTATTTCGGGCAGCTCGAGTTCCGGTATGGCCATGCGGGCGCGATCGGGCATCTCTTCCAGCGATTGCAGGAATTCGACGAAGGTCGCCCCGCCGAACCGCAGAAGGCGGCGCAGCGGCTCGAGGTCGGGATGGATCACGATATGCGTTCCGATATCCTCCAACAGCGTGTTGGGATGCTTTTCAAGGACCTGCAGCGCGGCCTCGAAACAGGCCAGCGTCAGGGCGTCGTCGTAGCGTTCCATCGCCTCGAACCCGTCCGCGGGAAGTCGGGCGATGTCCTGCACCTCCCGCCAGACGGCGGGTCCGTAATTCGCGAGGAGAAAGCCCTGGAGGGCGCAGTTGATCATTCCGTGCATTCGGCGTCTGGCCCCAGTCAGGACGGGGGCGATCCCCCGACCGGTGCGTGCAGACTAGGGTGCAGGCATGAAGAAAGGGTTGCTCGGGCGTCTCGCTCCGGGATCAGAAATCCGTTGGCGCGCCGCCCTCGCGCTTGCGGCGTGCCACGAAGTCGGCCAGCTCGTCGCGGATGGCTGCATCCATCGGCGGCGGTTCGAACTCCGCGAGGATGGATTTGTAGAGCCTGTTGGCGCGCTCGGCCGTCCAGATCCCGCCGTCGATGCGCCATGCCTCGTAGTTGCGCCAATCCGCCAGGAAGGGCTGGTAGAAGGCCGTCGTGTAGCGCTCCTGCGTGTGGTCGCAGCCGAAGAAATGCCCCCCCGCGCCGACCTGCGCGATCGCCTCGACGGCAATGTCGTCGTCGCCGGTGGCGGTCAGGGCGGGCTCGAAATAGCGCTGTATCTGCTGGATCAGCTCGCAATCCATTACGAATTTCTCGGGGCTCGCGATCAGACCTCCCTCCAGCCAACCGGCGGCATGGTAGATCATGTTGGCGCCCGATTGCACCGCCGACCACAGCGAATTGGCCGTCTCCCACATCGCCTGCCCGTCAGGCACGTTGGCCGCGCAGACGCCCGAGGCGCGCATCGGCAGCCCGTAGAAGCGCGCCATCTGCCCTGTCATCTGCGTCGCACGCATGTATTCCGGCGTCCCGAAGGCGGGGGCGCCCGATTTCATGTCGACATTTGAGGTGAAGGTGCCGATCGCGACGGGACAGCCGGGCGCGATCCATTGCAGCAGCGCGATGGCGGACAGGCCCTCGGCGAGGCTGAGGGCGACGGCGCCTGCAAGCGTCACCGGCGCCATCGCGCCCGCCAGCGTGAAGGGCGTGACCACGACCGGCTGGCCGCGCCGCGCCAGCCGCATCGCCCCGTCCAGCATCGGCCAGTCGTGCTTCAGCGGCGAGACCGAGTTGATGTTGGTGTACATCTTCGGGCTGGCCTCGAACTCCTCATGGGTCCAGCCGCCCGAGATGCGCACCATCTCCATGACGTCGTCCACCCGCTCGGAACCGAGCGAATAGGCGTGCGCGACCTTGTCGGTCAGCGTCAGCTTCTCGAAGAGGCAGTCAAGGTGGCGGACCGACGGGTGCACGTCGATGGGCTCCACCGGGTAGCCGCCGGCGAAGTGGATGCAGTTGAAATACTGCGTCAGCTTGATGAATTCGCGGTAGGTCTCGAAATCGCCCGGCCGCTTTCCGCGGTCGAGGTCCCACGCGTTCGGCGGCGACGAGACGTTGCCGAACACCATGTGGCGCCCGCCGATGGTTATGGCGCGCTCGGCGTTGCGCGGGGTCAGCGTGAAGGACGCGGGCGCGCGGGCGACCATCTCCTCGACGAAGGCCGGGTCGAAGCGCACGGTCTCGCCCTCGATGCTGCACCCGGCCTCCCGAAGGTGGCGCAGGGCCTCGGGGTTGAGGAATTCGATCCCGATCTCCGAAAGGATGCGCATCGCTCCGCGATGCAGCGCCGCGATCCCGTCCGCGTCCAGCGGCTCGGTCGGGCGGTCGGGGTTCACCGGCAGGCGCCATGGCGACTGCGCGATGGCCGCGGCGCCCGCCCGGTCGGCATGTCCGCGCCGCCCGCCCGCGCGCCGTCGTCGCGTCATGGCTGCGTCGTTCATGTCGGCCTCCCGGTGGTGTGCGCCCTCAGGCCACTACATCACAGGCCGGGCGCGCCACCTTTGCCGTTCAGCGACACGGCGTGTCGTTTTTCCCCGCGAAAGCGGCGCGATCAGCGCGGCTCGGCGGGGGCGCCGAGGCGGCCCGCCCCTGCGCGGTCGGCCTCCAGCCAGTCGGGCAGGTGGCCGATGTGGGGCAGGACGGCATCGGCATGGGGCGCGAGGTCGTCCTCGGTCGCGACGCCGCTCAGGACGCCCATCACCCGCATTCCCGCGGCCCGCCCGGCATGGAGGTCGTGCAGGCTGTCGCCCACCATCAGGACTGCCGCGGGGTCGAGGCCCATGCCCGCCGCGAAGGCCAGGCACATGCCGGGGCCGGGTTTCGCGCCGTGCCCGGTGTCGCAGCCGGCGACGTAATCGAAGGCCGCAGCGATCCCGGCGGCCTGAAGATGGGCGGTGGCCTCGGCCGCGGTGGCGTTGGTGGCGACGCCAAGCTTCAGGCCCGCCGCGCGCAGCCGCGCCAGGAGCGGCGCGAGCGGGGTCGAGGGCACCATCGGCGCGGCCGCGGCCCCCGCGTTGACGCGCAGCGCAAGCTCGTCCGCAGGCAGTCCTGGCAGCAGCGGGGCGACCGCGGCGCAGACATCCTCGAAGGTTCCGGCGATGACGGGGCTCGACGGCAGGAAGCGCCGCCGCGCGAGGTCGAAGCCGAAGGCCTCGGCCAGCGCCGCTCCGGTCGCGGGCGATCCCCCCGACAGGTCCTCTATCAGGCCGTGCGTCCAGGCCGCCCAGCTCGCCTCGAAATCGAACAGGGTTCCATCCTTGTCGAACAGGATTGCTGAAATTTCAGGCATGTGGACCTCGGGGCGTACAGCACGGGCACGTGATCGGGCATGTTATCGCGTGACTTTGTCCCGGGCGCGCCATATATGACCCGCAAGATGGATGGGACAAACACAAAATTCGGCCTGCAGGACAGCATCGGCCATCACATCACGCGCACCGCACGACTGGTCGAGCGGCGGGCTGAAACATCGCTTCGCCACTATGGCCTGACGCGGGTCGGGTGGTGCATCCTGCTGGCGGTCGAGGAGGAGGGTCTCAAGAATCCCTCCGAGATTGCTCATTTCATCGGCATCGACCGCACCGCCACGTCACGCGCGCTGCGCCAGCTCGAGAACGAGGGCCTCATCGCCCGCGAGATGGGCAGGGAGGACCGGCGCACGACGGAGGTGTCCCTGACCCCCGAAGGTCGGTCGCGCATGTACGACGCCATGCCCCACTGCGTCGAGAACATGGCACATTTCAACGCCAAGCTCACCGCGGCCGAGGCCGCCGAGCTCAAGCGCCTGATGACGCTTCTGGGCGCGGACGAGGACTGAACGGCGCGCGGGTCCGTCGCGGCCCGCATGTGACCCGGCCCCGTCAAGTCCAGTTGGGCAGGTTTCCCCCCGGCAGCATCCGGCGCACGGCGGCAAGATCGTCGGGGCGCATGTCCAGCGCCTCGGCGCAGGCGATCACCCAGGCGTCGTCCATCAGCACGAAATCCAGCACGCTCGCGAGGAAATCGGGGTCCCCGGCCCGGTCGCGCACATCCTGCGGCGTCACGCCGGTCGAGCTGAGGAAGACCGGCGCGAGGTCTTCCTGTCCGGCAAGCCATCCCAGCACCTTCAAGGCGCCGGTCTCGGCAACTTCCTGCTTCATGCCAAATGCTCCAATCCACGCTAAATGGTTTGTTAACCATTTCCCCGGAAAAGGGGAGTCGCTGCTGGACGGGCATCAACGAATGAGGAGCGCATGACGGGGCGAATCCTGGTCGTGGACGATGTGGCCACCAACCGTATCGTCATGAAGGTCAAGCTCGCCGCGGCGTGTTATGCGGTGGATCAGGCCGACAGCGGCGCCGCGGCCCTGAAGGTGGCGGCGGCGACGCGGCCCGATCTCGTGCTCATGGACGTGCTGATGCCGGACATGTCGGGGCTGGAGGTGTGCCGCAGGCTCAAGGCCGATCCCGATACGTCGGACATCCCCGTGATCCTCGTGACCGCACTGTCCGATCGCGCCTCGAAGATGGCCGGCCTCGAGGCGGGGGCGGACGATTTCCTGACCAAGCCGGTGGACGAGGTGACGCTTCTGGCCCGCGTGCGCTCGCTCCTGCGGGCCCGCGAAACCGTGCGCGAGCTTCGCGAGCGCGGCGAGGAGGGCGTCGGCCTCGGCTTCGCGGAGGCGCTGGCGGGCTTCGAGGGCCAGGAGCGTCCGGGCCGCATATGGCTCGTCGCTCCGGGGTCCAAGGGCGCCGTGGTCTGGAAGACCGCGCTCGACGACAGGCGTTGCGGCGAGGTGCGCGTCGTCCCGCGCGAGGTCGCGTTGACCGAGATCGGCGTGGGCGAGCGCGATGCTGCGGACGTGTTCGTCATCTCCGCCGATCTCACAAGCCGCAACGACGGGCTGCGCCTTCTGTCCGACCTGCGCTCGCGGCCGGGCACACGCCACGCCGCGACGCTCATGGTCCTGCCCGAAGGCGACACCGAGCGGGCGGCCATCGCCCTGGATCTCGGGGCCTCCGACATCCTCTACGATCCCGTCGACACCCAGGAGCTTGCCATCCGCATCCGCGCCCAGCTCGGACGGAAACGCCAGGCCGACCGGCTTCGCGCGAGCCTGCGGGCGGGGCTCGAGCTGGCCGTCACGGACAGTCTCACGGGGCTCCACAATCGCCGCTACGCGCTGTTCCAGCTCGAGCGGATGCTTGCGCGACCGGGCAGGAGCGTCGCGGTGATGATGCTCGATCTCGATTTCTTCAAGCAGATCAACGACCGGCATGGGCACGCGACGGGCGACAAGGTGCTGCGCCGCGTCAGCCGGCGGCTTCGCGCGCAGCTGCGCTCGGGCGATCTGCTGGCGCGCATGGGCGGCGAGGAGTTTCTCGTGGCGCTTCCCGACGCCGACCGGTCCGCGGCGCTCGACTGCGCCGAGCGGCTGCGCCGGACGATCGCCGGCGACCCGTTCGAGGCGGGCCGCGACGGGGCGCCGATCAACGTGACGCTTTCGGTCGGGCTCGCGCTGTCGGAGGGCGTCGCCGGAGACAGTCCCGAACGGCTGATCGAGTGCGCCGATCGCGCGCTTTACGGCGCGAAGTCCGACGGACGCGACAATGTCGCGCTTGCGGTGCTGCCGGCCGCCTGAGGGCCTCAGTCGCGCGGCGGCCTGTCGCCGCTGCCCGGGGCGTGCCGAAGCGCCCGCCCCAGCCGGTCCGCCACGCGCTCCCGTTCATCGAGGGACATCCCCGCGAGCGTGTCGAGCAGGGCCGCGTGCCCGCCCGCCTGAAGCGCCGCCGCCGCATCGCGCGAGGCGGCCAGAGCGCGCGCCGCCGCCTCGCGGTCGAAGGGCTCGGCCAGAAGCGCGCGCCGCACCTGCCCGAGGCTGGATCCGATCCGCGCACGCTCCGCGCGAAGTCCTGTCATCCCCTCCGCGAGGCGCTCGCGCACCTCGTCCCGGCCCTCGCGCGGGAGGGCGAGGGCGAAGGGGCCGAGGCCCAGCATGCGGATCGCAGGCGCATCCCCCCGCCCGCCGTGGGCGAGCATGGCGCCGGCGACGAGGCCGGCCACCAGCAGGTTCAACGCCAGCGAGACGGCCAGCGCAATCTTGATGCCGCGGCCCGTGCGGCGCGGCGCCCGGTCGGTCTCAGACATCGCCATCCTCCAGCGCGAGTTCCGCAAGATCGGGCGTCCAGCCGGTTTCGGCCGCCCCGAGCGAGGGCCATTGCCCGCCGATCAGGCGATCCACGGCCTCGGGCGACCAGAAGCCGACGGCCAGCCCCACGAGGCCCGCCGCCGTAACTCCCGAAAGCGCCCCCCAGCCGCCGATGGCCGCCACGATGCCCGGCAGGACGCCTGCCGCGCCGCGCCGGACCCGGCCGGACGGGCGCGCGGCCGTGCCCCGGTATACCTCCGTGCCGGCCTGCACCCGCGCGGCGTCCGCAGTCACCCGCGCGACCAGTCCCGCGTCCGGCCGGACGGCGCGCGCCTCGGCGAACAGCGCGTCGAGGTGCGCGTCGTCTTCTCTGTCATCCGCCATGGCCAAGGGCCTCCTTCTGTCCGTCGAGCGCCGCCTTCAGCGCCCGCTTTCCCCGCGCGGTGAGACTTTCGACCGCTTCGACGCCAATCTCCAGCACCTCGGCGATCTCGGGGTTCGACATTCCCTCGATATGCCTGAGGACAACCGCCTGCCGCTGACGCTCGGGCAGCGTGGCGAGCGCGGCATCGAGCGCCGCCATCCGGTCCGCCTGCACGAGGCTCGCATCGGCGCCCGGCGTCTCGTCGGGCATGTCGGCGTCGAGCCCGACCGCGCGGCGCGACCGCCGCAGCCTGTCCACCGCAAGGTTCGCGACCACCCGGTGCAGCCATGTCGCGGGCCGCGCCGGGCCGTCCCTGCGCCAGTCCGCGGCCGCGCGCCACAGCCGCAGCATGGCTTCCTGCGCGACGTCCTCGGCCTCGGCCCGGTCGCCGAGAACCCGGCTTGCGTGGCGCAACGCGCGCGGCAGCAGCCGCCCGGTCAGGATCTGCGCCGCCGCGCGGTCGCCCTGCGCGAACAGCACCATGAGCGCGCCGTCGTCGAGGGCTGCAAGCTCGGGGTCGTCCGGCGGCATCGCTTCCATGGCCTTCAATAGCCCTCGATCCGCATCCGCGCAAAGGGCGGCCCGCACCAGGGGCCGCCCATGCGCGATGCGCCGGCCGTTCAGCCGCGGTCCGGGCCGAAGCCATGTCCATGGCCGTGCCGGCCGCCGTGTTCGCCGTGACCCCCGTGACCCCCGCGGTCGCCGTGGCCCTGCATGCCCCACCAGCGGCCCCCGCGCGCGGCGGCCATCTCGTCGAGCTCGGCCTGCGTGATCGCGCCGTCGCCGTCGGCGTCCAGTCGCTCGAACATGGCGGCGGGCCCCCCTCCGGCGCGCCGGCGCTGCATCGCGGACATCTCGTCGCGCGAGATCGCGCCGTCGCCGTCGGCATCGACGCGCCCGAGCATCCTGTCGACGCCGCGCGCCGTGCGTTCCGCCGCGGCGGCGATCAGTTCCTCGCGGTCGAGCACGCCGTCTCCGTTCGCGTCGGCCGCCGCGAAGCGCGCCTCGCGGGCGCCCTCCATCTCGGCGCGCGTGACGCTGCCGTCGCCGTCGAGGTCGAACCGCTCGAACATACCCTGCGGCCCGCCGAGCGATCCGTCCTGCGCCAGCGCCGGCAGGACGAGGGCGGCCGGGATCGTGATGCCCAGAAGGGCGGCTTTCCAGATCGACCTGGGCTGTCTCCTTTGCTTGCCTGTCTGAAGCGTCTCACGCGGCAGGGCGGGATTTCCGTCGCAAGGAGTTTGCAGCCGTGACGCGGGGTCGCGCTCGGGCCCCATGGACGCGGGGCCCGGAAAGCCCCATCTTCCCGCTCATGCACGATACCGCCCGCCAGACGTCCCCCGACGAAATCCACTCCGAGCTGCGCCCGGAATTTCGCCCGGCCGCGCCCGAGCGCCCGGCCTGGCCCGCCATCGCCAAGGGGATGCGCCACCGCTGCCCCTCCTGCGGGCAGGGCGCGCTCTACGAGCGGTATCTGAAGCTCGCCCCGGCCTGCCCGGCCTGCGGAGAGGACCTCAGCCATGCGCGGGCCGACGACGGTCCGGCCTACCTCGCCATTCTCGTGACGGCCAAGGTGATGGGCACGCTTATGCTGGTGGTCTACGAGGCGTTCCAGCCCTCGCCCTGGGTCCTCGCCTCCACGTTTTCGGTTGGCGTGATCGCCATGGCCCTGTACCTCTTGCCGCGCTTCAAGGGGCTGATCGTGGGGGTGCAATGGGCGAAACGGATGCACGGGTTCTGACCGACAAGGCCTCGCTTCGCGACGCGGCCACGATCATCGTCCTGCGCGACGCGGCGACCCGGCCCCGTGTCCTCATGGGCCAGCGCGGCAAGGGCGCGGCCTTCATGCCCTCGAAGTTCGTGTTCCCGGGCGGCGCGGTCGACGCCGCCGACGCCGCGATCCCGCTCGCCCGACCGAGCGCGCCTGACTGCGCCGCAAGGCTCGCCGCGGAGACGCGGACCCCGGCCGAGGCCGTTCTGGCGGCCGCGACGCGGGAATTGTGGGAGGAGACGGGCCTGCTTCTCGGGGCGCCGGACGGCCGCGCGCGCGACCTCGACGCGCCGAGGGGCTGGCGCGGCTATCTTGGCACGGGGCATCTTCCCGACGGCGGCGCGCTGGAATTCGTCTTCCGCGCCATCACCCCGCCGGGCCGGCCGCGCCGGTTCGACGCGCGTTTCCTTCTGGCCGACGCCGAGGCGTTGCGCAGCGATCCCGACGATTTCTCGCGCGCCGAGGACGAGTTGAGCCACCTGCAATGGGTGCCGCTCGACGCCGCGCGCGGCTTCGACATGCCCTTCATTACAGAGGTCGTGCTGGCCGAGCTTGCCGCGCGGCTCGAGGGACGAGCGCATCCCGGCGTGCCGTTCTTCGACAATTCGACCGCCATCAGCCGCTTTCGCAGACTTTGAGGGCGGCGATCCGGGCCGCCTCGGGCGTCCTGCGGACGCCGTCGGCGACCCGGCGCCTCCGGCGGGAGTTTTTCTGCAAGGATGAAGACCGGACGTGGCCGGGGTGCGGGACTGGCCGTTGCACGCCATCGCCCTAAGCTTGCGGTCAGAGCAGCGCGAGACGAGCCGACATGACCGACCCACTTGCATCCCGGCCCGGCCGCGCCGTGCCTTCAAGCCGGATCGCGCGGCTGTCGCGCATGGGCGGCCTTGCCACGGGACTGGCTGGCGACGTGGCGCTTGGCGCGGGCCGGGCGCTCGCGCGGGGCGAGCGTCCGCGCCTCGACCGCCTGGTGCTGACGCCGGGCTCGGTGGGGCGGATCGCCGAGAGGCTGTCGGAGATGCGCGGCGCGGCGATGAAGCTGGGGCAGCTTCTGTCGATGGAGACGGGGGACATGCTGCCGCCCGAGCTGGCCACGATCCTCGGACGGTTGCAGGCGGAGGCGCACACGATGCCGCCGAAACAGCTCAAGAGCGTCCTCGAGGCGAGCTACGGAAAGGATTTCCGGCGCAGGTTCAAGGGTTTCGACACGCAGCCGCTGGCCGCCGCCTCGATAGGGCAGGTGCATCGCGCGACCGCCGCCGACGGCACCGCGCTGGCGCTCAAGCTGCAGTATCCCGGCGTGCGGGCGGCCATCGACAGCGATCTCGACAACGCGGCGGCGCTGATCCGCTGGTCCGGCCTGCTGCCGCCGGGGCTGGACCTCGGGCCGCTGATGGCCGAGGCGCGCCGGCAGTTGCACGACGAGGCGGATTACGACCGCGAGGGTCGCTGCATGGCGCGCTTCGGCGACTTGTTGCGGGGCGACCGGCGGTTCGCGGTTCCCGCGTGGCGGCCGGACCTGTCGGCACCCGGCGCGCTTGCCATGAGCTTCGAGCTTTCGCAGCCGATCGACGCGCTTGCGGGCGCGCCGCCCGGGGTGCGGGACGCGGCGGTGACGGCGTTGATCGAGCTGTGCCTGCGCGAGCTTTTCGAGTTCCGCCTGATGCAGACGGACCCGAATTTCGCCAATTACCGCTGGCGCCCGGAGACCGGGCAGATCGTTCTGCTGGATTTCGGGGCGACGCGGGAGATCGCCGACGAGGTGGCCGAGGGGCATCTGCGGCTCCTGCGCGCGGGGCTGTCGCGGGACAGGGACGCCGTGCTCGCCGCGCTCGAGGAGCTTGGCTTCGTAAGGCCGGGTTTGCCCGAGCGGCACCGGTCCGTGTTGCTGGACCTTGCCGCGATGGGGTTCGGCGCGCTGGACGGGCCGCTCGATTTCGCCACCGACGACCTCGCGCAGCGGATGCGCCGGCGCGGCATGGAGATCGGGAGCGAGCGCGACCTGTGGCACATACCGCCCGCCGAGACGCTTTTCCTGCAGCGCAAGATCGGCGGGCTTTACCTTCTGGCGGCGCGGCTGGGGGCGCGGGTGGATTTTCCGGCGCTCCTCGCGCCCTATGCCTGAGGCGGTTCAGTAGATCTCGGAGGCGCCGGGGGGGCGGCGGCGGAACCGCTCGAGGCACCACCAGTAGGGTTCCGGCGCCTCGGTCACGAGGGCCGCGATCGCCGCGTTCATCGCCGTGGCGTCGGACACGGCGTCTCCGGTGGGGAAATCCCGCAGCGGCGGAAAGACCTCGAGACGGTGGCGCCCCGTCTTCGGATCGCGCGCGAGGCGCGCCGGCAAAACGAGCGCGTTCGACATCTTCGCGATCCGCGCGAGCGAATTGCTGGTGGCTGCGGGCACGCCGAAGAAGTCCGCCCAGACCGAACCGCGGCCCGAGAATTCGAGATCGGTGGCAAACCAGGTGACGTCGCCGTCCTTGAGGCCGCGCGCGATGGCGCGGATGTCGGTGGCCGGCAGGATGCGGTCGCAGAAGCCTGTGCGGGCCCATCTGAGCACGGCGTCGGCGGCATCGTCGCTGGGCGCGCGGTAGAGGCCCGTGAAGCGGCGCGGGCCACGCGGAAGCTGAGCGGTGAAGACGCCGTTCAACTCGGTCGAACCTGAGTGGAAGTTCAGCAAGATGATGCCTCGGCCGGTATCGCGCGCGGCTTCGAAATGCTCGAGCCCGACGAAGCGCGCCTCGAAATCGGGATGGCCGGGCCGGTAGCCGAACCATGTCTTGAGCGAGACGAGAAGTGAGGCCGCGACCTCCCGGGTGGAGGCGCGCGCGATGGCCTCGCGGCGTTCGGCGGGCAGGCCGGGCAGGCAGGCGCGCAGGTTGGCGCGGGTGACGTGCCTGAATTTCCGCCAGCGCCAGAGGCCCCAGGCCAGCGGACGCGAGAGCGCGGGCATCGCGCGCATCGGCAGGAGCGCGACGGCCCGGCCCGCCCCCGTCAAGAGCAGGAGCGGCCAGTTCTTCGGGCGCAGAAGCGTGCGCAGGGGAAACGGGGCGCGCGTGGTCGTCATCGCCCGCCTCTTATTGCGCCGCGCCCCGAAGGCAAAGCGGAAATGGCCGGTGGGAGGGGGAGGGGCGGCGACGCCGCGTGAGGGGCGGAAGGCCGCTTGCGGGGCGCCCGGGCGGGCTTGCCTTTTGCGACCCGCCGTCCTTGTATCGTCGCGGAGGCGGCTGCAGCGGCGTCCCGGCCCCTTGGTGCGGGACGCGCGGCCGCGTGAGGGAGCGAGGGGGAGGAAAGCATGACGGACACATTGGCGGCGCTGATCGCGCGGAACGACGGGGCCGCGCCCGCATTGGGCGCGCCGGGCCGCGACTGGCTGGACCATGACGGCCTTCGCGCCCTGTCTGTCGAGGTCGCCGAGGCGCTGCACGGCGCGGGCGTGGGCCGCGGAGACCGCGTCGCGATCGTCCTGCCCAACGGGCCCGAGATGGCCGCAGCCTTCGTGGCCGTGGCGCAGGCGGCCGTCACCTGTCCGCTCAATCCCGCCTACAAGCAGGAGGAATTCGCCTTCTACCTCGAGGATCTGAAGGCAAAGGCCGTGATCCTCATGGCCGACGAGGAAGGCCCGGCGCTTGCGGCGGCGCGTGCCATGGACCTTGCCGTCATACGCCTGCAACCCGTCGAGGGACCGGCGGGCGTCTTCACGCTCCACGCCGAACGCAGCGCCGGGAAGGCCGACCGCGCGGCGCCCGAGGCGGGCGACGTGGCGCTGATCCTGCACACCTCGGGCACGACCTCGCGTCCGAAGATCGTGCCGCTTCTGCAGTCCAACATCGCCGCATCGGCGCGTAACATCGGCGCGTCTCTGGCGCTGTCGCCGTCGGATCGCTGCCTGAACGTCATGCCGCTTTTCCACATTCACGGGCTGATCGCCGCGGTGTCGGCCTCGCTGGCGGCGGGGGGCTCGGTCTTCTGCGCGCCGGGCTTCGACGCGATGAAGTTCTTCGGCTGGATGCGCGAGGCGCGGCCGTCGTGGTTCACGGCCGTGCCGACGATGCACCAGGCGATCCTGTCGCGCGCGCCCCGCAACGCCGAAACAATCGCCGAGGTGCCCTTGCGCTTCCTGCGATCCTCGTCCGCGTCGCTGCCGGGGCCGGTCATGGAGGCGCTGGCAGAGACCTTCGGCGCGCCCGTCATCGAAGGCTACGGGATGACGGAGGCGACGCACCAGATGGCCTCGAACCCGCTTCCGCCGCGCGCGCAGAAGCCTGGATCTGTGGGCGTCGAGGCGGGCCCCCTGGTGCGCGTGGCGCACGAGGCGGAGGACCGGCTGATTGAGGGCGTCGGCGAGATCGTCATATCGGGGCCGAACGTCACGCCCGGCTACGAGGGCAACCCGGAGGCAAACGCAAGAAGCTTCTTCGAGGCCGAGGGCCGGCGCTGGTTCCGCACCGGCGACCAGGGCGCGTTCGACGGCGAGGGCTATCTGACGCTGACGGGCCGCCTGAAGGAGATCATCAACCGCGGTGGTGAGAAGGTGTCGCCGCTGGAGGTGGACGGGGTCCTGTCTGCGCATCCGGCGGTGGCGCAGGTCGTCACCTTCGCGCTGCCGCACGACAAGTTGGGCGAGGAAGTCGCCGCGGCGGTCGTCCTGCGCGAGGGGGCGGAGGCCGACGAGGCCGCGATCCGCGCCTTCGCGTCGGAGCGGCTGGCGGCCTTCAAGGTGCCGCGCCGCATCGTGATCCTGGAGGAGATCCCGAAGGGGGCGACGGGCAAGCTGCAACGGATCGGACTGGCCGAGAAGCTGGGCCTGGCGGAGAAGGCCTGATCGGGGATCGCCCGGCGCTTGCGCGGC
>NZ_JARRSA010000011.1 GCF_029624655.1 Roseicyclus salinarum
GCAGGGTATGCCCGATCTCGCGCCTCCGCAAACCCCGCCGCGCGGCGCGGGCTGGTGGGGCATTTCATTCTCCAGCGCATGTGGCTCATGCCGATTTCGCCAATTTACCGAAATTTCGCATATGCTAGGGACCGCCGTGGCCTGAGACCGGGCAAGGAGGTGCTGACATGAACGAAACGACGGATGCCGGGTTCTGGGATCGGACCGCGCGCAAGTATGTGGGCGCGGCCGTCGCGGATCAGGCGGGCTATGCGCGCACACTCGGCCGGACGGGGGACCTGCTGCGGGCTGGCGACCGGGTGGTCGAGCTTGGATGCGGGACGGGATCGACGGCCATGACGCTCGGCGGGGCCGTGCGAAGCTATCTCGCCACCGACATCTCGCCGACCATGATCGCGATCGCGCAGGACAGGCTCGCCGCGGCCCCCGTCGATGGGATCGAGTTCCGGGTCGCGACCGCGGCGGACCTGTCACGCGGCGCGCCCGCGGCGGATGCCGTCCTGGCGTTCAACGTCCTGCACCTCGTCCGCGACCTCGACGCGACGCTTCGCCATGTCCGGGACATGCTGGGGCCCGACGGCCTGTTCGTCTCGAAGACCCCGTGCGTCGGCGACATGAGCCCGCTCATCCGCTGGGCCGTGCTGCCTGCGATGCGCGCCGTCGGCAGGGCGCCCTTCGTGACGGTCTTCGACGCCGGTGAACTGCGGGCACGCATCTCCGATGCCGGGTTCGAGGTGCTGACGGTCGAGAACCACGCCGGGCGCGGAAACGACGACCGGCCCTTCATCGTCGCGCGCCGCCGCTGACGGGGGACGGCCCGCCCATCGCGGCCAGCATGTCGTGAAGGATGTCCCTGACCAGCATGATCCTCGGGCTCGTCTGCAGACGCTCGTGGATCACGATCCAGATCGGGGCGCGGATCGGCGGCGCATCGGGAAACAGCCGGACCACCCCCGGCGTGCGGTCGGCGATCTCGCGGTGCATCGGCGCGACGCCCATCCCTCGCGTGACCATTTCCCAGATCACCACCGACGATTCCGAGGCCAGCCGGAAATCGCCCGCCGCGACCTCGATGCCGAGCCCCCGCAGGTAGCGGGCGTAGAGATCGAGGTCGTCGAAGCCGATCAGCGCCGAGGGCTCGAGGTCCGAGAACGTCTCGGGCCGGCCGTTGCGCGCGACCCAGTCCGCCGAGGCGTAGAAGAAGACCTCGCTGTCGCGGACATGATGGCCGACGAGCCCCTCGCGGACCGGCGGGGCATGGCGGATCGCGATGTCGGCCTCTCCGCGATGCAGATCGCTGAGCGCGTTGGCGACGACGACCGACACGGTGACCTGCGGCAGCGTCGCGCGCACCCGCTCGACGATTTCGGGCAGGACATGCTGCGAGAAGCTGTCGGTGGCCGAAACGCTCACATGGCCGCCGATCTCCGCCTCCTGGCCCTTCGCGGTCAGGGCAAGGGCCGCGGCCGTGTCGGCCATCGTCTCGGTCATCTCGAACAGCTTGCGGCCGACCCCGGTCAGCACGAGCTGCCGCCCGACACGGTCGAAAAGCGCCACGCCGAGGTCGGCCTCGAGCGCCGCGACCTGTCGCGACAGCGTGGGTTGCGTCAGGCCGATCCGCAGCGCCGCCGCCGACAGAGAGCCCTCAGCCACGGTCGCGTGAAAGGCCCGCAAAAGGTTCCAGTCGAGGTTTTTCATGCACAGGCGTATATCCGCATTCCGTCCTGGCGCAATTTCATTCCTTCCCGCATTGATGCGGTCCGGGTCGTCCGACCGGGAACGCCGCCCGTCAGATCTCGATCCCCGATGCCTTCAGGAGGTCTTCGAGTTCCAGGAAGGCCGCCGCTGTCGGCGCGTGATCGCCCCTGCCCTGCGTGAGCGCGCGGCCCAGCGGATCGGCGAGCCGGATCGCGCGGTCGATCTCGGGATCGGAGCCGGGCTTGTAGGCGCCAAGGCGGATCAGATCCTCCATGTCGCCATGGCGCGCGAGGCTGAGGCGCGCCGCGCGCAGAAGCGCGTTCTCGTGATCGCTGTGACAGCCGGGCAGCATCCGCGACACGCTGCGTTGCAGGTCGATGGCGGGATAGCGCCCTCTCTCGGCGGTGGACCGGTCGAGGACGACATGCCCGTCGAGGATGCCGCGCACCGTGTCCGCGACGGGGTCGTTCATGTCGTCACCCTCGACCAGCACGGTGTAGATCGCGGTGATGTCGCCCTGTCCCGCGGCGCCGGGGCCAGCCCGCTCCAGAAGCTGCGGAAGCTCCGCGAAAGTCGTGGGCGGGAAGCCGCGCTGCGCAGGGGGTTCGCCCGCCGCGAGGCCGATCTCGCGCTGCGCGAGCGCGAAGCGCGTGACGCTGTCCATCAGGAGCAGGACGTGCAGGCCGGCATCGCGGAACTCTTCGGCCACGGCGGTCGCCGTCCAGGCCGCCTGACGCCGAAGGAGGGGCGGCTCGTCACCGGTCGAGACCACGAGGACCGACCGCGCAAGGCCCTCGGGGCCGAGGTCGGCCTCGATGAAGTCCTGAACCTCGCGGCCGCGCTCGCCCACGAGGCCGATGACGATCACGTCGGCCTGCGCGCGCCGGGCCAGCATGGCCAGAAGGCTGGACTTGCCCACGCCCGACCCCGCGAAGACGCCCATGCGCTGCCCCCGGCAGAGCGGGGTGAAGATGTCGAAGGCCTTGACCCCCGTCTCGATGCGCGGGCCGACGCGGCGGCGCGCGAAGGCGGCGGGCGGGGCGGCCCGCACCGGCCTCGGCGCGGGGCCGTCGGCAAGCCGACCCTTGCCGTCTAGCGGCCGGCCGAGCCCGTCGATCACGCGTCCCAGCCAATACGCATTGGGGCGGATCGTGTCGTCGCCCTCCACGGCCTCGACCACGTCGCCCGCCGCGACGCCGCGCCAGACGCCGAAGGGCAGGACATGGGAGCCGCCGTCGTCCAGCCCGACGACTTCCCCCAGCACCGCCCCCTGCCGGCCATGCACCCTGCAGCGCTGCCCTATGCCGAGCATCCGCCCGAGGCCCGACACGGTGAGCGTCAGGCCCGACACGGCCTTCACCTCGCCCGCGATGCGTGTGCCCGCCGCCTCGCGGGCGGCCTGCGTCAGGTCGGAAAAGATGGTCTTCATGAATAAACCGCTTTTCTGGTCATACTATTCATGGTAACTGTTCTTGCAACGAAAGGAAAGTAACTTGAATCTCTCTGGCGTCTCCTTCTTCAATCTTGCGTCCCAGCGGCTGAGCTGGCTCGGTGAGAGCCAGAGGGTCGTGGCCGAAAACGTGGCCAATGCCGACACGCCGGGCTTCAGCGCGCGGACGACCACGGGCTTCGACGAGATGCTGTCGGGCGCGCGCGCCGCAGGCCTTTCGGTCACGGACCCGCGCCACATCGCGGGCACGGACACGGCCGGCAGCGTCCGGTCGATCGAGGACCCCGACGCCTGGAGCACCAGCCTCGACGGCAACACGGTCGTCCTCGAACAGCAGGCGATCCGTTCGAGCGAGCTGAGCGGCAGCTACCAGCTTGCCGCCACGCTCTACCGGAAGGGTCACGAGTTCCTTCAGCTTTCCGTTTCCGGCAACCGGTAAGGAGCCCCCCGCATGGATCCGCTCAGATCGATTTCCTCCATCGCCGCAAGTGGAATGCTCGCCCAGAGCCATCGCCTCAAGGTGACGGCCGAGAACGTGGCGAACGCGAATTCGACCGGCAACACCCCGACCGAAGAGCCATACCGCCGCAAGACGATCACCTTCGCCGAGCTGCTCGACCGCGAGTCCGGCGCGTCAATGGTCCAGGTGGAGGACATCGGGCGGGACGCCTCGGACTTCCCGCTTCGCTATGACCCGGCCCACCCGGCCGCGAACGAGGAAGGCTACGTCCGCACGCCCAACGTCAGTGCGATCCTCGAGATGAACAACATGCGCGAGGCGGCGCGCAGCTACGAGGCCAACATGAACATGTACGAGGCGGCCCGGACGATGCGGCGCCAGATGCTCGACCTTCTGAAATAGGGCCGCGCGCGATGACCGACATCAGTTCCGTCGTCTCCACGGCGGCAATCCAGGGCGCCTACCGGAGCAGCCAGTCGCTGTCGACGGCGGCACGCGAGCCCTCCGCCTCGGGCGGGGAGACCTTTTCGGACATGCTGCGCGACGTGACCGCAGGCGCGGTGAATACCGCCCGCACGGCCGAAGGGGTCGCGGCGGCAGGGCTGCGGGGCGAGATGGACACGCAATCCGTTGTCGAGGCGACGCTCGAACTGGAGACGACCCTCAGGATCGCCGTCTCCATGCGCGACAAGCTGGTGCAGGCCTACCAGGAAGTCCTTCGAATGCCGATCTGATCGGCGGCGCGAGGAGCGGAGTTCACCATGACCGAAGCCGACGCCTACGCGATCTTTTCCGAAACGATCTGGGTGATCCTGATCGCGTCCGGACCCGTGCTCGTGATCGCGACCGTGATCGGCCTCGGCATCGCCTTCTTCCAGGCGCTGACGCAGATCCAGGAGATGACACTGACCTTCGTGCCGAAGATCGCGGCGATCTTCGTTGGGCTCGTCGCCTCCGCCCCCTTTATGTACGGCACCCTCGCGCGGCTGTCGGAGACGGTCTTCGACCTCATCGCCGCGGGCAACCTGTGACGCGCGCGGCCCTCGCCCTCGCCCTGACGATGGCCACCGCCGCCGCGCCGCTCCTGGCGGACGGCTGGGCGGGCTTCTACGCGCCGTCCGGGCCCGCGGAGGGCACGGTGCGCGCCGCCGCGGCAAGGACGGACCGCGCGGACGTCATGCAGGCGGCACCGGGCGAGGCGGGCATCTGCCTTCGGGCGATCCTCGACGCACAGGAACGTCACGGCATCCCCGGAAACCTCCTTCTGGGCATCGGCCTGCAGGAGGCGGGAACGCGGCGTGACGGAAGGCTCACGGTCTGGCCCTGGGCCGTGAACGCGGCGGGCGAGGGCCGCCTCTTCGACAGCCGCGACGCCGCGATGGCCTGGGTGCGCGACCGGCTGGCGGCAGGGGTGCGGTCGATCGACGTGGGCTGCCTGCAGATCAACCTGCGCTGGCATCCCGACGCCTTCGAGACGCTCGCCAACGGGTTCGACGCCGGCATCAACGCCGACTACGCCGCCCGCTTCCTGCGCGACCTCTACCTGCGCACCGGAGACTGGGAGACCGCCGCCGGCTCCTACCATTCGTTCACGCCCGACAGGCGCGCGGTCTACCTTTCGTCGCTCCGTCGCAACGTGGCCGTCGCGAACCAGCGCGCCGACGAGTTCGCCGCGCTCGCCTCGCGCGCGCCGGGACGCGCGCCCTCCCGCCCGGCGGCGCCCGCCCTGCCCCCGCTCGAGGGCGGGTTCTGGGCGGCCTCCCTCTCGCAGGGGACGGGTGCGGAGCGGCGCAGCCTCTACAGCCGGCAGGACCTGCAACCGGTCCTCCCGGTGTTCCGGGCCCAGCCCTCGGGGGATGCCCCGTGAGCGCGAAGGTCTCAAGCGTCTCCGCCATCCTCGCGGCAGGCAACGGCAACCGCGACGTGGCCTTCGCCGTCGGCGTGGCGATGGTGCTTGCGGTCCTTTTCGTGCCGCTGCCGTCGATCCTGCTCGACCTCGGGCTCGCCATGTCTCTGTCGTTCTCGGCACTGATCCTGATGGTGGCCCTGTGGGTGCCGAGGCCGCTGGAATTCAACAGTTTCCCCACCCTGCTTCTGGTGGTCACGATGCTGCGGCTGTCGCTGAACGTGGCATCCACCCGGCTCATCCTCGCCGAGGGTCACACCGGCACCAACGCCGCCGGCGACGTGATCGAGGGCTTCTCCCGCTTCATCGCGACGGGGAATTTCGTGATCGGGATCATCGTCTTCACGATCCTCGTCGTGATCAACTTCGTGGTGATCTCCAAGGGCTCGACCCGCATCGCCGAGGTGTCCGCGCGCTTCGCGCTCGATGCCATGCCGGGCAAGCAGATGGCGATCGACGCGGACCTCGGCGCGGGGCTCGTGGACGAGGCCGAGGCCAAGCGCCGCCGCAAGGAGCTCGAAGACGAGACCAGCTTCTTCGGTTCGATGGACGGCGCCTCGAAGTTCGTGCGCGGCGACGCGGTCGCGGGCATCATCATCACGCTGATCAACCTCGTGGGCGGCATCCTGATCGGCGTCCTGCAACATGGCCTGACCATCGGCGAGGCCGCCAACGTCTACACGATCCTGACGATCGGCGACGGCCTCGTCACGCAGATCCCGGCGCTGCTGGTGTCGCTCGCGGCGGGCATCATCGTGACCAAGGGCGGCACCGAGGGCGCGACGAACGAGGCGGTGCTGGCGCAGCTGGGCGGCTATCCCAAGGCGCTCTACATGGCCGCCGCGCTCCTGTTCGGCATAGCGCTTCTGCCGGGCTTTCCAATCTCGATCTTCGGCCTCCTCGCGGCGCTTATGGCCACGCTCGGCTTCGTCCTGCAGCGCAGCGCCACGGCGACGCGGCAGAACGAGGAGGCCCGCGCGCGGGCGGTGGAGGACGACGCCGGCGCCGCGGACGAGAACCTGTCGGAGACCATGAAGCTCGACGAGATCCGCCTCGACGTGGGCGCGGCGCTGGTGCCGATGGTCGACCGGCCCGACGCGGCGCTGCCGGCGAAGGTCAAGAGCCTGCGCAAACTTTTCATCCGCGACTTCGGCTTCGTGCTGCCCTCCGTCCGGATCACCGACGACGCCAGCCTTCAGGCAAATGCCTACGCGGTTCTGGTGCACGGCGTCGAGGTCGCGCGCGGCGAGGTGCGGCCGACCGGAATGATGGTCATCGCCTCGGGCGAGGAGACGGCGCACCTGGCCGGAGAGCGCGGCAGGGATCCGACCTTCGGGCTGGATGTCCTCTGGATCGACCGCGGCGCGGTGGACGCCGCGGAAGAGCGCGGCCTGACGGTCGTGGACCCCGAAAGCGTCATCACCACGCACCTGACCGAGGTGGTCAAGGAACACATGCCCGAACTGCTGACCTACGGGGCGACGAAGGCGCTGATCGACGGTCTCGACCGCGACTACCAGAAGCTCGCCTCGGAGATTCCGGGCGGCCAGCCGGTGATCCTTTTGCAGCAGGTCCTCCAGACGCTCCTTTCCGAAAGGGTGTCGATCCGCAACCTGCCGTCCATCGTCGAGGCGACCGCCGAGGCCGCGCGCAGGACGACCGACGTGGCGCAGGTCACGAACCATGTGCGCCAGAGGCTGTCGAACCAGATCTGCAAGGCGCTTTCGGACGCGCAGGGCTTCGTGTCGGTCATCGCGCTCGGGCCGTCGTGGGAGCGGGAATTCTCGGAGGCCGTGCGCATGAACGGCGACGAGCGGACGCTCGTCATGTCGCCGCAGCGGGTGCAGGAATTCGTGCTCGAGGCGCGGCAGGAGATCCAGCGCTTCGCGCAGAAGGACGAATGGCCCGCGATCATGGTGAGCCCCGAGGTCCGGAGCTTCGTGCGCTCCATGCTCGAGCGCGTCAGCCCCGCCACCCAGGTCGTCTCGCACGGCGAGATCCACCGCAAGGCGACGCTCAAGACCGTCGCGCGCATCGGAGCCTGACATGGACCTGACCGTCTTTCTGACCGCGCAGTTCCTTGGCTTCGCGCTGGTCTTCGCGCGCCTCGGGGCGACCCTCGTCTTCATGCCGGGCTTCGGCGAGCAGGCCGTGCCGGTGCGCGCGCGGCTTCTGTTCGCCTTGGCGCTTTCGGCGGCCCTTCGCCCGGCGACGCCCGTGGACGGAGTATCGCCCGACGGGCCGCTCGCGTTTCTCGCGGTGCTCGGGATCGAGATCACGATCGGCCTGTGGATCGGACTGACCGCGCGGGTCCTTCTGTCCGCGCTGCAGTTCGCGGGCTACCAGATCGGCATCGTGGCGGGGCTCGCCAACGCCTTCGGGCCGCAGCTGGGCTCGTTCGAGGGCTCCACCATGGTCGCCACCGGGCTTCTCATGGCCGGTGTCGCGCTGATCTTCGCGACCGACTTGCACCACCTCATCATCGCCGCCCTCATGATGAGCTACGACGTCTTTCCGGTCGGCCTGATAATGCCCGGCGATCTCGCGCAGCAGATGGTCCGGGCGGCTGCGATGAGCTTCTGGATCGGGGTCACGATCACCGCGCCGTTCTACATCATGGGCCTGTTGCTCAACCTCGGGCTCGGGCTCGCCAACAAGATGATGCCGACGCTGCCGGTCTTCTTCGTGGCGGTGCCCGTGCTCATCGCGGCGGGTCTTCTGGTGCTTGCCGTCAGCGGGCCCGCGCTATTCGGCGGCTTCCTGCAGGCCTTCGCCGACTGGCTCGGCCGGCTGGCGTTCTGAGGGCGGGCGATGTCGGACCAGGAAGACGAAAGCAGCAAGACCGAGGACGCATCCGAACAGAAGCTGCGAAAGGCGCGGACCAAGGGCGACGTCCCGAGCTCGCGCGAGCCCTCCACGGCGATGAGCGTGCTGTCCCTTTTCGCGATCGTCTTCTACCTCGCCCCCGCCGTCATGCCGGACATGGCAGGCGTCCTTTCGGGGCTCATCGCGAATGCGGGCTCGATCCATGTCGGCACGGGACGAGCGGGCCTGAGCGACCTCGGCGCGGTGTCGGACATGCTGGTGACGGGCGTCGCCTCCATTCTCGCGCCCGTCATGGCGGTCATGGTCTTCGCGGCGCTCTTCGGGGTCCTCGTGCAGGGCGAGACGGTCGTCGCCGCCGAGCGGCTGAGGCCGAAACTCTCGAAGATCTCCCCCTTGGCCGGTCTGAAGAGGATGTTCTCGACAGACACCCTGGTCGAATTCATCAAGAACCTCGCGAAGGTCGCCGTCGTCGCGGGCATCGCCGCGTGGATCGGGGGCGCGGCCCTGACGGCGATGTGGCGGGCGCCGGGTTTCCTTCCGGGGCAGATGCTGGGCTATTCCGGCGACGCGGCCGCGCGCATCCTGCTGGCCTCGGGCTCCGTGCTGGCCGCCATCGCGGTTGCGGACGTGATCTGGAAGCGCGCCCAGTGGCTCAAGAAGCAGCGCATGTCCCTCAAGGAGATGCGCGACGAACACAAGGACAGCGAGGGCGACCCCTTCATCAAGGCCAAACGCGCCGGCATCCGGCGGCAGCGAGCGCGGCAACGGATCGCGACGGCGGTGCCCACGGCCACAGTCGTCATCACCAACCCCACGCATTTCGCGGTGGCGCTGCGCTACGAGCTTGGCCGCGACGCGTCGCCCGTCTGCGTCGCCAAGGGGACCGACCTCGTCGCCGCGAAGATCCGCGAGCTCGCGCGGGAGGCGGAGGTCCCCATCGTCGAGAACCGCCCCCTCGCCCGCGCCCTGCACGCGACGGTCGACGTGGACGCGCAGGTGCCAGTCGAGCACTGGCAGGCGGTCGCCGAGATCATCGGCTACGTCATGGATCTGGGGCGCAACCTCGACCGGCAGCCGCCGGAGGGCTCGCGCCTGCGCACCGACACGTAATGGCGCGCCGCCTTGTGGGCCAATGCCGGATTATGGAAATTTTAGGTCGGAAATGACTGCTCGATACGATCAATTGAGGTTCGAAATATGCAGGCCAGTCAGCGCAGGCGCAGGTTCGAAACGTTCTGGTCACCGGGCAATTGCGAGCGTTCGAGGATGATCCGCGAGAGGGCGCGCGCGCGCATCGGGTCAAGTTGCGCGAGGATCGGCGCGGCATCGCGCTCGGACATGGTGGCGAGGATCATGAACGTCACCTCCATGTCGAGATCGTCCATGATGGCGGCCGCTTCGTCGGGCTTCATGTTCCGGTAGAGGTTCACGAGGCGCTGAAGGTCGGCGGTCCGCGCCGCCTCGACCTGCTCCAGAAGGGCCTCCACGCGGTTGCGCACCTCGGCAAGCTGCTCGGCCTCGGCCTCGAGTTGGCCGCGCGCGAGGTCGAGCGCGGCGCGCCGCGCGGCAAGGTCCGCCTGCTGCTCCTCCAGAAGGGCCCGTTCCTCGGCGATCGAAGCGAAGACGTCCTCGGACGTGCTGCACATGGGCGGCGTCTGCGACTGTTTCGTGGCCGTGTAGGGCGGAAGCGCGCCCTTCGCGGGCTGAACGCCCCCGGCGAGGCACGGGCCTGCGCCCAGCGCGACCGCGGCAAGCATCAGGGGAAGGCGGACCGGATGCGTCATGCGTGATGTTTCCGCGCGTCGTCGAAGAAGTTCCGGATCAGGTCCATCTTCGCGGGCATCCGCAGCATCGCGCTGGCGCGCATCTCCTGCAGGGCAGCGTCCTGCGGCTCGGGGACGTTACGCCAGCCGCCCGGGACCGCATGGCGCGCGGGCGTCATGTCCTGGGCCACGGAGCGCAAGGTCTTCACCGAGCCCTCGGTGCGATCCACCGCGGCCGAGAACGTCTCGACCACTGGGCGCAGGCCATCCAGCGCGGCCATGAGATTGCTGAGGCGGCGATGCAAGATCACGGCGTAACCAACTGTTCCACCAAGTAAAACAAGAATGATCGTGTCGATAAGAAGCGTCATCGGCCCTTGAACTCCCCTGTCTCAAGTTCTTCCGTGATCTGCAGCGCCATCGCGCCGTTGGCACGCCTGCCGGCCTCGCCGCGGAAGATGGTCCTGCCGCTGCAGGCGATGCTTGCGGGCTGCGTGGCGTCGATGCCGAGGTCGAGGGTCTCGCCGAGCTTCCATGCCAGCGCGTCGCCGAGGCGGACCTCGCCCTCCCCGATGATCGCCGTCACCTTGATCTGTGCGCAGGCGATCATGGTCGACAGCTCCTCGCGCCACCCGGTGGCCTCGGGAACGGCGCGCGGGCGCACGGGGCGCGCCAGCATGTCGAGGTCGGGCCCGAACAGCGAGAACGGCAGGATCACGTGAAGTGCGCCAGTGGCGCCGCCTGCCTCGAGCGGCACCACGGCCACCACGCAGCGATCGCCCGCCGCACCGAGATCGGCGGCCGCAACCTCGTGCTTCAACTCCAGGGCGTGTCCAGTGACCTTGCGAAGCGACGCCAGCTCGGCCGACAGCGCTCCGACCGCCCGGTCCAGCAGCCGAAGCGCGATGCGCCGCTCGATCGGCGTGAGCGGCCTGTCCGTGTCGGCATCCTCGGGCTCGTCCCCGAGGATCCTGCCGAGGAACACCGCCATCAGGGGCCTTTCGATGCCCACGAAGAACGCGCCGGTCCAGGGGCGCGCCTCGGCCGAGGCGATGATGCCGGACGCGACCCCGCGGGCCTCCTCGCTGGTGACGTATCTGATGTCGGCGGCCGCCGGGACCACGTCCGCGCCGCTGAACTCCGCAAGGGTCCGGCCCACGCCCTTCGCGAAGGCCGCCAAGGCGTCGTCGAGCCGCCCGAGCCGCGCGGGCTGACCCTCCGCGGCGCGAATCATCAGCTCCTCGACGGCCTGCCGGCCTGCCGCGTCCGACGGTTTCGCCGCCCCCCTCATTGGATCACCAGGTCGACGACGAGCACTTCGCGGGGGGCGTCGGTCTCGGCCAGCGTGCGCGCCCGATGGAGCAGGTCCGAGCGAAGCCGTGCAAGCCCCGCCGAGCCGCTGAGGTCGCGTTCGCTCAGAAGCCGGAGGTAGTCCACGTAGGCATCCCGGATGTAGGGCTGGCGCTCGGCAAGCCGGTCGGCGCCCTCGGCGAGGCTGTCGTAGACGAGCGCGACGTTCAGCTTCAGGAACCGTTGCGTCTGCCGCCCGGAAGCGGTCATGGCGGCGATGTTCACGATGATCTCGTCGAGGGGCGCGACCACAAGGGCCTCCTGCGGCTCCTGCGGCGCGGCCTCGTCCCCGCCATGCGCAGCATCGGTCGCCGCGTGTTCCGGTTCGGCGACCTGCGTGCGTCCCGCAAGGCCGCCGAAGGCCAGGAAGGCGCCCGCCGCGACGGCCACCACGCCGACCACGGCCAGCCCGGCGATCACGCGCCGCCGCTTGCGCCCGGAGGTCGCCGACGGCTCCCCTGCCATGTCCTGTTCCTTGCTCATGGGCTGCACACCAAAATCCTTCATCGAAAATCTACTCGACAATACAAGAATTGCAAGAATAAACTTGCAATTATGCTGGAGGTATTCGTATATACACCCAATCTATCCTTGTAATCATCGCATGGTAAGGGCGCGTGAAGGCAATCGTCGAAAATCTGAAGGCCCTCGGCCGCACGAGACTGCTCGCGCTCGGCGGGGTCGGCGTGCTGTTGACGGCGACCGTGTTCTTCGGCCTCAGCATCGCGCTTTCGCCGTCCTTCTCGCCGCTCTACACCGAGCTTTCGCCGGGCAGTGCCTCGCGCGTGGTGAGTTCGCTGGAGCAATCGGGCTTCCGGGTGCAGCTGTCGCCGGACGGCTCGGTGGTGAGCGTCCCGCGCGAGGACATCGCTCGGGCGCGGATGGTGCTGGCCGATGCCGGGCTGCCCTCGGAGGGCTCGCCAGGATGGGAGCTGTTCGACAACGGCAGCGGGCTCGGCATGAACACCTTCCTGCAGCAGGTGAACCGGTTGCGGGCCCTCGAGGGCGAGCTGGCGCGCTCGATCCAGACCATCGACGGGATCGAGGCCGCGCGCGTGCACCTCGTGCTTCCCGAACGCGAGGCCTTCTCGCGCAGCCGGCCCGAGCCCTCCGCCTCGGTCATCATCCGCAGCCGCCGGGGCGACAGCGTCTCGCTGCGCCAGGCGGTGGCCATCCGCGCGCTCGTCGCCTCGGCCGTTCCGGACCTTTCGCCCGAGCGGATCACCGTCCTCTCGGCGACCGGCGAGACGATCCTGGCCGAGGACGGGCAGGAGACGCCCGGCTCGATACTGCAGTCGCGCAAGGCCGAGCTGGAAGAGCGCATGGCCGCGAACGTGATGAGCATCCTCAACGCCCGCGTCGGTTCCGGCAATGCGCGCGTGCAGGTCAACGTCGATCTGTCCACCGTGCGGCAGGTCACGCTGCTGGAGGAGTTCGACCCCGAGGGGCAGGTGGTCCGATCGACCGAAACGCGCGAGGAATCGGCGCGCGACCAGCAGCCGGGCGAGCAGGAGGTCGGCGTCGCCGGCAACCTTCCCGGCGATTTCGGCGAGCCCCTCTCGGCGGGCGGGCTCAACGAGACCGAGCGCGCCGACGAGATCGTGAATTACGAGATCGGCTCCACCCGGACGGAAACGGTTTCGGAACCGGGCGCGGTCGAGCGCGTGTCGGTCGCCGTGCTGGTCGATGGCGTCTACGGCGAGGACGCGAACGGCGACATCGTCTTCACGCCGCGCGAGCAGGCGGAACTCGACCGGCTTTCCGAGCTTGTGAAGGCCGCTGTGGGCTTCAACTCCGAACGCGGCGACACGGTCTCGGTCGACAGCCTTCAGTTCGTGGACGTCGCGTCCGACATCGGCGCGCCCGTCGGCGCCTCGCTTGCCGAACTCGCGGCGGACAACCTGCCAACCGTGCTTCGCGGCCTCTTCGCGCTCGCGCTTGTCGCCGCCGTTCTGGCGCTGGGGCTGCGGCCCGCGATGAAGCTTCTGATCGCGCAGCAGGACGCGAAGGCGCTGACGGGGCCAGACGGCAGGACGCCGCTTGCGGTCGAGGGGCATGACAGCGAGCGGCCGCAGATCGCGGGGCCGCAGGGCGCGGCCTCGGGCCTGCTTCTGTCGGCCGACGAGACGGACGGTGAGACGCTGCGCGTCGCGTCCGTGGTGGGCGGCGTGTCGCGGCGGCAGATCGAGCGGGCGGGCGCCCTTGCCGCGCAGCGCCCCGAGGAAACGCTCAGGACGGTCAAGGGCTGGCTGGCGGCAAAGGCTTGAGAGGACGGTGATGACCTACATCTTCGACAGAAACTTCGACGTCGAGCGGGATGGCGAGCCGAGGCAAGCGCCCTGCGCGGCCCGCCCGATGTTCACGGAGGACGACCTTCGCGCGGCCGAGAGACTGGCCCGTGCCGAGGGCTTCGAGGCGGGCCGCAGCCGCGGCAGGACCGAGGCGGAGGCCGAGGCCGGGGCCGCGCGCGCGCAGGAACGCCAGGACGCCCTGCTCGCCATCGCCGGACAGGTCGAGACGTTCTGCCGCGACGCCGCCGGCCATCGCGCCGCGCTGGAATGCCAGATGCTCGACTTCGCCATCGCCACCTGCGAGCGGCTCATTCCCGAACTTCTCAGGACGCGCTCGGTGGACCGGGCCGCGGCAGAGGTGAAACGCTGCCTGTCGCTCGCGATCGGCAGCCCCAGGATCCGCATCTTCCTGTCCCGCGCCGTGCTCGACCTGCACGGGGCCGCGATCGAGAAGGCGATCCTCGAGCGCGACGAGGGCACGAAGGTCGAGCTGGCGGCGGACCCGGCCCTCGCCGACGGCGACGCGCGGGTCGAGTGGGACAACGGCGTGATGGAATACAGTTTCGGCCGGATCGCGGAGCAGGTGCTGGACGCGCTCCACCGCACGCGTCCGCTGCCGGCCGAAGGGATCGCAGACGGGAGACTGGCGCATGGCTGACGACGCAGGATCGAAGACTGTCAAGGGACGCTCGGGCGCGCAGCCGCCCGCCGAGCCGCCGCCCGCAGGGGCCGGGGACGGCCCCGCCGCATCGGCGGGCGCCCTGTTCGAGGAGATCGCTGCGGACCCGGAGACCGTGGCCGGCGGCGACCAGCGCACCAGCCGGGGGATCGAGGCGATGATGGACGTCAGGATGGATGTCCAGATCGTGCTGGGCCACGCGCGGATGCCGATCGCGGAGCTTCTGAGGCTCGGGCGAGGATCGGTCCTGCAGCTCGACCGCCAGATCGGCGAACCGGTCGAGGTCGTTGTGAACGACATGCTGGTGGCGCGCGGCACCCTCGTGAAGCTCGCGGGGGATCGGATCGGCGTGACGCTGACCGAACTCATGCGCGGGTCGATGGCAGAGGTCTGACCGGCGCGACATGGAATACCGTCCCACCCCTAACGCGCAATGGCAGCACTGCCTGCGACTTGGCCTGTTTCTCGGGGTTGCGCTCGCGTGCCTCGCAGTGCCGGCGCAGGCCCCCGCGCAGGATGCGGGCGGGCTTCTGAACGACCTCGCGGGCGCCCTTGGGGATGCGCCCGACGGGTCGGACGAACGCGCGACGCTGAGCGGGCGGATCATCCAGCTCATCGCGCTGACCACGATCCTCAGCGTGGCGCCCGGCCTTCTGGTGATGATGACGAGCTTCACCCGCTTCGTCATCGTCTTCGCCATCCTCCGCTCGGCGCTGGGGCTGAACCAGACACCGCCCAACATCGTGCTGACGAGCATGGCGCTGTTCATGACGTTCTTCGTCATGCAACCGGTCTTCGAGGATGCGTGGGAAGGCGGCGTTCAGCCGCTGATCGAGAACAGCATCACCGAGGAGCAGGCCATCGCGCGCATCGGCGAACCGTTCCGGGTGTTCATGTTCGCCAACACCCGCCCCAAGGACATCGAGCTGTTCCACGACATCGCCGCGCGCTCGGACGGCACCGAGGCCGCCCCCCTTCCCCAGACCCCCGAGGAGGCGTCGTGGCGCGCGCTGATCCCCGCCTTCATGATCTCGGAGCTGCGCCGCGCCTTCACGATCGGCTTCCTGGTCTTCCTGCCATTCCTCGCCATCGATCTCATCGTGGCGTCGATCCTGATGAGCGCCGGCATGATGATGCTGCCCCCCGTCCTGATCTCGCTGCCGTTCAAGATCATCTTCTTCGTGCTGATCGACGGCTGGTACATGCTGGCCGGCAGCCTCATCGAAAGCTACGCGCCCTTCGCCCTGCCCTAGCGCCCGCCTCAAGGAGTCCAGAATGACGATACGCTACAGCTCCACCGGACGCGATGCCCCGCTCACCGGTCCGCGGCTTTCGGGCCCCGAGAAGGTCGCGATCCTGTTTCTCTGCCTCGGCGAGCAGCGCGGTTCGGAGCTGATGCAGCGCCTCGAGGAGGGCGAGATCCAGCGCATCACGCTTGCGATGTCGGGCCTCGGCCCGATCCCGGCGGAGGTCGCCGAGGACGTGCTTGCCGAGTTCGCGGAAACCGTCGCCTCGGGCGGGATGCCGCTTGGCACCTACGAGACGGCACGCAAGATGCTGGGCGCGTTCCTGCCCGACGACAAGATCGACGCCATGCTGCAGGACGTGCGCCCATCGGCGCGGGAAAGCGATATCTGGCAGCGGCTGAACCAGATGGACGAGAAGGTGCTCGCCCGGCATTTCGCGGTCGAGAAGGTGGCGACGGTCGCCACGATCCTGTCGTGTCTTTCGCCCGAGGTCGCCGCGCGCGTCCTGCCCCTTCTCGAAGAGGACCAGATGCTGCGCGTGCTCGAGCGGATGATGCGCATGGAGGACCCGCCGAACCACCTCGTAGAGCAGATTGAATCCGCATTGCGCGAGGACCTGCTCGAGTCCGACGACGACGCCTCCGCCATCATCGCGCACAAGCGCATGGCCGACATCTTCAACAAGCTCGACCCGGCGCTGTTCGACAACGTCTCGGTGCGCTTGTCCGACCGCGCGCCCGATGATTTCCAGGCCATCAAGAAACGCATGTTCACCTTCGACGACATGATCCGCATCGACGGGCCCGGCCTTGCCCGGATCATGCGCGGCGTTCCCGGCAACACCGTGCCGCTCGCCCTGCGCGGGACGCCGAAGGAGCTTCGCGATCACTTCCTTTCGGCGCTGCCCACCCGCTCGCGGGACATGCTGGTCGAGGAGATGGACGCGATGGGCCCGGTCCGGGCGCGGGACGTGCGCGCGGCGCAGGGCCTGATGGTGGACTACGCGCGCGAGCTGATCCGCGCCGAGGTGATCAGGCTGCCGTCCGACGACGAGGAGGAAGAGGAGCTGATCGAGTGATGCGGCCCGGTCAAGCGGCGCGGGCCGTCCGCGCTCAACGGTAGGGCCGCGCCGGAAGGCCCGAGATCGCGGTGATGTCGAACAGGACCGGCGCGAACCGGCCCTGCGCGCTGGCCGTCAGCATCTGGACGGCGGCGTTCTGCGCGACGCGCGACGGGTCGAGCGCGTCGCTGAGCACGATGTACTTGCGCACGATCTTCTCCACCTCGTCGGGGTCCTTCAGCTTCGCGATGTCCAGCCGCGAGCTGATCAGATCGGCCTGGCGGTCGATGTCGAGGCGGGCCATCTCGTCCGGCAGGCCCAGCGCACGACGCACGACGCCCGAAAGGTCACGGTCCTTCAGAATGTCGAAGGGGTTGCCGATCTCGGCGGCCTTGCGACGGAATTCCAGCGCCGCGCCGACCGCCGCGTTCTGCGCCGCCTGATCGTTGATGAAGACGGTCTCCAGATACCGGTCGACCATCTTTTCCTGCCAGCTGCCCCGCGCCGTGTCGCGGTTGCCCCGGCCCCCGGCCGCGAAGCCCAGCGCGTCGTGCATCTCGCGGAAACGCGGGTCCGTCAGGCGGTTCACGAGAGCGGCGGGATCGGCCGGATCGCTTTCGAGCATCCGCTTGATCAGCGCCTTGCCGAAGATCTGGTCCTCGAGGTCGAAGGCCCTCATCACGAAGACGTAGAGCTCCCGATCCTCGACCAGCTGTTCCACGGTGGTGACGTCCGCGATGCGCTCGCGGAAGCTGCGGATGCCGCGCGCATGTTCCGGCGCATCGCGCAGGCGTTCGATCTGGGGGGCGCGCGTGGCGTCCACGAGGCTGAGCGCAAGCTGCGAGCTCAGCCCTGAAAGCGGGATCATGTTCCCGTCGCCAGGTGCGCTTCCCGCGCGGCGGCAGCCCGTCGCGCGGACGTCGCGAGAAGGATCTTCTCGTGCGCCAGCACCGGACGCAGCTCGCTGAGGGCGCGGTAGAAGTCGGCCTGGCTCACATGGTTCGCCGCCTTGAAGATATGCGCCACGTGGCCCGGCCCGAACACGGTCGCAAGGACCGCAAGCTGTTCCCGGATCGTTGGCAGCAGCTTTTCGCGCAGGTCGCTGCGGATCAGCGCGGTCTGGATGAGGAAGTAGACGCGGCTGACGGGCGTGGCGGCGTCCTCGGGATCGAGCAGGTCGGTGCCGCGCACCACGTCGGCGCGCTGGCTTTCGATCGTGAGCGTGTGCCGGCGGTTCGAGTTGCGGATGACGCAGCCGTTTATGACGACGCGCTCGTCGGGCTTGAGGTTGAGCTTGAGGGGCATGGTTCAGACCTCCGCGCCGACGGGGCGCGGGGCGTTGCCCGCGAGGCCGGCCACGATGGCGCGGTTGGTCGAGATGAGCGCCGCGACACCCGCCTCGCCACCCAGGACCACTGCGGTCTGCCGCTCGACCCAGAGCGCAAGTGAGATAAGGTTCGCACGCAGGTCGGGGGGAAGCTGGTTGCCCGCCTCAGCGAGGTCGTGCTTCAGCGCGGACCAGAACATGACGTTGTCGTTGAGGGCCGCGGAAAGTCCGCCGGACAGGATGCCGAGGCGGTCGAGGTTCGAGGCGGCGGCGTCGTAGGCGCTTGCGTGGGCCTCGAGGTCTGCGGTGATGCGCGCGAAGATGCGGCGCTCGATGTTGCGGGGGGTTTCGATCTCGCGGATCGTGGCCTTGTAGGCTGCGATGCTCATAGCTTCTGCCATTCGTTGGTCCCGGCGTTCTCGCCGGGCGCGTGTCGGGGCCGGCTGCAGGGACCGCCGCGGCCGGTCGTGAGTCTCGGGGCGGGGCCCGGCCGTTACGCCGGGCCCCTACCGTAGGGGAGGATCAGCGGAACAGGCTCAGCACGTTCTGCGGATTCTGGTTCGCGATGGACAGCGACTGGGTGGCGAGCTGCTGCTGCACCTGGAGCGCCTGGAGGCGGGCGGCCTCCTCCTCCATGTCCGCGTCGACCATCGCGCCGACGCCGGCGTCGAGGGTGTCGGCGAGCTTGTTGAGGAACTCCTGCTGGCCCTCGATCGCCGCTTCGGACTGGCCGAGCTGGGTGGCGATGTCCGTCACGTCGCCGAACACGGCTTCCGTCGATGCCAGCGCGCCTGCAAGGAATGCCGCGCCGGTCGTGGCATCGTCGGCCGCCGCCGCGAAGCCGGTGGCGAGCGCGCTGAAGTCCGCGACGAGCACGGCCATGTCATGCGTGCTGACGGCCATCGTCGTGGTGGCGTAGGTTCCGCCCGCGCGCGAGATGCCGGTCACGACGTCCCGGTCGACACCGACGGCGGCGTTGCCGTTCGTGGCGCGGGTGATCGTGCCGTCGGCCGCGACGACGGCAGCCGCCGTGACGTCTGCCGTGCCGTAGGAGGCCGCGCCCAGCATGTCGTCGCCGTTGAACGTCGACTGGCTGAGGGTCGTCTCCATCTGCTTGACGATCTCGAGCAGGTCGTTCTCGATCTCGGTCTGGCCGCCTTCGGCACCCTGGGCGAAGGCCACCTTGTCGAGGAACTGCTGCGCGAGGCCCTGGACCGTCTCGGAGCCGAGGCGCGCGGTCGCGATCGAGTTCTTCGTGAGCGTCAGGCCCTCGTTGATGGCCCGGTAGGCCCCGCTGTCGCCCTTCATCGTCGTGGAGATGGCGAAGTAGGCGGCGTTGTCTTTGCCGGACTGGACCTTGAAACCGGTCGAGATGCGGCTTTGCGTTTCGGTGAGGTTGCTGTTGATGTTGCGCAGGGTCGACAGCGCGTTCATCGCCGCGGCGTTGGTGTGAATCGAAGACATAGCGTTCTCCAGTGCTTCGGATCTGTGGCTCCCGCCTTTCTGGCAGGGGGTGCGAGGCTTGGCTCGCAGGTGGGATTTTATCCTTAGTGGTTTCCCCGAGGTTAAAGATTAGAGCGTTTTGTTTATGGCACTATTCTTGCTTAATTCTGCCATTTTCTTGCCATCTTTCGCCAGCCTCTCGCCCCTCGCGTCGTAGGTTCCGGCAAGGCTTTCGCGCTCGGCGAGCCGCGCGAGCTCGAAGGCCACGTCCCTGACCGCCCCGGCCATCCGGCTGACCAGCCTGCCGTTGCGCCCCAGAAGCGTCTTCAGGCGCGAGACGCGCGCCCGGAGCGCCTCCGCCTCGGGCCCCTGCCCCGCGAGCCCGTCGGCGATCGCGGCCTCCATCGCCTCGATCCGGGCGGCGAGCACCGCCTTTTCGGCGAGAAGGTCGGCGACGATCGCGGTGTTACCGCTCTCGATCCCCGCGTTCTCGCGCTCGAGCAGTTCGGCCAGCGCATCGATCTGGCTGAAGTCGTCGTCCTTGAGGAATTTCATCGTCCATCTTCTCCTGAACCGGCGGTGTATCCCGTGATCGCGGCCTCGACGCTTTGGGCCACGCCCGTGCGCCCGCCATCCGCGATTTCCTCGGCGATGGCGCGGGCGAAGAAGCTTCGCCACATCTCTTCGGCATGGCCGCCGCCCATGAGGCCCTGCGGCACGGTCTTGAGCATCTCGTCCACCGTCTGCGACAGGAACATCGCCTCGAATTCGCGCGCCGTGTCCGCGGCGTCCCGGCGAAGCGGGCGCGCGTCGATGGCAGACGGCAGGAGGTGGCCGGTTTCGACGGAGGTCATCAGATGATCTCCAGGTCCGCGTGCAGCGCGCCCGCCGCCTTGATCGCCTGCAGGATCGCGATGGTCTCCGTCGCACCCACGCCGATGGCGTTCAGCCCGTCCACCAGCCGCTGCAGGCTGACGTTGCCTTCGAGCACGGTGAACTGCGTCTCGCGCTCGCGGACCTCGACCTCGGTCTGCGGCACGATAACGGTCTCGCCGATGGAGAAGGGTTCGGGCTGGCTGACCTCGATCTGCTCGCGGACGAGCACCGTGAGCCCGCCCTGGCTGACCGCGACCTCGCCGATGCGGACGTTCGCCCCCATCACGATGGTGCCCGACCGCGCGTCTATGACGACCCTCGCCACCGTATCGGGGCGGACCAGAAGGTTCTCGATCTGCGAGATCAGCTCGGGCAGGTCCGCCTTGTCGTGCCGGTTGATCTCGATCGTCGTGGGATCGAGCGCGACGGCCGTTCCCGGCCCGATCGCCGCGTTGATCGCCTCCTCGACCCGCTGGGCCGTGGTGAAATCGGGCGTTCGCAGCGCAAGGCGCACAGTCTGCAGGTTGTTGAACACGAACGGTATCTCGCGCTCGACAATGGCGCCGTTCTCGATGCGCGCGACTGTCGGCACGCCCTCGACGATGGATGCGTTCAGCCCCTGCGCGGCATATCCGGCGACGGCGATGGGGCCCTGGGCCACGGCGTAGACCTCGCCGTCCGCACCGGCGAGCGAGGTGACGATCAGGGTGCCGCCGCGCAGGCTGGAGGCGTCCCCGATCGACGAGATCACCACGTCGATGGTCTGCCCCATGCGCGCGAAGGGCGGAAGGTTCGCGGTGACGAGGACGGCGGCCGTGTTCTCGGTCTTGATGTCGTCCTCGGTCAGGTTCCCGACGCCGAGGCGCTCCAGCATCCCCTCGATGGAGCGTTCCGTGAACGGGCTGTTCCTGAGCCTGTCGCCGGTACCGTTCAGTCCGACGACCAGCCCGTAGCCGACGATCTGATTCTCGCGCACACCCTCCAGCGTCGTGATGTCCTTGATCCGCACGTCCGCAAGCGACGGCGCGGGCAGGCACAGCGCAAGCAGCGCCACCGCGGTCCGCAGATGGCGTCCGAAGGCCCCCCACGGCCGTTCCCTGTATCCAATCACGACAAACCTCCGCTTGCGTCCAACCTGTCTTTTACGGCAATACATGAATAAGTCAACTTATACTTGCTATTCATGTTTTATACTTGTATTCCGTGTCGGAGGTTTATCGATCCTCTTGCTCGGGACAGCCTGCGAGCGTCGAAAGGACAGCGTTGATGCACATCTACGTTCATGAGCCGCGCGGCGAACGGCGCCCGGGCCTCCTTGCCGAACTGAAATCGGAAAAGATGATCCCGAGGCTCATCGAGGACGTGTTCTTCGAGGGCGATCTCGGCTTGCTCAACCGCCCCGGCGTGTGCGGCAGCCCGTTCCTGCTCGCCGCCGTTCCGGGCGTGAGCGACCGCATCGCCGCCCTGCGCAGGGCCGGCTGCGAAAATCCGGTGGTCGTCCTGCGCGACGGGCGCAACTCCCGCGAGGCGGCGGCATCGCTCAACGGCGGCGCCGACGAGGATCTCGTGGCGCCCCTGAAGGCGATCGAGCTGAAGGCGCGGCTGAACGCGATCCTGCGCCGCGCGAACGGCCACGCCGGAGACGAGGTGAAGGTGGGCGACGTCGTGGCCTATTTCGACGGGCGCGACCCGCAGATCGCCGGTCGCCGCGTGCGTCTGTCCAGCCGGGAGCACGCGATCTTCCACCAGCTCGTCCTGAACGCGCGGCGCGTGGTGTCCAAGGCGGCGATCTACGACGCGGTCTACGGGATCGCCGAGGTGCCGCCGTTCGAGAAGGTCATCGACGTCTACATCTGCAAGATCCGCAAGAAGCTTGAGGCGTCCACCCCCTTGGGCGCGCGATACATCGAGACGGTGCCGGGACGCGGATACCGCCTCTCGGAAGAGGCGTTCCTGACGGAAGCGGCCGACTGAGGCGGCGGCGCCTCGCCACGGCCCCTGCCCTACATGTAGTCGAGGAAGCTCAGCCGCGAGATCCGCGCGGTGACGGCATAGGCCGCCTCGAGCTGCGCCGAAAGCTCGGTCACGCGCGTGGCCGCCTCGTAGGGATCGACATTCTCCAGAAGCACGATGTGCCGGCCATAGAGGTCGCCGCGATCCTGCTGGCGGCGCATCGTCTCGTCCAGCGTGCGCTGCTGCGTGCCCAGTTGGCCCTCGGCGCCGATGATGTCGTCGATCCCGGCCGCCACCCTGTCGAGGGCCGCGCCGACCCACACCGCGTAGGCCCCGTCATCCGCGAAGCTCGCCGGGTCTACGGACGCGAACATCGCAAGTCCCTGAAGCGCGCTGGTGAAGGCCGCGTCGTTGGCTTGCACGCCGAACTGCAAGACCGTCGCCTCGTCGATGCGGGCCGACACGCGCGGCGACGGCGCGGCCAGCGCATCCAGCGCCGGAGTGCCGTTGTAGAAGCTCGCCTCGAAATTGGTCGCCGGCGCGCCCGCGTTGGCGCTGGCGAACACCAGGTCGATCTCGGCGAGCTTCGCCGCCGCGTCTGCCGCATCGCTCAGACCCGCGCCGACGATGCCGGCCAGGATGCCTTCGGGAGACAGCCCGGTCCCCGCATGGGCCTGCTGCCAGCCCTGAAGCGCCTTGCTGCCGCTGTCGGTCCCGGAAAAGAGCTGCGCGCCCTGGTAGGGCGCGTTCAGCTGCGCGACGACCTGATCGTAGGCCGCGCGCGCGGCGGCGCTGACCTGTTGCACGGTGGGGCCCGGCGTGCCCCGGTTGGCGATCGCGATCTCGAAGAAGCCCTGAAGCGTGTCGCGAACGCCGCTCATCGAGGCGGCCATCGTGTCGAGACGGTTCGCCAGAAGGCGGTTGCTCGACAGGAAGCTTTCGTTCCTCGCGGCGCTCGAGCGCACCGCGAGCAGTTCGCTGGAGCGCAGGCCGACCGCGGCGTGGATGTCGGACCTGCGGCCGGTAGAAAGCTCCTGACCGGCCGTGTCGAGGCGCTGCTGGATGTCCGAGACCGTCTCGCGGCGGAACTTCGCGGCGGTCAGCGTCGACAGGTTGGAGACGATGGTCGTCATGGCAATGCCCCTCAGAATGCGGCGAGCAGGGTGTCGAGCATCTCGCCCAGCGTGCGGATCACGGTGCTGTTGGCCGCGTAGCTCTGCTCGATCTCGATGAGCTGCTGCAGCTCGTCGTCCCGGTTGACGCCCGAGATCCCGCTGCGCACGGCCTCCATCGAGGCGGCGCCGGCCAGAAGGATGTCGCGCCGCTCCTGCGCGGCGACCCGAATTTGCTGCTGGTCCGCCACGAGGGAGGCGGCGAAGCCCGCGATCGTCGCGCTGGTGCCAAGCTGGCCCGAGGGATCGAACGGCTGTTCGCTTTCGAGCATGTCCACGAAGGCGTAAAGCTGCGTCGCGTCGCTGGCCGGGCCCTGCGCGGCGGCGTTGATGCCGTCGCGCAGCCGCCACGGCTCGCCGCCCGTTTCGGGGCGCACGGCCATGTTGACCGCGATCCGTTCGGCAAGGCCGTCGAGACCGGCGGCGGAATAGGCGGCGCCGTTGTCGGTGAAAAGACCGGCATCGCCAGGTGCAAGCGAGGCATCGGCGGCCTCGAACCCCTCGATCAGGGCGCGCGCGGTCTCGTCGAGCTGGCGCCGCATCAGGGGAATGGCCTCGCCGACGAGAAAGATCTGGCCCGCCAGTCCGCCCTCCTCGAAGCCCCGCGCACCCGCCCTTCCGGGCGTGATGTCGACATCGCCCGCGAAAAGGGCCGCCGTGGCTTCGTCGAAACGCAGGATCCTGGCGTCCGTGCCCTCGACGAGCGCGGTGCCCCCGGCGGTGTAGACCGTGATGCGTCCGCTTCCGTCCGAGACCGCCCGGAGGTCGGCCAGTTCGGACAGATTGTCGAGAAGCGCGCCAGCCTCGTCGAGAAGGGCGGCGTGCTTGTCGGTTCCGGGCGGCACGATCGCGATCTGCCGGTTGAGTTCGCCGATGCGGGTCAGGCCCGAATTCAGCGTCCCCACCGAAACCTCGAGCCGCTTGAGCGTCGTCGTCAGCGTCTCCGAGAGGGCCGCCGACGTGTCGGCAAGCGCGCCCGCCACGCCCTTGGCCGCTTCCACCGCGGCGCTCTGGAGCGCGAGCTGGTCAGGCCCGTTGGCGAGGTGCGTGAAGGCGGACTGAAGCGCGTCGATCCGGCCGAGGAGGCTACCGGGCGATCCCGGTTCGCCGAGGCGCGAGGTATAGAGCTCGAGCCCCGAGGCCATCGCCTCCTGCCGGCCGGCGCGCGACAGTTCTATCCTGTGCAACCGCTCGACCGCGGCATCCGTCTCGCGGCGGATGGCCGTGACCTGCACGCCGCCGCCGGGCGACGGACCGCGCGTCACCGACTTGCGCACGAAACCCGCGCGGTCGGCGTTTGCGATGTTTCCGGCCGTGATCTCCGCCCATTTCTCGACCGCCGCGAGGCCGCTCTGGCTGGCCGAGAAGGCGCTCGTGATGCCCATGTCCGTTCCTCTCCGTCACATCTGTCCTCAGCGCTTGATGCGCATCGTCTCGTCGAGCATCTCGTCGACCGTCGTGACGATCTTGGCGTTGGAGGAATAGGCCCGCTGGATCTGGATGAGGCTGGTAAGTTCCTCGGCGATCTCGACGTTGGACGACTCCAGCGCGCCGGCCGTGACCGTCCCGGTCCCGCCGACGGACGGCGTCGCCAGTTCGAACGGGCCGCTTTCGCTGGACACGAGGTAGGCGTTGCCGTTCGTCGCAAGCAGCCCGTTGGGGTTCGGCACCACGGCGAGCGGCACGTTGTAGAGCGCCCTGCGCATCCCGTTGTCGAAGATGCCGTAGATGTCGCCGCTGTCGGTCACCTCGGTCCGCGTGAGGGTGCCGCTTGCCGATCCGTCGGCGGTCACGTCGAGGGGCGAGTAGTCCCCTGCGAACTGCGTCAGGCCGTCGAAGGTGTCGGGCGCGCCGAGGTCGAGCGTGAAGGTCTGGGTGCCGCCGCCGATCGTGAGCGTCGCCGTGCCGGTCGCGACATCGAAGGACGTGAACCCGGCCGCGCCGCTGTAGGCCGACGGCGCGCCCGCGGTCGGGCCGCTGCCGTGGAAATCGACCGTGACGCTGCCCAGGGCCGCGCCGCCCTCGTCGGACACCGCCAGGGTCCACCGGTTCGCGGTCGCGGTGGGCTGCCATGACATCTGCACGCGCTCGGACGCGCCGAGCGGCGTGTAGAGGCCGGCGGACGAGATGAAGGGATCGCCTGGCGTGGCGAGCCCGGTTTCCTGCGCGGGGACGTTGCCGCGCACCGACATGGCCGTCGTCGCCTGGCCGGGGATCGTGCCGCTGCCCACGTTCACCGTCGAAAGGCCGCCGAACGAGTTGCGGTCCGCCGCCTGCAGGGTGCCGTTCGCGTCGTAGGGGAAGCCCGAGAGGTAAAAGCCCGCGGCATTGCGCAGGTCACCGTTCTCGTCGGGCTTGAACGACCCCGCGCGGGTCAGCATGTAGTTCGACTGCGCCGGGTCGTTGGGGTTCTTGGACACCACGAAGAAGCCCTGCCCGCTGATCGCGAGGTCGGTCGACCGGCCGGTCATGCGCAACTGCCCGTCGGCGTTGATGTCCGAGGTCTGGACAGCGCGGACGCCGCCCGGAGGGGCAGAGTTCCCGCCACCCGCGGCGACGGTAGACGAGACCATCTGCGCGAAGCTGCGGCGGTAGCCGTCGGTCCCGGCATTGGCGATGTTCGACGAGATGTTTCCCACGGCGGTCGCGTTCGCCTTGAGGCCGCTCACGCCATTCTGCATGGCAGACGTAATGCTCATCGGGGTAATCCTTTCCGCGTGGTCGTCCAGTGAGGACATTGAACTTCATGGTTAAGGCAAGATTTAAGTAGCTTATTCTTGATTTTCTTCTTCCGGCGCCCTGTCTGCCACGGCAACGCTGCCGGCGAAGCCGATGGCGCGCTCCGCGCGTTGCAGAAGCGTGCGCGCGCTATCGGCGCTGAGGCCCGTCGCCGCCAATGGATCGGGCGCGAAGCCCGCGGTCACGGCCTCGGCGGCGATACCGCCCCGGCGCGACAGGACGGGTTCGACGGCCGCCACGAGGTCCGCGTCGCCGCTCTGGTGGGCCGCGATCAGAAGCCCGACCGCGTCGGCCAGCGGCAGGTCGTCCCCGAGCAGGTCCCGAAGCGCGACGTAGGCGGCGCGCGCGCCATCCCACTCGCCCGCAGCCGCATGGGCCTCGGCCACGAGGCGCAGAAACGTCTCCGAGCCTGGCCCGGTGTCGAGGTCCACCTCGAAGGCGCGCTCACCGGTGATGGCGAAATGGCGCGCGCGCAGAACCGCGAGACGGCTGTCGAGCGCGGCGTCCCCCGCCACGAGCGGGGCCGCGAGAAGGGCGCCCGCCGCGTGCCCCTGCCCCCCGGCGAGCCGCGCCTCGGCCTCCTTCAGGCGCAGCGCGTCGAGACGGCCGGGATCGGGTGCGTCGAGGCCCAGCGCGCCGGCGGCCTCGAGGTATTCGCGCGTCAGCCTGTATTCCCGCGCCGCCGCCGCCGTCGCGCCGACCGACAGCATGTGGTCTGCGAAGCCTTCGGAAGCCTCGGCGAAACCGGGAAAGAAGCGGAACACGTCCGCGATTTCGCGATGCCCCTCCACGAAGTCGTCGAGCGGGATCGCGCCCGTCGTGCCGTCGCGGTAGAAGGCATGGACGAGCGACACGGCCCGTTCGGCCGCGGCGGGGGCCTCGGGACTGCCGCCATGCCGCGCGATCACCTCTCCCAGGGCCAGAATTGCCTCGTTTGCGATGCCCGCCTCGGCGGCGACGCGCTCGATCTCCAGAAGCGTCCGCACCTCGTCCGCGTCGCCGCGCCAGAGCGCATGGGCCTGATGCAGCATGGACAACGCCTCGACGGCGTCGATGGCGCCGGTCTCCTGCCCGAGGGCGACGATTTCCATGCGGGCGCGATGGCCCCAGACATCCCGAGCGGCGGAGGCGTCGACGAAACGCTCGAAGGCGACCGGCAGGTCGCCGCCGCCCAGCGCCGCCTTCCCCATGAGATAGGGCAGCGCGCCGTCGCCGGGCGAGCGAAGCACCGCCACCCTCTCGGCGAGACGGCTTGCAAGCGCCCAGTCCTCGACGGTCACGGTGGCCCCGAGCAGGTCCGGAAGCACCTGTACGGCAAGGTCGGCAGGCAGGGCGTCGAGGTCGTCCACCACGTGCGACAGGGTCGCGACAGCAGTCTCCGGCCGCCCCAGACGCTGCTGGGCGTGGGCGAGAAGAATACCCGGAACGCCATATGGCCGCGACGCCTCCAGCACCTCGACCGCGATGGCGGGATCCGCGCCGACGCGCGTGTCGAGCGCCGAGAACATGGCCCCGAGCAGGCGGCGCCGCGCCTCGCGCTCCACCCCGAGGGAAGCCTCGCCCAGCGAGGCGACGACGGACGCGCCTTCGGGGACGAGCCCATGCGCGAGGTGGAACGTCGCGAGGTCGAGAAGCGCGTCCGCGAGGCCGTCGTCGATTGCAGCCGCGACGCCGGCCTCGCCCTGTGCAGCGCGGACGATCGCGAAGCGCGCGGCGCGGCCCGCGACGAATCCCTCCGCCGCCTGGCCGGCGAGCTGGAGCGGCGGCACGGCCGTGACTGCGCCGGCGGCCGCTTCGGCCCCGGCTGTCGCTGACGGGGCGGACGGGTCGGACGCCGCCGGAAAGGCGACGCTCGAGGCTGCGGCCACGAGAATGAGCACAAGAAAAATTCGCATGTCACGCGCCGTTTATTCTATCTCTTGACAAAGTAATGCATGATGTATCAAGAATAGACAAGTATATAATACATGGCCTCAAGCACATGGACACGATCAGCCACGTCGCACTTTCGCTCGCGACCGCGTTGCAGCGGGAGATGAACGTCTCCGCGAACAACATCGCGAACGCCAACACGACGGGATTCCGCAGCGAGCGCGTCGTCTTCGACACCTTTCTCGATCCCGGCGCGGCGCAGGGCGACGGCAGCGACTTCGTGATCGACACCGGCTCCTACGTGGACACGCAGCCCGGCGCGCTCACGATGACGGGCAATCCGCTCGACGTGGCGCTGAACGGGCCGGGATGGTTCGCCTACGCCGCGCCGGACGGGCGCACCGCCTACGGGCGGGACGGACGCTTCATGATCGACGGCGAGGGAAACCTTGTCACCGTGTCGGGCGCGCGGGTCCTCGACGAGGGGGGCGGACCGATCGCCCTTCCCGCCGATGCCGGAACGGTTTCGATCACGGCCGAGGGCACCCTGTCCTCCGAGGACGGCATCCCGCTGGCGCGTCTCGGCGTCTTCGACCTGCCTTCGATCCAGTCCTTCGAGCGTGCGGGGGCGGGCCTGTTCATGCCGCCTGAGGGACAGGCGGCAGACGCGGCGCCGGCCATCGGCACGCAGATCGTGCAGGGCGCGCTCGAGGCGTCGAACGTCCAGCCGGTCCTCGAGATGACCCGCCTTCTGGAGATCCAGAAGGCCTACGAGCGCGCCATCCAGCTTACCAAGACCCACGACGAACTGGCGCGCGACGCGGTGCGCCGGATCGGCCGCCAGTCCTGACACCTGAAGGAGACCGACATGAAGGCCCTCGGAATAGCCGCGACCGGGATGCTCGCGCAGCAGACAAACGTCGACGTGATCTCGAACAACATCGCCAACGCGAACACGACCGGCTTCAAGACCAGCCGCGCCGCCTTCCAGGACCTGATCTACGAATCCGTCTCGCGCGAGGGCGCGCTCACGTCGGAACAGGGCACCATGACGCCGACCGGCATCGACGTGGGCCTCGGGGTGCAGACGGCGGGCACGGTCAGGCTCAACACGCAGGGCGGGCTCGCCAGCACGGGCAACGACCTCGACGTCGCCATCGACGGGTCTGGCTACTTCGTCGTGAACATGCCCGACGGCAGCCGCGCCTACACCCGCGACGGCGCCTTCCGCCTGTCGGCCGAGGGCGAGCTGGTGACGCTTCAGGGCTACCAGGTCGATCCCGGCGTCGTCATCCCCGAGCGCACGCAGCAGATCGAGATCAGCGAGCAGGGCGTCATCATGGCCTACGTCGAGAACGATCCGGAGCCGATCGAGCTGGGACGCCTGACGCTCGCCGCCTTCGTGAACCAGGGCGGCCTCAGGCCAATGGGCAACAACCTGCTGCAGGCGACGGTGGCCTCGGGCGAAGAGCTTGCGTCCAACCCCGGCGATCCGGGCATCGGCGTCATCCGGCAGGGCTACCTCGAGAATTCCAACGTCAACATCATCCAGCAGATCACCGACCTCATCTCGGCCCAGCGCGCCTACGAGATGAACTCCAAGACGATCGAGACCGCCGACCAGATGATGTCCACCGCGACGCGGATGCGATAGGTCATGCGCCGCCTGTTTCCCGTCATCGCGCTCCTTTGGGCCTCGCCGCTTCTTGCGGACGACTTCGCCGATCTCGTCGAGGAGCGCGCGCGCGCCACGCTCGGCGCGGCGCTCGCCGAGGAGGGCGTGTTCAGGATCACCTACCAGCCGGACGTCGAGAACGCGGTCCTGATCGCGCGGTTCTGGATGGACCCCGCCACCGGCCAGTTCCTCGCCGAGGCCATTCTCGAGACCGGCGAGGCCGAGCGCGTGTCGGGCCTTGCCCTCGTGACGGTGCCCGTGCCCGTGCCGGCGCGCCGGCTGATGCCCGACGAGATCATCGCCGAGGGCGACCTCGTCACGATCGACATGCCGATGGGGCGCCTCAACGATTTCTCCGTCACCGACACCGCCGGCCTCGTCGGCCGGCAGGTCCGCCGGATGCTCCCCGAGGGACGTCCCGTCATGGCGCAGTCCGTCATGGCGCCTCTCGTCGTCACGCGCGGCGAGCGCGTGCAGATCCGCTATGCGGAGGCCGGCCTCGAGCTTTCGGCACCGGGCCGCGCGCTTGCCGATGCCGCCGAAGGCGACCTTGTGCGGGTCGTCAACCTCGTCAGCAACCTGTCCCTCGTCGGCACCGCGAGTGCCGGAGGCGTCGTGGAGGTCACCCGATGAACACCCTGCTCCGCGCATCGCTCGCGGCATCCGTTACCGCGATCCTCTCCGGGTGCACCGGCCCGATGATGCAGGACCGCAACCCGCAGGTCGCGGGAATGCAGCTCGACGGCGTGACCATGCCCGAAATGGCCCATGTCTCGGTGCCGATGCCCGAACCCGAGATCGCGGGCCTGCCGCACCGCGCCGAGCGCTCGTCGCTCTGGCAGTCGGGCTCGACCGGGTTCTTCGCCGACCAGCGCGCGATGCAGGTGGGCGACATCCTCACCATCAACATCGAGATCGACGACCGCGCCCGTCTGTCGAACCAGAGCGAGCGCGAGCGGCAGGGAGGGGCGAATGTCGGCATGCCCTCGGCCTTCGGCGTGCAGGGCCTGATCGGGCGGCTGACGGGGACCGACGAAGGCGGGGACCTCGTGGATCTGACGGCGGGGACCAGCGCCGAGGGGTCCGGGCGGATCAACCGGGCGGAATCGATCCAGCTCAGGGTCGCGGCGACCGTCGTGCAGCAGCTGCCAAACGGAAACCTCGTCGTGGCCGGACGCCAGGAGGTCATGGTGAACTCCGAAATCCGCGAGCTGAGGGTCGCGGGGATCATCCGTCCCCAGGACATCCAGCGCGACAACACCATCGACTACGACAAGATCGCCGAGGCGCGGATCACCTATGGCGGGCGCGGGCAGCTCACGCGGCAGACGCGCAGCTCCTACGGGGAAGACGTCGTCGACATCATCTTGCCATACTGAGGCACGATTGCGGACGCAGTCGCGCGTCATGATGCGGTCTGTGGAACCGCGGGTGGGATGATGCGCCGACGTTACATGATCGCTTTCAGCGTTCCCGTCCTTTGCCTCATCGCGGGCATCGGCGCGGGCAACGTCCTGCCGCAGGGCGCCGCCGGGGATGACCTCGAGGCCGGCGCCCCGCAAACGCTCGGCACGGTCGAGGTCGCGTCCCTGAGCCTCGGCTCATTCACCTTCCCGGTCGAACAGCCCCGGCACGTGACCTATGTCGTCGCCCGCCTTTCGGCTGGGTTCGCCGGCGAGGATGCGGCGCTCCACCATTCCGAACCCGAGAACCTCGTCCGCCTGCGCGACGCCGTCTTCGACGCCGTCCTCGACGCCCGCACCGACGCCGCGACCGGCGAGGTCGACCTCGAGGCGCTTTCGGCACGGCTTGAGCGGACGCTGTCGGGCAGGATGCCCGAACTCGTCTCGATCGACGTCAGCCTCCTGGGAACCCGCGACGTGCCGCGGCGCTGATCCTTCCGCGAAGGATCAGTCGACCATGGCGATGCGCGACGACGCGACCTGCATCCCGTTGTCGAGCACGAGCATCGGCACCCCGTCGCGGAAGACGACGCTTTCGACGCCCGCCGACACGTAGGTCGCGTGCGGCACCGTCTTGCCTTCGGCGTCGACCGCAAGGATCTCCACCCGGAACGGACCCTCGCCCACCACGGGCAGACCGACCTCGTCGTTTCCGTCCCACGCGACCTCGCTCTCGCCCGCCGCCGTGGCGAGCCCGGTGAAGGACCGCAGGACGGTCCCGTCGGGGGCGACGATCCGCGCCGCGACCGCGCTCGCGGGTTCGGCCAGCTCGTAGGAGAAGCGCGTGCCCTCGGGCGACGGCATGATCTGGTCGCCGGGCAGCGACACGTTCCGCCCGATCAGCTGCACGTCCGAGATCGCCACGGCGCCCGCGATGCGCGCGGAAATGTCCCTGAGGTTCGCGTTCACCTGCACCGACTGCTCGACCTGGCTCAGCTGGGCGAGCTGCGACACGAAGGTCGAGCTGTCCATAGGGGCGAGCGGGTCCTGGTTGGCGACCTGCGCCGTCAGAAGCTTCAGGAAGCTCTGGTAGTCGTTTCCAAGCTGCGAAAGGGCGGCAGAGCTGGAGCTCTGCGCGCTGGCCGGGGCGGTCGCGGTCGGATCGATCATGTCTCTTCCCTTGCCTCTTCGTGTCAGGTGATGATGTCGAGGCCCGCGCGGCCCGGCGCGGCGGGCCTTCGGGCCTCCGCGATCCACGGCGAGGCGCCGGCCTCTGCCGGCAGCGCGGCCTCCCAGAGCATGGCAGGTCGCCAGTCGTCCCGGTCGGGGTTCTCGCGGGACTGATGCCCGCCGAAGGACTCGAAGCTCAGTTCGGCGTCATCGACGGCCACACCGCCATCCCGCAGCGCGCCAATGAGCATGTCGCGGTCGTTTCGGAACGCGGCCAGGACGGCCGGGTTCTCGGCCTTCAGCACGATGCGCAGCTTTCCTGCCTCGTCGTGGCGCATGTCGATCTCGATATCGCCAAGGCCGCGCGGCGTCAGCTCGATGCGCGTCCCGCCCTCGGTGATGTGGGCGCCCCTCACCTGTGCGAGGAGATGCCGCGAGAAGGCGGGCCCGGCCTGCGCGGCGGCGCCAGACGCCTGGGCGTGGGAGGGATCGGCGAACAGCGGCGCGCGCGCGTCGGACGCACCGCGCGAGCCTGGTGCGGCCTCGGCGGACGTGGCGCCGGGAGGCGGCTGAAACGTGGCATTCGCCGCGGCATCGGACGTGCGCGCCGGCGCAAGGACGCCCGCCGCCCCGCCCTCGCCCGCGGCGGGGGAAGACGCCCCGGCCTTCACACCGGGCGAAAGAACCTCCGCGCCCTCCCCCGCCGCCTCAAGCACGCGCGGATCGTTGGGTTGCGCGGCCTGATGCCCCTCGGGCATCGCGGGCGCGGCGGGACCTGCCGGCGACTGCGCCGGAGAAGACGGGCCTCCGGTGGCCGCCGTGGCCGGTGGCCGGACGCCCGCGATCAGCCCAGCGACACCGCCCGTGGCGGCGGCGGTGACGGCCGCCTGCGTATCGAGGCCAAGAAGGCCGAGGACGGCCTCGGCTGCAGTGAGCGGCTCCGCCCCGTCGAGGGCCATCGTCTGCAGGACGGGCCCGACGAGCGCGACGGCCTCGGCCTGCAGGACGCCGTCGCCCGCCGACGCCCCGAAGTCCGAAAGAAGTTGCTCCAGCGCCGCCCCGAATTCCTGCAGGACGGCGGCCCGGGCCTCGGGCCCGGAGGCGGTCTTGAAAGCGGCCTGCGCGCCGGCGGCGAGCGTGGCGATATCCGCCTGAAGGCCGGCCTGCGCCGCGTCGGTAGCGCCGCCGGAGACCCGGCCGGACGGCTCGCGGGCCGTCACGTCCTCTCCCTCGGTTTCGCTCGCCCGGGCACGCGCCCCGCCGACGAGGGCCGCGAAGCGTTCCGGCCCGTCTCCCGGAGCCGCCGAGGGAGGCGATGCATGTCCGCTCGCGGAGGGCTGGACGCCGATGGAGGACAGCGGGGCGGTCACGAACGGGTCCTCAGCATTCGAGCATCGCGAAGCTGAACCCGCGCTGCTGCAGGGTCTGGCGCAGACGGCGCATCGCGCGACGCTCGATCTCGAGCTGGCGCGCGCGCGGGACCCGGCGCGCATCGTCCGGCGCGGGGGCGTCCTCGAGCTTCTGGCGGATCACGTCGCGCTCCAGCGGGTCCAGGGCGGACAGCGCCTCCTCCAGAAGGCGGTGAACCTGCTCGGTCGAGGAACGGGTGGACGCCGCCTCCTCGGGGTTCAGCCCGTCCCACGCGATCGACACGGGCCGCGAGCCCTCGTCGTCGCTGTCGTCGATCGAGACCATTCTGCCGATCGCGGCGAGCGCGTCGGCCCGTCCACCGGCCTCAAGACGGCCCCGGCGGGCGTCGATATAGGCGCGCGTGGGCACGTCGATGATCGCCGTCACGCTGCCGAGCGCCGCCATGACGCGGTTCCTGACCGCCCATGCCGAGAACGTCCCGAACCTTACGTCCATGGACAGATCGAAGGTATCGGCCGCCTGGATGAGACCGATCATGCCCTCCGCCGCGAGGTCTTCGAGATGGGCGGGATTGTCGGTCCAGCGGCGCGCCTCGGCCCAGGCCTGTCGCGCATGGGATCGCACGAGACGGTCGAGCGCCCGGCTGTCGCCGGCCCGCTGCCAGGCGACAAGGGCGGCCCGCTCTTCCTCAAGGGATAGAAGCGGTTCTTTCAGTGCGGCCTGGAACGACAATTCGTGCACCTTTGGCTTCCGATATCGACACTACACAAGGTTAGATTAGACAATATCAAGAATAAGCCAAACAGTACTTGGTTAATGCATGTTAAATTTCCGAGGATCGGAGCTTGGGCGCGCGATCCGGGTTCATCACCGTCGACGCCTTCTGATCGACCTTCGGCGACACCGCCGACAACCAGTGCTCGAAGCTCATGGGGAAGAACGCGATGATCGGCGGCCCGAGTTCCGCCGGGCACTCGGCGCAGTAGAGATCGCGCAGCGCTTCAATCGTGAGATCGGCACGCCCGCTCGATCGGCCGCAGAGAAGCCGGTCGATCGACGACGCGAGCGCCCGTTCGAAGCTTGCGCACGAGATGCGGCCGGTCCGCGCGTCCAGACGCGCCGCGGTCGCGACGGCAGACATGCAGAGACAAAGGATGATCTGCAGCTCGCGCTGCATCGGGAAACTGCCGGTGCTCACGGCCTCCTGGATGACCTGCGCGTAGATCCGCCCCAGCGTCTCCCCCCGCAACTCGCGCGGGGCGCCTTCATGCAGGGCGGCACGCGGCACGAAGACGATCGGCGTCCCGTAGGGCACTATGATGTTGAGTTCCTCGGCGAGGACGTCGCCGAGCGAAAGCGACGGCATCACCTCCGTATCGTCGAGCAGCACCCTTTCGCCGAGCGCTCCATCGGCGACGCCGACAAGGATCGAACGGGCCGGAAAGAACGCCCGGAACAACATACCGAAAACACCCGCCTCGTCTTCGGAAACAGCCGTTCCCTTGCCAGACCAAAGCACTGATAACACGTCGTTTCTGAAGGGCATCGTTCTCGCCTTACGATACATGGCGTTGCTTCATCTAATCCACCGGTCCGCAGGACTATGCAACTTTTTATTTTTTGCCCCACGCAAGAATCGCAAGAATATTCCCGAGGAACAACACAGGCTTCGCCCAGTGTTTGACAAGAAATTGCCAGAAACCGGGCAATTGCGCCGAAAGACGGCTGTTACCGATACCCGATGAGAGACAATAGCCTGAATCCCGCCTGGTCGCGGCGCCGGATTTCTGGTCAAAATGAGGCAACGGCGAACCGGACGCGGGGCCCGATCTTTCGGAAGTTGCGACGGCGCAACGTCCGGAATGCTCAAATTTTAGGCATTTCCCCGTTCGAGGGCGCTCAATCCGCCAGGACGCTGGTCGGATACACCAAAAGGACCCCGATCCGCCGATTCTGCGGGCCGTCCTCACGATCGGCATCCAGCGGCACGGTATCGGCGAGGCCGGTGATCCTCTGGAAACGGGAGGCGGCCACGCCCTGCGCGATCAGCTCGCGCCGGGTGGCGTGCGCCCTGTCCGTCGAAAGCTCCCAGTTGGTGTAGGCGGCTCCATTGCCGAAAGGAATGGAATCGGTGTGACCTGAGACCGCCACGGGCTTGTCGACCGGGGCGATGGCCCGGCCCACGACGGCGATCAGCTCCTGCGCGCGTCCGCGAAGCTCGGCGCTGCCGAGATCGAACATCGACCGCCCCTCGCTGTCCACCATCTGCACCTCGAGGCCCTCGGGCGACAGCTCGAAGCGGAGATGTCGTTGCAGGCCGGCGAGTTCTGGGTCGGACGCGACCGCAGCCACGATCTGCGCCTCCAGTTCCCGAAGGCGCTCGCGCCTGATCTCCTCGTCCCGGGCCATCTGCGCCGCGGTGGATGTCGCGGGGGGATCGGAGGCGTCCGAGGGCGCGGCGTCCGAGGGTTCGGCGGATCCGCCCGGAAACGCCTCGCGCCCCTCGGTCGAGATGGCCCCGCCTTCCGCATTCTCGCCATCCTGCGTGTGGGTGAACTCCGCCTCGTCGCGAAGGCGACTGTCGAAAACCGCGAGCGGGTTCTCCTGCCCGAAGCTCGGCAGGCGCTCGGCGCTCTGGGGGCCGTCAGTGCCCGACAGAACACCCGTGGCGGCAAGGACCTGGCCGTCGAAAAGACCCTGCCCCCGGCCGCCGGCCTCCGAAAGGCTGGGCGTGAAGTAATCGGCGAGCCCCCTGAGCTTCTCCTCGTCCGAGGCCGCGAGGATCCACAACAGAAGGAAGAAGGCCATCATGGCGGTCATGAAGTCCGCATACGCGACCTTCCATGCACCGCCGTGGTGGGCGTCATGCTCTTCTTCATCCATCCGTTTGATGATGACGGGTTGTTGCGGCATCGGCGCACCCCTTCTTTCGGCACGGGACATCACTGCACTCAAGAGATTGTCGTGCTAGGTTTCGTCCCGGCTAAAGAAGACGGCGGAAAGGCGCGCCGGACGGGCCTTCGCCCGCCCTTGCGGCCGCGCCCTTTACTCGACCGCGTCAGCCGCCTGTCGGCTGTATTTTCCAAGGCCCGCCTTCTTGGCGTACCTGGCCTTCATCTCCGAGTAGTTCGGCGCCACGAGAGGGAAGTCGTCCGACAACCCGAACCGCGCGCGGTACTGCGCCTCGGTCAGGCCGTGTTCCGCGCCGATGTGGCGCTTGAGCATCTTGAAGCCCTTGCCGCAGCACATGCAGTAGACCTTGTCGCTGGTCACGGCCTTGTCAGGTGCGACGACCGGCGTGCTCGCTGCGGGAAGAACGGATGTGGCCGACGAGGGCTGCGCCCGGCCGGCATCCGTCCCCGCGGGGCCGTCGTTGACCTTGAAGACTTCCGCAAGCTTCTTCGCGAGGGCCGCGATATCCTCGACGCCAGCATCGGGTCGTGCGGCATATGCCGACACGATCTGGACGAGCATCTCCTTGTTGTTCTCCTCGTCACTCATCGCCTCACCTTTCCTTCCGAAAGATCGCAACCACCGAAGCGACCGAAGTTTTGCAGAACACCGCGAACACCAACGCTCGTCGTGAGCCCGAAAAACAGTGGCATCAGTTCTTGAACTCCGAAGTAACTTATAAGCTATACTTGGAGAAAAACAACTGCTGACAGAGTATTGTTGCCTGACAGCGGGCCACATGACACGAAATTGCCTCGAAAGAGACCGCCTGACGCCCAACTCGACACGCGCCAGAGGGATGCCTAGCGTACCAAAGAATTTGGATCTCTCATTTTTTTACAAGACCTTACGAAGGATGACGCTGTCGCGGCCACGCGGGCGATGCGGGGCGGCCGTGACGGGACGAGATATTCTTCAAGAATAAGGCACAATCCCGCTCGTGATCTCAACGTTGCATGTCCATCGCCGCTTACCCAGCGCTCCACGACCTCCTCGGGAAGCGTCGAACGCGGCACCACGAACGAATCACCCGGCAGCGCGGCGCGGTGCGCGAGGCCCGGGGCGAGCAGGCGAACCTGACCGCGCTCTGCCAACGTGTCGACACGTTCGACCTGCAGCGCATCGCCCACGCGCAGCGGCGGTTCGCCATCGTGAACCGTCAGCCGGAAGGTATCGGCACCCGGAAAGATGCGCACGAAGAGATCGTGGCGGCGGCGGCGCGACAAGGACGGAGGCCGCGCATCCGCGGCAAGGGTCGCGGCAGGACGCGGACGCCGCAGCAGGACCTCGGGCGCATCGGGACTGACGGACGCCGCGTCCGCGACGCCGTCCGCCTGGCGGTCGGCCTCGCGCACCGGCGCACCGGTTTCCAGCGCATAGCGGTAGTTCAGCAGGTAATCGGCAGCCAGTTCGACCAGGTCGGGCGCGTCCGCGAGCACGCCGCACAACGCCTGCTCCTCCGCGAAGGAAAGCCTGCGCACCGGCGCGTCGTCGCGATGCGGGAAGACGACGAAGCCCGCCCGGTCGCGTCCGGTCAGGCGCGCCACCGTCCTCAACGCCCGGTCGCTTTCGTCGGCGTGGAACACGACCACATCGCAGTCGCCGTCGGCGCCGAGGCACAGCGCCGCGCACATGTCCGAAGGCCAGTCAGGATGCAGCCCGGCCACCGTCTCGGCGTCAGGCAGGTAGACCAGCGTGCCCTTGGGGTCCATGCGCAGCCTCCATTCTTCAGCGGACAAATATTCAACTTGAGGCAACCAAACTATCCTTGTATAGTCAAGAATTGATAGATCAATTCATGCTTGGAGATCAAGAGCGTGTTTCTCATTGTCGGACTCCTCGTCGTCTTCGGACTGGTCTTTGGCGGCTTCATGCTGTCGGGGGGCAAGATGGACATCGTGCTCCATGCCCTGCCCTTCGAGGGCATGATGATCGGCGGGGGGTCGATCGGGGCATTCCTGATCGCGAACTCCATGACGGTCATCAAGGACTCGGTGCGCGGGGTCATGAAGGTGCTGAAAGGCCCGAAATGGAAACGCGAGGACTACTCCGACCTTCTCAAGCTCCTGTTCGAGCTGACGCGCCTGTTCAAGAACAAGGGTATGCTCGAGCTCGATCCGCATATCGAGAACCCCAGGGACAGCGAGATCTTCAAGCGCTACCCCCGCATTCTTGCGGACCATTTCGCGATAGACCTGATCACGGACAGCTTCCGGATGCTGTCGATGCAGTTCGACGACAAGTTCCAGACCGAAGAGGTGATGAACCGCAAGCTCCGCAAGCATCATCACGAGACCCTGGCGGCGTCGAAGGCCATCCAGACGATGGCCGACGGGCTTCCCGCGATCGGCATCGTCGCGGCGGTGCTCGGCGTCATCAAGACGATGTCGTCGGTGGACGAGCCGCCCGAGGTTCTCGGCAAGATGATCGGCGGCGCGCTTGTCGGGACGTTTCTCGGCGTCTTCCTCGCCTATTGCATGGTCGCGCCGATCTCGGGCCGCCTGAAGCAGATCGAGGACGAGGATTCGGCCTTCTACGCGATCATCCGGGACGTCTTCGTGGCCATGGTGGCCGAGCATCCGCCCAACATCTGCATCGAGATCGGCCGCGGGAACATCCCCACGCACATGCAGCCCAACTTCTACCAGGTCGAATCGGCCCAGAAGGAGCTTGCCGCGGCATGACGCGATCCGCCTCCCTGTTTGCGGCCCTCCTTGTCGTGGCGGCCGGCACGCAATCGGCCGGGGCCCAATCGCCCGAGGACACCGAGGACGCGGCTCAGGCGATCGTCACGCCGCCCCCCTCCGCCTCGCCTTTCGACCCCGAGCAGATCGCACGCATCAGGCAGGCGATCGCGGCACTCGGGGCGGACGGCGACAGCGCTTCCGATGAATGAGCGGCGGATCGCGACCCTCGAGCTTCTGTCGCGGCTGGAGCGGAGCGGCTTCAGGACGATCGCGCGCAGACACGCAAGCCTGATCGGCGAGATCGCGGCGAAACGGGCTGAGGCGAAGGCGCTCGCGGACCGCATCGCCACGGAAACCGACGTGACCTCGGCCGAAACGGCCCCCTATGTCGGCGCCTTCATCAGCGCGATCCGCGCCGAGATCGACCGCTGCGATGCCGCAAGACGCGGCCTCGAACGGGAGGCCGCGGCGCTCGAGGGCGAGATGCAGGACCGGTTCCGCAGCCTCAAGACGGCGGAATGCGCCATGGCGAAGGAGATTCTGGCCGCGCGCGACGCGGAGCGCATGGCCGCCGAGCGCGAGCGGTTCGAGGCGATGATGCTAGGCCGCCGCGCGCGGGCGCGGGCGGTTTGACCGCACCGGCGGATCGCGAGGGGCGGGTGCCGCCCGCTCGTCAGGTCCGCCTCAGGCGGCGTAGACCCGGGTTCCGTTCATCCACGTCTCCAGCACCGTGATCGCCTTGATCTCGTCCGGCGCCGCCGACCTCGGGTCGGCGTCGAGGATGACCATGTCGGCGAACTTGCCCGGCTCGAGGGTGCCGATCTCGTGTTCGGAGAACAGCTGCCACGCCGCCTCCGAGGTGACGGCGCGGATCGCGGATTCGACCGAGATCCGTTCCTGCGGGGCCAGGACGTAATCCGGCTCCTTCCAGGTGCGGCGCGTCACCGCCATTTCGATCATGTGGAGCGGAACCGGATCCGTCACCATGAAATCGGAATGCAGCGTGAACCCCACGCCCGCGTCCTCGACGCTCTTGCAGCGGTCGAGCAGCTGGGCCTTCTCTTCGCCGAAGACGTGGTCGCGCATGGCGATGCCCCAGTAGTGGACGTGGCCGATCAGGAAACTCGCCGAGACGTTGAGGTCCCGCATCCGTTCGATCTGATCGTCGTGCAGGATCGAGCAATGCTCGATCCGGACGCGCACCCGGGTCATGTCGATGCCCGCGTCGCGCATCGCGTCGCAGGCGTCGAGGATGTTGTCGATCGCCGCGTCGCCGTTGCCGTGGATCGCCAGCTGCCAGCCCTTGCTTGCGCGGTCGATGGCCGTCGCCGTCAGCTCCTCGCGCGACATGTAGGCGAGGCCGCGGCTGTCGGAGTCGAGGTAGGGTTCGCGCTGCAGGCCGGTGTAGCCCTGGTTCGACCCGTCCGCGACCAGCTTGTAGCCCGCGATCCGCGTGATCGCCGTGCCGTCGCCGGGCGCAACGCCGGCCGCGTCCCAGGCCTCCGTCCCGACGGTGTAGAAGGGATAGGCGCGCACGCGCGCGGTCAGTTGGCCAGTCTGCTCGGCCGCGACCATGACGTCCACGTCCGCTGGCGATTGCGAGAGGCTGCCGAGGCTGAGTTCCGACACGGTGGTCAGGCCGAACCGGTTCCATTTCCGCAGAAGCGAGATCAGGCCCGTGATCGGATCGACAGTTGCCATGGCCGGGTTGCGCGAGGCGACAGGCGTGAAGGCCACGTTGTTCTTCATCACGCCGGTCAGACGGCCCTCGGCGTCACGTTCGTATTCTCCGCCGGGCGGGTTCGGGATGTCCTCCGGGATATCGGCGACCGCGAAGGCCGTGCTGTTGGCATAGGCGATGTGGCCGGACGCGTTCATGATGAGGATCGGATGATCGGTGCTGACGGCGTCGAGCTCGGCGAAGGTCAGCGCGGGCGGTCCGTCCTGAACCGCGGGGTCGTAGTTTCGGAAGGCCAGCCACTCGCCCGCGGGCGTCTCGCGCGCGCGCCGGGCGATGTGGTCCAGCACCTGCTCGGCGGTCTGGAAGCGGGCCATGCCGACGTAGTCCATCAGGGAATCGACGATCGACCCGGCGACGACATGGGTGTGGGCGTCGATGAACCCCGGCAGGACGGTCTTGCCCTCGAGGTCGACGATCGTCGCGTCGGCGCCCGCGGCTTCCAGAACCTCGGCCGTGCTGCCGACCGCGATGATCCGCTCGCCGCGGATCGCGATGGCTTCGGCCTCGGAGAACTCCGCGTCCACGGTCAGGACCGTTCCGCCGACAAAGGCGGTCGTCGTCTCGGCCTGGGCCCTCGCCCCGCCGGCGGGCAGGGCCGCGAGGCCCGCGGCCACGGCGCTGCCCTTCAGGAAATCACGCCGCCCCAGGCTGGTCCAGTCCACGCCCCAATTGCATGACCAGCCCTGGCTCGCTTTCGCCTTGAGTTTCTGAACGCCCTGATTGCCTTGGAGAAACTCGCCGAAATAACCGCTGCAGCAAGCGCATCCGTATACGTGTTTTTCCATTCGTGTTTCCCGCTGATAAACCACTGGGGCGCGTCGCATCGGCACAGACGCGGAGAAAGCTTATCTCGCTTGGTGGACCGCGCAAGATCTCGTGGACCGAACCGCAGGCTCCACGCGCCTCGGGAGGGCGCCTGCACGACCCCGGATCGCGCGCAAAAGCCTTTGTGCATTGGCCTTGGCGCCCCGCCCAAAATGGGCACCTTGGTGCTTGCCAGGCTTCGGGACCCGCCAATACTGCTCGAGGCTCAGGCAAGGTCGCGGACCTCGGCCTCGTGCTGGACCAGGCGACGTTAGGGGTGTCATGATTTCGTTCGGTACGATGTCTGCCGATGGGCACGAGAAGGCATCCGCCACGCGCGCGGAGGAAAGACCGTCATCCGCACGACACGCAGCGATAGGACGACTGGGGGCGTTGCTTCTGTCGGTTCCTCTTGCTGCCACCATGGCATCTGCGCAGCAGTCGGATCAGACGGTCTTCTACAGCCATGACGGCCTGACCCTGCGCTGGCATCTTCAGGCCGGGGCCTATGCCGGCGCGGAGCAGAACCTGTTTTGGGATCTCGGGGCGCTGTCCGCACCCGGGTTCGACGCGAGCCCGGAATGGATGGAGTTCTACGTCAAGCCCGGGGTCAGCTTCGAATACAGCCTCGACTGGGGGGCGACCCTTTACGGGCGGCTTTCGGCGGTCGCCTCGTACACCGCGGGCATCGACGCGTTCGATGAAGGCAACACCGGTGCCGTGACGCTCGAGGAATCCTTTGCGGGCCTGCGCGCCGGGACGGATGGCGGACTGTCGTGGGACATCTCGCTCGGGGCGCGCGAGTTGCGGCTGGGAACGGGGATGCTCGTCGCCAACGGGGCCTCCAGCGGGTTCGAACGCGGCGCGCTGAAATTCGGTCCGCGCCGCGCATGGGAGATGGCGGCCATCGCCGAAGTCTCCGGCGCCGGCATCACGGGGACCGCGTTCTACCTCGACCCCAACGAATTGCCCTCGACGGACGGAAACAACGAACTTGCCGGTCTCGACCTGCGCTACGACGACCCGCGGGGCGGGTATCTGGGCGCGACCTTCGTGACCGTGCTGAACTCCGACACGCCCTATGTCCGGGCGCTGACGGGGATCCCGCCTGTCGAGATCATCGATGGCGGGCGGGACGGCACCAGCGCCATAAGCCTCTATGCGCGCACCAACCCGTTTGCGGGGACGCTGCAGAACTGGACCTTCACCGCCGACTACGCGCAACAGTGGAACGACGAGATCGACCTCGACGCGTGGGCCGGCCGAGTGCAGGCGATCTACGCCTTCTCCGACGCGGCATGGACGCCGACGCTGAGCTACACCTTCCAGACCTTCTCCGGCGACGATCCCGACACCTCGGCGCTGGAGCGGTTCGATCCGCTCTACTACGAAGGCAATCCGAACTCCTGGGCGACCGGGAGCAAATCGGCCTCGACCTTCATCAACTCCAACGTGAATGCACATTCGCTGGCCCTGCGCATGCAGCCCAGCCAGCGCGACACCCTGACAGTGCGCTACGCCCATATCCGGGCCAACGAGCTCAACAGCCCGATCCAGTTCGGCCAGGCCTCGCGCGTGGACACGTCGGGCAACGTGGTGGCGGGCGTCACAGACGCGCACCTCGCCGATGACGTGTTCGTGGAGTGGAATCGCGCGATCAACCGCAACACGTTCCTGACCGCAGGCGTCGCGGTGTCCTTCCCCGGTTCGGGCATCGAGGACGTGACCGGCGGCAGCGCACCCACATGGACGGGTGGTTTCGTGAATATCGTCATAAACTTCTAGGCTGCCCGGCCTTGCGCGGCCGTTCGGCAGGTGGCGGACATGACGACCGGCATCCGGTTCTACGAGAACCGCGAAGATCCCAGGCGCGACATCCGTGTATGCGGCGCGGGCTCAGGCACGCTCAGGACGCCTTGGCCGCCGCGTTCAGGATCGTCCGAAGGTAAGTGACCGTCGCCGCGGATCCTGCCTTGAGGTCCCTGGCCGCCGTGTCCGAAGGATACCAGTTTCCGCACGCGTCGCGTTTCGCCCATCCCTTCTCCTCAAGCCACCGCAGCTTCCTGCGCACCGTCTCTCGGGGAATTCCCGTGACGTTCGCGATGGACTGCGCGTTCGTCGGCTTGTGCACGGCGTTCAGCGGCTTGGCATCGAAGAGCGTGCCATGCCACCCATCGGCCTCCGTCGCGATGGACGTCGTCGCCAGGATGAGCATCGCCTCGAGATCGCCGTCGAAAAGCGCCCGGAGCTCGCTCAGGAGTGGCACGAGAGCCGCGACATGGGTCGGGTAGAGCGTATCGAGGCGCTCTTCGACCCAAGCGCGCGTTATGCTCCGATCATTCATGACATCGTCACCAAAGCCCCGCGCGGCACCCGCCCTGCGCACGCCCGGCACGGGGGCGTACCCGGAGGCTGCGGCCAGATGGTCCGGCACACCGTTTGCCGCCGGATCCTAGGCCGTGGAAGCGCACGAGGCCACCGTGGATTTCCGGCGTCGGGTTTGACAGGGGCCAGCACCACCCACCGAACAGGCGGGGCCCGCGCGCAATGTCAGCCCTGCCCGCCCCCTTCGGTCTCGTATTCGAGCAGGTCGCCGGGCTGACAGTGGCGGAAGCGACGGGTCCGTCGGCAGGCCTTGACGTCCTGGACAGGCTTGTCAATCCGCGTCTCGACCGGTTCGAGCTTCTGGCGGGCCGCCAACACGCTCGCGATTGTCGTCACGGCCCTTTTCGTCGTCGGCGGGGGGGCCTCCGAAACCGCACCACGTCTTCCTTGCAAGCTGCGAAGGTCTCGCTCCGCTCTGGATTGGTCTTCTCGCCTGGCGTCCGGTTCGAGCGGATCGGGAGCTTGCCCGGACGCGGTGATCGGACGGCGCGGACCCCGTGGCGCCCCGGCGCAGGCCATCTTCCAGCGCGGCGCCCCGGGACGTCTACCGGGCGGCGACGGACGGGCGCACCTCGATCAGCGCCTATGCGTGCGTGCTTTTCCGACCGACGGCATGAAGCGAAACCCAGAAGACCGTCCCGATCGTAATGCCCACGAAGAACCCCTGCGGGACGGACAGCAAGTCCGAGAAGTAGATGTCCCTGAATTCGGGTGAAGCCGTGGCGAGGGCGCACGCGGAAAGCGTGACTTGCGTCGCGACGCCTGAAATCATGACGACAGGAAGCCAGCCGTCCGGGACGGGTCTTCCAACCCGGCGGTTGATTGCGAACAGAACCGCAAGCACCGGCGCGGCACAGGGCGGCACCAGCAGCATCAGCAGCGGCAAGAGGCAAAGACTGTCGTAGCATCCCGATGCGACAGTCATGGAAAGAACCCACGCCAACGCCATGGGGACGACCACGGCGAGACTGCCTGCGACCACGTAGTGCCATACCGAAAGGGTCTTTCCGAAAAAGAGCATCGTTCTTTCTCCTTGCGCGGCACGTCGTAACTTCAGCGTCACCGCAATTCCAGCGGCCGGCGTACTGCCCCCGGGGCCACGAGCATGCCCCCCAGAACGGCGAGGATCGCAGGAATGACGAACGTTGCGTGGATGACCTACAGCCGCTTGTACATGTAGGTCGTTGCGTGCAGCGACCGGCCGTCCGGATCGAGTGCGAAGTCGGGGATGACCCCTGCCCGTTCAAACCCGACCGCGGCATAGAGCCTTTCGGAAACATCGCCAGTGCGCGTGTCCAGGGTGACGAGCGTCTTCCCGGCGGATCGTGCGGCTTAGAACGCGCACCGCAGCAGCCCCTTGCCAATCCCGCGTCGACGATGGTCGGGATGCACGATCATCTTCGAGATCTCGGCCCTGTGAGGTTGATTGGGCGGCATGGCGACCACCAGTTGCACGGTCCCGACGATCTTGCCTTCCACGATCGCTCCGAAAAGGAGCCGGGCCCCGTTCCCGAGGGCCGCCTTGACATCCCTTGACCAGAACCGCTCTGCGTCGGCACGTCCCAATGGCGCCAGGAAGCTCACCGCTGCGCCGTCCGCGACCGTTTCGGTCAACACGTGACACAGATCGTCCGCGTAGCGCTCCAGCGTGTCCCGATCCATCTGGATGATTTCGAAGATCGGCGTGTTCATCGCAGCGCTATCACGTATTTGCAGGGGGATCGGCCTGTCCTGAACACGGTCTCCCCGAACAGGACATACCTGAGGCAATCGCCCGGCGAGAGGGCATGGGATTGCCCCTCGGCGGTCACCTCGAGCTTGCCGGACAACAGGTAAAGGTGATGTTCCTGGCCGGGCACGGCCGGGGCCGCGTATCGGATCGTCTGCTCCGGGCCCAGATCACACTCGATCAGCTCCAGCGAGAGTTGACCGTTCGACGGCGAAACGCTTCGTCGGACGAAGGCATTCCGCTCGTCCCTCCAAACAAGCTGCTGATCCCGTTTCACGACAGGCTGATAATCCTGCTCCAGCGGGGCGAGCAGTCGCGAAATCGGCAAGGCATAGACGGCGGCAAGGCGCCCGAGCGTCTCCGCGGTCGGGCTCGTGTCTGCGTTCTCGATGCGCGAAAGCGTGGCTTTGCTGACGCCGCTTCGCTCCGCGACGGCGGCGAGTGTGAGACCGCGCGCTTCGCGAAGTGCGCGCATGTGCTCGGCCAGACGCGGGGTGGTGGAGAGGGGGTGATTCATATTTGGGAAATATCCCATATATGCAAATCGCGTCAATGCGCCTTCCGTTCCGGAACATCGTTTCCGACAGGCGGCACCGGCATCCAGATCACCGATACCCAACCCAACCGCGATCGTCGGTGAACGCGCGGCCCGGCGGGATCTGCGCCCACTCGTAGTCGCCGGGCAGCGTCGGCAAGGGGTCCAGCGGTCGGGAGGATGCGGCGATCACGACGTTTCCGGTCCCGAGATCGCTGAGCGGGCCGCGAACCGAAAGGACATGCGAATAGAGGCTTGTGAGGATCGCATGGGTCCCGCGCGCCAGCGGACCGTCCGGCCGGTCGATCAGGTTGACGTAGACCGGTCCATCCGCAATCCGTTGCACCTGCCGGAAGGTCTCGAGCGTCACGAGGTGGGCGGGCACCGACGCCGACGAGAAGGCGTCCATGACGACCGCGTCGAACCGCAGGCCGGTCTCGTTAAGATAGACCCGGCCATCCTCGTGGACGATGCCGAGACGGCCCGGCTGCGGCCCCTCCGCGGAGGCGTCGTAGCCCGCCCTCCCGATCATCTGGCCGGCCCATGGCAGGTGCCGCTCCACCACCTCCGTGATCAAGGGATCGATCTCCACGGCAATGGCGGTGGCACCGGGCCGCGACGACAGAAGCTGTGTCGGCAGGGTGTAGCCGCCCCCGCCGATGAAGAGCACGCTCGGCGCGGGGCCGAGATCCTCATCCATGCGCGCCCAGATCCACGCCGCATAGGGCAGAACCAGCCTCTCCGCCGCCTCCGCCGGGGCGTCGTTTGCCATCACGCGCTCGGCGGCCTGACTGGTCCTGTCGGAATAAAGATGGACCGCGTCCCCGCTTCGGCCCACGTCGATGCAGGAGAGACCGGACTCGTAGCGGCAGACAGGTCCGAGCGCCGCGCTGCCAACCACGAAGAAGGCGACCGGCAGAAGCGGCGCAAGGGACCCGCCGCCGGCGTCCCCGTTGCCCGGACCGCTCCCGTCGCCGTCGCGCACGAACGGCACGCACAGCAGGACCAGCGCCGCGCATGCGGCAAAGGTGGCGGCGGATCCGGCCAGCGGCAGTGCGACGAAACCGGCGAGGATCGCGCCCAGGATCGCGCCGACCGACCCCGCCGCGAGGACCATGCCCAGCGAGGAGCCTTCGCGGCCCGGACGCGCTTCCACGGCAAGCGTCGCGAGCAGCGGCGATGGCGCGCTGATCAGCACGGAGGCCGGGAAGAAGGCGAGGAACACGGCCAGAAGCATGCCGCCCGTGCCGCGCGCGCCCCACGAATAGACAAGCCCGAGGACGGTTGGGGACAGGGCCGCCAGCACTACCGTGACGACAAGTGCCGCGCGCACGTTCCGCAGGGCCGTCCGCCTCTCGCGCTCGGCGATGAACCCACCAAGCGCGTTCCCGAGCGCGAAGCCAGCCAGAACGGTGGCGATCACCGCCGTCCAGGTCAGAAGCGACGTCCCGAAGAAGGGCGCGAGGACGCGGCCGGCGGCGATCTCGTAGGTCAGCCCCGTGGCCGACAGCAGCGTTATCAGCGCGATGGCCGTCCGGAAACGCATGTTCAACTCCTCGCCCCATGCCAGTATTTCCCGGCGACCACATAAGCCGCGCGCGCACGATGGCATCCATGATGCCAGACTTATCGTGCGATACGGGATCGGGGCGATGCGTCGGGCAACTGCCCGTAAAGATCCTCGAAGGAAAGCGCCAGGAGCGCCAGGCCTTTGTCCCCGTTCGCCGCCCGGCTCAGCATGGGTGGCAAGTCCGGCTTGCCCCCGTCGGCTTCCGTAGAGTGCGTCTCAGGGTGTGCATCGAATGGCGGACGCGACGGATCAGAGGTGAAGAAACACCGGTTCCATCGGCGCCCACCACTCACCATCGGCACGCGTGTCGAGCGGCTGCTGCAGCGGCTCGCAGATCGTCCACCACTCCTGCATGGCCGGAACGCGGCTCAATGCCTCCATGTCGGCTGCGAAATCGTTCCCGACATATTCCCAGTAGGCGAACAGCAGATTCTCGGGTTCGCGCAGGAAGATGCTGTAATTCCTGATATTGGCGGAGGTGATGGTCGCGAGAACCTCGTCCCATACCTCTGCGTGAAGCTCCTTGTAGTGTTCGACCGTGCCGGGCTTCAACGCCAGGACGTGACCCATCCGCTGCATGATCTTCCCTTCCGCGCCGTTCGGCCGCGATGGCGCCATTGACGCCGCCAGCTGATATATTAATATGACAGCGACCATGAAGCGTCAATCCCGACGCCAGGCGGATGAGGGGGCCCAGTGCGCTACGTCAAGCTCGACGATACCGACAACGTGGTCGTCGCCATCGAAAGCCTGGTCGAGGGCGAAGAGGTGCTCGGCATCCCGGTCCGGGCGCGCATCCCGAGGGGTCACAAGATGGCCGTCAGCGGTGTCGCGAAAGGCGACCCGTTCCGAAAATACGGCCAGATCATCGGCTTCGCGTCAGAGGATGTCGCACCCGGAGAGTGGGTCCACGACCACAATCTCAGGGTCGAGGATTTCGAGCGACTGGCGATGGCAGCCAATCCGACGCCCGCATCCATCCGGCATCCCGAAGCCGCGCCGGGCCGGTCCTTCGACGGCTTTCATCGCCCGAACGGAAGGGTCGGCACGCGCAACTACATCGCGATCCTGACATCGGTGAACTGCGCCGCCTCGGCCGCCCGCTTCATCGCTGACGAGGTCACGCGCTCGGGCGCCCTGTCCGCGTTCCCCAATGTCGACGGCGTCATCGCGCTCGTCCACGGGACTGGCTGCGGCCTCGACGTGAACGGTGCAGCACATGACGTCCTTCGGCGAACTCAATGGGGTTACGCGACAAATCCAAATGTCGGCGGCGTCCTCATGGTCGGCCTCGGCTGCGAGGTATTCCAGATCCGGCGCTGGATGGACGCCTATGGCATCGAGGAAAGCGACATCTTCCGGTCGCTGACGATCCAGGGCAGCGGCGGCACGCGCCGGACGGTGGAACAGGGCGTGGTGGCGGTGCGCGAGATGCTGCCGGCCGTAAACGCCATCGAACGGCGACCTGCGCCGGTGGCCGAGCTGACGCTTGCCCTGCAATGCGGCGGATCGGACGGCTATTCGGGGATCACCGCCAACCCGGCCCTTGGCGTGGCCGTCGACATGCTGGTGGCGGCGGGCGGCACGGCGATCCTGTCGGAAACGCCCGAGATATACGGCGCCGAGCATCTCCTGATGGCACGGGCCGCCTCGCCCGACGTCGCGGAAAAGCTGGCCGAGCGGGTGCGCTGGTGGGAGGACTACACGCGCCGCCACGACATGCAGATGAACAACAATCCGTCGCCCGGCAACAAGGCGGGCGGTCTGTCCAGCATCGTCGAGAAGTCGCTTGGGGCGGCTGCGAAGGGCGGGTCGAGCACGCTGATGGCGGTCTACCACTACGCCGATCCGGTGACGGAGCGCGGCCTGGTCTTCATGGATACGCCCGGCTACGATCCGGTTTCGGCGACGGGCCAGGTGGCCGGCGGGGCGAATGTGATGTGCTTCACGACCGGCCGCGGATCGGCCTTCGGCGGCAAACCCACACCTTCGCTCAAGCTTGCCTCAAACAGCCCGCTGTTCGCATCGATGGCCGACGACATGGACATCAACTGCGGCGACGTGCTGGACGGCGTGTCCCTGCACGACAAGGGCGCGGAGATCTTCGAGCATATCGTCGCCACGGCATCCGGGGCGCGAACGAAGTCCGAGCTTCTGGGCTATGGCGATTACGAATTCGTCCCCTGGTCGCTCGGCGCGACGATGTAGACGGCCCGAGCCGGAAGCTAGACGGCTTCGAGCAGCGGCCACAGCTCCTCCGGGATGGTCATTCCGGACCAGCCAGAGGCCTCTGCAACGTCGCGCGCCGTGCGGGCGCCGACGAGAACCGAGGTCACGCCCGGATTGCGGCGCGGGAATTGCACGGCCGCAGCCCCGAGCGGCACCCCGAATTCGGCGCAAAGCCGAGACATCTCGGAGACGCGCGCGCGGATATCGGGCGGAGCGTCGACATAGTCGAACTTCGCCGGGCCGCCCGCCAGGATGCCGGAATTGAAAACGCCGCCGATCACGATGCCGACGCCGCGGGCTTGGGCCATCGCAATCAAGGGCTCCGCCTGCCGGTCGAGGAGCGAATATCGCCCGGCGATGAGGCAGCAGTCGAGATCGGCCTCCTGCATCGCGTCCTTCGCCACGGCGGTCTCGTTCACCCCGAGGCCGAAGCCCCGGATCAGTCCGGCATCGCGCAACTCGGTCAACGCGCGGAAGCCGCCCGTGGTCAGGTCGCGCCAATGGAGGTCGTGCCGGTCGCCATGGGTCAGCCGCCCGATATCGTGGACGAAGAGCAGGTCGATTTCCGGCAGGCCCAAACGTTGCTGGCTGTCGTCGAAGCTGCGCAGGATGCCGTCGTAGCTGTAGTCGAAGATCTCGCGGAACTTCAGCCCGTTGCGCCAGCCGGTGTCGAACGGGTTGCGTGGCGGCTCGGGCGGCAGCTCGCGTCCCGGCCGGGACCGCGCCAGCAACCGTCCAACCTTGGTGCTGAGACGCACCGTCGTGCCCTTGGGCGCCAGCTCGCGCAGGTAGTGGCCGACAAGATGCTCCGCCCGGCCAAGGCCATACATCGGGGCGACGTCGAAATAGCCGATCCCCGCCTCCACCGCGGCCCCGAGCGTGGCCAGCGCGTCCTCGACGGACACCGCCGAGTAGAGCCCGCCGAACGCCGCCGCGCCGAGACCGAGTGGCGGGAGGTCCCGCCCCGGCCGGTCGGTCACGGGTCGACCTCGGCGTCCCGGGCGTCGAGATAGGCGAAGGTGTTCGACATTGACGTCTCCAGATGGTCGCGCATGGCCGCGTCGGCCGCCTCGGCATCGTGACGCCGCAGCGCCGCTATGATCGCGCGGTGCTGGTCGATCGTCTGGAGGCCTGCGCCGGGGGACGGCAGCGACAGCATGCGACAGCGGTCCATCTGCGCCTTGGAGATATCGATGACCTTCCAGATCATGTCGAGCCGGTTCACCTCGGCAATGCCGCGGTGAAAGGCGTCGTCCTGCCGGATGGCGGTGTCGAACCGGGACCGACTGATGGCGAGTTCCTGCGCCGCGACGCAATCCTCGAGCCCCTCGATCTGCTCCTCCGTGATCGACCGGGCGGCGCGCCGGACGCTTTCGCGTTCAAGCGCGATTCGGATCAGATAGGCCTGTTCCACCTGCCGCCGGCTGATCCCGGCGACGAAGGTGCCGTTCTGCGCGAAGACCTCCACCAGCCCCTCGTCGCTGATCTGTTTCACCGCCTCGCGCACGGGCGTGCGGGACGTCCCGAGGCGCATGGCGATATCGACCTCGTTGACGGGGGCGAGCGGTTGCAGTCGGCCGGACACGATGGCCTCGCGCAGGAGGGCGTAGGCCTGATCCCGCAGCGGCCGCCCACGCTCGATCTTTTGCTCGGCCAGGAACTTCGCGAACGGATCCTCATCGCTCGTCGGTGGCAATCGCGTCGCCATGATACGCCTCCCTCCCGCACCATTGCGCGGCAATCCGGTGATCACCTGCCCGGCTCATTTTCTCTCTTGCAGCTTTCGGGCCAGTCTGAAAACTATTATATTAGTGTTACAGGCGCTGCAAGATGGTTCGCCCTTCCGGTCGACTTACTGCTGCGCCGGATTAGGGGAGGCAAGATGAACGTGATCGATCTCGAGGGCCAACGTGCGGTCGTTACCGGCGCCGCACAGGGGATCGGCTATGCGATCGCCGAGCGCCTGCTCGCGTCCGGAGCGACCGTCAGCCTCTGGGACCGAAGCGCCGACGGCCTGGAGAACGCGCGCAGACAGCTTGGCGGGGACGTCAGGACCGTGCAGGTCGACATCACCGATCCCGAGAACGTGGTTGCCGCACACGCCGAGACCGAAGCCGCACTCGGCCCGGTGTCGATCGTGGTCAATTCAGCCGGGATCGCCGGGCCGAACGCGCCGCTGGCCGATTATGCGCTGAAGGACTGGCGCGACGTCATCGAGGTCAACCTGAACGGAACATTCCACGTAAATCGCGCGGTCGTGCCGTCGATGATCGCGCAGGGCTATGGTCGCATCGTCAACATCGCCTCGGTCGCCGGCAAGGAAGGCAATCCGAACGCCTCGGCCTATTCGGCGTCGAAGGCGGGTGTGATCGGTCTTACGAAGTCGCTGGGCAAGGAACTCGCCGGCTACGACATCGCCGTGAATTGCGTGACGCCGGCCGCCGCGCGGACGCCGATCTTCGCCCAGATGAGCGAGGAGCATATCGCCTACATGCTGTCGAAGATCCCCCGCGCGCGCTTCCTCGAGGTTGACGAGGCCGCAGCGATGATCGCCTGGCTGGTGTCGCGCGAGAACAGCTTTACGACCGCCTCGGTTTTCGACCTCTCCGGCGGGCGCGCAACATACTGAAGGATCCAGACCGATGAAACTTCTGCGCGTGGGGCCGGCAGGCAAGGAACGCCCCGCCCTTCTCGACGAGACCGGCAGCATCCGGGACCTGTCCGGCGTGATCGGGGATCTGAGCGGCGACGCCCTGTCGCCAGACAGCCTTGCGCGCCTCTCGGCAATCGCGCCCGAGAGCTTGCCGATTGTCCCGGGCCAACCGCGGATCGGGCCATGCGTCGCCGGTTGCGGCAAGTTCATCTGCATCGGCCTGAACTATTCCGACCATGCCGCCGAGTCCGGCATGGAGGTGCCGCCGGAGCCCGTGGTCTTCCTCAAGGCGACTTCCTCCATCGTCGGGCCCGATGACGACATCGAGATACCGCGGGGCGGCGAAAAGACCGACTGGGAGGTGGAGCTTGGCATCGTCATCGGATCCGTCGCCAAGCATGTCGACGAGGCCGACGCCCTGTCCCATGTGGCGGGCTACTGCACGATCAATGACGTCTCGGAACGCGCCTTCCAGATCGAGCGTGCGGGCCAGTGGACCAAGGGCAAGAGCTGCGACACGTTCGGCCCGGTCGGCCCCTGGCTCGTCACGACGGACGAGGTGCCGGACCCGCAGGCGCTGCGGCTGTGGCTGACGGTCAACGGCGAGACGATGCAGGACGGGTCGACCGCCACCATGGTCTACGGGGCGGCGTTCCTCGTATCCTACTTGTCCCGGTTCATGACGCTCCATCCCGGAGACATCATTTCGACAGGAACGCCGCCGGGCGTGGGGATGGGGATGAAGCCGCAGCGATGGCTCGCGCCAGGCGATGTGGTGGAACTCGAGGTCGAGGGCCTTGGACGCCAGCGCCAGACGGTCCGGGCGGCCGTCTGAGCGCGCCCGCCCCCCCGGTCGTCGACGCCCCCCCTTGGCTGGCGTCCGGCGCGCGGCGATTGACACCGGATGCGCGCAGGCATGGGCCTGCCGCTTGAATGCCACTGGCTGACGGGCGATCTCGTCCCGGTCCCGCGCGACGATGCGGTTGATGCCGAAGACCTTGCCGCGGCCTTCGGCGCAAGGGCGACGCTCCTCCATACGGCCGAAATCTGACCGTGCGAACGCTGCCGAACTTATGTTGCCAATACTAATATATTAGAGTAACAATGGCGGAGGCACTTCGGAAAACGTGCCAATGATCCGCGACGTGGGAGGCGAAAGATGGGTCGGGAAGCTTGCGCCTTGCGCATGTCTGGTATCAGCAAGTCCTTCCCGGGCGTCCGCGCGCTGAACAAGGTCGACTTTGCCGTGGAATACGGCCGCGTCCACGCGATCGTGGGCGAGAACGGTGCGGGCAAGTCCACGCTCATGAAGATCGTCAGCGGCGTCCATCCCCCGTCGTCGGGCAAGATCGAGATCGACGGCCGCGAGGTCGCCTTGCGCAGGCCCGCCGATGCGCAGCGCCACGGCCTGAGGATGGTGCACCAGGAGATCAGCCTCGCCCCCGACCTGACCGTCGCGGAAAACGTCTTTCTCGGGCGGACGCCTCGCCGCGGGCCCTTCGTCGATACCGCCCGCATGGTCCGCGCGACGGCGGAACGGCTGGCCGAGATCGGCGCCGCCATCGACCCGTCCGCGCGGGTGGGCGATCTGACAATCGGCCAGCAACAGCTTGTGGAGATCACGCGCGCCTATTCCGCAGATCCCCGGATCATCGTGCTGGACGAACCGACCTCGAGCCTGAGCGAGATCGAGGCCACGGCGCTTCTTGGTATCCTGCGACGCCTGCGCGACCGCGGCATCGCCATAGTCTATATCAGCCACCGCCTGCAGGAAGTCCTCGATATCGCCAACGACGTCTCGATCCTGCGCGACGGCGAGATGGTCGAGACCCGTCCGGCCGAGGCCTTCGACCCGCAGTCCATGATCCGCCTGATGGTCGGCCGGGACGTCTCGAACGTCTTCCCGAAAATTCCCGCGCGTGTCGGCGACCCCGTGCTTCGGGTGGACGGGCTTGGTGACGGCGCACGCTTCAGCGACATCGGGTTCGAGGTTCGCGCAGGTGAGATCCTCGGCATCACCGGACTGGTCGGCGCAGGCCGGACAGAACTCGCCCGCGCGATATTCGGTCTCGCGCCGATCACCAGCGGGCGGATCGAGATCGACGGTCGCGAGGTCCGGATCGGCTCTCCTTCCGCCGCCATCGCCGCCGGCATCGCCTACGTGCCCGAGGACCGGAAGGGCGAGGGACTGGTGCCCGCGATGAGCGTGCGCGACACCATCAGCCTCGCCGTCCTGCGCTCGATCTCGAGGCTCGGGTTTATCCGAAGGTCGGAAGACCGCAACCTCGCCAGCCGCTATGTCGGCACGCTCGGCGTCGTGCCGACCGATCCCGAGCGGCAAGTTCGCCTTCTGTCAGGCGGGAACCAGCAGAAGGCGGTGATCGGGCGCTGGCTGGCAGCGCGTCCCCGCGTCCTCATCCTCGACGAACCGACGCGGGGCGTCGATGTCGCCGCGAAGGCGGAAATTCACCGGATCATCGGAGAGCTTGTCGCGGACGGCATGGCGGTCGTGATGATCTCGTCCGAACTGCCCGAAGTGATGGGCGTGAGCGACCGTGTCCTGATCATGCGGGAAGGCGTGGCCATGGCGACGCTGCCACGCGAGGCACTGGCCGAGGAACTCATCATGGCCCATGCGACCGGGCAGCACGCGGCATGAGTGACGGTGTGGTTCAAGGTTCGTCCAAATCCGCCGCAGGCCGCTTCGCCGCCCAGGGCAGATGGGCCTCGATGCTGGCGCGGGCGGGCCTCCTTCTGGCCATTGGGCTGCTGCTGGTCATCGGCACACTCGTCAATCCCGCCTTCCTGAGCGTCGGCAATTTCGTGAACGTCTTCACGTCGATGGCCATCGTCGGGATCGTCGTCGTGGGCATGACCTTCGTCCTCGTCGTGGGCGGGCTTGCCGATCTCTCGGTGCCTGCGACCATTGCCTGTGGGGCGATCCTGTCGCTCGCGCTGCAACCGCATGTCGGCCCCCTTCCCGCCTTCCTGCTGGCCATCGGCCTGGCCGGCCTGTGCGGATCGGTGAACGGCATCCTGGTCGGCTATCTCAAGGTCAATCCGATCATCGCGACACTCGGCGTCGGCACGATCGTCCTCGGCGTCGTGGAATCGATGGTCGGCGGGGTGATCGTCTACGGCTCGGACCCGGCCTCGGGCGATTTCGTGAAGTCCCGCATCCTCGGCGTGCCGGTGGTCGTCGTCATATTCCTTGTCACGGCCTTCGTGGGGCATCTCGTGCTCTCGCGCAGCATCTGGGGCCGCTGGACCTATGCGGTCGGCGGCAATGCGCGCGCGGCCGCGGCAAGCGCGCTGCCGGTGCGCGCGGTCAAGGCCGGCGCGTTCGTCCTGACAGGGCTCTGCGCGGGCCTGAGCGGCGGGCTGCTCGGGCTGACGCTGCAAAGCGCCCGGCCGATGGTCGGAACCGGATACGAGTTCAGCGCCATCACCGCGGTCGTGGTCGGCGGCATCTCCATCATGGGCGGATCGGGGTCGATCCCGCGGGCCATCGCCGGCCTCTTCTTTGTCCAGTTCCTCACCAACATCATGGTGCTGGGCGGCATCCGCACGCCGGTTCAGGGCTTCATCCTGGGCCTCCTCATCATCGTCGCGGTCGCAGTCGATCTGGCGCTGCGCCGCCGCGGAGGCGCGTGATGGCCTGGGGTTCGTTCCTGATGCGAAACCGGATCGCCGTGATCCTCGCCCTGACGGTCGGCATCGCGACGGCAATCGTGCCGGGCTTCGCAAGCCTCACGACGCTCAGCCTCGCGGTCGACCGGGGCGCAGCGATGGGGATCGTGGCGGTCGGCCTGACCGTTCTCCTGATCGCCGGCAAGATCGATCTCTCGGTCGGGTCGGTCTTCGCCGTATCCGGCATCGTCGCCATCCAGCTCCAACCAGCCCTCGGGCTCTGGCCCGCGGCCATCGTCGGCGTGCTGGCGGGAATGCTGTGCGGCGCGATCAACGGCTTCGTCACGGTCCAGCTGAAGGTCAATGCCCTCGTCGCCACGCTGGCCACGATGCTCATGTTCCGGGCCGTGGCGCATTGGCTGACGGACAGCCAGCCGCTGGCAGGCGGACACATCATGTTCTCGATCGAGCTTAGCCGCATCTATCTCGATCTCTTCACGGCGCGCAGCGCGCTTTTCCTGCTGCTCGTCCTCGCCTTGCATGTCTGGCTGAGCCGCACCGTTGGCGGCCGCAATCTCTATGCCGTCGGATCGAACTCCGAGGCGGCCGAGGCGAGCGGCCTGCCGGTCGACCGGATCGTGTTCCTGGGCTTCATTTTCGCCGGCGGCATGGCCGGCCTCGCCGGCGTGCTCCAGGCGCTGGCGACCAACACTGGCTCACCTGTCTTCGGCGCCGAGATGACCGTCGCAGTGATCGCGGCCGTCGTCGTCGGCGGCACGCGGATCGAGGGTGGCCGCGGCTCGGCGCTCGGGACGCTCGGCGGCGTCCTGACGATCGCCGCGCTCACGACCGCAATGGAGTTCCAGTCCGTGCCGGCCTACTTCCAGCGCATCGTCGCCGGACTGATCCTGATCCTGATCGTGGTGCTCGACCGCAACGTCGCCGCGCCGCCCCGCGGATCTCCGCAGGCACATCCTGCGGAATGACCCATCCATGCAAAGGAGGATAACATGGCACGATTGAAAGACACGACGCTGGCCATCGGTGCGGCGCTCGCCGCGCTGATACCGGCGGCCGCCTCGGCGCAGACCGTGTGCTACGTCACGGCCGCCGACGCGCACGCCTACGTAACGCCGGCGAACGAGGCGATCGCCGCCAGGTCCGCGGAACTGGGGATCGAGATTCTCAGCCTGAGCCAGAACTTCGATGTCCAGACCGGGGTGGAGCAGCTCGGCACGTGCATCGCGCGCGATGTGGACGGCATCATCCTCTGGCCGCTCGACCCGCAGGCCTATATCCCGGCGCTCGCGCGGGCGCAGGCGGCTGGTATTCCGGCCATCCTCATCAACTCGCCCATGAACGAGGAAGCGGACGCGTTCATCGTGTCCTTCACCGGTCCGGACGTCTACGAGGAAGGCGAGATGGCCGCGGATTCGCTCAATGAGGCGATGGGTGGCGCGGGCTCGATCGTCATCATCGCCGGCCAGGCCGGCAACGGGACGACCATCGGCCGGGTCAGCGGGTTCGAGGACCGGCTCGCCGAGATTGGCAGCGAGATCGAGGTGCTGGCGACGGTGAACGCCGATTTCGACCAGCAGCGGGCGCTCGTCGCGAGCCGCGATCTCATCACGCGCTTCGGCGACGGGATTCAGGGCGTCTACGCCAATGACGATACGATGGCGCGCGGCTTCATCGATGCGTGGCGCGAGGCGTATGGCGACGCGCCGACCCCGCCCATCGTCGGCATCAACGGGCAACGCGATGCATTCGAGTCGATCCGTTCGGGCGAGATGTATTCGACCATCGTCCAGTCGCCGATAGAGGACGGGCTTCTCGCCATCAACACCATCGCCGCGGTGATCGCCGGCGAAGAGGTCGCGGCCCGGTTGCCGATCCCGCTGACCGTGGTCACGAGCGAAAACGTCGACAGCGAAGAACCGGCGTTCTGAGACTTTCCGATCCCCGGCCTACGGGTCGGGGGTCGCCATTCCTGACTGGCGCTGATGGGTTGATGTCGGACGCATCCGAACCGGCCCCAGCCGGGACGATGCCCCCTCCCCTTATGCTGTACGAAGTCCGCACCACTCGGCAAGACCGGGGTGCCGTCTGCATACGGCACCGTTACAACGCAGCCCTCTCGCCTGGCGTCCGGGTGACGGGCTTTTCCAGAACCTCGCCATCGGTCATGCCCCGCGGTCGGCCCGGGACAACCTCAGGTCCCGGACGACGGATGATCGGGCAGGAGCGGAACCGCCCGCAGATTGCCCCCAGCCGGGCGCGAAGACTGGCGCCTGGACGGGCATGGCGATCCTGGGAACTCGCAAAACCACGGGAACGCAACAACAGTGGTGCCCGGCGACGGGGCCCCGCCCTCCGTTGTGCGGCCCGAACTCTTCGCCTTCCCGCAATGACCATCGGCAATGCGCGATGGGTTGCGTCCGCAACTATTGGCACGGGAACATCTAAAGGGAGTGCCGAAGTCATGAAAAGCACGAGGACCAATCTGGCCCGCCACCTTTGCGCTCGGCACGCCCGAGCGGTTCCAGGACGCGCCGACGTCCATGGAAGTGAACTCGGAAGAGATCGTCATTGCCGATGGCTGGGCCTACTCCCACGGTACGTTCACGGTCGATGAGGCTGTCGAAGGGAAGTTCCTCACGATATTCCGCCGGCATGATGACGGAAAGTGGCGCATCTACCGCGACGCCTTCAACATGAACGCGCAGTAGGGCCGTCGGCACCGAACCGGTCTCGGCCATGACGGTAGAACCGCCGCTTGCCCCGCACAAAGACCGCGCCGCTCGGACAGGGTGGCGGTTCGGTACGGGCCGAGAGGATCACACCGATTGCGGACCGTCTCGCGATCCGTTTGACCGTGGAACCCCGCGTCAACGCCGCGGCCTCCGCGCGCCCGAAAGCCGGGTGAAGCCAGACATCTCCACCGTTCTCTTCCGGTCGGTGACCCGCGAGACCGGACGGAGATCGGCTGGTCCCGACCCTAGATGCCTCGGGTGCTCGCTTGCTGTGCATGCAGGGCCTCGGTCGCCCTGGCCGCATCGGGGCCGAGGCCGCAATCGAACACCGTGTCGGACCCCAGCGAGAACACCCGCATCTCCGGCCGGACCGCGTCGGCGAGGCTGTCGGTCGGATGCCGCAAGGTGAGGCCCTGAGGCCCTCCCCCGATCAGGAGCGGCGCGATGGCAACCTGCAGCCGCGTCAGAAGGCCCGCCTCGAGGAAGCTCGCGATGGTGATGCCGCCGCCTTCGATCATGAGGCTCTCAAGGCCCTCGGCCCGCAGGGCCTCGGCGATTTCGCGTGGGTCGAGCCGTCCGTCCTGCGGCTCAAGCCGGATCACCGTGACGCCCTCTGGGCGCGGCCGGTCGACCGATTGCACCACGAAGCGCCGCGCGCCGTCGGCGGCCAGGGCGGGCGCGTCATCAGGCAGCCGGCCGCGCGGATCGATGACCACCCGCGCGGGGTTCTGCCCGGTGCAGAGCCGCACGGTCAGGCGGGACTGGTCGTGCAAAGCCGTCCGGACCCCGATCACCACGGCGTCGACCAACGCTCGCATCCGGTGCAGGTGCGCGAGCCCGTCCGGCCCCGAGACGTCGCGCGCGTCGCCCGTCACCGTGGCGACGCGCCCGTCCAGCGACTGGCCGATCTGCGCCACCGTGCCCGGCCCGACATCGCGCCGTGCGAGGGGCCCGTAAAGGTCGAGGGCCGCGCGCTCGCCGGGGCTCCAACGGCCGCAACAGGTACAGGCGAGCCCCTGCCGCACGGCCAGAAGCCGTTTCCAGACGCGGGGCGTGACGTCAACGAAGGACATGGGCGGCCTCGCTCGGCTGGCGGGGGGGAAGGGCAAGCAGATCGAGGTGCCCGATCAGGCAGGTCGAGCGGTCGGCGCCGGCGTCGCGGGCGCGGCCCCAGGCCTCGGCCTCAGCGGCACCGGCCCCTGCGGCCGCCTCGGCGATGCCCCGGGTCAGTTCGCGCTGCAGCGCCGCCATGCCGGGGTCGAGCCGCCACGGGCTGGAGGCCGTCTCGACGCTGAAGCCGGCCGCGGCGAGCACCGTCGCCGCCCGCTCCGCGGCGTCGGGGCCAAGCGCGGGGCCAAGACCCTTGTCGCCGTGCTGATGACGGTTGAAGGCGTCCGTCACGGCGCCGTCACGCGGGTCTTCCGGTGTCCACGACATCTGCCCATCATAACTGAGCGCCGCGTAGAACGGCACCCCCCGCAGCCGGCGCGCCAGTCCCTCGACCCAGGCCAGCGGCACGAGGTCGAGCAGCGCCGAGGCGGTCACCAGCGTGGCGCCGTCCAGCGGCAGCGCGTCAAGATCGGCGAGGTCGGCCTGCACCACCTCCACCCCCGGTCCCGCCGTCGCGGCGGCAAGGTCGAGCAGGTCCGCGTCATTGTCGACGAAGCGCCAGCGCGCGCCCGCCGGCAGGAGCGGCGCAAGCGCCCGCCAGGTCGCGCCAGTGCCGCAGCCGAGATCGACGACCAGCGGCGCGGGTCCCGCCGCCGCTGCCGCCCGCAGCGCAAGCGCGCCGTCACGCGCCGCCCGGTCGGCGGGGTCGCGCAGGGCCAGCCAGTCGGCGGAAAAGCCCATGGCTCAGACCTCCGCCTCGTACCAGGCGCGGGCGACGTGGCTTTCGTGGAGCGTGATGCGAAGCTTCTTCACCCGGCCGCCATCGCCCAGCTTGCCGGCGCGGACCCGCTCGGCCATGGCGGCGAAGATGTGGCCGCAGAGGAATTCGGTCGTGGTGAACTTGCCCTCGAACTCCGGCACCTCGTCGAGGTTCTTGTAGCGCAAGGGGGCCAGCGTCTCGGCCAGCGCCTCGGTCGCCAGCCCGATGTCCACCACGAGGCCATGCTCGTCGATGTTGTCGGTGAAGAAGGCCGCGTCGACCGTGAAGGTCGCGCCGTGCAGGCCTTGCGCGGGGCCGAAGACGGGCGATGGCAGGGAATGACCGATCATGATGTGATCGCGGACTTCGACGGCGAACATGGTGTCTCCTTGGGATCAGTCGTAGCGGATGCGGTGGCAGAGCGTGGCGGGGTCCGACAGGATCGCGCCGTAGCGGTCGGGCAGGTCTGAGAATTGCGTCTCGCCCGAGATCAGAGCGTCGAGCGCGGGGGCGGTCAGGAGGTCCAGCGCCTTGGCCATGCGGCGGGCGTAGGTCCAGCGGGGCGCGCGGGCCGGCGGGATCCGGCCCACCTGCGAGCCGACGAGGCGCAGGCGGCGGCTGTGGAACGTGCCGCCGAGGGGGACGGGCGTGGCGCCAGCGCCGTGCCAGCTGCCCTCGACCACCGTGGCGTCCTGACCGGCGCAGGCGATGGCGGTGGCAAGCCCCGGCGCGGAGGCGGAGACGTGCACGACTACGTCGCAGTCCCGCGGCGCCGCGTCCGGGTCGGCAAAGCGGCAGCCGAGGGTTTCGGCCAGCGCGGCGCGGCCGGGGTTGGTGTCGACCAGCGTCACCTCGGCCCCCGGCAGCCGGGCCGCCAGATAGCCCGCCAGCGCACCCACGACGCCCGCGCCGATCACGGCGATGCGGTCACCGGGCCCCGCGCCGCTGTCCCAGAGAAGCGTCAGCGCCGTTTCCATGTTCGCGCCGAGCACCGCGCGCTCCGGCGGCAGGCCGTCGGGCAGCGGCGTCAGCCCCGCTTCAGGCAGGCGGAACCGCGCCTGGTGGGGATGCAGCGCGAACACCGCGCGGCCAGCCAGCGCGCCCTCGGTCACGCGGCCCACGGCGCAATAGCCGTACTTCACCGGGAACGGGAACTCGCCCTCCATCGCCGGCCCGCGCATCCGGTCGTGCTCAGTCGCGGGCACGCGGCCCTCGAAGACCAGCCGCTCGGTGCCTCGGCTGATGCCGGAGAACAGCATGTCCACCGCCACGCCCTCGCCCATCGCGCCGGGGCGCGTCTCGACCCGCCCGGGGCCGACACACCAGAGCGCGGGCGCGGTCGTCACAGAAGGTGCCCCGATTTCGCAGCCTTGGTCGCGAGATAGTGGGCATTCTGCACCGTGCGTCCGACCCGCAGCGGCACGCTCTCCACCACCGCGATCCCTTGCGCGGCAAGGCTTGCCGTCTTGGCGGGGTTGTTGGTCATCAGCCGCACCTGCCCGATGCCCATCCGGCGCAGGATCTGGGCGCCGACGCGGAAATCGCGCTGATCGTCCTCGAAGCCAAGCCAGTGGTTCGCCTCGACCGTGTCCATCCCGGTCTCCTGCAGTGCGTAGGCGCGCATCTTGTTGGCGAGCCCGATCCCCCGACCCTCCTGGTTGAGGTAGAGCAGGACGCCGCCGTCTCCCTCGGCCATCGTCGCCATCGCGGCGCGCAGCTGCGGGCCGCAGTCGCATTTCAGGCTACCCAGAACGTCGCCGGTGAAGCAGGCGGAATGCAGCCGCACCGTCACCGGGCCGGACAGGTCCGGCGTGCCGATCTCGATGGCGTAATGCTCGGCGCCGCCATCGTCCGGGCGGAAGACGTGCACGCGCCCCGCCGACGAGGCGTCCATCGGCAGCCGCGCCGAGCTGACACGGGTCTGGCTGCGGACCTCGGCCATCGCCTCGGCGACGAGGCTCAGCGGAATTGTGCTCAGGCCGAGCCCGGCGGTGCCTCCGTCGTCACGCCCGGCCAGCGGCACGGAAAGGACGGCGGGCACGGCCTGCATCGCCTTGGCGATCTCGATCGCGGCCCGGTGCGGCGCGCCGCCCGCCTGCAGGATGGGCAGGCTGGTGCCGGCGGCGGGGGACCCCCGTCCGGCCTGCCCTGCGACCGCCGTGAGCCAGGCGAGGTCGGCCCCAGGCGGCACCCGAAGCCGCAGCGTGTCGCCCGGGATCGGTGGCAGTGCGCCCAGCGCCTCGGCACGGCGCCGCGTCAGCACCAGCTCGGGCTGGCCAAGTGCCGCCATCGCGGCGTATCGCGCGTCGGTCAGCCGTTCGACAAGGGCCAGAAGGGTCGCCTCGACGCCGTCCTGCAGGATCACGGGCAGGCCGGTGCGCAGGTCGCCGTGGATGCGGTGCAGCCGCTCGATCGCGCGCGGCGCGAGCGCGGGAGTGCCGGTGTCGGCGTCAGGTCGATCCGGCACCGTGTTGGCGGACCCGGGCGAAGCAAGTGGGCTGGGCAGCATGGCGTACCTGTTTCCTGTCGAACCCAGCAATCTAGGGCGGTTGCCGCGCTGGCAAGGGTGTCGGCGCCGTGCCGCCTGGACGCCAATGGCCTAACGGGCTGTCTGGCACTCCAGTTCCATCGGCAAATCTCCAAATGGGTGACGGAACGAGGCGTTGGCTTGGCCTCTCGAGATCCGTGGTCACCCATCGGATCCCCGCGTCTTCGTGTGGGACCGGGCAGGCTCGAACAGCCGATACCGCGCCGCGATGCGGCGGGCCGGCCGGCGGGTCGTCACGCTGGATCCGCCAGCGGTCGTCTCGCGCCGCGTGCGCGCGACCCAGCCCCGCGACGCGGCGCCGGTCGAGGCCGCCGCGGACAGCGAAAAACCGGCGGCCCGAACGGCGGCAGTCTCGCTCCACCCCACGATTTCCATGTTTCGGGTCTTCTCCGGCAGGGCCGGGCTTGGCGCCCGGAACTCTGACCATGTGGGTTTGAGCCCCGAGACGGCGCGCAATGCCACCCTCAACGGGCCGGTCCCGTGTGACGGGCGGCTCGCCCTCATCAGGATCTTCGTCGCGGGCTTCTATCGCGGGGTCCTGCCGCGCCTGTCGCAACCGGCGCCGACGTATCCGTGGATGACCCACCGTATTTCGCATCGCTGAAGGGCCTCGCGATCGGGCAACCTCAGGAGCGCGGCGGCTATCGCGTCGGCAGAGCGGTCGGGCATCCTTTGGCCCGACTGGCGCGTTACAGCGTGGCCGGCTCAGGCCCGCAGGATCGCGGCGAAGGCCGGGAACAGGGCGGGGGTCGCCGTGATCACGTTTCCGCGAGCTTCCGCGGGCTCGCCCGTCGCCCACCCCTCCACTACCGCGCCCGCCTCGCGCAGGAGCACGAGGCCCGCCGCGATGTCCCAGGGTTGCAGCCGCCGTTCCCAGAACCCGTCGAGCCGTCCGGTCGCCACATAGGCGAGGTCCAGCGCCGCCGCCCCCATCCGCCTGACCCCGGCGCAGGCCGGCATCAGCCGCGCGAGATCGTCGGCATGGTCGTCGATATGGGCCATCCCGCCGAACGGGATGCCGGTGCCGAACAGAGCTGCCGACATGTCCTTGGTGTCGGCGACCGCGACCTGCCGCCCGTTGAGCGTCGCGCCCTGCCCGCGGCGGGCTGCGAAGGTCTCGCCCCGCACCGGGTCATGCACCACGCCAAGGGTGAGCGCGCCGCCCTCCTCGAGCGCGACCGACACCGCCCAGTGGCCGATCCCGCGCAGGAAGTTCGTCGTGCCGTCGAGCGGATCGACGATCCAGCGGCGGCCGTTGCCGTCGGCGGCCCCGGTTTCCTCGCCCAGCCAGCCGTCGCCGGGCCGGGCCTCCGCGATGCCCGCGCGCAACAGGTCTTCGGCGGCGCGGTCGGCCTCCGACACGAAGTCGCCCGCGCGCTTCGTCGTCACCGCAAGACGCCCGCGAGCCTGCCAGCGGTCGAGAAGGAGGGCCCCCGCCTCCGCCGCCAATCGCTCGGCCAGCGCAAGATCGTCCTCACCCATCGGCCAGCGCCCGGTCGAACACCGCGCCCACGAGGCGCGCCGTCGCGTCCCAGCCCGGCAGCGCCGCGCCCGCCAGCGCCGAGGCCGCCGCCATCGTCTCGCGCAGCGCGGCGTCGTCGAGCACGCGCGCCAACGCGGCGGCGAAGGCCGGCGCGTCGTCGGGCGGCACGAGGAGGCCCGCGCCGGGCGCGACCGTGTCGGGCACGGCCCCCGTGGCGCAGGTGACGATGGGCAGGCCATGCGCCATCGCCTCGTCGAAGACGATGCCGTAGCCCTCGAAGCGGGTGGCGAGCGCGAAGATGCCCGACTGGCCGTAGAGCCGCGCCAGCTCCCCGCCCGGCACGCGGCCGGCCAGCCGCACTCGCCCTCCGAGGCCGAGGTCCGCCACGAGGCGCGCCAGGAGCGCCGCGTGGTCGGCGTCGAAAGCCGAGCCCGCGATGACCGCCTGCCAAGGCCGGTCCGCCACCTCCGCCAGCGCGCGGATCAGCACGTCATGCCCCTTGCGCGGGATCTGGATGCCGACCGACAGGATCAGGGGCGGATCGAACTTGGCGACCTGCCCGAGCGGCCGGTCGGTGCCGGGACGGGCAATTGTGATGCGATCAGCGGTGACGCCGTAATCCGAGACCAGCAGCGCGGCGGTGTGGGGGCTCGGGACCACGACATGGGCGGCGCATGTCAGGTTTTCCGTCTCGGTGCGGTGCAGATGGTCGCGCCGGGCGGGGGGCAGGCTGCCCTCATGCGCCAGAGGATGGTGGACCATCGCGACGATGGGCGCACGCATTCCCGACAGGACGGCCCGGTCCATCGCGCCCATGGCGAGACCGTCGATCATCACGGGGCAATCCGCCGGGACCGCGGCCAACTGGCGGGCGGCGTCCTCCATGTCGGCGGCGCTGGGGTCGGGGAAACTCGACCCGAGCGCGATATGCGCCACATCCCGCCCCTGCGCGCGCAGTTCGGACAGCAGGCGGCGGTCGTAGATGTAGCCCCCGGTCAGGGTGGCGAGATCGCCGGGAACGGCAAGGGCGGCGCGGGCGGGCATCGAAACCTCGGGGCTTGCAGCGGATGCGACGTTGAAGGTGGTCCGCGGGACAGGCAGGGCAAGCGCCGCGGGGTCGCAGGCCCAGGACGTCACGGTGCCCGGACCCTGCGGCGGCCCCCGGGGCCGGCCACGAGACCGTCGGATCCGTCCCCCCACGTGACCTGATCGCCCGAGAACCAGCGCGATCCCGGTGTCGGTCGAGGTCAACGAGCTTCCGCACGCGATGCGCTTCTTCAGCCGCGAGGTCTCATCGTCGATTTGCGTCGCGGCGCGGACCGGCGCCCGACGGTAGAACGTTGCGTCCGCCACGCCCGTCGCGGCTGCCGTCGACGAACCGGCGCCGACCGCTTCGCTTAGATGAAGCCCTTGAAGGTCCCATGAGAGCACCGAGCCGAAAGCGGTCCCTAAAACACTTGATTTTTGCCGCAAAATTGCCCCAATATCTGAAGCAGAGGGCCTCCCGGGCTCTAAAGCACGCAGCATTTTTATATTTTTGATATTTAATTCAATAGGTTAATCCATGTACGCCAAGACAAAATTGCCCGTTCGGGCTCTCCTTACGTCTGCCACAATCGTCCTCTCGGTCTCTGCCGGGTTCGCACAGTCCACGACCACTCGGTTCGAATGCGACCTTCGCGTCATACGCGAGATGGACCGGACGGACGACTTGTGCGGGTGCTCCCAGATCACGCGGAGCGCACTCAACGCACTTCAGCGGCAGGACGATTTCCTTCGACTTCTCGACTACACGGAAGCCCAATGTCCGGCCTTTGCCGCCGTACTTTCGGACGTTGCGACCGCGGCCATCCCGTCCGCCCCTTTCTCTGGCGACAACCGGGGCGACGGGCAGCCGCCGACCGTTCGTAGCAGCGGCGAAGACGACAACAGAAATGATGAGCAGCGTCCCGGCACTGAGGGAAACAGCGGTGGCGAGACGCCCTCCGGCGGTGGCGGTACGCCCTCCGGCGGTGACAATACGCCTCCCGGCGGTGACAATACGCCTCCCGGCGGCGACACTACGCCTCCCGGCGGCGACACTACGCCTCCCGGGGACAGTGGTCCCGGCGACGGCGGCATCGGCGGTGGCCCTGGCGGCGGTGGAACCGGCGGCGGAAACATCGGCTGAACAGGCATTGATTTCCCCGCCGCCCGATGCTCGTCGGGCGGCGGGCCGGGTTCCGGCAGCATCAATGAAACCGCCGCTCTTCGCGAAAGGGTGGACCGCCTGCCCTCTGCCGAGCAGGCCGCGCCCTCGGCGTAGGCGCAATGGTAGCTCCCGCACCGACGCGCCGATCGCTTGTCCACATCGTCAGACGCGGGGCATACCGCCCGAAGGCGCGATCACCGGCGCTGCACGGCGGATACGGGAACTTCCATCACGAGCGATTTGGACGACCGCTGTGCCAGACGCGTGGCGATGTCGGGCTTTGAATTCTCAGGAAGGAATAGCCGGACGCCCGCCAGGGCACGATCTCGTCGTTCAGGTTGTCAAGGACGTAGTCGCCCTGTTCGGTTCGCAGGACCAGAACGGCGTGCGGGCCCGTTCGCGTGCTGTGCACGGTTGCCAGCATGAGAAGCGCAGACGGGTATCCAGCCGCCACGAGCTCCCGCTTCTTCGCGAGGGCGTAATCCTCGCAATCGCCTGCCCCGCTCGCCGGGTAGGACCAAAGATCCGACACGCCATACTGGCGCCGGTCCGATACCGCACGAACAGCTCGATTGACCCGCCGGTTGATGCGCGAGATCTCGGACACCATCGAAGCGCTGAATTGGATACGGCCCTGGGCGTCGGCGCAGGCCCATCCGTAGCGATCGCAAAGACCGGTCGCCCCGCTTGGCTCAGGGGCCCGCGCGCCCAGCGCGAGAAATGAACCGCTCGCGTTTGCGCCATGCGTGCCAAGCACCGCACCGACGCTTGCCACGGCCAGCACCACCATCATCGATCGGACGCGATCGACGCCGACAAAGCCTCGCAAGGCCCGCTTCAGAACGCCGAGTTTGAACATGTCGAATACCCCGTTCCCAAGTTTCCGGGGGGCAACCTGCCGGGTCAAATTGGCATTTGTGGGCTGAAACTGTGGCGCATGGTTGAGGCGTCGTCGCCGAGGCGGCCGCGGGATGATTTGACGTCATGCTCCGGCGGATGGACCGTGACGGACGAGCCCGGACGCGCGCGCATGGCGCAAGGCGACATGGGGATTGTGCACCGTCGCGAAACAAGCTCGACATGAGGCAAAAACATGGCGACAAGGTGGCCCCGGCATGGTAGCGGTTCCTTGCGGGGGCACGTATTTTAACCCTTGTAGGGATTGGAACATGAACAGATTTTTCAAATTCATTTCGCTTGCCGTTTGTGCTGCCGGCGTCTCGGCGGGCGCTTCGCACGCCACTACGTTCAATTTTTCCGGTGACACGAGCGGTTTCTTCTACTCGAATGGTGGTGTGGGCGGTTTCGACCCATCGTCGGGCTCCATCTATTTCGTCGGCGACCGAGACGCGGTTGGCGGATCGACGGTAGGATGGGGCGGCGCGGGGGATGACCCGAGCACCCTCGGTATCCTCGATACCTCCTTCAACCGGACCCTCGTGACCGGACGAAATGAGATCGAAGTCGCTCGCATGGAATGGTTCAATGCGACGTGGACGGGTTTCGACGATATCTTCACCCTTTACGGCAAGCTGGAATTCGGCGCCTTGCTGAGCTCCGACGCAGGTGATCAGACCTTCCAAGGCGAGCAGCGCTTCGGCCTGGAGATCATCACCACCGACAACAACGTCGGCGCCTCGGGCGCGAGCGAGGCGGACGAAGCACGCCTGAGCCTCTGCACGTCGGGATGGGTTTGCACGCCGGCGGGCGGTGCCTTCACGGACATTCTGTTGGCGGACGGCCTCACACTGACCGATATCATCGTGTCGGTCAGGACAGTCACCGAGCCCGGCGGTTTCCTTGCCGAAAACGGCAACTGGGTCACGACAGAACTGGGTAGAAGCCAGCTGGTGTTTTCGGCGGTGATCGAGAACGAACACCTCGCGCCTGTTCCTTTGCCGGCTGCGGGCTGGTTGCTTCTCGCAGGTATCGGTGGGCTCGTCGCGATCAAGCGCCGGTCGCAGGCGCGCACCTGAGGCTCTCCGCCGCGCTGATCGCGGGCCGGATGGCCCGCGACCTGCCCGACAAGGCAGTGCCAGCAGGTTGTGCCAGGCCAATTCACATTGGTCTCGGCAAGGGAAGTGACGCTGTCCTTCACCCGGCGCAGTGATCGCGTCACTCGACGGGACGGATGACATCGGGACCGGTGTTGACGCGCACCAGCTCAGCCCTTCAACCGGGACGTCCCTCAATGATGTCCAGAGAGCCGAGATCGTTGTCCCAGGCCGCGCGACTGGCGTAGTAGATATGCGCGTTCGGCAGGAGGGCGATCGGGGTGTCCAGTGACCCTGCCGGCACGACCAACGCAGCGTCATCCGCCAGATTGAATGGTAGCCCTGAACCACAGTTCGTGCAGAAACACTTCACATGCTGCGACCCGGCGAGCCTGAATTCTCGGATATTTTCAACACCTGACAACCAGACGATCTTCGCCGTGGAGGAAAAGAGGTTTGCCGCATGGGCCGAGCCGCTGTCCTTGCGGCATCGCATACAGTGACAAAGGAAGAAGCTTTCGAACTCTCCGGAAATCTGGAATGTCACGACGCCGCACAGGCACTGTCCACTCGCCAGTTCGTCCATGTTCAGCTTCCCTTGATGTCCATCCGGCAACCCGCCACTCATGCGCAACGCCAAGCGCCAGCGGTATCTGGACGCGAAACCGAGGTCAAACCGGGCTAAGAGCGGTTCTCGGTGGCATGATCACCATCGGGGGCCTCGGTTCCTGCCTGATTACACGTTGCAGCTCGTTGGCCGCACATCGATGGCGCGGCAGGGCGAAGACGGCTGACCCGCTTCCCGAAATCCGAGGCGTTTCGAGGTGTACGATCGGCGCTTTCAGGCCAATTCGGGGTAGTCTTATCCAGGCAGTGCCGCTGCCTCTTGGGCTGGGTCATTCACCGACGATAGCCGGCGTCCAGCCCCGCCTCGAGGCAAGTCTGCTTGACACCGCCGGTGCTTTCAAGCGGGTCGCTCTGCACGTTCAAGGCGGGACTCCGCACACGCCTTACCCCTCCGTAAGCCGCTCGGACTTTGTCTGGCGATGATCGCGGACCGCGAGCCAAACTGACAGCGCGAGAAAGAAAGCCGTCAGGATATAGAGCACTATGGAAATCGGGCTGGCGATGAGGATCGACCAATCGCCATCGGAGATGGACATCGCACGGCGCAGGTTTCGTTCCATGTCTCCGCCCAGCAGGAGTCCAAGCACCAGTGGCACCAGGCTGACATCGAACTTGCGCAGGAGGTAGCCGACGACACCGAAGAAGACCATCATCTCAAGATCGAAGACCGAGTTGGAGATGGAATAGACACCGACGAACGTGATTGCGGCAACGATGGGCATCAGCGCCCAGGTCGGCGTCATCATCAACCGCGTGAAGATGCCGATCATCGGCAGGTTGAGGATCAGGAGCGCGATGTTGGCCATGTATAGCGACGCCACAAGGCCCCAGACCAGATCGGGCTGACGCTCGAACAGGAGTGGGCCGGGCTGAACGTTGAGCGAAATGAGCATCGCAAGAAGAACGGCGGTTGTGCCGGAGCCGGGCACCCCCAGGCTCAGCATCGGGATGAGCGCGCCGCCCGACGCCGCATTGTTACCGCTTTCCGGCGCCGCCACGCCACGCGGATCGCCCTTGCCGAAAGTGCCCCTCTTGTTCGACGTCTGCTTCTCCGCGACATAGGCCATGAAGGAGCCGAGCGAGGCGCCGGCGCCGGGCAGGACGCCCGCCACGAAGCCGACGGCCGAACCGCGCAGCATCGCCCAACGGGTCGGCCAGATCGCGCTCCATTGCGGTATCCAGCTGCCTACGGGGATCGCCTTCGGCCGGTCCTTCACGTGCTTCTCCAGCAGCATCAGGATTTCCGAGATCGCGAACAGGCCGACCAGCGCGACGATGGGCTCGATCCCGTCATAGAGGTGGAAACTGTCGAAGGTGTAGCGCGGCACGCCCGAGATCGGATCGAGCCCCACGGTGGCCAGCATCAGGCCGATCAGCGCAGACAGAAGCGTCTTGCGCGGATCGACGCCCGCAATGCCGCCGATCGTGGCGAAGGCGAGGACGTAGAGCGCGAAGTAGTCCGCCGGGCCAAAATGGATCGCCGCCCGAGCCAGGACAGGCGCGAAGAGCGACAGGCCGATCACGGCGATGGTGGCGCCTACGAAGGACGCGACGCCCGAGATGGCCAGCGCGTTCGCCGCCTGGCCCTGCACCGCCATCGGGTAGCCATCGAGCGTGGTCATGATCGCCGGCTCGTCGCCGGGAATGTTCAGCAGGATCGAACTGATCCGCCCGCCATACATGCAGCCGAAATAGACCGCGCAGAGCAGGATCATCGACGAGGTCGGATCGAAGCCGAAGGCGAAGGTCAGCGGGATCAGCACCGCGACGCCGTTGACCGGCCCCAGCCCCGGCAGCGCTCCTAGAAGCGTCCCGATGAAGCAGCCCATCAGCAGGAGGCCAATGTTCAGCGGCGTCAGCGCGACCGTGAAGCCTTGGCCAAGGAGCGACAGGATTTCCATGCTTGCGTCCCCTACCCTTCGTGCCAGTCAGTCGGCGACGAAGAGCTCCCCCAGAAAATCGAGCGGCAGTCCCAGAACCTGGTCGAACAATGCCCAAAGCGCGGGCGCCATGACCGCACCCAGCAGGATCGCACGCCAGGGAGCACCGCCAAGGATGATCCCGATCAGCGCCACCAGCGCAAAGGTCGCCAGCGGAAATCCCAGAGGCTCCAGCGTCATGGTGTAGGCGACCAGCACGGCCAGCGCCGCCAGCTGGCGCCACATGCGCTGCGGGGCGGGCCAATCGACCTGCCCCGCGGGAAACACCACGAGCGAGGCGGAGAGGATCATCATGGGGATGCCCACGATGACCGGGAACACCGTCGGGCCGAGCACGTCGCCGAAGGTGATCGCGTAGCTCCCCGCCTGCCACGTGTAGAGCGCCGCGATCACGAAGATCGCGACACCCATGATCCTTATGCTCATTCGATAACGCCGATATCGCGCGAGATCTGCTCCATCACGTCCGCCTGTTCGCGGACGAAGGCCTCGAACTCCTCGCCGCCGCGCCAGATCGGGACGAGGCCCGAAGCGGTCGCGGCCTCCTGCCATTCGTCGGAGTTGTAGAGCGTCTCGAGCTTCTCGACCCACGCGGCGTATTCCTCGTCGGTGACATCACCGCCGGTATAGAGGCCGCGCCAGTTGTAGCCGGTCACATCGATGCCCTGCGAGATCGCGGTGGGGATGTCGGGGAAGGCCGGGATCGGATCGTCGCTCAGCGCCGCGAGGATGCGGATGTCGCCCGATTCCACGAAACCCGCGATCTCGCCGAGGTCGGTGGAGACGACGTCGATCTGGCCGCCCATCATCTGCGTCACCGCGTCCGTGCCGCCGTCGAACTGCACCCAGCGGATCGCCGAAAGGTCGTCCACCCCGGCCGCGTCCGCGACCATCAGAAGGCGAATGTGGTCCCAGCCGCCCGCGCCGGAGGATCCGGCGGTGACCAGCGAAGTGGGATCCTCAACCAGTGCCGCGTTGAGGTCCGCGAGAGTCTCGATTTCGCTTTCGTCGTCAACGGCGATGACGCCCACATCGGCGCCCAGCATGGCGAGGTAGCGCATCGTGTCGAGCGGCGCGGGATAGCGGCCTTGCGCAATCTGGGTGATGCCCACGGTCGAGGTGGCCACGATCAGATCGGCATCGTCCGATCTTTCCGAAGCGACCATCGCGAAGGTCACCGCGCCAACTCCGCCTGGCATATTGGTGATCTGCACGTTGCCGTCCACGAGGTCGAGCTCGGTCAGGATGCGGCCAATCGTGCGGCAGGTGAAGTCCCAGCCGCCGCCGGGGTTCGAGGGCGCGATGCACTCGTTCGCCGTCGCCGGAACCGCGGTCATGGTGACCGCCGCGGCAGTCAGCGCCGCCAGCTTTGCAGTCGTCAATGTACGAAAGATCATAGGTTCGTCCTCCCAGTTAAACCCGGACGCAGGGTGATGCGATCCTCAAACTATTTGCAAGAGAGGATCCGCGCTGCGGCGACCTGAATTTTCGCCGTGGCGGCCGACCGCCGTCGTCGGGAATGCCCGCCACGCCCCCTTGCCCCCAAGAATTGCCGCGGGGCATGATGTGCGCCGGGACATCCAAGTCCGAGGGAGGAAATCGCAATGTCGAGGCTGTCATCGCCGACCGCTGCGGTGCCGGAAGGGGCGCATGTCACCGTCTGCGAAGTCGGGCCGCGGGACGGATTCCAGAACGAGAAGACCTTCATCCCCACGGATCGCAAGGTCGAGATCGTGAACGCGCTCTTCGCTTCAGGCCTGCGGCACATGCAGGTGACGTCCTTCGTGAGCCCCCGCGCCGTGCCGCAGCTCGCCGACGCCGAGGAGGTCCTGGCTCGGATCGACCGGCCGGAAGGCGCGTATGTGTCGGCGCTTGTCCCCAACCTGCGCGGCGCGGAGCGCGCGGTCGCTTGCGCACTCGACGCGGTGCACACGGTGGTCTCGGCATCCGAGACGCACAACCGCAAGAACGTGAACCGGCCCATCGCGCAGTCACTGTCGGAATTCGAGGCGGTGACCGACATGCTGAAATCCGCCGGCATTACCGTGGAGGGCGGCATCGCGACGGCGTTCGGCTGCCCGTTCGAAGGTGTCGTGCCGCCCGAGCAGGTCGCCTGGATAGCCCGCCGCTATCAGGAGCTTGGGGCCGACAGCGTCTCGCTCGGGGACACCACCGGCATGGCCACCCCACTGACCGTGAGGGCCGCGATCCGCGCGATCCGCGAGGCGGCGCCGGGGCTCGACATCCACCTGCATTTCCACAACACGCGCGGCGTGGGGCTCGCGTGCGTGATGACCGGGCTGGCCGAGGGGGTGACCCACTATGACGCCGCCGTGGGCGGCCTTGGCGGCTGCCCCTTCGCGGCGGGGGCCACCGGCAACATCTGCACCGAGGATCTGGTCTACCTGTTGCAGGAAAGCGGATATGCCACCGGCATCGACCTCGACGCGCTCATCTCCGCGGCGCAACTGACGCAAGAGGTGATCGGCCGCAGCCTGCCCGGTCAGGTCATCAAGGCGGGGCCGCGGCTGAAGCGTCACGATCCCGAACTGACCGTCACGGCCGCCGGATGAGCGAACTTCCCCTTGCGGGCGTCCGCGTCATCGACCTGACGCGGATCCTGTCCGGTCCGTTCTGTTCGATGCTGCTGGCCGATCTGGGCGCGGATGTCCTCAAGATCGAAGCGCCGGGCGGCGACCCCGTTCGCGGACAGGGACACATGGTGGCGGGCCTGTCTTGGTATTTCGCGGGCTTCAACCGCAACAAGAAGTCGATCGAACTCGACCTGCGCGCGCCCGACGGCATGGCGGTGCTGGAACGCCTGCTGACGGATGCCGACATCCTGACCGAAAACTTTCGCCCCGGCATACTTGACAAGATGGGCCTGACAGAGACCCGCCTGCGCGAAATCAATCCCGGTCTGATCGTCGTCAGCGTGAACGGCTACGGCAGCACCGGCCCCTACGCAGATCGCCCGGCCTTCGACTTCATCGCGCAGGCCATGTCGGGCTACATGGCGACGAACGGAACGCCGCAGTCCGGCCCCCTGCGCACCGCGCCGCCGATCACGGATCTGGTCGCTGGCCTCTACGCTGCGCTCGGCGCCGTGGCCGCGCTCCGCGGGCGCGAGAACGGCGGCCCGGGACAGCGGGTCGAAGCTTCGATGATGATGTCCATGATGTCGATGATGGCCTATCTCACGTCGAACTCGCTGGCCACCGGACGTGATCCGGTTCCGACCGGAAATGACCATCCGATCGCGTCCCCCTACGGCCTGTTCCGGACGGCAGACGGCGACATCGCCGTGGCGCCATCGACGGAGGCCATCGTTCGCCGATTTCTGCGCGAGCTGGGCCTCGAGGATCTGTTGGCCGAGCCGCGCTTCGAAAACAACGAAATGCGGCTTCGCAATCGCGCGGAACTCAATGCGCTGATAAACGAGGCGCTGTCGAAAAGGACACAGGATGAATGGATCGAGCGCCTGAACGGCGCCGGGGTGCCTTCCGGCCGGGTCCAGACCCTGACCGAGGCGCTCGGGGACCCTCAGGTCGCGGCGCAGGACATGGTGATGCGCGTACCGCACGCAGGACATGGCGAGGTGGCCATGACTGGATTTCCCGTCAAGTTCTCCAAGACGCCGCTATCCGTTCGCCATGCTGCGCCCGATCTTGGCGCCGACAGCAGGACAGCGCTCCTTGACGCTGGACTGGATGATGCGGAAATCGACCGGCTCATCGAGAAAGGCATCCTGGGAGCCGGCAGATCCGGCGGTGATGAGTAAAGGATGCGGTTCTTGCCGCCTCCGGCCGCGTTCACGAACCGGACCCGTCGTCGGCTGGGCCCCGACGCCTCAGGCGCCAAGGGCGCTCGCGTCTTGTCCTTCACAAGTTCACATGAAGGCGGCATTTCCAACAACAGGTTCAGCCCCGGCAGCCGCGCGCGGTCCAAGCTTCGCGCATCGGGCGACGGCTCAGCCTGCGCTCACCGGCTCAAACACCGATCGGGCTCCGATCGGCAATGGATGGTAGACCAGTGGCAGGTCTCGACAGCGATGTCAGGCCGGGTGCCGCCGTGTCGCCGAATGACGAGTGGCGTTCACCAGACGGCTACGCCTCCTCCAAGCGATCTGTCGCTGGTGGCGGCGTTGGGGACAGTGCCGTGAGGCGCGCATAAGTCTCGTCATCCAGTTCGAAACCAATGGCGTCGAGCGATGGTTGCATCTGATCGGATCTGCTGGCGCTCAGGATCGGCGCCGTTATCGCGGGGTTACGTGCAACCCAGGCGATAGCCAGCGTAATGGCGGAAACACCGAGTTCGGCGGCAAGTGCGTGCAGTGAATTCGCGGTCTCATGCATCCAGTCCTGACCGTAGCGGGCCTTGTACATCGGATCATGGGTCAGGCGGCCTTCTTGCCCGAGCTTGTACTTGCCCGTCAGAAGGCCGCCCCCAAGCGGGGAGTATGGAACAACGGCGATGTTCTCGGATGTACACATCGGCAACATCTCTACTTCGGCCTGCCGTTTGACGAGATTGTACATCGGCTGCAGCGTCTCGATCCTAAGTTCGAAAGTCGCGGCGACGCCAGCGGCCTTCATTACTTGCCAAGCCGCATAATTCGAAACGCCGATATGCCTTACACGACCAGCGTCGACCATCTTTGCAAGTGCCTCGTAGGTCGCTTCGAGCGGCACTTCGTCAGACCAGCGATGCATGTAAAGCAAGTCAACGAAGTCGAGGTCGAGGCGCCGGAGGCTCTCGTCAAGGTCCTTCGCGATCGCTTCAGGAGCGCAGTTCCCTGTCGAGGCGCACTTGGTGGCGATGAAAAGATGGTCCCGCTCAGCGACCACAAACTGACCGAGCAAAGTCTCCGATGCCCCCCCGGTATAGCCGTGAGCCGTGTCGAAGAAGTTTATTCCGGCGGCGCGGGCCCTGTCGTACATGGCACGACTGTCAGTTCGATCTGCCTTGCCACCCCATTGCATGGTGCCAAAGCAATACGAGGAAATCGGGTGGCCGGCGGGCGTTCTTAGATCTGGTTTCATCGCTGATCTATCACATTGCTTCAGCGCGAAGAACAAGTGCTTCCGGACGGTGATACGGACGCTGGAGTCGTCCGCGCTGGGCTCTCCGGGATAACATCTTTGCCAAATGTACAAGGAGAGGCGTGGACCGAGGGATGTGAGGATGCCGGAGTATCACGAGCGGGATACGCTCGCCGCATTCGAGAAACGGGAACGGCCGAAGCGCGGATCGCCATCGAGGGCGCTCAGGTGGCGGTTGCACCCACCTCGCTTCCTCACCTGCAAACCATCGACCGAGGACTCTCCCCATCCCCGGATCAAACGGGGCTCAGGTCACGCGAAGGCCGATGCTTGTGCAGGATGCACCGCTGGAGATGCTGGCAGACTAATTCCTCTCCGAAGCGGCACATCACTCATTCCGTAGCCTCGCGCATCGCGCCAAGGAAACGGGCGACCTCCTGCAGGGAGTTGTAGTGGCTGACCGAGACACGAATACAATCCTCCATGCCGAGGGGCTCCAGCACGTTGCCGGAGTAATGGTCGTTCTTGCGGATGTGCACGCGGATGCCGCGCTGGCGCAGGTGCTCGACCAGCTCGGCCGAGGGCATCGTCTCCAGCCGCAGCGAAATCACGCCCTCGCGCCCCTCGACGCGGTCCCCGCCAATCAGTGTCACCGAGGGAAGCTGCGCCAGACCCGGCAGGTTGCCGTAGCCGTGCAGCATCGCCTTCAGGAGGACCGCCTCCTGCCCGGCGATGGCTGCGGCGGCGGCTTCGATCCGGGCGCGTGGCGTCGCTGCCTCGTCCGCTCCCGCCTCGCCTCCCAGCCAGTCGAGGTAGGCCACGACATCCGAGAAGGTGGCATAGGCCCCGCTGTCCCGCGTCCCCAGTTCCCACGTCGTGGGCGCGCCGCCGATGATCTGTTCCTTCGTCGCCGCCGTCAGACGGTCCGACGCCCAGCCCACGCCATAGCCGTGGCGCGAGAACATCTTGTAGGGCGACACCGCATAGCCGTCGGCGTGGCAGGCCACGACGTCGACCGCTCCGTGGCTGGCGTGCTGGATCCCGTCGACGATGATGAACGCCTCGGGAGCCACCTCGCGCACGGCGGCGGCGATGGCGGGCACATCGACGGCCATGCCCGTCACGGGCGAGGTGTGCACAATCGTGACCACGCGCGTGTCAGGCGTAACCGCTGCGCTGTAGTCTTGGGGCGACACGCTGCCGGTCAGGCTGTCGTGGGCGACGCGCCGAAAGGTGCGGCCGGTGACATCCGACCATCGCGCCATGGCGCCGTAAGTCGCGGGATGTTCCAGCGTTGACCCAAGCATCACGCCACCCTCGGGCGCGGCAAGGGCCGCGGTGCGGACAAGGCGAAACAGCACCTCCGTGCCGCTTTCGCCCACGAAGACCTCGCCCGCGTCGCCCGCGTTGAAGAACAGGCGCATATCGGCCTTGCCGCGCGCGATCACGGCCATCAGCGCCTCGGACGCCGCATTCGCGCGGCCCTGGTTGTCGGGATAGCCCGCATGAACGGCGCTCGTCTCGATGACCGATTTCAGGCGAAGCGCCCCACCTGCGTTCTCGAAGAACACGCGCGGCCCCTCGAACGGACAGGCATCGACATGGGCGAAGCGGTCGCGGATAGCGGTCAGGAGGGCGGGATTGTCGGCGATCATGGGCAGGCTCCGGGACGTGGATAGGATGGCGCGAAGGCGGGGGTGCGGCGTGGCGCCGGCTTCCGTCATCCGAACCTCTCGTGGCGGCGTATGGCGGATGCGATTTCGCGAACGACCTGCGCAGTGGCCGCGATGTCGAAAAGAACGTCAAGGCCCGCGTCCGGATCGAGCCCGGCATCCGTCCCGACCGGAATCTTCCTGACAACACCGATGACGGGGTTCAGTTTGCCGATCTTCCCTGCCATTCGCTGTCTGCGATGCGATATTTCTTTATGCGCGAATAAAGGGTCGTGGCCGGGATGCCGAGTATCTTCGCCGCCCCGTCCGGGCCGGACACCCGCCCCTCTGTCTCCTTGAGGCATGCAACAAGGTTTGCGCGCGCCTCTGCCTGAAGTTCAGCTTCGGTTTTTATGTGGGCTTGTCCGCCTTGCTGCTGCGCGCGGGCGTCGCCGACATCCACGATCAGCTTGCCCCCGCGCGAGACGATGGCGGCGCGTTCGATGACGTTGCGCAATTCCCGGACGTTGCCTGGCCAGCCATAGTTCTGAAGCTGGTCCATCGTGCGTTTGGTAATGACTGTGTTCGGCCTGTTCAGGCGCTTGTTGGCAAGGCTCAAGAGGTGGGTCGCCAAAACGGGAATATCCTCGATCCGGTCGCGCAATGGGTGGCAGGTGATGGGGAACACGTTGAGGAACAGAAACAGGTCTTCGCGGAACCTGTTGGACGCCACTGCTTGTTCGAGGGAGGTCGTCGTTGCTGCGATTACCCGCACATCGATAGCCCGGGGCCGTGTATCGCCCATGCGTGTGACCTCGCGATCTTGCAGAGCACGCAGGAGTTGGCCCTGATGTTCAAGCGGCAGTTCCTCGACATTGTCCAGAAAGACCGTCCCCCCGTGCGCCAGCTCCAGCTTGCCCGGCTTGTCGCGAAGGGCGCCCGGGTACGCGCCCCGGATCTGACCGAACAACTCTGCCGCCATTGCCTCGGTGGCGACAGATCCGCACCGCAGGTGGATCAGGGCCCGTCGGCGGCGAGCGCCGGAATTATGGATGGCGTTGGCGACCAAAGCTTTCCCGGTTCCAGCCTCGCCGGTGATCAGCACATTGGCATCAGTGCTGGCCACCAGATCGATCCGCCGGCGCAGATGTTGCGTTGAGGGCGCTTCGCCGAGGATGTCGTGATGAGCCTGTTCGCTGGTAATCGCCTCTTGCAGATATGCGTTCTCTTGCTCCAACCGGTCGCGCAAATCGGCGACCTCGTGCAGGGCGTCGCGGAGTTTCTGCTCGTTTTCCTTGCGCTCGGTGATGTCCCGAAAGATCACCACGGCACCGGCCAGCACCTGCTGGTCGTAGATCGGCGTCGAGACGTATTCGACCCGAATGGGCTTGCCATCCTTGCGCCAGAAGACCTCATCCTCGATGCGGTGGACCTGTTCAAACCGGAAAGAGCGGTAAATCGGGCAGTCATGGGCGTGATAGACGTCACCGTTGACATGGTGGTGGTGGATCATGTCGTGGATGGACTTGCCCGCCAGCTCCTCGAAACTCCAGCCGAGCATCTCCTGCGCGGCGCGGTTGGCGAAGGTGGTCTTGCCCTCGGCGTTGACGCCGTAGATGCCTTCGCCCGCAGCGTTCAGGATCAGTTGGTTCTGATTTTCGAGTTCGGCGAAGAAGGATTGCGCACGCTTCCAGCCATCGAGTCCCGAGCGATGCAATTCCTCGGCATCGACGATCTGCGCCCTGCGCTCCAACTCAGCGAGATCGACGAACATCAACAGGACCTGGTCGACGCTGCCCCCGAATTTTCGGCCCCGCATTTCGCAGGCCCGATCACCTTTGGCTGTGCGCAGGCGGATATCGCGGGTCCACGCCTCACCGCGATAGTCGATTTCCTCCACGAACAGGATGAACCGGGCAAGGTTTTGTCCGATCAGCTTGGAGAACCGCACGGCCTGGGGGTCGTCCAGGCTCAGCATCTGCGAGGCCATGCCATTGCACGCGACAATCCGATCCATCCGGCTGTCGACGACGAGGCAGGCCTCGGGGACGCAATCGAGCGTCTGGGCGAGAGAGAGGGGCGATTCGAGCACATCGAAACCATGCCTTTTTCAAGGCCGCCGCGCATTCGAAATTTCGTAAAATACGAAATATCATAATTTTAACTGATAACGTATCGCCCTTAACGAACTGAAAAAACGATCAATTCTTCTGGTGCGGGAATTTTGGGCAGTGGCTTCTTGGCGGACCTGCGTTGGGGAATACTGGAATGCGTCAACAACGAGGTATTCCCATGTCGTCCAAGAGCCTTGGAAACCCCTTCTCCGATAAGACCGACCTCCGCCATGGCGCCGGGTGCCGCTGTGACACATGCTCCGGCGATCACAGCCATGCCCATGGCGCCCACACGCCCGCAGCGCAGAACCTGTCCATGTCTTCCGAGCAGATGGTGGAACGCGCGGTCGAGAGCGCGATCGTCCGCTCCGTCTTCGGGCACAATGAAATGCAGCGTCGTTCCTTCATGGGGATGCTTGGCGGGGGCGCGTTCGCATCCGTTCTGGCATCGGTGTTCCCGATGGACGCGGCCAAGGCCATGCTGCTGGACGAGCTTGGCCCGCCGGAGAAAACCGATCTGAACATCGGCTTCGTGCCGATCACCTGCGCCACGCCGATCATCATGGCGCAGCCGATGGGCTTTTACGAGCGCTATGGCCTGAACGCGCAAGTCATCAAGACCGCCGGATGGGCCGTGGCGCGCGACAAGTCGCTTTCCGGCGAATACGACGCCAGCCACATGCTGACCCCGATGCCGCTGGCCATGACGCTTGGCGCAGGTTCGGTCGCGACGCCCTACATCATGCCGGCCGTCGAGAACATCAACGGTCAGGCCATCGTGCTGTCGAACGAGCATCTCGACAAGCGCGACCCGACCCAGTGGCGCGGCTTCACCTTCGGCGTGCCGTTCGAATACTCGATGCACAACTTCCTGCTGCGCTACTACGTTGCCGAGTTCGGGTTGGACCCCGATGTCGACATCCAGATCCGTGTGGTTCCCCCGCCCGAGATGGTGGCCAACCTGCGCGCCGGCAACCTCGACGGCTACCTCTCGCCCGACCCGTTCAACCAGCGCGCGGTCTGGGAAGGCATCGGCTTCATACACACGCTGACCAAGGACATCTGGGAAGGCCACCCGTGCTGTGCGTTCGCCGCGCCTGCGTCCTTCGCACAGGAACTGCCCAACACCTACGGTGCCCTGCTGAAGGCGATCATCGACGCAACCCAGTATGCGTCGAACCCCGACAACCGGATTGAGATCTCCGAGGCCATCGCGCCGGAAAACTACCTCAACCAGCCGGTGCCCGTCATCCAGCAGGTGCTGACCGGAACTTTCGCCGATGGTCTGGGCGAAGTGCAGCGTGTGCCCGACCGGATCGATTTCGATCCGTTCCCGTGGCACTCGATGGGCGTGTGGATCCTCACCCAGATGAAGCGTTGGGGTTATATCGAGGAGCATATCGACTACGCCGCCGTCGCCGAGCAGGTCTATCTCGCCTCTGACGCGCGCCGCATCATGAACGAGCTTGGCTACGAAGCGCCTTCGGAAACCTATCGCAGCCATACGATCATGGGCAAAACCTTCGATCCGGCAGATCCGGTCGGCTACATCAACAGCTTCGAGATCGGGCACACGGACTGATGTCGGCCCTCTCCGTAAACCAACGCGCGGCAATTCTCTCGGTCGCGTTGTTGCTGGTAGGCCTCCTGTTCTGGGAGGCCTCCATAACGCAACAGACGGTCGCCACCGAGTTGACCGAATACGAACTGCTGGCCGGCGGCGGCGCGCAACGGGCCGCCGTGCCACCCCCAAGCGACATCTTCTCCAAGGCGTGGGAGGAACTGTCCGATCCCTTCTATGATGCCGGCCCCAACGACAAGGGGATCGGAATCCAGATCGGTTATTCGATCTACCGGGTGCTGGCCGGTTACTTCATGGCCGCAATGATCGCCATCCCGCTCGGCTTTCTCATCGGCATGTCGCCGGTGGCCTACAAGGCGCTCAACCCGTTCATTCAAGTGCTGCGCCCGATATCGCCGCTTGCATGGATGCCGCTTGCCCTTTTCATCATCCAGGACAGCGAGGCGAGCGCGATCTTCGTGATCTTCATCTGTTCGATCTGGCCAATGCTGATCAACACGGCCTTCGGTGTTGCCGGGGTTCGCAAGGACTGGGTCAACGTCGCGCGGACCCACGAACTCGGGCCCTTCAAGACCGCGCTTCAGGTGATCCTGCCGGCCGCTGCCCCGACCATCGTGACGGGCATGAGGATCTCGATCGGGATCGCATGGCTTGTGATCGTGGCCGCCGAGATGCTCGTGGGTGGGACCGGGATCGGCTACTACGTGTGGAACGAGTGGAACAACCTCGATCTCACTTCGGTCATCTTCTCCATCCTCATGATCGGCATTGTCGGCATGATCCTTGATGCCTGCTTCGGCGCCCTGCAGCGCGTCGTCGCGTACGCGGAATAAGGAGGCTGTCATGGCCAAACCATTTCTCTCCATCGAACAGCTGACACAGCAATTCCCGGATGGATCGGGCGGCACGCTCACCGTGTTCGAAAATGCCAGCTTCGGCATAGAGAGGGGCGAGTTCGTTTGCATTCTCGGCCACTCGGGCTGCGGCAAGTCGACGATCATGAACGTGCTTGCCGGGCTTGCCGAGCCGACCTCGGGCGTCGTCACCATGGACGGGCAGGAGGTTTCCGGCCCGTCGCTCGATCGCGGCGTGGTGTTCCAGAACTACTCGCTTCTGCCGTGGCTGTCGGCGCTCAAGAACGTGGCCTTCGGTGTGCAGGCCCGCCACAAGGACTGGAGCAAGGCACAGGTGCTCGAGCATTCGCGCAAGTTCCTGTCGACGGTCGGGCTCGAAGGCGATGCGGTGAACCGCAAGCCGTCGCAACTGTCGGGCGGCATGCGGCAGCGCGTCTCCATCGCGCGGGCGTTCGCCAACCAGCCCAAGCTGCTTCTGCTGGATGAGCCGTTCGGCGCGCTTGATGCATTGACCCGCGGAACCATCCAGGAGGAGCTTCTGAAGGTCTGGGGTCAGACCGAGCAGACGGTCTTCATGATCACGCATGACATCGACGAGGCGATCCTGCTGGCCGACCGCATCCTGCTGATGACCAACGGGCCGTTCGCCCGCGTGGCCGAAAGCGTCGAGATCACCATCCCGCGCCCGCGCAGTCGGACCGAGATCGTGGATCACCCGAACTACTACGCGATCCGAAACCACCTCGTGCAGTTCCTCGGGCATCGCTCCAAGAAACTCGCCGGGCGGCCCTCTGACGGCATGCCGCACACCCCCGAGACGATCCGCATCGACAAGAACGCCGCCGCCGCCGATCCCGAAGAAGCCGAGTCATCGCGCTCGCTGCGGGCTGTGGGCGATTGATGGAGCCAGAGCGATGACCGACCAGGACCCGATCCGCAACCCGGTGCCACCCTTCACCTATGATGACGCGGTGCTCAAGGTCCGCATGGCGGAAGACGCGTGGAACGGGCGCAACCCCGAACGTGTCGCAATGGCCTACACGGCCGATACAAGGTGGCGTAACCGGGCGGAGTTCCTGAACGGCCGCGAAGAAGTTCGCGCGTTCCTCAAGCGCAAATGGGCAAAGGAACACGACTATCGCCTGATCAAGGAGATTTGGGCCCATGCCGGAAGCCGGATTGCCGTGCGCTTTTGCTACGAGTGGCATGATGAGGCCGGCAACTGGTTCCGCTCCCATGGCAACGAGCAATGGCAGTTCGACGAACGCGGCTACATGGCCGAGCGCCATGCCTCGATCAACGATGTGCCGATTTCGGAAGCCGATAGAAGATTCCGCTGGCCGCAAGGCCCGCGCCCCGCGGATTACCCCGGCCTGAGCGCTCTCGGCCTCTGACCTCAAGGCCCCCGAACGAAAGGACCCTTCACTATGAAAGATGCGTTGGAGATACCGAGCATGATGACCAAAGAGGACGTCACGATGATGATCCTGTCCGCCAAGAAACAGGCGGGCATGACCTGGGAAGGAATTGCCGAAAAGATCGACATGTCGCCGGTCTGGACGCATTCCGCCTGCATGGGCATGAACGGCTGGCCCAAGGACAAGGCCGAGAAGATCGTGTCGGTCATGGGGCTGCCGCAAGAAGCGGTCAGCGTTCTGGAAGAACCGCCTACCAAGGTCTGGGAGCAAAGTGTTCCGACCGACCCGTGCATCTACCGCCTCTACGAAATTGTCGGCGTCTACGGGCCGACCATCAAGGCGCTGATCGAAGAGAAGTTCGGCACAGGTATCATGTCGGCGATCGATTTCGACATGCAGATCACCAAGGTCGAACACCCCAAGGGCGATCGCGTCAAGATCGAGATGTCGGGCAAATTCCTCGCCTACAATAGCTGGTAGGGCGCACTGCAGTTGACGCGGCCAGGTTGCGGGCGCCAAATTTGCCCGCAACCGATACTCATGAGAACGGGATCGCGCCGCCAAGCACTCGGCCGGGTGCGCCTTGACGATAGCCCCTCCGCGATGAGATCGCCGCCTGACAGGGGCTATGGCAGCCAGTCCCAGCCAGAGGACAGTGACGCTGTCCCTCATGCCGCCCAGAGACTGCGCCACTTGGCGAGAGCGGCGGCACGGCCTCCCTTCAAGAGGCACCGACTTGAAAGACAGCGTTCCTGGTTGAAATGGATTGAGCGGACGTCGTTCTACGATAACGACCAATTAAAGCGGTCAGGCTGTTTTTACCTGCTTGGCGCCATTATGCTTCTTCCGGACCAGAGCGCCGACCCCCAAAAGAGCAACGCCAAGAAGTGGCAACGTTGGAGGCAACGGAACAACAGCCGGCACCGAGGAGAAATTCAGATTGATGGTGTTTTGACCTACCGAAAGCGATATCGGCGTTGTAGCAGTAATGCCCAGACTTAGAAAACTCTGACCGGCGAATTCGGCGACAAAGGCCAGAGGATTTCAGTCTTGGTGCCCGGTTGTTCAGCCAGCGGTCAGTCTCGGGCCGGCCCTCGACACAAGGAAGCGTTCAAAGCCGCGCCTAAAGAACGCAGCTTGTCCGCCACGACCACCCCTGCCCGACCATGTTTCTTCATGGCTTTCTCCAAGAATGTCAGGGCCGCCTTCCTGTCCCGGTCTTCGTGACGAAGCTTTCCAGCACCTCGCCCTCGTGGTCGACGGCCCGCCAGAGATAGCGCCGCTCGCCGCTGATCTTCACGAACGCGTGCTGGCGTATGAGCGCGCGGCCTTGCGGAGCTCATGTCGATCACCCTGGCTTACCTGTTGGTAAGAATGAACAAAAAGCCTACGCCCGTTCGGTTGCCTCAGCTGCGACCGCGCAGACTTTCGAAGACACGCCCCGTTTTGCGGCAGGCAGTGGGAGAGGTGGGAAGGAGGCTCATGGAACGAAGCCTACCGCCCTACGTTGCCGAGCCATGTCCAAAGGAATTCCCATGTCTTCGATAACAACGATCAACCCCGCGACCGAGGAAGAGCTTCACACCTACACTCTCATGTCCGAACGGGACGCGTCGGACCGTGTCGAAGCCTGTCACGCGGCGCAGATGGAATGGCGCAAGCTCAGCCATGCAGAGCGCGCGCCCTACCTCACGAAGATCGCGGACAAGCTGCGCGCGCACGCCGATGAGCTGGCCGCCCTGATGACCCGAGAGACCGGCAAGCTTCTGAAGGACGGGCACACCGAGGTCGAGATCTGCGCGGCGATCTGCGATTACACGGCCCAGCACGGACCCGAGCTTCTGGCCGATGAAGAACGCCGTCACGGCCCTGAGGGCAAGCGCGGTGTCGTCAGCTTTCAGCCGATCGGCGTCATCTACTCGATCCAACCTTGGAATTTCCCGCTTTACCAACCGGTCCGCGTGCTTGCCGCGAACCTGATGGCGGGCAACGGCTGCGTGCTGAAGCATGCCAGCATCTGCACCGGGTCCGGTCTGCGTCTGCGCGAGCTGTGCATCGAGGCGGGTCTGCCCGAGGACCTGTTCCAGGTTGTCGTGATCGACCATGACATCAGCGATACCCTAATCGCAGATCCGAAGATCCGCGGCGTGACGCTGACCGGCAGCGCCCAAGCCGGGCGTCACGTCGGCGCCGAGGCCGCAAAGGCGCTCAAGAAGACCGTGCTCGAACTGGGGTCGAACGACGCCTACCTCGTGCTGGAGGATGCCGACATCGAGACGGCCGTGAAATTCTCCATCATGGGCCGGCTATACAACAACGGCGAGACCTGCGTCTCGGCCAAGCGGTTCATCGTGACGGACAAGGTCTACGACGCCTTCGTCGACGCCTTCGTCGCGCAGATGCAGGCCATCCGCTTGGGCGATCCCACGGACGCCGACAGCCAGCTTGGTCCGCTGTCGAGCCAGGAGCAGTTCGACAAGGTAAAGGACCAGGTGGACGACAGCGTTGCAAAGGGCGCGACATTGCTATGCGGTGGCGCCGCCCCCGACCGGACCGGAGCCTATTACCCCGCCACCGTTCTGGCCGATCTCGCACCGGGAATGCCGGCCCATGACGACGAGATCTTCGGCCCCGTCGCCTCCGTGATCCGCGCCAAGGATGACGCGGATGCGATGCGTCTGGCCAATGAAAGCCGTTACGGTCTGGGCGGCGGGATCTTTTCGAGGGACGCGGAGCGTGCCTTGAAGCTCGCGCGTGATCACTTCGATACGGGCATGATCCGCATCAATTCCTTCGGAGCCGCCGATCCCAACATGCCGTTTGGCGGGGTCAAGGACTCGGGCTACGGGCGCGAGCATGGCGGCTTCGGCATGAAGGAATTCGTCAACGCGAAATCGATCTTCCTGCCGTGATCCGGAAGACCCCGTATCTCCTCCCTGCCCCGACACGATCATCATGAAGGATCCCAGAATGAGCATGACCATCCTCGTCGCCGGTGCCACGGGCAAGACCGGCCTGCATCTGATCCGGGAGTTGGCCGATCAGGGCCACAAGCCCATCGCGCTCGTCCGCGAAAGCTCGGACACGAGCGCGCTTCCGAAGGGCGTCGAGCTGCGGCAAGGCGATCTGACCGACCTGCAGGACGGCCTCTGCGACGGAATGGACGCGGTGATCTTTGCCGCGGGCTCCGGCGGAAGCACGGGCCCCGAGATGACCGACAAGGTCGACCGGGACGGCGCTAAGCGCCTGATCGATCTGGCGCGCGCCTCGGACGTGTCGCGCTTCGTGATGCTCAGTTCGGTCGGCGCGGACCAGACCGACCCGACCGGCAAGTTGGCCCATTACCTGAATGCCAAGCACGCGGCAGACGATCACCTCAAGGCGTCCGGGCTGACCTACGCGATCCTGCGCCCGGTGGCCCTGACCGACGATGGGCGCAGCACGGAAGTGATCCTGGGCGAGCGCGTCGACAAATCCGCGACGGCCTCGCGCGCGGACGTGGCCCATGTCCTGGCAGAGGCCGCAACCACCGGCCGCTTCGACGGGATGGCGCAGGACATGCAATCCGCCTGACCCTGCTGCCTGCCCGGACGTCGACGATGTCGGACACCCCCGATGCCCGGCATCTCTTCTGAAAGGATCACGAACCATGGCGCGACCTGACCGCGTGAACCGCAAGCATGTCCTTGCCAAGCGCCCGAAGGCAGCGCCCAGGCCCGCCTCAAGACAAGTTCCTCTGAGCCGATGAGTACGAGAGAGCCCCGGCGTCGGTGATCTTCGAAGCGATCCGTCGGGATGGCGAGCACGAGCTGAAACGACCGTTCAGCGCGCTCCGGTGGCCCGGTGTCGCGACCGGGCACGTGGAGCCTCAATCCGATAATCGGCCCGCCGATCTCAGGCGCGCGACGGCCTCGGTCCTATTCTGTACGCCGAGCCGTCTGAATATGCGCGTCATGTGCTGCTTGACCGTCCCCTCCGATAGTCCCAGACGATGCCCGATCACGCGGTTCAGCGCCCCCTCCGCCGCAAGCCGGAGGATTTCGAGTTGCCGACCCGTCAGAGCATTGATGGCTTCGTCCGGTTCTGCCGGTAGACCGGCAAGGTAGCCGGACTGATCTACCGTAACGGCAAGGTCGTTCGCCGCGGCGACCGAGCGGGCGACGGCGTCTAGCCGCGCCTCGATGCGGGCGAAGCCGTCGCGCTGATCCGGCGTCACGACGCTTGCGAAGGCGGCAAGCTCGGCGCGCAATTCGTCGAGGCGGTCGTGCACGTCCTTCGCCGCGATGGCGGAGAAGCGGTCTTCCGTCGTCTCGCTGTCACGGACCCGGACGAGCATCTCCGACAGGGTCTCCAGCGCCTCCCTCCGGTCATGGATGTCGAGCGCCACGCCGTCCCAGATGATTGAATGGTCTTTCTGCCTCCTCGGATGGCCGATGGAGCGGACCCACCTGTAGCTGCCCGAGGGGCTTTCGACGCGCACTTCCTCGTCGAGCGGCGTCAGGTCGCGCGCCGATTTCTCGAGAGCATCGATGAAGCGGGGGCGATCCTCGGGATGGATCCAGGCGTGATCGACCTCCGGACGGGACATCAGATCCTGCGGATCGAGCGCGAAAAGCTCCTTAACGCCCGAGCCCACATATCCGTAGCGATACTTGCCGTCGGCGGTGCGGACGCGCTGCATCGTGTGGCCGGGGAAGGTCCGGCCGAGCAGCGCCTCGACGGCACGCGCTGGCTTGAGGGATGGTTCGTTGGCGGAAGTCATATAACCAAGGTTATAAATCCAAAAGAAAATGCAGACAAGTTATAACTAATGTCTGGATTTCTGCGGCTGTCTGACGCAGCGTCGATGTCAAGCTGAGGGAGGAAGGCTTGCAAAAGATCATCATCGAGGCCCGTGTAAACGAGCTCGCGTCGCGAAAGGGCAATCCGTACGTCCCCTTCCTTCCGCGGGAGGTCATCGCGGACGCGAAGGCCTGCTACGACGAGGGCGCAGCGATCGTCCATTTCCATGGACGCATGGCGGACGGCGCGCCGAACCACGACCCCGCGTTCTACCTCGAGACGAATGCGGGGATCCGCGCGCAGTCGGACATCCTTATCCATCCCACGCTCGGCTACGTGGCCAACGACTCCGACGCGAAGGGCCGCTTCTCTGCCATCGAGGAAATGATGAAGCAGGCGGAAACGGCCCCGGACTTCGCGCCGATGGATACCGGCAGCGTCAACGTCGATTGGTGGAACCCGGAGGAGGGCCGCTACGACACGACCGAACTCATCTACAAGAACTCCACAGGAACGCTCATGCATTTCGCAGAGCGGATCCGGCATTACGGCCTGACGCCTTATCTCGTGAGCTGGAACGTCAGCTTCACCCGCCAGATCGAGCAGTTCCTGAAGATGGGTGTGCTGCAGGCGCCCGCCTACATCTGCTTCTGCATGACCGACGAGATCATCTTCGCGGGCCATCCCGGCACCGCGAAGGGCCTCGACGCGCACACCGCCTTCCTGCCGGAGGGGTTCGACACGGTCTGGACGGTCGTCAACTACAAGGGCGATCTCTTCGAGCTGACCGAGAAGATCATCCGCGAGGGCGGCCACATTTCCATAGGGCTCGGGGACTACGCCTACACCGAGGGCGGGCGGAACCTCACGAACGCCGAGGTCATCGCGAAGGTCGTGGCGCAGGCCCGCGCGATGGGGCGCGAGCCCGCGACCGTCGCGGAGGCGCGCGAGATCCTGAAGATGCCGAAAAAACGCATCGCGGCCTGAGGCGCGGGCGACCGATCACCAATGGGAGGAAAGACATGAAGATCCGGACCGCCCTTATGGGCACCACCCTCGTTCTGGCCGCGGGCGCGGTCTCGGCCGAGGAATTCCGCATGCAGACGTTCCTCGGCGCAACGGCCGCGACGACGCAGGCTTTCGAGGCGATGGCCATCGAACTTGCCGAGGCGACCGACGGCGAGGTCGAGATCAGCGTCCTGCCCGGCGGCGCCGTGGTCGGCGCGGGCGAGACCATCGAGGCCATTCAGAACGGCATCCTCGACGGACAGTACACGGCTCCCTCCTACTTCGCGGGCTCCGACCCCGCGCTCGGCGTCCTCGGCGACACGCTCGCGGCCTATCCCGACAGCGCCACGCGCGACCGTTGGTTCACCGAGGGTGGCGGGCTCGAGCTCGCGCGCGCGCTCTACGCGCAGTACGACATGATGTTCATCTGCCCGGTCTACTGGCCGCCCGAGCAAATCCCTTCGACCGTGCCGATCGAGACGGTCGCGGACTTCGAGGGCCTGCGGATGCGGGCGCCTGGCGGGCTTGCCTCGGACCTTCTCAGCCGCGCGGGCGCCTCGCTCGTGACGATGGGCGTGGGCGAGAGCGTGACGGCGATGGAGACAGGGCAGCTCGACGCCACCGACCTCGCGAACGTGGCGCTGAACTGGGCGCTCGGCATGCATAACCAGGCCATGTACTCGGTCCTCGCGCGCCACTCGATGGCGGTGACCGAGATGTCCGTCTCCATGGACAAGTGGAACGCCATCAGCCCCGAGGCGCAGACCGCATTTGAGGACGCCTGCAACGCCATGTCCGAGGGTCTGGTGACCACGCTGACGGAGCAGGACGCCGAGGCGATGGCCGCGGCCGAAGGAGCCGGCGTCACCTTCATCGAGTTCGGCGAGGAGGAGGCCGATATCTTCCGCGGCATCACGCAGGAGGTCTGGGCTGACTGGGGCGGGCGCAGCCCGAACGCGCAGGCCATCGTCGACAGCCACCAGGCGTTTCTCGAAACCCTCGGCCTGAACTGAACCGGGGGCGGGGCCGGTCGCCCCACTGGCCGGCCCCAACTTCGCGGAGCCTTCCCCAATGTCCTTTCTCGAGCGTTTCGCCCTGGCCCTCGGTCGCGCCTCCGCATGGGCCTTTGCCGCCGTCGTGCTGCTGATGGTCTACGAGGTGGTCGCCCGCTACGGCTTTCACAGCCCGACCATCTGGGCGCACGAGGCTTCGGTCGCGCTCGCGAGCTTCGCCTTCGTCATGGGCGGCGCCTACTGCATGGCCGAGGGCACGCATATGCGGATCGGGTTCCTTACCGATGGACGTCCGTCGCTCAGGCGGGTGTCGTGGTGGATGACCGTCGCGGCGGGCACGGTCTATCTTGCGGGGCTCGCCTACGGGGCCTTTCGGCAGGCCGACCGCGCGATCTTCCGCTTCGCACTCGACGGCTCCTGGAACCCCGAGCGGTCGGGGTCGACGCTAAACTCGCCCCTCCCGGCCTACCTCAAGGGACTTCTGTTCGTGGGAGCTGTCCTGTTTCTCCTGGTGCTCCTGCGCCAGGCGTTCCGTCGGGCGGACTGAACCTTGGACATCGGGACCATCACCATCCTCATCGTCAGCGCGATGGCCGCGCTTCTGATGCTGGGCGTACCGCTCGCCTTCGTCTCGGGCGCCATCGCGGCCGTTCTCGCGGTGACCCAGTTCGGCCCCAACGCGCTCTTCGTGCTGTCGAGCCGAACCGCCGAGTTTCTCGACAGCTTCGCGCTGATCGCCGTGCCGATGTTCGTCATGATGGCGAGTTTCATGGAGAAATCCGGTGTCGCGAAGGATCTCTACCGCGCCTTCCATGTCTGGGCGGGGACGCTTCGTGGCGGGGTCGGTGTCGTCACGATCTTCGTCGCCGTCATCCTCGGCGCCACGACCGGCATCATCGGGGGCGAGATAGTGCTTCTCGGCCTCATCGCGCTGCCGCAAATGCTGCGGCTCGGCTACGACAAGCGCATGGCCATCGGGATCATCACGGCGGGCGGGTCGCTCGGCACCATGATCCCGCCCTCGATCATCCTGATCTTCTATGGGCTCACAGCCGAGGTGAACATCTCTCACCTCTTCCTCGCCACGCTGATGCCGGGCCTCATGCTGGCGAGCTTCTATGCGGCTTACGTCCTTTTCCGCTGCTGGCGAAATCCTGCGCTCGGTCCCGCGCTGAGTGGGGAGGAGGCCGACATCCCGCTCGGGGAGAAGGTCCGTCTCTTCGGCGGCGTCGCGCTGCCCATCGCGGTGGCGGGTGGCGTGCTGTTCTCGATCTACGCGGGGCTTGCCTCGATCACCGAGAGCGCGGCGCTCGGCGCCTTCGGCGCGGCGGTCGCGGCCTGGGTGCGGGGGACACTGTCGCTCACCATGATCCGCGAGGTCGTGATCCAGGCGCTTCGGACCTGCGGCATGGTCTTTTGGCTCGTGTTCGGGACGAACGCGCTGATCGGGGTCTACAATCTGATGGGCGGGATCGACTTCGCCTCCACGCTCCTCGGCGGGGTGTCGGAGAACCCCGCGATCATCCTCATGGTCATGGTCGCGGTCTTCCTCATTCTCGGATTCTTCATCGACTGGATCGGGATCCTCTTCCTGACCATGCCCATCTTCCTGCCGGTCCTGACGGATCTTGGCTACAATCCCATATGGTTCGGCATCGTCTTCAACCTCTCGATGCAGATCGCCTACCTGACGCCGCCCTTCGGGCCGGCCTGCTTCTACCTGCAGGGTGCGGCGCCGCCGGGCGTCACGCTTCAGGACATCTTCGCCGCCCAATGGCCCTTTATCGGCATCCAGATCGTGGCGCTCGCCATCGTGATCCTCTGGCCGGACCTGTCGCTCTGGCTGCCGCGGCTCGTCTACGGGAACGTGTGATGGCGGATGTATCGATCCTGAAGGGGTTGACGCCCGCCGCCACCAACGCCGTCGGCCCCGAGGACCGGCGAGCCGCGCTCCGCCTCATGCTGCAAATCCGCCGTTTCGAAACTCGCACGAAAGAGCTGTTCCTCAAGGGTGTCATCAAGGGAACCGCCCATTCCTCCGTCGGTCAGGAGGCCATCGCCGCCGGCGCCTGCCCGGCGCTGGAGGAGCGCGACTTCATCCTGACGCACCATCGGGGCCACGGGCACACTATCGCCAAGGGTGCCGACATCCGGCTCATGTTCGCCGAACTCATGGGCAAGGCTTCGGGTTATTGCGGGGGCCTCGGCGGGTCGATGCACATCGCGGATTTCGAGCGCGGCATCCTCGGCGCGAACGGGATCGTGGGGGCAGGCATCGGCCTCGGGACCGGCGCGGCGCTCGCTGAGAAGCTGAACGGGACCGGCGCGATCGGGATCACCTTCTTCGGCGACGGGGCGGCGAACGAGGGCATCTTCCACGAGGCGATGAACCTCGCCGCGATCTGGCAACTGCCTCTGATCTTCTTCTGCGAGAACAACCAGTACGGGCTTTCGACCCGCACCGAGGACGTGACCGCCGGCCCCTCCATCGCGGCCCGCGGCGACGCCTACGGCGTGCCGAACGCGCGGATCGATGGCAACGATCTGGCCGCGATCCGCGAGGCGGTGACGCGGGCGGCGCTCCGAGCTCGGGCGGGCGAAGGGCCGAGCCTCATCGAGGCGCTGACCTATCGCTGGGACGATCATTCGATGCGCGCCAACCTGCCCTCCTACCGCACCGGCGAAGAGGAGGCGGTGTGGAGAACCGTCGATCCCATCGTGCGCCTCGAGGCCGAGATGACCGAACGCGACGGGCTGTCGAAGGCGGCCTATGACGCGCTGGTTGAGGAGGCCGAGACCGAGATCGAGGCGGCCATCGACTGGGCCATGGAGCAGCACGAGCCGGCGATGGTGGACGCGATGGGCTATGTCGCGCCCGCCCGCCCGACGATCTCCACCGCACCGCCCCCGCCCGGCGACCGCGCGATCACCTATGTCGAGGCCATTACCGAGGCCTTCGTGCAGGAGATGGAGCGTGACGCCGACACCATCCTCATCGGCGAAGATGTGGGCCGGATCGGAGGCATCTTCGGGCTCACGCGCGGGCTCCATGAACGCTTCGGGCCCGAGCGGGTGCGGGATGCGCCGATCTCGGAGGGTGCCATCGCCTCCTGCGGGGTCGGTGCCGCGCTGCGTGGCAAGCGGGTGATCGTCGAGGCGCAGCTCTGGGATTTCGTCACGCTGATGATGGACGCCATCGTCAACCAGGCCGCCAAGGCGCGCTACATGCTGGGCGGCAAGGCCCGTGTGCCTATCGTCTTCCGCGGCCCCCAGGGCGCGGGCATCCGGCTCGCCGCGCAGCACACGCAAAGCCTCGAAGCGCTCTTCGCCAACATCCCCGGCCTCGAGGTCTATGCGCCTTCCACGGCGTATGACGCGAAAGGTCTGATGATCGCCGCGATCCGCCATGACGGACCCGTGGTCTTTCTCGAGCACAAGCTCCTCTATCTCGGCCAGCCGCAGCCCGTTCCCGAAGCGAACTACGCTATCGAACCCGGACGCGCGCGCGTCGTGCGCGAGGGGCACGACTGCACCGTGGTCGCCACGCTCGCGATGGTCGAGCGGGCCGTTCAGGCCGCCGACCGGCTCGCCCGCGAGGGTATCGAGGTAGAGATCATCGACCCCCGCACGATCAAGCCGCTCGACATGGACACGATCTGCGAGAGCGTCCGAAAGACCAACCGCGCCGTGGTCGTCCACGAGGCACCGCTTTTCGGCGGCTTCGGGGGCGAGATCGCGGCCGGGATCATGGAGCATGCTTTCGACTGGCTTGATGCGCCCGTGACCCGGATCGGTGCGCCCGAAAGCCCCGTGCCCTACAACGACCGGCTGGAACGCGAATGGATGCCCGACGCGCGCCGTATCGCCGAGGCGGTGAGGAAGGTCTGCTACAGGAGGTGAGAATGACGACACGCAAGGTCATCATCCCCGAGGGGATGGAGAACATCCACGACACCTACCACTACGCCCCAGGCATCCTCGTGGGCGACACGCTCTACCTCTCGGGGCAGGTGGGCCGCGACGAGAACCTGAAGGTCGTGGAAGGCACCGAGGCGCAGTTTGTGCAGGCCTTCGAGAACGTGGGCAAGGTCCTGAGGGCGGCGGGAGCGACGTTTGAGGACGTCGTGGAACTCGAGACTTGGTTCGCGGATTCGATGGCGGACCTGAAGACCTTCCTCGCCGTGAAGGACCGGTATTTCGTGAACCGCTATCCGACCTGGACGGGCTTCGCGGTCAAGGGCTTCTCGATGCCGGGCATTCTCGTCGAGATCAAGTGCAAGGCGGTGCTTGGGATATCCGACGCATGAAGGGGCTCGGCGATATTCTGGGGGTCCCCGGCCGGACCTTCGGGACGTGGAGCCAGATCCACTCGCCGGAATTGATCGACATGCTCGGTCTGAACGGCTTCGACTTCATCGTCATCGACTGCCAGCACGGACCCTTCGGCATCGAGACTGCAGAACGCATGGCGCGCGCGGCCGCGGCGTCCGGCCTTGCCGCCGCCGTGCGTGTCTCGCGTCTAGATGAGGTGGAAATACTCAAGGCGCTCGATTCCGGGATCTCTCACGTGATCGTGCCGGACGTTGCCAGCGCGGCAGAGGCCGGGCGCGCGGTCGCCGCCACGCGTTTCGCGCCGCATGGCACGCGCGGCGCGTGTCCTTGCGTGCGCTCCGGGGGTCACTTTGTGCGGGACTGGCGCGACTATGCCGCGCGCGAGGAGGCGCGGACGGGCGTGGTGGCGCTTGTCGAGAGTGTCGATGGTATGGGCGAAATCGAGGCAATCGCTGCCACGCCCGGTCTGGCCGCCCTAATGGCCGGGCCGTTCGATCTGTCGGTCTCCATGGGGCTCGGGGGAGACTGGCGCGCGGCCCCTGTCCGCGAAGCCCTGCGCCGCCTCGTGGCAGCCGGCCGCGAGCGGGGGCTACCGGTAGTGATGCCTGTCTTTTCTCCTGACCCCGTCGAGTGCAGGGACCTCGTCGAAAACTGGGCTGAGGAGGGTGTGAGCTGCTTCATGCTAGGCTCTGACAAGATCCTGATCGCCAACGCGTTCGGCCAGTGGATCGACAGCGTGGCTGACCGCACGACGTGAGGTGGCGGAAACGCAGCGAATTGTCACTTTCAGGCCGCGCGTAGAAGGTTTCCTGACGGCCGCTTCATCCACCCTGCGGAAGCTGAACGAGGTGAGGTGAACGAGGTGAGGTGAACGACCGATGTGGGGTGCTGGCAGACTAATTCGAACCAGTCTCAGCTAGGCCAGTAACGCTGTACCCTATGCCGAGCAGGGCAGCCGCTCCGACCTCCTTCAGCGCGGCGCCATGGGACCGCAGCTTGTCGGTGACGATTTCCCGTGCCTGCGCATCGCTTTCCTGAGGAATTTCAACGCGGTCTTCTTGTTTCGCGTCCTTGTAACCCGAGGACTTCTCGTGGCTGATCTCGACACCGCGCTCGTGCAGCAGGTCATCGACGTTGCGGAGCGACAGCGGGAGCCGGACATGCATCATCACCGCCAGGCGAATGATCCCAGGGTTCGTCTTGAACCACTTGAAGCGGCTATTCTCAGTCATACGCCCGCTACCGAGCCCCCTGCCCCGCCTCAAGCCACCGTTCCTCTGACAAGTCCCCCGGGGAGGTCCGATCAGGACGATTTGACCGCGACGATGCCCATACTCGTGCGCGACGGGGGGCCCGCAGGAAAGGCATAGGTACGTTCGACCTCGAACCCGACCTCCGTGAGCAACTCGAGCATATGCTCCTTCTGAAAAGTCCGGTGCCGCCATTGCAGCCAGATGATGGCATTGCACCAATGCGGCTTGGAAAAGACGAGGTAGAGCAATCCGCCGGGGCTCAGCAGTTCGCTGATCTCCCGCAACGCCGCCTTGGGATCATCGCAATGCTCGATGACATGGGACGCGAGAGCAACGTCGAAGACCTCGACATCGACGGCGCCAAGAAGACCTTGAACGAGCAGCGGTTCAACGCCGCGACGCCTCAGTGCGAAGTCGCTCCGCTCGAGCATTCCCCTGCTGGGGTCGAGCAGAGTGATCGAGGCTGGCCTGCCACGACTCGCGATCCAGGCCTCGGAGAAAGCCGCTGTCCCGGCGCCGATGTCGATGACCCGCACGCGACGATGCGCCGGTTCTTCGCCATCCGTAATGAACCCGAGATAGGCATCGTAATATCCCAGCGTTCGCATCTTGTCGCCCCAGCGGGGCGCCACGCTGTCGTAACGATCTTCAGACGGGATGGGCGGGCCGTTCATGGCGTTGCAGTGCCATAGGACGGAAACTTTCTCCAGCCGAATGTCGGCGGTGTCCGCCGCTCGCTCCACGAAGCCCGATAGCGGTGCTGACAGACCAATTCGACGCAGACTCTGCTCGGACAGGGAACGGGCCCGGCGGCTCACGGTTCTGGTCTTGATTTTGACGCCAGGTTCAAGCAGGTGGTGAAGCCAGCAGCAGGCCCGTGGTCGTTTTGGCAGAATATCAGTGGGGTGTCTGCAGCCTGTCGCTTCCTGCGAAGCCATGAAGGCCAGCGTCAGGCCCAGTCAGAGTGGTCGAACCCGAAACGGAAAATCCTCGATACATGACACCACTGGAAGTCACCGACAGCGAAAGCCTGCTCTACGCGTCGATGGAGCATTCCCCCATCGGCATGGCGCTGACGCGCATGGATGGCTCATGGATCGACGTCAATCCGGCCCTTTGCGACATCCTGGGATACAGCAAGTCGGAACTGATGGTGGCCGGTTTCAAACAGGTGACCTTGCCCGAGGATCGCGAGGCGACCGTTCAGACCGCGCGCGCCCTGGTGGCGTCTGGCCAGAAGAGCGTGCGGCTGGAAAAGCGCTACATCCATTCGAGCGGACGGATCGTCGAGGCAGTCCTGTACCTGACGGTCGTGCGCGATGCTGCGAACAAACCGACCATGTACATCTCGCAGATCACCGATGTCACGGCGGCGCGGCAGCTCGAATACCTGAAAAGCGAGTTCATTCGGACGGTGAACCACGAACTTCGCACGCCGCTGACCGGGATCATGGGTGCATTGAAGTTGCTCGAGGCGACAACGGCAAAGGATCTGCCGGAGACGGCGCAGAACCTTCTGAACATTGCGTGGAGGAATTCCGGACGCCTGAAGTCGCTTCTGGACGATATTCTTGAAATGGAACAGGTCGTGGTCGACCAGAGCCTCGGTGAGCCCGAGGAGGTAGATCTGGCCGAAGTGGTCAAAGCCGCCGTGGCCGCGGTGCACGAAAGATCCGAAGCGGCGGCCATTCCCGTGCGTGACGTGTCCGACGCGGCCTCGGTCATCTGCCAGACACATTCGCAGCGGCTGCTGCGGGTGCTGCAGATCCTTCTGTCGAACGCGATAAAATATTCCGATCCCAGCGGCGAGGTTACGGTCCGTCTCGAGCGTCTGGACCGCACGGCGCGCGTCAGCGTGCGCAACACTGGCCTGCCCATCCCCGGTGCGATGCGTGACCATATCTTCCAGCCCTTCGTTCTCGGGGAACCTTCCGATACCCGCCGCAAACAGGGCGGCGGACTTGGCCTTGCGATCGCGCACAACCTCACGACCTCGATCGGGGGCAGGATCGACTTCACCAGCGACGACGCGGAAACGCGGTTCTGGGTGGACATTCCAAGCTGAAAAAGCTCGGCGAGGGCGGCGGCGCGCTTCAGCTTGAAGTCGTTGCGTTGCCCCGCATCGAACCAGGTTTCCCCGAGAGAGCCGCGGGGCTGAAGCCTTGCCGGATTTCATGTTCGGGCGACACGGGTTTCCGTTTGCAGCACGCGAAGGATTCGATGGCGGCGCCTTGATTGACGTACCTCAGGTGCATGGCTAGATTTGGCGCCTTGGAGGCGGAATGAGCAAGCCCACTGTCCATGATATCGCGAAAGAGGCTGGCGTAAGCCTGGCGACGGTGGACCGCGTCCTGAATTCCCGGCCCGGTGTAAGGGACGCCACCATTGCCCGGGTGCAGGGCGCGGTTGACCGGCTTGGATATGTCAGGGACACGACGGCTGCAAATCTCGCGCGCCAGCGACAGTACCGGTTCGCCTACCTGCTGCCGGAAGGGCCGAGCCAATTCGCCAGCGGCCTAAAGGCGGCGCTGAAGGAGGCCAATTCGGAGCAGATCACCGATCGCGTGATGCTACGGGTGCTGACGGTGCCGGCGAACGATCCGAACCGCCTGGTCAAGGCGATCCGGTCCCTGAACCCGGATCATTTCGACGGCATCGCGATGATGGTCCCGGAGACGCCGCAGGTGAGGGATGCCGTCGGCCGGCTGAAGGAGGCCGGCCTCGCTGTCGTGGCCGTGGTTTCGGATCTTCCGAACTCACAAAGGGACTTCTTCGTCGGCATCAACAACCTCGCCGCAGGCCGGACGGCTGCCTCGCTGCTCGGGCGCTTCACCAGGATGCCGGGCGAGGTGCTCGTGGTGACGAACTCGCTGCGCTCTCGTGACAGCCTTGAGCGCAGGCTCGCATTTGACGACGTGATTTCCGAACGCTTTCCGCATCTTACCGTGCTTCCAACCATCGAGTCCTTTGACAATCACGAACGACTGGAACAGTTGGTCACCGCATCGATCGCGCGCCGCCCGAACCTCAGGGCGGCCTACTCGATGGGAGCCGGCAACGCCGCAGTATTGAACGCCGTGCGCAAGAGCGGGCGGGCCGGTGACATTACGGTGCTCGCACATGAACTCACCCGCGCCACGCGGGAGGGCCTCCTGGACCACACCCTCGACGCGGTGATCACGCAGAACGTCGGGCACCTGGTGCGAAGTTCGATCAGGGTGTTGCGGACACTCTGTGACGGCTTGCCGATCTACGAGGCGCAGGAGCGCGTCCGGATCGAGATCGTGCTGAAGGAAAACCTCCCCGAGCTCACGTAGAGGGCTCGAGCGCCGAAGGCGGCAACCCCGACGAATCGAGCGGACGGGAACAAATCGCGGTGGCCCAGGACCCCACCGCGCCTTTCCTGACCGCCGGCCCTCCACCCGTTCACGCTGTTCGGAACCGGGGCTGGGGCGAGGCTGTCTCTCGCGCATCCTTCTGAATTCCCGCCACGAATGCGTGGCAAGAACCGGCGACAGATCGCGGCCGCATCGGCGTTGCAAGATTCCATTGGACATGAGGTACGTACCTCAGATATTTCAAGGCAGGCACCTCCGGACGTGCGGCGGTGCGGCGCGCGCACGCTGCGCAGAAACTGGGAGGAAAAGTCTGATGAGGAAGACACGCCTATTGGCGGCCACGGCATTGACCGCGGCAACGGGGTTCGCAGCCACCGGTGTCCAAGCCGAGGAACTCACCCTTTGCTGGGCGGCTTGGGACCCGGCAAATGCCCTGGTCGAGCTGTCGCAGGACTTCGAGGAACAGTCCGGCCACACCATGAACTTCGAGTTCGTGCCATGGCCGAACTTTGCCGACAGGATGCTGAACGAACTGAACTCCGGCGGCCAGCTCTGCGACCTGATGATCGGTGACAGCCAGTGGATCGGAGGCGCCGCAGAGGCCGGCCACTACATCCAGCTCAACGACTTCTTCGCCGAGCAGGGCATCTCGATGGACGACTTCATCCCGGCCACCGTGACGGGGTACTCCGAATGGCCGAAAGGTACGCCGAACTACTGGGCGCTTCCCGCCTTCGGCGACGTGGTCGGATGGACCTATCGCCGCGATTGGTTCGAGCGGCCTGAACTTCAGGCCGAATTCCGGGAAACGTACGGCTATGAACTGGCTGCTCCGGAGACGCTCGAACAGTTGCGTGACATCGGGGAGTTCTTCCAGGGCCGCGACATCGACGGCACGACCGTCTACGGCATGTCCATCTACACCGAACGCGGGTCCGAAGGGATCACGATGGGTGTCACCAACGCGCTCTACAACTACGGCTTTACCTACGGCCCCGATGGCGACCCGTACCAGATCGAGGGCGTGGTGAACTCGCCCGAGGCCGCAGCGGGTCTCGAATTCTACCGAAGCCTTTACGAATGCTGCACACCTCCGGGCTCTTCCGACTGGTACATGTCGGAGAACATCGACGCCTACCGCTCCGGCCAGGTGGCGATGCAGATGAACTTTGCCTTCATCTGGCCGGGCGTGAACGCCGATGAGAACGTCGGCGGCGATCGCTCAGGGTATTTCCCGAACCCCGCCGGACCGGGCGGCCATTTCGCGCAGCTTGGCGGTCAGGGCATCTCGGTCGTTTCCTACTCCGACAGCATCCCCGCCGCGCTCGAATACATCGCATGGTTCGCGCAGCCAGAGGTGCAGGCCCGCTGGTGGGAAATGGGCGGCTATTCGGCACTGCGTGCCGTTGTGGAAGACCCTGGTTTCGCGACCAGCCAGCCCTACGCGCAGACCTTCCTCGACTCCATGGCGATCGTAAAGGACTTCTGGGCCGAACCGGCTTACGCCGACCTTCTCCTGGCGATGCAGGAGCGCGTGCACAACTACGTCGTGGCCGGCAACGGCACCGCGCAGGAAGCGCTCGACGGCCTGGTCGAGGACTGGGTCGAGGTCTTCGAGGACGAAGGACTGCGCTAACTCCTGGGTCCGACAGTCCCCCCGGGTCACCGAACCGGGGGGACGACACCTTGCAGGTATCGGCCGATGCCCGCGCAGTCTGCGGCAAGGACAACACTCGCACCACAGAGAAAAGGGGAGGATGTCCCATGGTTGAGACAGCGGCCAGCCGCGTCGCCAACGCGACGCCACCACGTGTGGCACGACGCATCCGCGGGCTTTCGGACCGGACGATCGCCTGGATCTTTGTCGCGCCCACGATTGCCCTGCTTCTGGCCATCAACATTTTCCCGCTGATCTGGACCATCCGGCTCAGCTTCACGGATTACCGGGTCAACCGGCCCAACAACGAGGTCGAGTTCATCGGGCTGCGCAATTACGAGCGGATCCTGACCGACCCCGACATCTGGGCCACGATGCAGGCGACGGCTCATTTCCTGTTCTGGACGCTGTTCTTCCAGGTCGTGATCGGCTTCGCACTGGCGTGGCTCATCAACCGGAAGTTCAAGGGAAACGACCTCTGGACGACGATCATCGTGCTGCCGATGATGCTCTCTCCGGCGGTTGTCGGGAACTTCTGGACCTTTCTCTACCAACCGCAGATCGGGCTCTTCAACTACGTGATCGCCTTTTTCACCGGGGCCGATGTCACGAGCTTCAGCATGATCGGGGATGTCCACCTCGCGCCATGGGCCATCGTGATCGTGGACACCTGGATGTGGACGCCCTTCGTGATGCTGATCTGCCTCGCCGGGCTCAGGTCGATCCCGGACTCGATCTACGAGGCGGCGGAATGCGACAGAGCATCCACGTGGCGTCAGTTCTGGACAATCACGGTGCCCATGGCGCTGCCGTTCCTGATGCTGGCCGTTCTCTTTCGGGGCATCGAGAACTTCAAGATGTTCGACCTGGTGGTGCAGCTGACCGGTGGCGGGCCGGGCAACACCACGACACTCACATCCATCGACCTCAAGCGTGAGGCGTTCGAGCGCTGGCGCACGGGCTACGCCTCGGCCTACGCCGTGATCCTTTTCGTCACGGTCTTCGGGCTCGCATCGATTTATGTGAAAGCGCTCAACAAGGTGAAAGAGAGATGAGCGGCTATTCCATCACCGACCCCTCGCGCGGGCAGAAGTGGATCGCGGGCATCCTCGTCGTCACCTATGCGCTGATCACGATCATGCCGCTTCTTTGGATCATCTCCACCGGGTTCAAGACGCAGAACGATGCGATCTCCTATCCGCCGGAAATCCTGTTCGAGCCGACGCTCGAAGGCTACGTCAACCTTTTCACCACGCGCACCCGGCAATCGGAGGAGGACCTTCAGGCCAACCCGCCCGAGACGTGGTATGACGAGATCGTCCACGATCGCGGCATGGCCATCGTCGGCCCCTCCCGATATGGCGAACGGTTCCTCAACTCGGTCATCATCGGGTTCGGCTCGACCTTCCTGTCGGTATTCCTGGGCACGCTCGCGGCTTATGCCTTCTCGCGCTACCGCATCCCGCTCAAGGACGATCTTCTGTTCTTCATCCTGTCGACACGGATGATGCCGCCCATCGCGGTCGCCATCCCAATCTTCCTGATGTTCCGGGGCCTCGGGCTGTCGGACACCCATGCCGGGATGATCCTGCTCTACACGGCGGTGAACCTGTCCCTGTCGGTCTGGCTTCTTAAGGGCTTCATCGACGAGATCCCGCGCGAATACGAGGAAGCGGCGCTGATCGACGGCTACACGCGGTTCCAGGCCTTCTACAAGGTGGTGCTGCCGCAGGCGGCGACCGGGATCGCCTCGACCGCCATCTTCTGTCTGATCTTCGCGTGGAACGAATACGCCTTCGCCGTGCTGCTGACCTCCGGCAACGCGCAGACCGCACCGCCATTCATTCCCACGATCATCGGCGTGACCGGGCAGGACTGGCCCGCCGTCGCCGCCGGCGCGACCATCTTCCTCGTGCCGGTCATGGTCTTCACGATCCTCCTGCGCAAGCACCTGCTCAGGGGCATTACCTTCGGAGCGGTCCGCAAATGAGCAGTTTTCTCGACGGTCTTCTGCGGCTGCGCCGTGGCCCCTGGGAAATGGTGGCGAGCATCCTGATCGCGGCCGGCGTCGTGATGCTGATGCAGCCCTTCGTCCTCTGGGCCTTCTCGTATTCCTTCATCGTCACGCTGGTGGGGACCGTCCTCTTCATCATCGTCAGCCATTTCCCGGATTGAACCATGGCCGAGATCGTCATCCAGAACCTGCGCAAGGAATTCGGTGACTTCACCGCCGTGCAGTCATCCTCGTTCAAGATCGAGGACGGCGAGTTCTTCATGCTGCTGGGCCCGTCGGGCTGCGGGAAGACCACCACCCTGCGGATGATCGCAGGGCTCGAATTGCCGACATCGGGCGAGATCTACATCGGCGGCGAAGAGGTCAGCCGCAAGCGCGCGAGCGAGCGGGACATCGCCTTCGTCTTCCAGATGTTCGCCCTCTACCCACACCTCAACGTGCGGCGGAACATCAGCTATCCGCTTGTCAGCCAGGGGATGCCGAGGGCACAGGTCCGCGAAAAGGTGACGGAAGTCGCGCGCATCCTCGATATCGCCGACATTCTCGACCGCCCGGTTGGCGGCCTGTCGGGCGGCGACCGTCAACGCGTCGCGCTCGGCCGCGCGATCGTGCGCGATCCCAAATGCTTCCTCATGGACGAGCCGCTCGGCGCGCTCGACGCAGAATTCCGGGAACGCATGTCCGAGGAACTCCGCGCGCTCCATGACCGCATGGGGGCGACTACGGTCTACGTCACCCACGACCAGCTCGAGGCGATGCAGATGGGCGACAAGATCGTCGTGATGAACCACGGCGTGGTCGAACAGTTCGGCACGCCGCAGGACATCTACGACAAACCCGCCACGATGTTCGTGGCGGATTTCATCGGCTCGCCGTCGATGAATTTCCTCCGCTTCCACGGCAGCGCCAAGGCGGGCGCGACCAGCGTGAACCTGCACCACCAGCCGCTTGGCGTTCCCGTTCTGCGTGAATCCTACGACGGCGACATGGTCTATGGCGTGCGGCCCGAGCACATCCGCCTTTCGGACGCCGCGGGTTATCGCGGCGGCGTCATCGCCACCGAATACCTCGGCACCACCCAGATCGTCACGCTCGAGACCCAGAACGGCGAGTTGAAGGCGCGCATCGCGTCGGACCAGGTGGCGCGCGTCGGCGAAACCGTCGGACTGGAATTCAACGGCGCGACCGTGACGCTCTTCGACAACCAGACCGGCCGGGCGATCCGATCCGAACTGAACGAGGGGGTGCTTTCCCATGGCTGATGTCGCGCTCCGGAACGTGACCAAGACCTTCGGCGCGACGGTGGCCCTGGACGACGTCTCGCTCGAGATCGAGGACGGCGCCTTCGTCGTGCTTCTGGGCCCTACCGGCGCGGGCAAGACGACAACCTTGCGCCTCATCTCCGGCCTCGATCGTCCCGACGCCGGAAAGATCGAAATCGACGGACGCTCCGTTCTGAACGACACGCCCGCGCAGCGCGACGTGGCGATGGTCTTCCAGCAGTACTCGCTCTACCCGCACATGACCGTGCGGGAGAACCTTTCCTTCCCCCTGCGTTCTCCGATCCTGCGGACGCCCGAGGACGAGATCCGGCGCAAGATCGCCGAGGTTGCCGAGGTGCTCCGCATCTCGCACAAGCTCGACAACAAGGCCACCGCACTGTCGGGCGGCGAGATGCAGCGCGTCTCCATCGGGCGCGCGCTTGTCCGGGATCCGTCGATCTACCTGATGGACGAGCCGCTCAGTTCACTCGACGCGAAGCTTCGGGCGGAACTGCGCGTGGAGCTGAAGCGGATCCACGCGACGCTCGGGGCAACCCTGCTCTATGTCACCCACGACCAGGTCGAGGCGATGACCATGGCCACCCATGTCGGCGTGCTGGACCAGGGCAAACTCGCGCAGTTCGGCACCCCGCGCGAGATTTACGAGAACCCGAGGAACCTCTACGTGGCGGGCCGGCTCGGTCTTCCGCGCATCAACGCGCTTCCGGCCGATCTCTTCGCCGGCGCGCCCGCAGGCGCCAGGACCGTCGGGCTTCGGCCCGAGCACATACAGCATGGCGAAGGCAAGACATCGAGGGTCATGCGCATCGAATATCTCGGCGACCAGACCCGCCTGCACCTGAAACTCGACGGGCATGACATCGTCACGCTCACCGACGTCCACACCGATCTGGAACCGGGCGACAGCGTCGCCATTCAACCCCGCAACGCACTCTACTTCGACGCCAGCGGCGCACGTATCGCCTGAGGAGGCCGGCCAATGAACAAGTTCATCAATAAGAAAGAGATGTTGGTCACCGAGGCGATCGACGGCTCCCTGCGAACCGCCGGCGGCCGTCTGGCCCGGCTCGACGGATATCCGCACATCAAGGTCGTCCTGCGCACCGACTGGGACCGCTCGAAGGTCGCACTGGTTTCCGGCGGCGGCTCGGGGCACGAGCCAAGCCACGCTGGCTTTGTCGGCCAGGGGATGCTGACGGCCGCAGTCTGCGGGGAGGTCTTCGCCTCCCCCTCGGTAGACGCGGTCCTTGCCGGCATTCTCGCGGTGACGGGCAAGGCAGGTTGTCTGCTGATCGTCAAGAACTACACGGGCGACCGGCTGAACTTCGGCCTCGCAGCCGAGCGCGCGCGGGCGCAAGGTCTCGACGTCAACATGGTCATCGTGGACGACGACGTGGCGCTCCCGAACCTGCCGCAACCGCGCGGCGTCGCTGGAACGCTCTTCGTTCACAAGATCGCGGGCGCGCTCGCCGATCAGGGCGCGGACCTCGCCGCTGTGACCGAGGCGGCCCAGCGTGTCATCAAGGGCGTCGTCTCGATCGGAATGTCGCTCGACACCTGCACGATCCCCGGCTCGCCCAAGGAGGATCGCATCGCGCCGGGCAAGGCGGAACTCGGGCTCGGCATCCACGGCGAGGCCGGCATCGAGCAGGTCGATTTCTCGAACGCGCGGGACGCGATGGAGATGGTCGTGAGCCGCCTCGCGCCCAGCCTTTCGCCCGGACCCCATGTCGCGCTGCTCAACAATCTTGGCGGTGCGACACCGCTCGAGATGTCCGTTCTCGCGGAAGAACTCGTCCGCTCGCGTATCGGCGAGCAGATCCGCTGGCTCGTCGGGCCCGCGCCGTTGATGACCTCCCTGGACATGCAGGGCTTCTCGGTGTCCCTCCTCCCGGTGACCAAGGCCGACGAGGCCGCCCTCATGGCGCCGGTCGCGCCCTGGCCCTGGCCGGGCTGCCTGCCCGTCGGAGAGATCGCCGTCGAACCCCTCCCCGACGGGTTGACCCCGATCCAGCCGATCCCGTCACGGAATGACCAGACGAGGGCCTTCATCGAACGCTGCTGCCGCATTCTGATCGAGGCCGAGGCCGAACTGAACGCGCTCGACGCAAAGTCCGGCGACGGCGACACGGGCAGCACGCTTGCGACCGCGGGACGCGCGCTGATCGACGCGCTCGATCGTCTGCCCCTGGCGGACCATACGCAGCTCTACCGCGCGATCGGCCTCGAATTGAGCCAGACGATGGGCGGTTCCTCCGGCGTTCTCCTCGCTATCTTCTTCGCAGCGGCCGGAGATGCATCGGCAAGCGGTCAGGACGCCATCGGCGCGCTAAAGGCGGGCCTCGATCGCATCCAGCAGGTCGGCGGCGCACGCCCCGGCGACAGAACGATGATCGACGCGCTGTTCCCCGCGCTCGAGGGCCTCCACAATGGCATTGATGAAGCCGCGAAAGCTGCCCGCGAAGGCGCTGACGCCACGGCCCGGATCACGCGGGCCAGAGCCGGCCGGGCGAGCTATCTAGCCGAGGAAAGCCTTGCGGGCCACAATGACCCCGGGGCGGAAGCTGTTGCCATCCTGTTCGAGAAAATCTCGGAGATTTCCCTCACCACCTAGTGCTCTGCGCCTGACGTAGGGCTCCCGATGGTGGTGTCAGACGAATTCGAACCAGTCTCAGCTAGGACAGCGCCGCTGTCCCTTATGCCGCGCATAGACCGCGCCACTCGGCGAGAGCGGCGGCGCGGTTGGCCTTGAAGAGGGATCTTCTGGAGAGGCTGCGTTCGCTGTTGAAATGGTTGGTGACGGAGGCGAACTTCTGGAGACTTCGCATGCGTCGGAACCGGAGCATCGCCCGTTCGCGTCGTCGGAACGGCAGGTGCGAGTTCTCGGCCCGGTTGTTCAGCCAGAACTCTCGACGCCGCGTTCGTGCAGCATGTCCTCGACGTTGCGCAGCGACAGCGGGAACCGGACATACATCATCACCGCCAGGCGAATGATCTCGGGGCTCGTCTTGAACCACTTGAAGGGGCCGGGTCGGGTCATACTACGACGCTACCGAGCCCCCTGCCCCGCCTCAAGCCAGGTTTGTTTGACAAGACCGGGTCGGGTCATGCCGTGAGGCTACCGAGCCTCCTGCCCGGCCTCAAGCCAAGTTCCTCTGACAGTGCCCTTCCTTCGCCTCAGCGCCCCCAACAGCCCGATTGCGGCAGTCAACAAAATTGCGCTCGCAGGAACAGGGATGGCCGAGAGTTCTCTGACGATCAATTGCGACGAACCATCGGCGAAAGTCCCAACATTGAACGTGCTGATGTCCAAGGCAAGGGTAGACGAACCGGAGAACGATGCTTGGCCAGCCAAATTGACGCCTATAGCACTGAGCAAGGCGAAATCGTCGTCGCCGTCGTCATCAAGAAAGAGTCTTGTGAGAGTTGCTGTCTGCCCGCCAAATGATACAGCAAGGTCACCGGATATCGGCAGCTCTGTAAACCGACCAGGTATGCTATCAGCCGCGATATAGTCACCGAACTGGAAGAAAATGGTTCCTAACGCGTTGCTGGCACCGCTCTCGATAGATGTGCCGCTCGCTGACACCAAGGTTGTGCCACTACCGCGCGTTCCTTCCAAAGTGAACGTAGCAGCCGCGAGGGGAGACCCAGCAAGGAAACACAACGTCGCCGCAAACATGGAGGCAAGTTTTTTCATATGATAGCAACCTTCTGCAACAACGGCCTGATAAACAAGTGACGTAAAAGGTGCGAGGATTCGCACTAGATGTAAACGGTGCCGGACGTTGATCAAAGGCGATGAACTTAAACACGCCCGAAAGGCGCGCGGCCTGTCCCGCCGTGCCCTTGCCGATTTGACCGGGCTGCATCCCTGGCATGCCCCCACTGAGTGGTCCAGTTTCAGTGTTAGTGCATGATGGGTCTCGGATCCATCGGGATGATGCTTTCAGGGGCCGGCGGGCGATAGCGGAGGGCGCTGTGCGGGCGGACGGTGTTGTAGTGGACACGCCACTGCTCGATGACGATCCTGGCCTCGCGGACTGAGTAGAAGACCTCGCCGTTCAGCAGTTCGTCCCTGAGCCGCGCGTTGAAGCTCTCGACGTAGCCGTTCTCCCAGGGTGAGCCGGGCTCGATGCAGGCGGTCCTGGCGCCGACCGCGGCGATCCAGTCCCGGACGGCTGTGGCAACGAACTCAGGACCGTTGTCGGAGCGGATGTACTCGGGTGGTCCCCTCAGGATGAAGAGATCGGTCAGCGCGTCGAGGACATCGATTGAGTTGAGTTTGCGGTCGACACGGAGCATGAGCGCCTCCCGGGTGAACTCGTCGAGTATGACAAGGATGCGATATGGTCATGCGCCGACGCTAACCAGCCCCCTGCCCCGCCTCAAGCCGGGTTTGTCTGACAAGACCTGGCAAAGATATCTACGGAAAACCAGAGACCTGTGGTAGTTTTTTCCCCGATTAAGTTGGAGATCCGCACATGACGAACGCTCAATCGGTTTCTGATCATTGGGGCAAAGGCGACGTTTATGCGCGCATCCTGGAAGCAATGGAACTCGCTGGGATCGACCCCGTTTTTGCGACCATCGAAGATCTTGCACCTGTTGATCATTTCCACGCACGCGGCTTTCCCGCAACCGTAGACCTTGCAGATGTCTTGCCGATCCAGGAGGGCGACCGGCTTGTCGACATCGGCTGTGGCATCGGCGGTCCCGCCAGATACTTGGCCAAACGCTTTCGCTGCCATGTGGATGGTCTCGATATAACCAAGCCCTTCGTTGAGGCCGCGGAGCGGTTGAGCATGCTTATCGGAATGGAGGACATGGTGGAGTTTCGACATGGCGACGGCCAGAAACTCCCTTACAGCAATGAAGCATTCGACGGCGCTTACGCGCAGCATGTCACAATGAACGTGCCCGACCGAGACGGCTTCTTCGCAGAAGCCTTCCGTGTGCTGAAGCCCGGCGCGTTCTTTGCGCTGACAGAGCATGGGCTCGGCGAGGTTGGGGAACCACATCACCCTGTCCCTTGGTCAGAAGACGGAACCGGCGCTCATCTGATGCGCCCATCAGACACCGTCGCCGCCCTTGAGGGGGCCGGGTTTTCCCGGATACAAGTTACGAATACCGGTGAAGAATACTTGCAAGCCTACAAGGCTGCCATCGAGCGCATCGAAAAAGGCAAGGCCCCGGTGTTCGGGGTGCATATTCTCTTGGGCGAGCTCGCGCCGCAGATCGTCAGAAATGCCGCTCGGAATATCGAGGAGGGCAGAACCCATCCGGTTCAGATTGTCTGCTTCAAGTCAAAATAGAGGTCCTGTCAGAGCAAATCGCTGAAGGCGCCCTTACCGCTCCATCCGCTGTGAGATGGACGCAAAAACCTGTTCTGTAAGGAGAAAAGCCTTGCAGAATACTTCGCAGGAGAACAGCCCGGCTATAATTAACTAACGAACGAGTTTTATCTGACAGAGCCCTCGCGTCAGAACCGCAATCCGAAGAACACGACCGCCAGCGGTACGGGAGAGACGGCAAGCGCGATCGTCGCGAGGGTCGCCAACGGCGAGAAGATGCCGCTGAGCCCTGCCATCAGCATGATGCCACCCCCGCCGCCGATGACCGAATTTCCCGGCGTGTTCACGGCCACCGCCAGCGCGACGTAGCGATACCGTATGGCAAGCCGAAGTGCGCGCGCCGACTGCCCGTCCAGCAGCATCGCCAGACGCTCGTCTCCCGACAATGGGCCGGCTCGGGCGACCAGATCCGCGGCCCGGTGCATCCGCAGGGCCGACAGGACCCGCCGCAACACCTCGATGGGCAGGAAGCGCCCCGCAGTGTAGGCGAGCATCATGGATGCCACGGTGCAGACATAGATCAGCGGAGCGATGGCCGCGCCGAAGGCCGCGAGCATGGCCAGCCCGATCTCGGCCCCCGGCACGAAGGGGAGCGCCAGCAGCCCGATATAGGCGACGGCGCCGAACATGATCATGCGGTGAACCTGCTGTTCGTTGTCGGGCCGGATCTGCAGGTTCAGAGCATCGCGGATCATGTGCGCGCCCCATGTGGCCAGCACCAGCAGGGCGATCAGGATCGCGACGCGCAGGAGGATACGGGCCAGCGATGGGCCGGCTGGGCGCATTGTGCGGATCTCAGCCCGACGAAGCGATCGCGGCGTCGAAATCGGTTTCCGTGCCGGTCGCTTCAAGGACAATCTGATTGGTCCAGTACCAGCGGCGCGTGGTCCAAGTCCCCTCGGCCGTGAGCGCAGCGCCATCGACCTGACCGTAGAAGACCACCGTGTGCGGCGCATCCGGGCAGACGGTCGTGGCCGTGAAATGGATCACGCCGTCGACGTCCTTGGTCTGGTAGTCGGACCAGCCGAAATCGCAGTAGTTCTGGCAATCGACGGACTGAAACTTTCCGTCCCGGAACAACAACTCGTCATCCAGCACCGCACCGCTTTCCACGTCGACACCTAGGACCGTGAAGGCCCGGCCGTCGAGCGCGCCGGTCGAGGCCCATGCGCCCTCGGGCACCTGAAGGTCGGGAATGTCCCCGTTCATCACCGACATCGTGGCGGCGCCGGTGCCTAGCGTCGCAATCGCGATCGCAGCCACTTGAATCATCTGGGTCATGACGATCTCCATTGAGCGTCGAAACCAAAGTCGGTCGAAGCAAGGTGGTGCAGTTAAGCTAACTTATGGAGGAACAAAACAAAACCTTTTCTCCGCGCTGGCGTGGGCCGGACCGACTTCGGGCAATGCGTGTTCAGGTCCGTTGGTGCTTCTTCATCGACACACTTCTGGGATGAGCCGGCCTGCCAAACGGGCAATTGACTAGCTATTGCAATTGCCCGCCTTGGCAGTTGGGCTCTCAGATGCTGACCGATTGTTGAGCGGGGCTCACAATTCACGGGTCGGTCATGGCGCTGGCCTGCTCCACGAGGCGGTCCGCCTCGGAGTGGAGCTCGGCATAAGTCGTCAGCACAATCTCGCGTATCCATTTCGATGCCGGATCGTTGGCAAGGCGCGACGACCAGAAAAAGCGTGTGCGGAACGCCGCCGGCGTGATCTGCGGAACGACCGGGCGCAGGCCATAGGTCTGCATGTCCCAGGCCAGCATGATCCTCGGAAAGGTCCCGATCAGGTCGCTGGCTGCAAGAAGCGGACCGAGGCTGGAGAACTCCGAGATCAGCGCACCGATGGTCCTATCGGGTGGCTTGCCATCGGCGGGATTGTCGAGGGGACTGCGCGCGTCGTTCGCGATATTCACCTGGACATGCGGATAGCGCGACCAGGCCTCCGGGCCCCAGTCGGCCAGCGCGGGATGGCCGTCGCGAAGGAAACTGGTCCACACGAAGGGCGCGACCTCGACCGCATCGAGGCCGTCGGGCAGCCGGGTCTCGCCGCCCAGATGGGCAATGTCGACCAGTCCCTCCGCCACCGCAGCGTAGACCTGCCGGGGCGCGGACAGCCACTCGAGCTTGACGCCCGGCGCCTCGGCCCGAACTTTTCTGATGACGTCCGAGAGAAACCGCCCGCTGATCGGGCACGCCACGCGGAACACGCGGTCGCTGGTGGCCGGATCGAAGGGCTCGGGCACCGCGAGGACGCGCTTGATGCTGCGCAGGATCGGGCGGACGTCCTCGATTAGGGTGAGCGCGAAGGGGCTTGGCTGCATGCGCCCTGCGACCCGGACCATGAGCGGGTCCCCGACCTGGTCGCGCAGCCGGGCGAGCGCGTGGCTGATCGCAGACGGCGTCTTGCCGAGCGTCTCCGCCGCCCCGGCCACGCTGCCTTCCGACATCAGCGCCTCGAACACGACGAGAAGGTTCAGGTCGATCCGGTGAAGCTGAATCTCCTTCATGACCGCTGAAAACCTTTCGTTTGTGCATGAGGCCATCATTGGCCAACCTGATCTCACGCTTCAACAAATTCCGCGAAACACCAGCAGAAGGACCCACGCGAATGGGACTGAAGATCATTGGCTCCGGATTTGGCCGGACGGGAACGATGTCGACGAAAATGGCCTTGGAGCAGCTGGGCTTTGGCCCCTGCCATCACATGGTCGAGGTCATGGGCAATCCCGCCCAGCCAGCGCACTGGAAGGCCCGCGCGGAAGGACAGGAAATGGACTGGGCGGAGGTCTTCCAAGGCTATCAGGCCCAGGTCGATTTCCCCGGCGCCTCTGTCTGGCATGAGTTGTCGATCGCCTTTCCCGATGCGAAGGTGATCCATACGGAGCGCCCCGAAGACGAGTGGTGGGCCAGTTATTCCGCGACGATCGGCAAGTTCTTCGAGCACCGCAAGAGCCTGCCCCTGCCGCCGCCTGTCGCCGACGTGTTCGAGACCATGGACAAGCTTCTGATCGGGGACGTGTTCGGAGGTCTCGACCGTGAGCGCTCGATCGCCGCCTACCGGCGCAACAACGAGATGGTGCGCGCGAAGATCCCGGCCGAGAGGCTGCTTGTGTTCACGCCCGCGGACGGGTGGGAGCCTTTGTGCGGCTTCCTCGGCTGCCCCGTTCCCGCGTCGCCGTTTCCGCGCAGCAACGCGCGCGAGGAATTCTGGGCATTGTTCGGAGGCGAACCAGCCGCGGCCTGACGGGCGTCTTGCCGCGCCCGGAGGCCGAGGCCTGCCACTGACCTGCCGTTCGCGCATCCCATGCGAACGGCAGGTTTGTCCGCAACTCGGTCATCGGGACGGGCGGCAGCGAACGGCCGCAATGGCGAACGTTTGATTTCTGTTCCATCTTGTTGAGCGCAACCGGCGTCGAATTCCCGTGCCGGCGCATAGCTTTCTTCAGGAATTTCAGGGCCGCCTCCTTGTCCCGCGTCTTCGTGACGAAGCTTTCGAGCACCTCGCCTTCGTGGTCGACGGCGCGCCAAAGGTAGTGCCGCTCGCCGTTGATCTTCACGAACATCTCATCGAGATGCCATCGCCAGTGGCTGGACTTCATGCCCTCGATCCGGCGTTTCCGGATCTCAGAGGCAAAGGTCGGACCGAAGCGATGCCACCAGAAGCGCACGGTCTCGTGGCTGACGTCGATTGCCCGTTCATGAAGCAGGTCCTCGACGTTCCGGAGCGAGAGCGGGAACCGGACATACATCATCACCGCCAGGCGAATGATCTCGGGGCTCGTCTTGAACCACTTGAAGGGGCTAGGATTGCTCATGGTGGAACGCTAGTCAGCCCCGTGCCCTGCCTCAAGCCAGGTTCCTCTGACAGGTCCAGCTGAAAAGCTTGCGGTGAAATCGAGGACGGCATCGAGATGTGAGCGAACGAGCTAGCAAGGTACGGACGGAGCATCCCGAGCAATGACCGAAAGGCTGCTCCCCGGTCTTTTCCTAAGCCGAAGCATTTGAGGAAGCAGACGCATGTCCGAAAAAGCCGATCTTAACCAAGGCGAACAAAAACAGGCCGATGAGTACGAGAGAGCCCCGGCGTCAGTGATCTTCGAAGCGATCCGTCGGGATGGCGAGCACGAGCTGAAACGACCGTTCAGTGCGCTCTGGTGGTCCGGTGTCGCGGCCGGCCTTGCAATCAGCACCTCGGTTTTGTGCAAGGGGTTTCTGGTGTCGGTTCTACCTGATGTGGACTGGGCCGCTTCCGTCTCGAACCTTGGCTACACAGTTGGGTTTCTTATCGTGATCCTCGCGCGGATGCAGTTGTTCACCGAGAATACGATCACTCCGATCCTGCCGCTCTTCCTGTCGCCGACTTGGGGGAAGCTCGTTCAAATCGCACGGCTCTGGAGCATTGTTTTCATCGCCAACATGGCGGGTTGCTTGGCGGCGGCTCTGGTGCTCGTGTTCGGAAATATCCTGCCCGAGCCGCGGCTCGACGGCATATTGACGGTGTCACGCCACTACGCCGAAGCGACGGCCCATGAGCACTTCGCGTGGGGTATCCCTGCCGGTTTTCTGATCGCGGCGTTAGTCTGGATCATGCCACGTATGGAAAGCGCGGGCGAGGTGCTGATGATCGTAGTTGTCACTTACGTCATCGGTCTTGGGGAGATGTCGCATGTCGTGGCAGGCTCGACGGAACTGTTCATCCTTGTATCGCTTGGCGAGCTTGCGATAGGCCCCGCAATCTTTGGGGGTATTCTTCCCGCCCTTTGCGGGAACGTACTGGGAGGCACTGGGATCTTCGCAGCCCTTACCTACGCGCAGTTGCGTGAGGAAATCTGAGTGGTGCGACTTCAGCCAATCCTGCTCCACTTCGTCGAGACTCGCAGAGGCGTTTCCTTGTCACTGAAATGGGGTGTCGATCTCGCGCCCTCCAGCACCGCCAGGAGAGATGTCCCGCGATGGGTTCGTGGCCTTATTGATTGAAACGCTGCGCCATCTGCTCGAGGCGCTTCGAGCGCGCATCGGCTCAAGCAAAGTACTTCTTGAGGCACCATCCCGGGCACTGGCCGGTCGATAACCCAGATTAGTTCCGCCAGCACTGCTGCAGTCTAGGATATGAACACGTGGAACATGTATCCAGAATGAAAGGGAGAACTCACTTGTCCAATCGCGAAGCTTACGTGAAGAAGGCCAATGCGCAGATCGATCAGTGGAACGCCGAGATCCGCAAGATGAAGGCAAAGGTCGACGAGGCCGAGGCCGATGCGAAGATCCACGCGCAAAAGCAGCTCGACGAGGCGCGCAAACAGCGTGACGAGGCCGAGGCGAAGCTTAAAGAGATGCGCGAGGCCAGCGACGAAGCGTGGGACGACATGAGGTCGGGCTTCGACAAGGCATGGGACAGCATTTCCGGAGCCTTCGAAAGCGCCATGTCCCGGTTCAGGGGGTAGTGCCGATGTCCATGTGTTTCCCGAAGGTTTTTTTTGCGGCACAGCACTTGCGGCAGCGGTTGCCTCCACTGTCGCGCCCGCCTCGGCGCGGGAACATGTCCTGGCGCAACGCCGGCGTGACCGTTGGTGCTTGTGTTACCACGACCTCGGAAGAGGTCGTATAAAAATGACTGACCTGCGTTGCATCGTCCACGTGGAAGACGAGCTAGACATTCTTGAGTTCACTCGAATGGCGCTGGAGATCGTTGGTGGGTTCGAGGTGGTCCAGTTTTCATCTCCGGAGCAGGCGCTAGCTGATATCGAGCATCACAGCCCGGACTTGTTTCTACTCGACTACATGATGCCCGGGATGTCAGGACCTGAATTGTGGCGGCAACTGAGAACTCGGCCACGCTTCCGGAATACTCCAGCGATCTTCATGACGGCCAAGGTCGACATTGAAACGGCCGAGGCATTGAGGTCCATGGGTGCTCTCCAGGTCATCAAGAAGCCATTCGATCCAATGACTCTTAGCAGCTCAATCGAGATTGCATGGGAAACAATGCCAGGGCGGGCCAACACCAAGTGAAGCCACAGTTTGGGCCGTCCTCACGACCTTTTTGCCAAGCAATTATTTTCAAACGCTAGATCAGTCCTCACACTTAAGGTCTTACCATCTTGAGATGGGCAGACGCGGTTCCAAAAGCGCGGCGCCGCCTGGTATGGATACGGAGCGCCTGTGCGCGAGTGGCCGCAGGCCGAAGGACCAGCAATGTGCAACCTCCACGACATCACGACTTCGCAGGAGGCGACGCGTCAACTTTTCCCGGACGGGTCCTGGATCGACCGGGCGGGCAACGTAGAGCCGGGCGACATCTACCCTGACAGGCTGGCGTCCATCGTGTGTCGTGAGGGCGACGATATGGTCCAGCGGAAGGCGCGCTGGGGGCTGCCATCTCCAAAGCAGTTCCATTCCGCGTCCATGATCGATCGTGGCGTCACCAACGTGCTCAAAGCCACCTCACCGCACTGGCGCCGCTGGCTCGGTCTGGACAACCGGTGCCTGGTTTCATTTGATCGCTTCGCGGAGCCTTTGGGAATGGGCAAGGGCAACGCCTGGTTCGAGCCGACGGGTCCGGCTTTCTTCGCCGGCATCCACGTCGAAGACTGGACGAGCATCCGCAATCTAAAGGACGGCGGGACCACGGACGATCTCTTCGCATGGTCCTGTCAGAGCAATTAGCTGTAGTCGCCCCTTTCTGCTCCATGCGCTGTGAGATGGACGCAAAAACCTGTTCTGTAAGGAGAAAAGCCTTGCAGAGCGCGTCGCAGGAGAACAACCGGGCTAGAAACGCCCTAACGAACGAGTTTTTTCGGACAAGACCCTTTGGCTTCTTTGCCGCCGATCGCTGTGGCGTCGACTGGCCTGCCCCAATCGAGTGGTCCAGTTTCTGTCTTAATGCATGACGGGTCTCGGAGCTACGATTGGCGTGGCCGGCGAAGCGGATCCGGATGGCGGGACAAAACAGCCTGATGCACCTGCGACATCTCCGATCGTCCCGATGCCCAGCCGACAAGGAGCGTCTTGCTGCAGTGCAGCACAGCTTACTGAAAGCGGTCGTTCCAACCGCGCTTTGTAAGCCAAATTGGAACCGGCTCATTGGCCTTTGATATTCACCTCGATGCGCATTTCCGACGAAGCGTCGCGCGGCCCGTAGAAGTGTCCGATTACTGGCGAAATCTGCTCCATCCGGCGCCCCACCGCGACCGGGACGAGATCTGCGGACCCCAAGGCGCGGTTCGTGGGGTCGAACGTGATCCAGCCGGCACCGGGCAGGTAGATTTCGACCCAGGCATGGGTCGATCCCTCCCCGGTGGAGCCCGTCAATTGCCGGCGCGGATCGTGAAGATAGCCCGAAACGAGGCGGGCGCCGAAGCCGAGTGTGCGCGCCGCCTCGGCGAAGAGGACGGCAAGATCTCGGCAGGAGCCCGAGCCAAGGTCGAGCGTCTCGAGGGGGCCTTGCGTTCCTTCGACCTCTCGCGACCTGTAGACGGTTTCCATCGCCACTCCTTCCGCAAGATCCTTCAGGAGTGACAGCGTATCGGTCGGGTGTGCCATGACGAATGCACCCGCCCAGCCGGCAAGGCGGCCGGTCGGGTCGGCGTATTGCGGCCCGGCAAGCGCGCCGAGATCTGTCCAATCTTCGGCGCTATACAGGAACGGATAGGACGCGGCCGATGCCGCGATCGGAAAGACGGGCCATCGTGGCGCCTCGAGGTCGATCACTGCGCGTGACGCGATACGCAGACGTCTCGTCGGCTGCCCAAATGTTGCCTCGGCCACGGCATTGCCCGATACGTCCTGCGACCATTCGACATCTGCCGTCGGTTCCACATGGAGCTCGTGCTCGACCAGATGAAGGTGCGGACTTTCCCGCGGCCTGAGCATCATCCGGTGCGGCCCCAGCTCCACGTCTTTCGAATAGTCGTAGGTGGTCACGTGGGTGACGGCGAGTTGCGGCACGCGGCGGGTCCTATTTCGATCCGCCAGAGGAGCGGCGGTCCGTCCGCTGGCCGATGCACGGCATGGCCGTGCGCCACGTGATCGAGGACTTACACCGATCGTAGATCCGATGGTCGAAGCCTTCGCTCCAGAAATAGGTGCCGAAACGGAGACACCCCCGCTCCATCGCGATGTCGACCTGCGCGCGCGTCCGCGCGAAAGACGCTCCCGTTTCGTCCATCATTTCTTCATTTCCTCCCGCTTCTTCAACCAGGCCATGTCGCAGAGGGCCCGCTTGATGAGCGTCCGATTTCGGTCGCTATCGGCCTCGGAGGTGGTGGCGAAGCGCTCGAGAAGAAACTTCACATTGTTCATGGCCTCGTCCCATGAACTTGCCGGTCCGGCGCCAAGCGCGGCATCGAGGCTCTCGTCCTCCTAGTTTCCGACAAATGCGCCGGGAGCGTTCGCCGCCCGGCGGCGCAGGCCGGCAAGGAGCTTGTCTTCGGGGTTTTTGTGCCCATCGAGATCGGTCGGAGGTTCACTCATGCTTCGAATCCTCCCTCATTCGCCAAGACCAGGGCGCGCGCCTCCGGCCACAGGTGTTGCCGATGGCCAGATCCTCTCCTGCAATGGAGGCGCTTTGAGAGCGCTGCTTTCTGCGGGCTGGGCGGTGACCACATCGCGGTGGAGGGCGCAAAATTCGTCTACGGTTACGCCGTCGGCCTGCATGACGAGGCAGATCATCGGGTCGGCAAGCATTTCCTCGAGGAAGTATTCAAGCAAGGCCTTGCCGCTCAGCTTGTCCTCCGCGACCGCGCGCTCGAGTTCGGTCAACGGGACGGTCAGTGTCCTCGACAGGCCCGGATGTGATGCGCGCGGTTGCAGGTGGACCAGCACCGAGGCGATCCAGTCGCCAGGATCGATCCAGTCTACCGGGTCCATCAGTTGTGTCTCGATGAGGTATTCGCCGGCCGGCAGCACCTCGTCGAAACTGTCGAGGCGGAACGGCTTCAGAAATACGGCCACTGTCTTGATCGATTTCGCCATGGCGGACCTTCCTTGTCGGCTGCGCGACCGCTGGACCCTCGTCCGGGCATCGGATCGGCATTTTGCGATCAGTCACTCGTGTAGCAGTCCAGCAGGTCAGCGTGTCGATCGCACAGTGCTCGAGGCCTCAGTGGCCGAGGACGCATTGACCGTCGAGGAGCTGGAAACTGCGGTCGCAGCGCCAGTCGTTGCCCGTACGGTCGAGATGCGCATTGGCCGGCACCCGAAGCGCGACGCAAACGCCCTGGATGACCTCGAAGCCGCGGTCGCATCGCCATCCGGGTCCGCCGGGGCGTTCATCAAGAAATGCGTTTTGGGGCACGACGATTGCGTCGCATCGTTGGCCGATCCGCACGAAACCACGCTCGCATTCCCAGGATGGCCCCCGGCTTGTATTAGTGAGGAAGGCGTTTTCGGGAACAGCAATGGGCAGGCAGGATGCCTCGACGGCCTCGAAGCCACGGCCGCAAGCCCAGCCGCGACCGGAATTGTCTTCGGTCAGGTAGGCATTCTCGGGGAGTTCGATCGGCAAACAGGCGTCTCGGCTCTCCCGGAAACCGCGTTTGCATTCCCAGCCGATGCCCGAGGATTGGAGGAAGGCGTTTTCGGGTACGGGGATCTGCGCGCACGCTCCGTCACGTGCCTGGAACCCGCGGCGGCAATCCCACCCAGCACCGTAGGACCGCCCCGTCGCATAGGCGTTTTCGGGAACCACGATCTCGGCGCAGGCGCCATCCGCGACGCGGTATCCAAGGTCGCAGTCCCAGCCACCGCCATAGTCCCGATCGCTCGCATTCGAGGGCGCAGCGCCGGCCCCATCTTGTGCGGCGGCGGGGAACGGCAAGACGCCGATGCCGATCGCCAGGAAGCACAGCGCAGCTTTCGCCGAATGCGTCCATCTCGCCGGAAGCTTCATTGTGAGATTCAAAGTCTGTCCTTCCGGCCGTTCCGGCCATGACGGCGAAGACCTGTTCCGGCGGAAGCCACCGAACGGTCGAGCATGGGTCATGAGCCATTTCTCATTGACCGAAACGAGCGTCCCGCGTCATGTGACACGCGATACGAGGCGACTGTGCTCGCTTACAGCAACAACCGAGCCCATGCGGTTGCCGCTCTTCATGGAAATGGTTGCGGGAAAGAAAATTTCAATGGCTCGCGCAGTTGCACTTGTGAAGTTTCTCCCGAAAGCGCACTTCGGTAATGCGATTGTTTTTCTTTTCGAACCTCTGCCTCCGCTCGTCCGGCTCTCAGTTGATCGATCCAGACTGACTTTGCCGGGCTGCCGCGTCTTGCGGGCAGCACCAAGGAAAGGAGACCACGGATATGGCCAACGGCACCGTGAAATGGTTCAATTCTTCTAAAGGCTTCGGCTTCATCCAGCCCGAAAGCGGCGGCAAGGACGTTTTCGTCCACATCTCTGCGGTCGAGCGCGCCGGCCTCACCGGCCTCGCCGATGACCAGAAGGTTACCTACGAGGTCGAGGCTGGCCGCGACGGCCGCGAAAGCGCGATGGATCTCGCGCTCGCCTGAGCCTCGACTGTGACGGGGTGGCCCCTGCCGTCCCGTTTCGCATAGCGTCCAAGGCCTGCATACCTCCGGCCAGATTGGGAGGGATTTCCTCCAGCGTGGGACAAGGTTCCGACATGGGCAGCAAAGCGAAGGACGATCGGCTTCGCCCGAAGCGCCAGGAAATGGCTCTTGCGGCGACCGACCGCGCGGCGCGCGAGATCATCCGCTCCGAGGCCGAGGCACGGAAGGATCTGAAGACCCGGCTTAAAGCCAGCCGAATCGAGAAGGAGGCGGACGAACAGAGCGACAAGCATTGATCTCATCCACCGGCTCCGCATCACGATGACATTGAAGGGCCCGCGTTGCAGGCTTGTCATCATCACCAGACGAAGGGACGACACATGACCTCGAACAGCCTCAAGGCCAGCGCCGCGCGTGGCCAGGATATCTTTGCATCGACCCCGAAGCGAAAGAAGGCCGCCACCGAGAAGGAGGCAGCCCCGTCCGTGCAGGTTGGAGCGCATGGTCGCTACCAGATCAAGTCCGGCCGGCTGAATGGCGAATACGTTGCCCGTGCTTTTCCAAAGCCCCCCGCCAGGGCCCAAGGGCTGATCGCCGAGGCTCACGGCGCGACCGAACAGGCAGCCATCGCGGCGCTTCACGAGGCGCTCGACGTCCGCGAGACATCCCGCACCGGCGACCGGCGCACGGACGCCAACAGCGGCGGCAAGATACCCAGCGCCGCGGAATACGCCGAGGCGATCCGGCAGATAGATCTTTCAAAACCGCAGCGCGCGCTCCTCGACGCACTCGCCTTTGCCAAACAGGATGGCCTGACCGAAGTCCGCATGGCGCGCGCGGCCGGCTACAAGTCGCGCGCCTCCGTTCGGAGGTCCTTCGCCGGTATGGGGGTCATGATCGGCCAGTTCCTGTCGATCGACGAGGTCAAGGGCTCCACTCCCGAGCACCTCGAAGGCATCGCGCTTGTTGGATACCGGGGAAGCCCGGATCCCGAGGACACGCCTGCGCCATGGGTCCTGCACGAGGAATTGCGCGAAGCGCTCAGACCTGTGCGCACATAATCCCGGCGCGTCCCTCCGTGCCAGACTGCGCGCGAAGTTTGGCGCGTCAGGGCGCTGAACGATGACGCTCAGGAACTGGCCTGCCCCATGAAAAGTGGTCCTCCCTGAAGTAGGCTTTCGAGCCAGATGGAGGACGAAGGAATGCCCCAGAAGAAGCACAAACCAGAGGAGATCGTCGCGAAGCTTCGGCAGGTCGACGTGCTTCTGCGCGAGGAAAGGCTCGTCACGTTCCAGAAGGGCCGCGTCGTTTTCGACGATTTCGACGGGGTGAAGGACCTCGCGGGCTTCGACACGTCCTACCTCGATCAGGACGGAACTCTCCTGCGCTGAGCCTGGGCGGGCCGGCGGAAGGAAGGGACAGGCGCCCGACACTGCGCACTGGTCGCCCCGCTAATGTGGATCAGCCCGAATCGAGTGGCTTCCCGGCATGGTGTTCCCACAATCCCCGGACATGGCGGCACGGACTTTTCGTGCCGCAAGACACCGAATGCCGCCTTCCGGGCGAAGGGCCCGCTCATGCGTGGCCGCACCGCAGAACAGGAGACGCCATGGACAGCCGTGCCACGACCCCCTTCCGCCCCGC
>NZ_JARRSA010000012.1 GCF_029624655.1 Roseicyclus salinarum
GCCCCGAGGCGGCGCTCGGCCCCTTCCGCGCAGGCCGCCGCGAGGCCGGCCATTTCGCTCTTTCCCTCCCGCCCGCCACATGAGATAGGGACGCGCCAACGCAGAACCCCAAGGAGAGTCCGATGGAGATTCGCGAGGCGCTTACCTTCGACGACGTGCTTCTGGTTCCCGACGCGAGTGTCGTGCTTCCCTCGGATGTCGACACGAGGACGCGGGTCACGAAGTCGATCAAGCTCAACATTCCGCTTCTCAGCTCGGCCATGGACACCGTGACCGAGGCGCGCATGGCCATCGCGATGGCGCAGGCCGGCGGCATGGGGGTCATCCATCGCAATCTCGACATCGACGCACAGTCGCGCGAGGTGCGCCGCGTGAAGCGTTTCGAAAGCGGCATCGTCTACAACCCCGTCACGCTCACGCCGGACCAGACGCTCGCCGACGCCAAGGCCCTGATTGAGCGCTACGGCTTCAGCGGCTTTCCCGTCGTCGACGAGAAGCGGCGCGTCCTAGGGATCGTGACGAACCGCGACATGCGCTTCGCCGAGGCGGACGACACGCCGGTGCGCGTCATGATGACGTCCGACAACCTCGCCATACTGCGCGAGCCCGCGGATCGGGGCGAGGCGATCTCGCTGATGAAGGCGCGGCGCATCGAGAAGCTTCTCGTGACCGACGCCGAGGGAAAGCTCACCGGGCTTCTGACGCTAAAGGACACCGAGCGCGCGGTCCTGAACCCCTCCGCGTGCAAGGACGAACTCGGGCGCCTGCGGGTGGCGGCAGCGACGACGGTGGGCGACGCGGGCTTCGAGAGGTCGGCCGCGCTTGTCGATGCGGGCTGCGACCTCATCGTGATCGACACCGCGCACGGCCATTCCGCCAGCGTGGCCGAGGCCGTCCGCCGGGTGAAGGCGATGTCGAACTCCGTGCAGGTCGTCGCGGGCAACGTGGCCACCGCCGAGGCGACACGCGCGCTCATCGACGCGGGTGCGGACGCCGTCAAGGTCGGCATCGGCCCCGGCTCGATCTGCACCACGCGCATCGTGGCGGGCGTGGGCGTGCCGCAGCTGACGGCGATCATGGATTGCGCGGCCGCCGCGCGCGAGAGCGGCACTCCGATCATCGCGGATGGCGGCATCAAGTATTCCGGCGACTTCGCGAAGGCGATCGCGGCGGGGGCGGACTGCGCCATGGTGGGCTCGATGATCGCGGGCACCGACGAAAGCCCGGGCGAAGTCATCCTGTTCCAGGGCCGGAGCTTCAAGTCCTATCGCGGCATGGGATCGCTCAACGCGATGGCCCGCGGCTCGGCGGACCGCTATTTCCAGAAAGACGCGGCGTCCGACAAGCTGGTGCCCGAAGGCATCGAGGGCCAGGTGCCCTACAAGGGCCCCGCCGGTACGGTGATCCACCAGATGATCGGCGGCCTCAGGGCGGCGATGGGATACACGGGCTGCGCCAATATCGACGAGATGCGCTCGAAGAGCCGTTTCGTGCGGATCACGGGGGCCGGTCTGAAGGAATCTCACGTCCACGACGTGCAGATCACCCGCGAGAGCCCGAATTATCAGGCAAGCTGAACGGTTTGCGGGCCGTGGTTGAAGTGCGAAGATGACCCCCGCAGCCCGTGCCTCCGCTGCCATTTCCGTGCTGGACGGCTGGCTTGGCGGTCTTGCCGCGGAACAGGCGCTGTCGCGGTGGTCGCGCGGCGCGCGCTATGCGGGCTCGGGGGACCGCGCCGCGGTGCGCGATCTCGTCTTCGATGTTCTGCGGCACATGGAAAGCGCGGCGCAGGCGGGCGGTGCCGCGGATGGCCGCGGCCTCGTTCTGGGGCTTCTTCGGCTCCGGGGGAGCGATCCCGCCTCTCTCTTTGACGGCGTGGGTTACGGGCCGGAGCCGCTGACGGAGGCGGAGACGGCTTTCGCCGAGCGTCCGCTGCGGCCGCCGGAGCCCGGCACCGACATCCCGCCATGGCTGCGGGAGGCGATCGGGTTGCGGGCCGAGGACGCCGCCGCCCGCGACACGCTGTTCGCGGCCCTCTGCGAGCGCGCGCCGGTCTGGCTGCGCGTCGTCCTGCGCCGGACGACCCGAGATGCCGCGCAGGCGCGCCTCGACGCCGAGGGCATCGCCACACGGCCTGACCCAGGCTGCGACACTGCCCTTCTGGTCACGGGGGGCGCCCGCTCCCTCCGCGGCTCGGCCGCCTACCGTGACGGGCTCGTGGAGTTGCAGGACCTGTCCGCCCAACGTGCCGTCGCGTCCGTTCCCTGGCCCTCCAGGGGGCGCATCCTCGACTTCTGCGCGGGCGGCGGCGGCAAGGCGCTTGCGATCACCGACCGCACCGGGGCCGCGGTGCTGGCCCATGACGCCTCCGAGCGGCGAATGTCGGACCTGCCGGCCCGGGCCGCGCGCGCGGGCGTCACGATCGAGCGGCTTGCGTCCGGGCAGGCGGCTGCGCGGGCGCCCTACGAGGCCGTCCTGTGCGACGTGCCGTGTTCGGGCACGGGCACCTGGCGCCGTGACCCCGAGGCGAAATGGCGGCTTGCGCCCGAGCGGCTGGACGAATTGCGGCAGCTCCAGGCGCATATCCTCGACGAGGCCGCCCCCCTCGTCGCCGAGGGCGGTCTTCTGGTCTACATGACCTGCTCGCTTCTCGCCTGCGAGGACGAGGAGCAGGTGGCCGCGTTCCTGCGCCGCGCGCCGGGCTGGCGGCAGGAGGGCGCGCGCCTCGACACGCCCCTGAGCGCATCGGACGGCTTCTACACAGCGATCCTGCGCCGCACCGCCTGAGCGTGCGCTACCATTTTTCTTTTCAAGCGGCGTTTTTCGGGCATTTTAAGCGTCGTTTAAGGTTTCCCGTGCAGGCTGGTGTCCTGTGGCAGTGGCGGACACGGGCGGACGCAAGTCCTTCGTGGTGGGGAAGGGCGGTATGGAACGGATCGGACGGGCATGAGCGACCAGGCAGACGCGCCCGCGCCGGCGGGCCCGCCGTCCGTGCTGTGGGCGGCGCAACCGCTCATGCTGCTTGTTCTGGGGCTTGTCGCGGCACTTGGCGCCTATCTCGCCTCTGACGCGCAGCTTTCCTTCGTGCTGGTCGGGGCGGGGGGAGGATGTTTCGCGGCCGGGGTGCTCCTCGGGGCGCGGGGCTACCGTGTCGCGCGCCTTGCGCATCGCGACCTGCGGCGGGCGATGGACCTCGTGCGCCATGATCCGTCCCCGTCCTTCATCACCGACGCCACCGGCGCCGTCGTGGCGCAGAACGCCTCGGCCCAGCGGCGCTTCGGCGACAGGACGGGCCAGCCGATGGCGCGCGCCGTGGGCGCGATCCTGCCCAACGCGTCCGCGGTGGTGTTCCGCCAGGAAACCGCCGTGGCCCGGCGCGACGCCGCGCACGAGACCATCGTGACCCCGCGCGGCGCGGTGCGGCTTCTGGCGCATCGCCTCGGGGGCGGCATCTTCTGGCGGCTGGAGGACACGACCGATGCCATGCGCACAGGCTACGGTATCGGCCTGCCGATGATGGTGGTCAGCCACACCGACACCGTCCTGTCGCTGAACGACGCCATGCACGAGGTTCTGGGCCGGCGCGCCGACAGCCTGTCCGACGTGTTTCCCGACATGCCGCTCGTGGCCGGCCGCCGCACCCGGATGCTGGGCGCGGAGGGCCCGATCGAGGTCGTTCCGATCGTCGTGGCGGCCCGGGACGGCCGGCGCGAGATCTACGCCGTGCCGGGTCTCGCCGAGCCGCCCGCGGCCTCCGTCGCGGCCCGCGCGTTCGAGGCGCTTCCCGTCGCGCTCCTGCATGTCGGGGGGGATGGGCAGGTGCTTGCCTCCAACCGTCAGGCGCAGGCGCTGCTGGGCATCGGCCCGGCCGAGCGCGGGTCGCTCTCGAAGCTGGTGGACGGTCTGGGCCGCCCGGTGCGCGATTGGGTCGCCGACAGCCTCGCCGAAAGCATTCCGCCGCGCGCCGAGTTCGTCCGCGCGAAGAAGCGCCATGACGAATGATTCCTCCAGATCTCGCTCAGCCGCATCAGCGACGCCACGGGGCCGTCGCTTCTGGCGGTGCTCCATGACGCGACCGAGCTCAAGACGCTGGAGCAGCAGTTCGTGCAGAGCCAGAAGATGCAGGCCATCGGCGAACTGGCGGGCGGCGTCGCGCATGACTTCAACAACCTGCTCACGGCGATCACCGGGCATTGCGACCTCGTGCTCCTGCGCCACGACCAGGGCGACGAGGATTACGCGGACCTCGTCCAGATCAACCAGAACGCCAACCGCGCGGCCGCTCTCGTCGGGCAGCTTCTGGCGTTCTCGCGCAAGCAGACGCTGGAGCCCGACGTCGTGGACCTGCGCGACACGATGGGCGAACTGACGCATCTGCTCAACCGGCTCGTGGGCGAGAAGATCACGCTGACGCTGAACCATGATCCGGGGCTGCTTCCGGTGCGCGTCGATCGCCGCCAGCTCGACCAGGTGATCATGAACCTCGTGGTGAACGCGCGCGACGCGATGCCCGAGGGGGGCGAGATCCGGGTCGAGACGCGCGTCCTGCGCCTGCGCGAGCCGCTCCACCGGGAAAGCGCGGCCGTGCCCAAGGGCAACTACGTCACGATCCGCGTCCGCGACGAGGGGCATGGCATCCCCAGCGACAAGCTGAACCGGATATTCGAGCCCTTCTTCACGACCAAGAAGGTCGGCGAAGGCACCGGGCTTGGCCTGTCGATGGCCTACGGCATCGTCAAGCAGACCGGCGGGTACATCTTCGTGGACAGCGTCGTGGGCAAGGGGACGACCTTCACAATCTACATCCCCGTCTACGATGTCCCCGCCGGCCTTGCGGGGGCGCCGCGCCTCGTGTCGGCGGCCGACCGCGGGGCGACGCCCGGTCCCGCGGCACGTCGGGCGGCGGAAGGGGCGTCGGCGCCCTTGCAGGGCGCCCTCGGGCAGGAAGCGCATGGCTCACACGGCCCCGCGCCCTCCACCGCGTCCTCCACCGGGGCCGCGCCGGGGCCGCGCGCCGTTGAGGCCGGACAACCCCTCGATGCGTCGCGGCCGGCACCGGCCCCGGCATCCCGACCCGCGCGGGGCAGGCCGCAAGACGGGCGGCCGGACGGTTCTGCCGTGGTCCTTCTGGTGGAGGACGAGGCGCCGGTGCGCGCCTTCGCCTCGCGCGCGTTGCAGCTGCGCGGCTACAAGGTCATCGAGGCGGACTGCGCCGAAGCGGCGCTGCGGACGCTGGCGACGACGCAGACCGGGATCGACCTCTTCGTGACCGATGTGGTGATGCCCGGCATGGATGGGCCAAGCTGGGTTCGGGAGGCGTTGAAGATCCGACCGGGAACCAAGGTCGTCTTCGTCTCGGGCTACTCGGAGGAGGACATCGAGGACCTGTCGTGGGGCATTCCCGACGCGGTGTTCCTGCCCAAGCCCTTCACGCTTGCGGAGCTTACGGCGACGGTGGCGCGGCAGCTTCACTGACCCGCGCGTAGCGCCCCGCGCAAAGATCGTCCCATAGCGCGAAGTCGGCCGCCGCCTCGCGGCGCAGCCGCGCGTCGAGCTCCTGCGGAAGATGCGGCTCCGGGCCGGCGGGCGAGACGTTGCGCCGCTCGAGGCTCACCGAGACCGACAGGCGGTTTTCCAGGAACGCGACCGCCTCCTCCAGCCGGTCGTGCCGGAAGAGGTGATCGGCGCCCGGACGCCCGCCCTCGTCCGAGAGGAACCGCGACTGCCGCCCGATCCGGGCGAATTCCGCCGGCTGGTCCTGAAGCCACGCGGCCACGAAGTCCTCGAAACCGATCCCTTCCGTCGATTGCGGCCGGCCCGAGATCGCGGGGCGCCCGCGATAGCGATGCCAGCTCGAAAGCCAGCCGACCGGCTCGCGCATCACCGCCATCACCTCCAGCGGCCGCGCCCCGTCGTTCTCGAAGATCCGCGCCAGCTGCCTGCGCCAGCGGCGGAGATTGCAGTGCTTCAGCCCCGGAGGATGCAGGATCGAGGCGTCGGCATGGGGCAGGAAGGCGGCCTCGAGCGCGGTCGTGCCGGTCTTGGGAACCGCCAGCAGCACCAGCCGCGCCTTCCAGAATACCAGCATTTCCTGCCTCCAACGATGCAGCGGCCGAACCTAACCCTTTCTTAACCTGTCACGATCAAAAAGGGGATGAGCAAGATTCATCTTGAAATGTTCCCTTTTTGTTTGCTACCGGTAAATGAGAACAAGAGGCGAACAAGAGCACTGCATTGCCGCGCGTGCGGCCGCATGACATAAGGGGCGAAATTCCATGGCAACGGCGAACCTCCTCGACATGACCGACCGCAAATCGGCCGACAAGCAGAAGGCGCTTGACAGCGCGCTGGCCCAGATCGAACGTCAGTTCGGCAAGGGCTCGATCATGAAGCTCGGCGGCGACAATCCTTTCCGGGACATCGAGGCGACCTCGACGGGCTCGCTCGGCCTCGACATCGCGCTCGGCATCGGCGGGCTGCCGAAGGGCCGCATCATCGAGATCTACGGCCCCGAAAGCTCGGGCAAGACGACGCTGACGCTGCACGTCGTGGCCGAAGAACAGAAGAAGGGCGGCGTCTGCGCCTTCGTCGACGCCGAACACGCGCTCGACCCGCAATACGCCAAGAAGCTTGGCGTGGACCTCGACGAGCTTCTGATTTCGCAGCCCGACACCGGCGAGCAGGCGCTGGAGATCACCGACACGCTGGTGCGCTCGGGCGCGGTCAGTCTCGTCGTGGTCGATTCGGTCGCGGCCCTCACGCCGAAATCCGAGCTTGAGGGCGACATGGGCGACTCGTCCGTGGGCGTGCACGCGCGGCTCATGTCGCAGGCGATGCGCAAGCTCACGGGCTCGATCAGCCGCTCGAACTGCATGGTGATCTTCATCAACCAGATCCGGATGAAGATCGGCGTCATGTTCGGCTCGCCCGAGACGACGACGGGCGGCAACGCGCTCAAGTTCTACTCGTCCGTCCGCCTCGACATCCGCCGCATCGGCGCGATCAAGGACCGCGACGAGGTGGTGGGCAACGCGACCCGCGTGAAGGTCGTCAAGAACAAGGTGGCGCCGCCGTTCAAGCAGGTCGAATTCGACATCATGTATGGCGAGGGCATCTCGAAGATGGGCGAGCTGATCGACCTCGGGGTGAAGGCCGGCGTGGTCGAGAAATCGGGGTCATGGTTCTCGTACGGGGACGAGCGCATCGGGCAGGGACGCGAGAACGCCAAGCAGTTCCTGCGCGAGAACCCCGACGTGGCGCTGTCCATCGAGGACAAGATCCGCGCGGCCCACGGCCTGGACTTCGGCGCCTCCGACGAGGACGACACGGCCATGGTCGAGGATTGACCGGCCGCGCGCCGAGCAATCTAGCGGTCAGAGGCTTCATGGGGGCGGTCTTCGGACCGCCCTTTTGCCGTGTTGTGCCCCCTCGCTTATGGACACGGACCATGGCCGGCTATACATCCGCTCCCTGACCCTTTCCCCGACGACAGACGCGCATCCCATGGCCAGCCTGAACGACATTCGCACGACCTTCCTCGATTATTACCGCCGCAACGGACACGAGATCGTCGACAGCTCGCCCCTCGTTCCGCGCAACGATCCCACGCTGATGTTCACGAACTCCGGCATGGTCCAGTTCAAGAACCTCTTCACCGGGGTCGAGCACCGCGACTACAAGCGCGCGGCCACGAGCCAGAAATGCGTGCGCGCAGGCGGCAAGCACAACGACCTCGACAACGTGGGCTACACCGCGCGGCACCACACGTTCTTCGAGATGCTGGGGAATTTCTCGTTCGGCGACTACTTCAAGGACGAGGCGATCCCCTTCGCGTGGGAGCTTCTGACCCGCGACTTCGGCATCGACAAGTCCAAGCTTCTGGTGACGGTCTACCACACCGACGACGAGGCGGCGGCGATCTGGAAGAAGGTCGCGGGCCTGCCGGACGAGAAGATCATCCGCATCCCCACGAACGACAACTTCTGGATGATGGGCCCCACCGGCCCCTGCGGACCCTGCACCGAGATCTTCTACGATCACGGGCCCTCGATCTGGGGCGGCCCGCCCGGCAGCCCCGAGGAGGACGGCGACCGGTTCATCGAGATCTGGAACCTCGTCTTCATGCAGTTCGAGCAGTTCGAGGACGGATCTCGCCGGGACCTCGCGGCGCAATCGATCGACACCGGCATGGGCCTCGAGCGGATCGGCGCGCTTCTGCAGGGCAAGCACGACAATTACGACACCGACCTCATGCGCAGCCTGATCGAGGCGTCGGCCCACGTGTCGAACGTCGATCCCGACGGGCCCAAGAACGTGCATCACCGGGTGATCGCGGACCACCTGCGTTCGGTCTCGTTCCTGATCGCCGACGGGGTCATGCCCTCCAACGAGGGACGCGGCTACGTCCTGCGGCGGATCATGCGCCGCGCGATGCGCCACGCGCATCTTCTGGGCACGCAGGATCCGATGATGTTCCGCCTCGTGCCGACGCTGGTGCAGCAGATGGGGCAGGCCTATCCCGAACTCGGCCGCGCGCAGGCGCTGATCACCGAGACGCTGAAGCTCGAGGAAGAGCGTTTCCGCACCACCCTCGAGCGGGGCTTGCGGCTTCTTGACGACGAGCTTGCGAAGCTTCCCGACGGCGCCGAGCTGCCTGGCGAGGCCGCGTTCCGGCTTTACGACACCTACGGCTTCCCGCTCGACCTGACGCAGGATGCGCTGAGGGGCGAGCACCGCGGCGTCGACGTCGAAGGCTTCGAGGCCGCGATGGCCGAGCAGAAGGCCAAGGCGCGCGCGGCCTGGTCCGGCTCGGGCGAGCAGGCCGACGCCGCGATATGGTACGACGTCGCCGAAGAGCACGGGACGACCGAGTTCCTCGGCTACGACACCGAAACCGCCGAGGCCGTCATCCGCGCACTCGTGAAGGGCGGCGAGCGTGCGAACGCGGCGCACGAGGGCGACAGCCTGACCGTCGTGGTGAACCAGACGCCGTTCTACGCCGAGGCGGGCGGTCAGGTGGGCGACACCGGCACGCTCAGGACCGAGACGGGCGAGGCGCGCATCACGGACACGCGCAAGGTCGCGGGCGTCTTCCTGCACATGGCCGAGGTCACGAAGGGCGACATCACGCCCGGCCAGCCCGCCGTGCTCGAGGTGGACCACGCCCGCCGCACCACGATCCGCGCCAACCACTCGGCCACGCACCTCCTGCACGAGGCGCTTCGCCGCGCCCTCGGCGAGCATGTCGCGCAGCGCGGCTCGCTCAACGCACCGGACCGCCTGCGCTTCGACTTCAGCCACACCAAGGCGCTGACGCCCGACGAGATCGCGACGGTCGAGCGCGAGGTGAACGACCTGATCCGCCAGAACGCGCCCGTCGAGACGCGCATCATGACGCCGGACGCGGCGCGCGACCTGGGCGCGCAGGCGCTATTCGGCGAGAAATACGGCGACGAGGTCCGCGTCGTGTCGATGGGCGCGCTGGAGGGCACGGGCAAGGGCCGCGACGGGCAGACCTACTCGATCGAACTCTGCGGCGGCACCCATGTGCGCCAGACCGGCGACATCGGCCTTTGCGTGGTGCTGGGCGACAGCGCGTCCTCGGCCGGCGTCCGCCGCATCGAGGCGCTGACCGGCCCCGCCGCCTTCGAACACCTCGCCGAGCAGGACCGGCGCATGGCCGCGCTGGCGCAGGAGCTCAACGCGACCCCCGCCGAGGTGCTGGCCCGCGTGCGTGCACTGAAGGACGAGCGGCGCAAGCTCGAGAACGAGGTGGCGCAGCTGCGCCAGCAGCTCGCTTTGTCGGGCGGCGGATCCTCGTCCGCACCGGACGTCGCGAAGATCGGCGACATCCCGTTCCTCGCGCAGGCGATTTCGGGCGTCAGCGGCAAGGACCTCGCCGGTCTGATCGACGCCCACAAGGAGCGGATCGGCTCGGGCGCAATACTTCTGATTGCGGATGCGGGCGGCAAGGCCGCGGTGGCGGCCGGCGTGACGGGCGACCTGACCGGCAAGGTCTCGGCGGTCGACCTCGTGCGCGCGGCGGTCGAGCAACTTGGCGGCAAGGGCGGCGGCGGCCGGCCCGACTTCGCGCAGGGCGGCGGGCAGGACCCGTCCCGGGCGCCACAGGCCATCGCCGCGGCCGAAGACGTTCTGAAAGGAGCCTGAGATGCCCGCTGCCTACTGGATCGCCCATGTGACCGTCACCGACGAGGACGCCTACGGCAGGTATGCCGCCCTCGCGAGGGAAGCCATCGAAGCGCATGGCGGCCGGTTCCTCGCGCGCGGCGGAACCGCCATCCAGAAGGAGGGCCGCGCCCATCCGCGCAACGTGGTGGCGCATTTCCCGAGCCTCGAGGCGGCCAATGCCTGCTACGAAAGCGAGACCTACCAGCAGGCGCTCGGCCACGCGCGCGGCGCCTCCAAACGCGACCTGGTGCTGGTCGAGGCGCTGGAATAGCCACTTCCCCCTCGCGCCGGTCACGCGGGTGCGGCATCCTTGGCGCCAGCCCGTGACCGGAACGGCAGGAGGGATAGCCATGGCCGATCTCGAAACGCGTATCGCGGCAGGGCGGGGCGACGCGCCCGCCGATCTCGTCCTTCGCGGGGGGCGGGTCCTCGACTTGATCACGGGCGGCCTCATCGAGGGCGACGTCGCGATCACCGACGGCATCATCGTCGGCACCGGCGAGGACTACGAGGGCCGGGAGGTCGTCGACGTGACCGGCCTCACGCTGGTTCCGGGCTTCATCGACACGCATCTCCACATCGAATCGAGCCTCGTGACGCCCTACGAGTTCGACCGCTGCGTGACCCCGCGGGGCGTCACCACCGCCATCTGCGATCCGCACGAGATCTCCAACGTCATCGGCGCCGAGGGCATCCGCTATTTTCAGGAGGCCTCGCGCCGGACGCTCATGGACATCAGGGTGCAGCTGTCGTCCTGCGTGCCGTCCACCGACATGGAGACGGCGGGCGCGGAGATCGACGCCGCGGGCCTCGCCGCACTCATGGGGCACCCCTCGGGCATCGGCCTTGCGGAATTCATGAACTATCCCGGCGTGATCCACCGCGACCCGCGGGCGATGGCCAAGCTCGCGCTGTTCGAGGGCGGGCACATCGACGGCCACGCCCCGCTTCTGTCGGGCCGCGACCTCAACGCCTATGTTGCCGCCGGGATCTCGACCGAGCACGAGGCCACGAGTGCGGACGAAGCGCGCGAGAAGCTGCGCAAGGGGATGCGCGTCCTGATCCGCGAGGGCTCGGTCTCGAAGGATCTGGAGGCGCTGCAGACGGTCCTGACCGACACGACGGCGCCCTACATGTGCCTGTGCACCGACGACCGCAACCCTCTCGACATCGACGAGGAGGGCCACCTCGACCACATGATCCGGCGGCTCATCGCGATGGGCGCGCCGGTGCTTGCGGTCTACCGCGCGGCCTCGCTTTCCGCGGCCGAGGCGTTCGGCCTGAAGGATCGCGGCCTGATCGCGCCGGGCAAGCGGGCCGATATCGTGGCGGTGGACGATCTTGCGACCTGCCGTGCAAGGGCCGTGTGGGCCGGGGGCCGCGCAGTGACGCCCGAGGCCTTCGCCGCGCGCGACGTGATCCCGCCGGTCGGCCGCAACTCGGTCAAGGCGCCGCCGCTGAGCGCCGACAGCTTCCGCGCGGCGGCCAACCGTGAGGAGACGGACGTCATCGGCATCCTCGAGGGCAAGATCCTGACGGAACACCTGCGCGAGGCGATCCCGAGCGTCGATGGCGACAAGCGCCCCGACCCCGACCGCGACCTCGTCAGGATCGCGGTGGTGGAACGTCACGGGCGCAACGGCAACATCGCCACCGGTTTCGTGAAGGGCTTCGGCCTGAAGGCGGGCGCCATCGCGTCGACCGTCTGCCACGACCACCACAACATCGCCTGCGTCGGCGTCGATTATGCCGACATGGCGCTTGCCGCGGGCCGCCTGTCGGAGATCGAGGGCGGTTTCGTGGTCGCGCGGGACGGCGAGGTCCTGGCCGAGCTTGCGCTGCCCGTCGCGGGCCTGATGAGCCTTGCGGGCTTCGAGGAGGTGCGCGACGACCTCATCGCGTTGCGCAAGGCCGCGGCCTCGCTCGGCGTGACCCTGCAGGAGCCGTTCCTGCAGCTGGCCTTCCTTGCCCTGCCGGTGATCCCGGCGCTGAAGATCACCGACCGGGGCATGGTGGACGTGATCCGGTTCGAGATCATTCCCTGACCCCCCCCTGTGGCACCTTGTTCGGTAGACGGCCATTCCGTTGTGTACTATGGCATACCAAAATCAACCCAAGGGCCGGAATCGATGACTGACAAACCCGACATCATCTACACCAAGGTCGACGAAGCGCCGGAACTGGCGTCCGCCTCGCTTCTGCCGATCGTCCAGAGCTTCGCCTCCGCCGCGGGCGTTTCCGTGGGCACGATGGACATCTCGCTGGCCGGGCGGATCATCGCGGCCTTCCCCGAGCACCTGACCGAAGAGCAGCGCATCCCCGACGACCTTGCGGCGCTTGGCCAGATCGTGAAGACGCCCGACGCCAACGTCATCAAGCTTCCCAACATTTCGGCCTCCGTGCCGCAACTCGTCGCCGCGGTGCGCGAGCTGCAGGCGCAGGGCTATGCGCTGCCCGACTATCCCGAGACGCCCGCGACCGACGCCGAGAAGGACGCCCGCGCGCGCTACGACGCGATAAAGGGCTCGGCGGTGAACCCGGTCCTCCGCGAGGGCAACTCGGACCGCCGCGCGGCCGGCGCCGTCAAGAAGTTCGCGCAGGCCAACCCGCACCGCATGGGCGACTGGTCGGCCGACAGCAAGACGCGCGTCGCCTCCATGCCGGGCGGAGATTTCCGCGCGAACGAGGTTTCGGCCACGCTTCCGGCCGCGGCGACGGCGAAGATCGTGCTCGAGACCGAGGGCGGCGAGGAGATCGTGCTGAAGGATGCCGTCAGCTATCCCGAGGGCACCGTCGTCGACGCCACCTTCATGAGCGCCAGCGCGCTTGACGCCTTTCTCGCCGACGAGATCGAGAAGACGAAGCAGGACGGCGTCCTCTTCTCGCTCCACCTCAAGGCGACGATGATGAAGGTCTCCGACCCGATCATCTTCGGTCATGCCGTGCGCGCCTGGCTGAAGCCCGTCTTCGACGAGTACGGCGACGAGATGAAGGCGCTTGGGGTGAACCCCAATTCAGGCCTCGGCGACCTGCTGGAGCGGGTGAAGGACAACGCCGGGATCATGGCGGCCATCGAACGGGTCCGCGCCGAGCGGCCGCCGATGTACATGGTCGACAGCGACCGCGGCATCACCAACCTGCATGTCCCCTCGGATGTCATCGTGGACGCCTCGATGCCCGCGCTGATCCGTGGCGGCGGCAAGGGCTGGGGCCCGGACGGCAAGGAGCACGACGCGGTTTGCGTGATCCCCGACACGTCCTATGCGCCCGTCTATGACGAGACGATCGCCTTTTTCAAGGAACACGGAAAGCTCGATCCGGCGACGGCGGGCACGGTGCAGAACATCGGCCTGATGGCGCAGAAGGCCGAGGAATACGGCTCGCACCCCACGACCTTCGAGATCCCTCAGGCGGGCACGGTGAAGATGGTGCTTCAGGACGGCACCGTCCTGCACAGCCACGATGTCGCGGCCGGCGACATCTGGCGCTCGGCCAGCGCGCGCAAGGCGCCGATCGAGGATTGGGTTAACCTCGCGATCGAGCGGCAGAACGCGACCGGCTACCGCGCGATCTTCTGGCTCGACGAGACACGCGCCCATGACGCCCAGCTGATCGCCCAGGTCAGGCCGATCCTCGAGGCCCGCGGCGTCGCCGACCGCTTCGAGATCATGGCCCCGCGCGAGGCGACGCGCGCCTCGCTCGAGACGATCACGAAGGGCGAGAACACCATCGCCATCACCGGCAACGTGCTGCGCGACTACCTCACCGACCTGTTCCCGATCCTCGAGCTCGCGACCTCGGCCAAGATGCTGTCGATCGTGAAGCTGATGAACGGGGGCGGCCTGTTCGAGACCGGGGCGGGCGGCTCGGCGCCCAAGCACGTCCAGCAGTTCCATTCCGAGAACCACCTGCGCTGGGACAGCCTCGGGGAATTCTGCGCGCTCGGCGAAAGCCTGAAGTTCCTCGCCGACCAGAAGGACAACGCCAAGGCGCGGATCCTCGGCGAGGGCGTCGAGGCGGCCACGCAGGGCTATCTCGACAACGACAACTCCCCCCAGCGCAAGCCGGGACAGCCCGATACGCGGGACAGCCACTACTGGTTCGCGCGCTACTGGGCCGAGTATCTCGCGGCGCAGACCGAGGATCGCGACCTCGCCGATCACTTCGCGCCCATCGCGCGGGATCTTGCCGGGAAGGAGGCGCAGATCACGCAGGAGATGCGCGCGGACCGTGGCAAGCCTGCCGACCAGGGCGGCTACTACCACCCCGATCCGGCGAAGACGGCGGCCCTACTGCGGCCCTCGGCGACGCTGAACGCCATCATCGGTTGACCGTGCGGCGCGGCGGGCCCAGGGCTCCGCCGCGCCACCCCTACAGGTCGAGGAAAACCGTCTCTCCCTCGCCCTGCAGGAGGATGTCGAAGCGGAACTCGCCCGCGCCTGTTCTCTTCGCGATCAGCGTTTCCACCCTTGGCCTGTGCTCGATCCGGCACAGGAGCGGGTCGGCCGCGTTGTCCTCGTCCTCGAAGTAGATGCGCGTCTGCAGCCCGACGTTGATCCCGCGGGCCACGATCCAGAGCGAGACATGCGGCGCCTGAATCCGCCCGTCGCGCAGCGCCACCGGTCCCGGCCGCACGGTGCGCAACGTGAACTCCCCCGTCTGTCCGTCCGCTGCGAAGCGGCAGAAGCCCGTGACGGCCGGGTCCGCGCCGGGCTCGCCCGGGAACAGGCCGCCCGCGTCGGGCTGCCAGCTTTCGATCAGCGCGTCGCGCAGCGCCCAGCCCGTCCCGTCGAAGACCGCGCCGCGGATCGTCACGATCTCGCCCCGTGCGCCCTCGCGGATCGGGCTTGCGCCCAAGTCCTCGGGGTAGAGGCCCTCGATCCCGGCGAAGCTCGGGATGCACCCGATATGGACGTAAGGCCCCGCCGTCTGGCTGGCCGTTTCCTGTAGAAGATCGAGATTTTGCGCCATCACATCCCCTCCGGCCGCGTCTCGAACATGGTCTGTCGCCGCCCGCGCAGCACGATGTCGAAACGGTAGGCGAGGTAATCCATGCCGCGCGAATTCTGCAGGTCGAGCGGCGCCACAAGCCGCTCGATCTGGCCGCGATCCCTGATCGTGTGGACGATCGGGCAATGCTCGATCAGGGGGTCGCCCTCGAAATACATCTGCGTGACCAGCCGCTGCCCGAAGGCATGGCCGAAAACCGAGAAGTGGATGTGCATCGGCCGCCAGTCGTTCGCGCGGTTGGGCCAGGGATAGGCGCCGGGGCGGATCGTCATGAACTCGTAGCGGCCGGCCTCGTCCGTCAGCGTCCGCCCGCAGCCCCCGAAATCGGGATCGAGGGGCGCGAAGTAGGTGTCCTTGACGTGCCGGTAGCGCCCGCCCGCGTTGGCCTGCCAGATCTCCACCAGCGTCCCCGCCACGCCGCGTCCCGTCTCGTCGAGGACACGGCCGTGGACGCGGATGCGCTCGCCGATGGCGCGACGCGCGCCACGGCTGAAGTTGCGGATCAGGTCATTGTCGAGCGGGCCGATCAGGGAATGCCCGAAGCGGGGCCCTGTCTCCTCGGCGGGCGTGCTTTCCATCGACAGAAGCGGCAGGTTCGGCGCGCGCGTGACCGAGCTCTTGTAGTCGGGATCGCGCGGCGCGGGGTGCAGGGCGTGCCTGCGCGGCATCAGGGGCTCAGTCATCGCCCGCCTCCTCCTTCTCCATCTCGGCGAACGTCGCCTTGGCGAGCCTGATCGCGTGGTTGGCCCTGGGCACGCCCGCGTAGACGGCGACGTGCAGGAAGGCCTGCATCACGTCCTCACGGGTGGCGCCCGTGCGCGCGGTTGCGCGGATGTGCATCGGGATCTCATCGAAGCTGCCCGTCGCCGCCAGAAGCGCCAGCGTCAGCATCGAGCGCTCCCGCAGGCCGATCGTGTCGTCGGCCCAGAGCGTCCCCCATGCGCCCTCGGTGATCATCGTCTGGAACGGCGCGTCGAAATCCGTCTTCGCCGCTTCGGCCCTGTCCACATGCGCGTCGCCCAGCACCTCGCGCCGGGTCGCCATGCCTTTTTCGTAACGGTTCATGCGGATCCTTTCAGTAGGGCAGGCCGACATAGTTTTCCGCCATCGCCTTCTGCGCGGCCTCGTTCGAGCGGAGAAAGTCGATCTCGGCCTGCTGCATCCGGCGGTCGAAGCCCGTCTGGTCGGGAAAGCGGTGCATGAGCGTGGTGAACCACCAGCTGAACCGCTCGGCCTTCCAGACGCGGCGGAGCGCGCGGGACGAATAGGCGTCGATGCCCGCGCTCGAGCCCGTGGCGTAGTAGTCGGCCAGGCCCTCGTGCAGGTAATGCACGTCTGACGCGGCGAGGTTCAGGCCCTTCGCCCCCGTTGGCGGCACGATGTGCGCCGCGTCCCCGCACAGGAACAGCCGCCTCCAGCGCATCGGTTCGGTCACGAACGACCTCAGGGCCGCGATCGAGGTCTCGATGGAGGGGCCCGTGACCAGTTTCGCGGCTTCCTCGGCGGGAATGCGGCGTTTCAGCTCAGTCCAGAAGTCGTCGTCGCTCCAGTCCTCGACCCGCTCCTCGAGCGAGCACTGGATGTAGTAGCGGCTGAGCGTGGGGTTGCGCATGGAGCACAGCGCAAAGCCCCGCTCGGAGCTGGCGTAGATCAGCTCGTCGCCCACTGGGGGCGTCTTTGACAGGATGCCGAGCCAGCCGAAGGGATAGATCTTCTCGAACTCGCGCCGAACCTCGCCGGGGATGCTGGTGCGGCTGACGCCGTGAAAGCCGTCGCACCCCGCCACGAAGTCGCAGTCGATGCGCCGCGCCTCGCCCGCCACGGTGAAGGTGAGATGGGGCGCCTGCGTCGCGGCGTCGTGGATCGCGACATCCTCGACCTCGAACATGATCGGCGCGCTGGCGGCCTCGCGTGCCGCGTACAGGTCGCGCGTCACCTCGGTCTGGCCGTAGACGGTCACGGCGTGGCCCGTCGCCGCGCGGAAATCCACGCGGAAGATCTCGTCGTCGAAGGAGATGAGCGTGCCGTCATGCGCGATGCCCTCGCGCTCCACCCGGTCTCCCACGCCCGCCTCGCGCAGCAGCTCCACAAGGCCGCGCTCCAGCACGCCCGCGCGGATGCGGCTCAGGACATGCGCCTTGGAGCGCCGCTCGAGGATCACGGTGTCGATGCCGCGCCGATGCAGGAGCTGCCCCAGAAGGAGGCCCGCAGGCCCGCCGCCGATGATGGCGACCTGCGTTCTCGTGGCGGCAAGCCCCCGGTCAGCCGTCCTGTCCAAGCGCCCCGTCCTCCCCGACGTCCAGTTCACCCGCGCTCCGAGTATAGCGCCCCCGCGGCCGAGCGCGACGGGCAATGTGACGAGCCGGGGCGGGGCGGGTGTTCCACAGGCGCATCTGACGTATTATGTGACGGGCAACGCCCCCAGGCTCTTGAACGCACACCTTCGCGCGCGCGCCCCGAGGAGATCCGAGCATGACCGGCACCGCCGCCCGCGACGCCGCCCGCCTGTCCGTCGCGCCGATGATGGACTGGACAGACCGGCATTGCCGGTATCTGCACCGTCAGCTGTCGCGCCGGGCGCTTCTCTATACCGAGATGGTCACCGCGCCTGCCGTCATTCACGGCGACCGGGCGCGCCTTCTCGACTTTGACCCGGCCGAGCATCCGGTTGCCCTGCAACTCGGCGGGTCCGATCCGTCCGAACTGGCCGAGGCCGTGCGCATCGCGGCCGATTACGGCTATGACGAGATCAACCTCAACGTCGGCTGCCCGTCCGACCGCGTGCAATCGGGCGCATTCGGCGCTGTCCTGATGGAGCGCGCCGGGCTGGTGGCGGACTGCGTCGCTGCCATGATCGCCGCGAGCCCGGTGGAGGTGACGGTGAAGTGCCGCATCGGCGTGGACGACCAGGTTCCCGCCGAGGTGCTTCCCGATTTCCTTACGCGCGTCTCGGAGGCGGGGGTCGGCCGCTTCGCCATCCATGCGCGCAAGGCGTGGCTGCAGGGCCTCAGCCCCAAGGAAAACCGTGACGTCCCGCCGCTCGACTACCCGCTCGTGCACGCCATGAAGGCGGAGTTCCCGCATCTTCACCTGTCCATCAACGGGGGCATCGCCACGCTGGAGGAGGCGCAGGCGCACCTCGCGGCGGGGCTCGACGGGGTGATGGTCGGACGCGCGGCCTATCACGCGCCCGCCGACATTCTCGGCCGGGCCGATGCCGCGATCTTCGGCGAGGCCGCGCCCGCGCGCGGCGCCGAGGACGCAGTGCGCGCCATGCTGCCCTACATCGAGGCGCACCTGTCGGGCGGCGGCCGGCTGCACCAGGTGACGCGTCACATGCTGGGGCTGTTCGCGGGCCGTCCCGGCGCGCGCGGCTGGCGGCGGGTCCTGTCGGAGGGGGCGCATCGCGACGGCGCGGACGCCGAACTCGTCGAGCGCGCGCTGGCGGAGGTGGCGCGCCGCGCGGCCTGAGCAATGGCGCACACTCGCCGTGCGAAGCGGGGGCTTCCCTCCGCCGGGCGGCTGCGCTAGGCGCACCCGTCCGATCAACAGAACATGCGGGGAACCATGCCGGAATTGTCCGATCTCTTGCCGATGCTTGCGCTGATCCTCGTCATCGGCGCCTTCGCGGGGCTGATTGCGGGCCTTCTGGGCGTAGGGGGCGGCATCTTCCTCGTCCCGACGTTCTATTTCGCCTTCGAGCGTCTCGGCTACGACACGCCCGACCTGATGCAGATCTGCCTCGCGACCTCGCTTGCCACGATCGCGATCACCTCGATCCGCTCGGTCATGGCGCACGAGAAGAAGGGCGCGGTCGACTGGAGCATCCTGAGAGGCTGGGGACCCGGCATCGCGATCGGTGCGGTGCTGGGCGTGGTCGCCGCGGCGGGGCTGCGAAACGAGGTCCTGATGGCGATCTTCGGCGTTCTCGGCGTGACCATCGGGCTCTACCTCGCGTTCGGGCGCGACAGCTGGCGCCTCGGCGAGGCCATGCCGCGCGGGATCGCGCGGGCGGTGGCGTCGCCCGTGATGGGCTTTCTCTCGGTCCTGATGGGCATCGGCGGCGGCAGCTTCGGGGTGCCGCTCATGACGCTCTATTCCGTGCCGATCCACCGCGCGGTGGCGACGGCGGCGGGCTTCGGCGTCATCATCGCGATCCCCAGCGTGATCGGCTTCCTGCTGGTGCCGGGGCAGGGGCCTGACCGCCCGCCCTACACGCTGGGGCAGGTCAACGTCGTGGCCTTCGTCGTGGTCGTCGCGATGACGCTGATCACGGCGCCCTGGGGCGCGCGGCTGGCCCACGCCACCAACCCCAAGCCGCTCAAGCGCATCTTCGCGGTCTTCATCTCGGTCATGGCGCTCAACATGCTGCGCAAGGCCATGGGCTGGTGAGCTGGCTCGACCGCGGATGGCAGGTGTTTCCCGCCGAGCCCGCGGTTGCCGACTGGCTTGACGCGGCAGGGCCAGCGGCCCTTGCGGCAAGCCGCGATCCGGCCCTTCTGCAGGCGTGGCTGCGCCAGGGCGGGACATGGTTCGTGGGCGTGGACGCCCTTGCCAACGGACCGGACGGGCGCGTGGACGGCGGCCCGCCGCTTGCGGGTGCGGCGCTTGCGGCGGCGCGCGCCGTGGCGGGCCATCTTCCGCTGCACAGGGGTCAGGTCTCGGTTACCTGGCCGGGTTACCCCGCGCGCGATCCCGGCGAAAGCGAGGCCGCCCACCGGTTCCGGCGCGACCGCGACGCGGCCCACCTCGACGGGCTTTTGCCCGTGGGTCCGCGAAAACGCCGCCACCTCAGGGAGATGCACGCCTTCATCCTCGGCATCGCCGTGACCGGCGCGGGTCCCGAGGCCGCGCCCCTCGTGGTTCGGGAGGGCAGTCACCACCTGATCCGCGCCGCCTTCGCCGACGCGTTTCGCGATAGCAGCCCCGAGGACTGGCCCGGGATCGACATGACGGAGGTCTACGGCGCGGCGCGGCGCGAGGTGTTCGAGCGTTGTCCGCGCCGCCTCGTGCCCCTGAGGGCCGGAGAGGGCGTCCTCGTCCATCGCCACGCGATACACGGCGTCGCACCCTGGGCCGAGGGCGCACCTGCCCCGGACGGGGGCCGCGCCATCGTCTACTTCAGGCCCGAAGTGTCCCGGCCGCTCGACTGGCTGGACCTGCCGTAAGGGCCGGGGGCGGGGTCCAGCGCCGTCAGCTTCCCTTGCGGGCGAGCTTCGCCGCGCGGCCGCCCCGGCGCACCGACAGCTTCTCGCGCCGCGCGGGCAGCTCGGTCATCACCTCGCGCCGCGCCTCGCGGCTCATCCGGCCCCATGCCGTGATCTCGTCGATCGTGCGGTAGCAGCCGGTGCAGATCCGCGCCTCGGGATGCACCACGCAGATCTTCACGCAGGGGCTTTCGATCTCTTCGCGTTTCCAGACGTCGTCGCTCATCTTTCGGCCCCGATATGCCTCATGCGATCCAGCACTCCTTGAAGGATATAGCCCGCCGCGACCGCGTCGATCACCTCTGCGCGACGTTTGCGTGTCGTATCCGCCTCCAGAAGCGCCCTTTCGGCCGCGACCGTGCTCAGACGCTCGTCCCAGAAGGTGATCGGCATCTCCGCGAAGGGCTCGAGCCGCGAGAGGTTGCGGGCGAAGGCGCGCGTCGACTGGGCGCGGGGTCCCTCGCTTCCGTCCATGTTGCGCGGCAGGCCGAGCACGATGCCGCAGAGCTCGCGGTCGGCCACGATCCCGGCCAGCTGCGCGGCGTCGGCGGTGAACTTGGTCCGCTTCAGTGTCGAAAGCGGCGTCGCCACGCTCAGCAGGCGGTCGGACACCGCGACGCCGATCGTCTTCGTCCCGAAGTCGAGGCCCGCGACCCCGCGGCCGGGCTTGAGGACGGCGGCGAAGTCGGCGATGTCCTCGAGGATCACTCGGGCGCCTCGGGCAGGGTGGCGCCCGCCTCCTCGATGAGGGCGAGGGCCTCGGGGCTTTCGGCGAAGACGGCCGTGGCCTCCTCGTAGACGGCGCGGGCCTGCTCGGTCCGGCCGAGAACGCCGAAGGCGGTGATCAGGCGCGCCCAGTCCTCGGGCGGGCCGCCCTCGGTGGCGAGCCGGTCCGCAAGGCCGCCCACCATGCCCTCGATCATCGCGGTGCGGTCGTCGGGGGCCATGTCGGCCGCGGCCTCCATGTCCTCGGCGGTGGGGCCGCGCGGGCGGACGGGCTGCGGCAGGTCCGACAGCGTGACGCGCTCGCCCGCCAGCGCCGCGACCTCCTCGATCTGCAGGCGGATGGGTTCGAGCCAGGGCGCGTCGGCGGTGCTTTCGGCCAGAAGGTTGCGCCAGATCGGAAACGCCATGTCTGGCCGCCCCTGCTGCGCATACATGAGGCCCGCGTAGTAACGCGCGGTTCCGTTCCTCGGCGACAGCTCCAGCCCGCGGCGCAGCGCGGCCTCCGCCTCGGGGCTGACGTAGCCTCCGGCGGCGAGGATCATCATTTCGGCGAGGTCGATGTAGTGGGCGCCCGTCGCCTCGTCGCCGAGGATCCCGATCAGGCGCTCCTGGGCCGCGCGCGCGCCGCGGAAGTTCCCCAGCGCCGCCTCGTTCGACGCCAGAAGGGCCATGCCCTCCGCGTCCTCGGGCCGCTGCTCCATGATCGTGCGCAGGCGCTGCACCAGCTCCTCGCGCTCGGGCTGGTCGGGGATGGCGGGCCGGACCGAAGTCTGCGCCTCCGCGGCGTCCTGGTCGGGGCGGTTCGCGCGCGCCTCCTCGACCATGGCGATGCGAGCCTGCATCGGCAGGTCGGGATAGCCCGGCGCGCCGATCTGCATGTAGAGCGCGACCGAGCCCGCGACCATCGCGACAAGCCCGCCCGCCACGATCCAGCGGTCGGCGGCCGAGCGCCGCGCCTGGTCCTTCTCGGCGTGCGCGAGCGCGCTGTCGGCCTCGAGGATGCGGCGCGACACCTCAGTGCGCGCGCGTGTGGCCTCGGCCTCGGACAGGATGCCCCGCTCGAGGTCGCGGTCCACCTCCTTCAGCTGGTCGCGGTAGACCTGCAGGTCGTAGGCGGCCGCCGGCACGCCGCCCCCGCGCGGGCGCAGGAACGCCACGAGGATCAACAGCGACACGAGCAGCGAGACGCCGCCAACCGCGATCCAGAATCCCATCCTTGCCTCTCCGCCCTTTTTTCCTGGTTCACATCTATGCGCTCCGCGGGGCTACGAAAACCCGACAAAGGCGCGCGGCGGGCGCGGTGGGACGCCGCGGGCCAGCGGCGTCTTTCGGAACAAGCGGCCCGGCGCCCGCGTTCCCCGATTGACGAAGGAAAGCGGCAGGAGGTCAGTCTTGATGGCAGAACGCACCGACAAGCCCGACAGGACACCCGACGCCGACATGCGCCCCATCGGGCGACGCGACAGGCGCCGCGAGGGGGCGCTGGGGATGATCCTGCTGATCGCGCTGCCGCTTCTGATCCTCGCGGTCGCGTTCTTCATGTGGTCGCAGGAAATCGGCTTTGGCGGACCGGCGGGGGACGCGCCCGACACGCCCGCCCCGCAGGCGCCCGCGGACTAACCGCGCGTTCGCGCGTCTCTCCACGGTGTCGCATGTCGCCGCGGGAGCGTCGGACGTCGCGGGCTTTTTCCGGCCCGGGGTTGACCTTGCCGCCCCCGCCGCTCCATCTGTCAGACAATCGCAAACCGCAACCAAGGGGGGCCCAGATGGCTTTCGAACTTCCCGATCTTCCCTATTCCCACGACGCTCTCGCCGATCTCGGCATGAGCCGCGAAACTCTCGAGTATCACCACGACATCCACCACAAGGCCTATGTCGACAACGGCAACAAGCTGATCGCGGGCACCGAGTGGGAAGGCAAGTCGGTCGAGGACATCATCACCGGCACCTACCAGGCCGGCGCGGTCGCGCAGAACGGCATTTTCAACAATGCCTCGCAGCACTGGAACCACGTCCAGTTCTGGGAAATGATGGGACCTGGCGACAAGGGGATGCCGGGCGAACTGGAAAGCGCGCTGACCGAGTCCTTCGGGTCGGTCGACAAGTTCAAGGAAGACTTCGCCGCAGCCGGTGCCGGCCAGTTCGGTTCGGGCTGGGCGTGGCTGGTGAAGGACGCCGACGGCAGCCTCAAGGTGACGAAGACCGAGAACGGCGTGAACCCGCTCTGCTTCGGGCAGACCGCGCTTCTGGGCTGCGACGTGTGGGAACATTCCTACTACATCGACTTCCGCAACAAGCGTCCCGCCTACCTGCAGAACTTCCTCGACAAGCTGGTGAACTGGGAAAACGTGGCCGCGCGCATGGCGTGAGGCCCGCCCCCCGGGGCATCCTTGACGAAAGGCCCGCCCGTCTCGGCGGGCCTTTCTCGTTCCGGTCCGCACGCGCCCGACGAGGCGGGCCGCGGACGGACCGTGCCGAACCGGTTGACGCCCGCGCGATTCCTCATCTTGATAAGCCGATGTAATCGTACCGGACCCCGCCCGCATGGATCTTACACTCGCGTCCGCCCTGTCGGCGGAGGGCCTTCTGGGCCACATGGCCTATGTCGTCCTGGTGGCTTCCATGCTGATGCGCACCCTGACGTGGCTTCGGGTTCTGGTGATCGTCTCGGCGCTTTTCGCCATCGCCTACGGCGCCTTCGTGATCCGCGATCCCGTCACCGTGATCTGGGAGACGCTTCTGGTCGTGGTGAACATCCTGCAACTCATCTCGCTGCACTGGAGCAACCTGCGGGCGCGCTTCACCTCCGACGAACGCGCCTTCGTGTCGCGCCATCTTCCCGGCCTGTCGCGGGGCGAGGCGCGCGCGCTGCTCGATGCGGGGGAATGGACGCGGCTTGCGCCGGGCGCCGTCTTCACCAACGAGGGCGCCCCGGTGGAGCACCTCGTCTACATCGCGCAGGGCGAGGCCGACGTCGTGCTGCGCGGCAACGCCGTGTCACGGTGCCGTCCGGGCGATTTCATCGGCGAGATGACGGCGCTGACTGGCCTGCCCGCGACGGCAAGCGTGCGGGCGGCGGGCGAGGTGCTGATCTGGCGGATCTCGGCGGCGCGGCTGCGTGACATCCTGCGCCGCCGGGAGGCCCTCGAGCGCGAGATGGACGCGGCCTTCGCGCGCAGCTACCGCGACAAGCTTGTGGACATGAACGCACGCGCCGCCGCCAGCGGCACCTCGGGCTGACGTAGAGCCACGGCGATGAGCGACGCGTCGAAGGGCGTTCTGGCGATGGCCCTTGCCTGTGCGGTCTGGGGCCTCTCGCCCCTGTTCTACGCGCTGCTTGACCATGTGCCGCCGCTCGAAATCCTCGCGCATCGGACGATCTGGTCGCTCGTCACTTTCGCTGCCGTGCTGACGTTCCAGCGCAGGCTGGCCGAGCTGCCGCGTGCGTTGTCCACCCCGCGTCTCTTCGCGCTGACGGCGGCGGCGGCGGCGATGATCTCGGTGAACTGGTTCCTGTTCATCTACGCGGTGGGCGTGGGCCGGACGGTCGAGGCGTCGCTCGGCTACTACATCTTTCCGCTCGTGGCGGTGGCCATCGGCGCGATCGTCCTGCGCGAGTCCCTTTCGGCCGGCCAGAAGGTCGCCGTCGCGATGGCGGCGGCCGCCGTGGCGGTCCTGACCGTGGGGCTGGGTGCCGCGCCGTGGATCTCGCTGGTGCTGGCCACCACCTTCGGCATCTACGGCCTTCTCAAACGCTGGGTCGTGGCGGGCCCGGTCGTGTCCGTGGCAGCCGAGGTGCTTCTGTTCCTGCCGCTGGCTGCAGGCTTCCTCGCGTGGGTCTGGGCGACGCGCGGGATGGAGCATTCGGCGGGCGACATGGCGCTGTTCGTGCTGTCCGGGCCGCTCACGGCCGTGCCGCTGATGTTGTTCTCGTATGCGGCGCGGCGCGCGGCGATGGCGACGATCGGACTGATCCAGTATGTCAATCCGACGCTTCAGTTCCTCGTCGCGGTCCTCGTCCTGAACGAGGCGGTGACGGCATGGCACATGATCGCGTTTCCGCTGATCTGGGCGGCGCTCGCCGTCTATTCCGTGGCCACGCTCAGGCCCCTGGCCCGTCCAGCGCCGCCATGAGGGCGGGCACGTCCGGCACCGACCTGAAGTAGTCGAGAAGGCTCGCCTCGGCGAAGCCCTGCGCGACCACGTGATCGAGGAGGGCGCGCATCGGCCCCCAGTAGCCCGCGGTATCAAGAAGGTAGATCGGCTTCTCGTGGAGGCCGAGCTGGCGCCACGTCAGCACCTCGAAGAACTCGTCGAGCGATCCCGCGCCGCCGGGCAGCATGACGATGGCGTCGGCGTTCATGAACATGACCTTCTTCCGCTCGTGCATCGTCTCGGTGACGATGAAGGTCGTCAGGTCGCGCTTGCCGACCTCGCGCGCCAGCAGATGGCCGGGGATGACGCCGAAGGTATCGCCGCCCGCCGCCTGCGCGGCCCGGGCAACGGCCCCCATCAGACCGACGTCGCCGGCCCCGTAGACCAGGCGCAGCCCCGCCTCCGCAAGCGCCGTCCCGAGGGCCGTCGCGTCGGCCATGAAGGCAGGGTCGGCGCCCGTCCGGGAGCCGCAATAGACACATATGGAGATGCTCGACATCGGGTCCCTTGCGCTTGACCGGATTTTTCGCCCTGATACTGCGTAATGCGCGCGCGCTCAACCGGCGGCGGCCCTTTCGGGCGCCTGCCGCCCGCGGGGCGGGCGGGCCAGGAGTGCCCCGGTTCGGGGGGATGGATCCGGGAGAATGCCCATGAGGCTTGGAGCCGCGTTCGGCGAAGGCAGGGCGGCAGTGTCGCTTGCTGCGCTGGCGGGCGTCGCGGTCGTGGTCGCGGCGCTGGCCTTCGTGACGCTCCGTGACGATGCGGGCGGGCCGGTCCGCGAGGCCGCGACACCGCCGGCCGGGGCGGTTCCGCCCGGCGGCGAGGCATCCGGGTCCGCGACGCCGCTCGCAACGCCGGCCGGGGGAGAGGCCGCGCGCGATGATGTCGCGCCGCAGGCCGCGCGCGATGATGTCGCGCCGGATGGCGCGCGCGATGATGTCGCGCCGGAGGCCGTGGAGCAGGCCGAGGGGCAGGGGGACGACGCCACGGGCGCGCCCGCGCCCGCTACGCCCGTCCCGCCGCGCTTCGACCAGATCCGGGTGGCGCCCGACGGCGCGGCCGTGGTCGCCGGGCGCGCGCCCTCGGGGGCCGACGTTTCGCTGCTCAGCGACGGCGAGGAGGTCTCGGTCGCGCAGGCCGCGCGCGACGGCGGTTTCGCGGCCATCTTCGAACTGCCGCCTTCCGACAGGCCCCGGATCCTGAGCCTCGTGGCCCTGATGCCCGACGGCGTCCGGATCGAAGGCGTGGAAACCGTCATCATCGCGCCGTTCGGAACGGACGCGCGGGCAGACGCGGCGCCCCCGGACGAGGCGCCCGCCCCGCAGGAGACCGCCGACGCGCCGACAGGCCCGGAGGGCGAGGCCGTTTCGGACGAGGTCGCCCTGGCCGCTCCGGAGGCCCGTCCGCTGCCTCGCGACGAGGCCGTCGATGCGACCGAAGGCCAGCAGGTCGGAACGGCCGCGGACGGCGATGGCCCAATGCCCCGGCCCTCCGCGCCCGAGGCGGTGGCGGCCCTCGACGCGCCCTCGGCGCCCGAGCCGGCTGCGCCCTCGGTGACGCCGCCGGGGCAGGCGCCCGCCATCGTGATCGCAGGGCCCGAGGGCCTGCGCGTCGTGCAGGCGGCGGGATCCTCGCCTGCGGGCGGCGCCCCGGCCGACGCGCCCCTCGCCCAGACCGAGGTTCGTCTCGATGCCATCGCCTACAACCTCGAGGGCGACGTGGTCCTGTCGGGCCGCGGGCCCGCGGATGCGCAGCTTCAGGTCCTTCTGAACAACCAGCCGATCGAGATGGGCGAGATCGGCTCCGGCGGAACCTGGTCGCTCGACCTGCCGGACGTCGATCCGGGCACCTACACGCTGACGGTGGCCGAGGTGTCGCCGCAGGGCGAGGTCCTGAGCGAGGTCGAGACGCCGTTCCTGCGCGAGGATCCCGAGCGGATCGCGGCCTCGCCGATGATGGTGGGCGCGGGGATCTCGGTCATCACGGTGCAGCCGGGCTTCACGCTCTGGGGGATCGCCGAGGCGAATTTCGGCGAGGGAATCGCCTATGTGCAGATCTTCCAGGAGAACCGCGAGGAGATCCGCAATCCCGACCTGATCTTCCCCGGCCAGATCTTCCGGCTGCCGGATCTTCCGCGCGGCACGGATGCACAATAGTCCGCGCGCCACGGCACTGGTCATTCCCGCCCCGCACGCCTAGGTAGAGGACCATCCAGCCAGACGGACCTCCTATGCCAGCCGACACGACAGATCCCCGCGCAGCCGGCGCGGCGCCCGCCGCCGGCGCACGCGAAGATCGCGAGGGCACGGCGCAGCCCACCCTCGAGCAGGCCGAGCGCCGCTCGGGCTGGCGCACGATCCGCAAGGTCGCGCCCTATCTCTGGCCGGAGGGCAAAGCCTGGGTGAAGCGCCGCGTGGTCATCGCGCTCGTGATGCTGGTGGTGGCCAAGCTGGTGGCCGTCGCGACCCCGTTTCTCTACAAGGCCGCCGTCGACGGGCTGGCGGGCGACAGCGCGGGCTCGCCCGCATGGCTTCTGGCGATGGGCGCCGTCGGCGTGACGGTGGCCTACGGCGTGGCGCGCGCCGCGAACGTCGGCTTCCAGCAGCTGCGCGACGCGATCTTCGCGCGCGTGGCGCAAGGCGCGCTGCGGCAGCTCGCGCTCGAGACATTCCAGCACATCCACGCACTCAGCCTCAGCTACCACCTGACGCGGCGAACGGGCGGCCTCAGCCGGATCATCGAGCGCGGCGTGAAGGGCGTGGAATTCCTGCTGCGCTTCCTGCTGTTCTCGGTCGGTCCGCTGATCCTGGAGCTTTTGCTGGTCGGCATCGTCCTGGCAGTCGCCTTCGACATCACCTATCTCGTCGTGCTGGCCGTCACCATCGCGCTCTACATCTGGTTCACCTTCACGGTGACGGAATGGCGGGTGAAGATCCGCCGCGAGATGAACGCGCAGGACACCGATGCCAACCAGAAGGCCATCGACAGCCTGCTGAACTACGAGACGGTCAAGTATTTCGGCGCCGAACGCCGCGAGGCCATGCGCTACGACCGCGCGATGGAGGGCTACGAGCGCGCGGCGATCAAGACCGGCGTGTCGCTTGCCGCGCTGAACTTCGGACAATCGCTCATCATCACCACGGGCCTCGTCATCGTCATGGTGATGGCCGCCCTCGGTGTGCAGGCGGGCGAGCTGACGGTGGGCGACTTCGTCATGGTCAACGCCTACATGATCCAGATCACGCTGCCGCTGAACTTCCTGGGCACCGTCTACCGCGAGATCCGCCAATCGCTGGTGGACATGGGCGAGATGTTCGACCTTCTCGATCAGCCGCGCGAAGTCGCCGACAGACCCGGAGCGCCCGAGCTGGATGTGCGTGGCGGCGAGGTCGCCTTCGACAAGGTGCGCTTCGCCTACGACGCGGCGCGCCCGATCCTGAAGGGCGTGTCCTTCCGCGTGTCGCCGGGCGAGACGGTGGCGCTGGTGGGGCCGTCGGGTTCGGGCAAGTCGACGATCGGGCGGCTTCTGTTCCGCTTCTACGACGTCACGGACGGCGCGATCCGCATCGACGGTCAGGACCTGCGCGACGTCACGCAGGAAAGCTTGCACGCGCGCATCGGCGTCGTCCCGCAGGACACGGTCCTGTTCAACGACACGATCCGCTACAACATCGCCTACGGCCGTCCCGAGGCGACCGAGGCCGAGGTCGAGGCCGCCGCGCGCGCCGCCAAGATCCACGACTTCATCCTCGGCCTGCCGCTTGGCTACAAGACGCAGGTGGGCGAGCGTGGGCTGAAGCTGTCGGGGGGCGAGAAGCAGCGCGTCGGCATCGCGCGCACGCTTCTGAAGGACCCGCCGATCCTGCTTCTGGACGAGGCGACGAGCGCGCTCGACACCGAGACCGAACGCTCGATCCAGTCCGAGCTGAAGATGATGGGGCAGGGCCGTTCGGTCATCACCATCGCGCACAGGCTGTCCACAATCGTCGACAGCGACCGCATCCTCGTGCTCGAGGCGGGCGAAGTGGTGGAGAGCGGCACCCATGACGAGCTTCTGTCGGCGGGCGGGCGCTACGCGACGCTCTGGGCGCGGCAGATGTCGGGCGAGGATTTCGACTGACGGGCGGGCGGATCACGTTCGAGGCGGCGACGGACGCCGATGCCGACTGGCTCGCGACGCTCAGGGCAGAGGCGATGCGCCCGAGCCTGGAGGCCATGGGCCGGTTCGACCTGGAGCGCGCGCGCAACCGGCTGCTTGCGTCCTTTCGCGCCGAGGAGACGACGATCCTTCGCGCGGACGGGCAGGCGGCGGGCTTTTTCGTCCTGCGCCGGCGCGAGACGCACCTGTTGCTGGATCACCTGTACCTCGCGTCCGCGTTCCAGGGGCAGGGTATCGGCCGCATGGTGCTGGAGCGCGTGCAGCGAGAGGCTTGCGCGGCGGCGCTGCCAATCCGGCTGACGGCGCTGAACGGCAGTCCCGCGAACGCCTTCTACCGAGCCTGCGGGTTCAACGCCGTTTCCTCCGACGCGCTCGACACGGTCCTCGAATGGACGCCGCCGGCCTGAAACAGGGCCGGCGGCGCGGGCGATCACTCCGCCGCGCGAAGCGGCGGCTGCGGCGCGTCCTTGGCGTCGAGCGGGCGCTCGGCATCGACGGGCCGCGCCTCGTCGAGAAGGTCCTCGGGCGGCACTTCGTCGGCGACCACGACGGGCCGCGGATCCTCGTCCCAGAAGATCAGCGGATCGCGGGTGGCACGCGCGGCGCGCGCAAGCGCCCAGTCCTGCGCCGTGCGGCTTGCACGGTTGGCGCCAAGGCGTGACAGGCCGCGCGCGATCCAGCCCAAGATCGTCGCCCACCAGACGCGCAGCGCGAGAAGCGAGGGCGTGAAGATCAGCGTCAGGACAGTCGCGATGCCGAGGCCGAAGACCACGGCCGTCGCCAGCTGCTTCCACCACAGGGCCGTGGGACTGTCGACGGTGTAGCCGCCATTGGCGAAGTCGAGCGAGATGCCGAACATCATCGGCGCGAGGCCCGCCATCGTGGTGATCGTGGTCAGGAGGACCGGCCGGATGCGCGCCTCGGCGGTTCGGGTGATCGCCTCGATCTTCGGCATGTAGCGGCTGTATTCCTGGTAGGTGTCGATCAGCACGATGTTGTTGTTCACCACGATCCCGGCCAGCGCGACGATGCCCGTGCCCGTCATGATTATCGAGAAGGTCTGGTCCATGACCAGCATCCCGATCAGAACGCCCGTCGTGGACAGGACCACGGCCAGAAGCACGAGGACGGCGTTGTAGACCGAGTTGAACTGTGCGAGCAGGATGATGAACATAAGCCCCAGAGCCGCCGCGAAGGCCTGGCTGAGGAAGGCCTCGCTTTCCGCCTGGTCCTCCTGGTCGCCCGACCATTCCCACGTCACGCTGGAGGGGAAGGGGGTCTCGGTCTCGATCCAGTCGGTGATCGCGGCGATGCGCTCGTTCGCCGTGACCGGCCGCGTCACGAGCTCGCCCGAGGTCAGCCCCGCCTCGACGGAAGCCGCCGTCGCCCCGTCGTAGAGGCTGTAGACCTGCCAGGCGGTGCCGCCTGCGGTGAAGTCAGCCGGGCCCGACACCGTCGGCTCCGCGGTGTCGAGAAGCATGGCGACCGCGGTGCCGTCGGCGGCATCGACGCGGCTGAGGCCCGCGCGGGTGTCGGCCTTGATCTCGAAGATGCGGCGCTGGTCTACGCGGTTGATCTCGGCCAGCTGCGGCGTCGCCGTGTAGGTCACGAAGTTCGACAGCGGCACGAGGCCGTCCTGCGTGCGCACCCTCAGCGTCTCGAGCGTCGAGAGGACGCGCGCCTCCTGCGGGAAACGCACGCGGATCTCGATCTCCTCGTCGGAGGTCGGCACGCGCATCGTGTCGAGCAGGATGCCGCGCGTCACAAGCTGCACCATCGCGCCCACGGTCGCCACGTCCGCGCCGAAGCGGCCCGCCGCCTCGATATCGACGTCGATCTGCCAGTCGATGCCCGGCAGGGGCAGGCTGTCCTCGACCTGCACGAGGCCGTCCGTGGCGTCGAAATGCGCGCGCGCGTCCTGCGTCGCGGCGGTCAGGGCCGCCCAGTCGTCGCTCGAAAGGCGAAGGCTGACGGGCTTGCTTTCGCCGGGACCCTGCGAGGATTCGAAGATCTCGGTGCGGATCCCCGGCAGCTGGTCCAGCCGCGCCTGCAGCCGGTCGAGCACGACGTCGCCGTCCTCGCGCTGGCCCCACGGCTCGAGGTCGATCTGCACCTGGCCGATCGTGTCGCCGGGCGCGCTGACGCCGCCGGTATTGTTGTTCAGCCCGCCGTCGCCGGCGAAGGCGAAGACGTCGCGGATGCCTTCGTGGTCGAGCACGATCGCCTCGACCTGCCGCACGAGCGCGTCCTGCTCGGCGACCGAAAGGTTGCCGCGCGCGCGAACGTAGACGATGGCCTGCTCGGGCTCGGTCTCGACGAAGAATTCCACTCCGTTGTTGTTTTCGCCGAAATACATGAACACCGAGACGACGAAGGCGGCGACGGCCCCGATGACCACCAGCGGCATGACCGGATTTCCGACGATGGCGTGGATCACCCAGCCGAAGGCCGAGCGGCGGTAGCCCGCCTGCACCCGGCGCTCGGCCCGCGCGAAGCGCAGCGTCCCGAGGATCACCGACATCAGCGCCGACGCCACCACGAAGAGGATTGCGCCCGGCGCCATCGCAAGAAGCGCGGGCGTGCCCTGCGGCGGTGCGGGGAAGAGGACGCCGGGATTGATCGTCTGCATCGCGGCCATGAACATCAGGTAGCCGACCGCGAGCGCGAGCGCGGCGCGCGCCACGGTCCACGGCACAAGCGACGACAGGACGTCGGAGGCGCGCTCGACCACCCGGCTGAAGCGCGCGGCGACGCCCCCAAGAACCGGAAGGTAGATCAGCGCCACGATCAGCGAGGCCGAGAGCACGAAGATCAGCGTGACGGGCAACATGCCCATGAACTCGCCCGCGACGCCCGGCCAGAACAGCATCGGCAGGAACGCGCAGAGCGTCGTGGCGGTGGACGAGACCACCGGCCAGAACATGCGCTTGGCCGCATCGGTATAGGCCTGCATCGGCCGCGCCCCCTGCGCGAGGCGCTTGTCGGCGTATTCGACGACCACGATGGCCCCGTCCACCAGCATCCCCACCGCGAGGATGAGGCCGAACATCACGATGTTGGAGATCGCGATGCCCATGATGCCGAGCAGGATGAAGCACAGCAGGAACGAGGTCGGGATGGCGAAGCCCACCAGCATCGCCGACCGCGTGCCGAGCGAGGCGAGCACGACGATCATCACCAGCGCAATGGCCGTCAGCACCGACCCTTCGAGCTGGCGCACCATGCCCTGCACCGTCACCGACTGATCGAGCGACGTCGCGACGCGCACCGCGTCCCGAAGCTCGGGTGGCCACGAGGCCTCGACGCGTTCGACGGTCTCGCGCACCAGCGCGGCCGTGTCCATGATGTTGAAGCCCTGCCGCTTCACCACCTGAAGCGCCACGGTCGTCTCGCCGTTGAAGCGCGCGGTGCCGGCCCGGTCCTCGTAGGTCAGCCGGATCTCGGCCAGCTCGCCCAGCGTTACGACGCGGTCGCCGTTCACGGTGATGGCGAGGTTGTAGACATCCTCGGCGGTGTCGAAGCTTGCCGGGATCTTGACGGAAATCGCGCCGCTTTCGGTCTCGACCTCGCCGGCCGCGATCAGCTGGTTGTTGTTGACGACCGCGCCGATCAGATCCTGCGCGGTGACGTCGTAGGCCTCGAGCGCGAGGGGGTCTATGATGACCTCGAGCATCTCGTCGCGCGTGCCCGCGAGGCCGGCCTCGAGCACCGGAGAGAGCGCCTCGAGCTCGGTCTGCATTTCGTTGGCGAGCCGGATCAGCGTGCGCTCGGGCGCATCGCCCGACAGCGCCACGACGATGATCGGGAACTCGGAGAAGTTGATCTCGGAGATCTGCCAGCTCTGCGCGCCGTCCGGGAACTCGGCCTCGGCGCGGCCCATGGCGTCGCGCACGTCGGCGATGGTGGCGGACTTGTCCCAGCCGAATTCGAATTCGAGGAAGACGCCCGCGAAGCCTTCGGACGCCGTGCCGGTGATCGTGGTCAGCCCGTCGAGATCCTGGAATTCCGATTCCATCGGGCGGACCAGCAGGCGCTCGCTGTCCTCGGCCGAGATGCCGGGGAAGGGGACCGAGACGAAAAGTCCGGGGATGTCGATGTCGGGCTCGCCCTCCTTTGGAAGGCCGATATAGGCCGCCGCCCCCACCGTGAGCGACAGGATCACGAAGGCCACGACCATGCGGGCGCGGCTGGCGGCCCAGTCGATCACGCCGGTCATTGCGTCAGCTCCTCGTAGGTGGTGCGCACCTCGACGCCGTCGGTGACGAATTCCTGCCCCACGGTGATCACGTCCACGACCTCGGGCAGGCCGGACAGCCAGACGCCGTTGGCGGTGTCGCGGATCATCCGCACCGGGATGAAGCGAACGACGCCGTTCTCCACCGCGCGCACGCCGAGCGTTCCGTCGTCGTTGAGGGTCATGGCCGAGGCCGGCAGGAGGTGCGCGGGCGTGCCCTCCGTCCGGATCAGGATGTCCGCCGTCTGGCCGTCCCGGATGGCGAGATCGGCGTTTGGCACGGTGATCTCGACCTGGAAGGTCCGCGTGCGCTCGTCGGCCGAGCGGCTGAGGAACGTGACCTCGCCCGTGACCTCGGCGCCGGACGCGAGCCGCGCGCCGGCCGTCGCGCCGACCTCGACGCGGTCCACCTGCGCCTCGGGGACGAAGCCCACCAGCTTCATCGGATCAAGCTGGATGATCGTGGCGCAGAGCGATCCCGGCTGCATCAGCGTCCCGAGCTCGGCGGTGTCGGATTCCAGATACCCAGAGAAGGGGGCCGCGATGATGAGGCGCGCGATCTCTTCCTCGGCGCGGCGCACGGCGGCCTCGGCCGCGCGGATGCCAGAGCGGGCCTGCGACACGGCGGCCTCGGCCGACTGGATCGTGGCGCGCGCGCTTTCCAGCGTGGCCTCGGCGCTCGCGGCGCGCGTCTCGGACGCGAAGCCCTGTTCCGAAAGCCGCGCGGCGGCGTTGGCGTCGATCTCTGTCGCGGCAAGCTGCGCGCGTGCGCCCGCCAGCTGGCCCTCGGCCTCGGGAACGCGCGCCCGCGCCGTTTCCAGCGCGGCCTCCGCCTCGGCCAGTGCGGTCAGACGCGTGCCGGGCGCGATTTCGCACAGCGCGGTGCCCTCCTCGACGAAAGCCCCCGCACGGATCGGCGTCGAGACGATGCGGCCCGTCGTCTCCGCCGCCACGTCCACGTCGCGCACGGCCTCCGTCCTGCCACGCAGAAGAACGGCGTTTTCGGCGATCTGCGCCTCGGAGCGGCGGACGGTGACATGAACGAGGCCGGCCTCTGCGGGATCGGTCCGGGCCGCGGCCTCCTGCGAAGCGGGGGCGTCGCCGACCGTCTCCGCGGCCTCGGGCCCGAAGCCGGCCGCGAATTCGACCAGCGTCTCACGGTCCAGGATGACAAAATATAGTCCGACGCAAACGAGCGCCGCGATGACGAGCGGAAGCGGTTTCATGTGATCTTTCTACTGCTGCGACGCAGTCGGCGTCGCGGGAACACAAGAGATCTGTCGTGGCGGTTACGATAAACTGTCCGGTTCAGATTAGATTTTTCCACTTCGGCACGCAAGACTGAACCGTACGGTTCAGTTGTGCCCGCAGATGCGCCGGAGCGGGGCCGCAATGCTTGCAGCCGACCGTTCCGACGCGCTATGAGCGGCGCGACACGGGCAAGAGATCGGGCGTTCCATGGCCAATCCTGACAGTTTCATCGACGAGGTGACGGACGAGGTGCGCCGCGACAGGCTATTCGCCTTCTTCCGCAGGTGGGCGTGGCTTGCGGTCCTGATCGTCATCGTGCTTGTGGGCGGCGCGGCCTACATCGAGTACCGCCGCGCGCAGACCGAGGCCACGGCCGAGGCCTTCGGAAACGCCGTCATCGCGGCGCTGGACGCGGCCGAGCCCGCGGCGCGCGTGGCCGCGCTCGACGAGATCGTGCCGCCGGGCCCCGAAGGCGAGGTGCTGCTTGCGCTTCTGGCCGCGGGCGAGGCCGCAGCGGGCGCCGAGGCCGCGGAGAGGCTGCGCGCCGCTGCCGGGGCGCCCGACCTGCCGCCGCGCTATGGCCATCTCGCGCTTCTGAAGGCGCATCTGCTCGATCCGGCGCCGCCCGCCGAGGCGCGCATCGTCCTTGGCGGCCTTGCCGAGCCGGGCGCGCCCTACGCGGCCCTGGCCGAGGAGCAGCTGGCGCTTCTGGACATTTCCGAGGGCGACATCGAGGCAGGGCTGGAGCGCCTGCGCAGGCTCGAAATCGCCGCCGGGGCCACGCCTGCCTTGCAACAGCGCGTCGGGCAGTTGATTGTCGCCATCGAAAGCGGTGCCGAACTGTCCGACGCCCCGCCCGCAACCGAGGCGGAACCGGTCACGGGCGCGGAGCTTGACGGCGGCGCGGTGGACTTCGAGCTTGGCGGCGATGATTTCCCGCTGCCGGAAGCCGAAGCCGTCGAAGGCACGGAGACCGGTGCAGAGACGCCGGTGAGTGAATGACCGGCGGGCCGATCCCATGGGACGGCCTGCGAGACGCGAACGAGGGAAGGGCGTGCGCCATGACACTTGAAGGGACGCGCGATGCGGCAGCCGCGGCACGGGGCAGGCGAGGCCTCGGGCTTGCACTTCTCGCGGCGGTGGCGGTCCTTGCAGGCTGCGAGCGGGACACGGTCCTGCCGGGCGAGCGCTTCGACACCCGGGTGCCGCTTGCCGAGACGCTGAGCGGCGAGGCCCCCCCGGCGGAGCCCGCCGCGGACGAGGCGCGCCCGATCAGCCTTCCGGCCGCCAGCAGCTATGCAAGCTGGGCGCAGCGCGGCTTCGATGCGCAGAACCGCAAGCCCCACGTCACGCTCGGGTCGAGCCTGACGCAGGTCTGGGCCGCCAATATCGGGCAGGGCAACAGCCGGCGGAACCGCCTGACCGCCGACCCCGTCGCGGGAGACGGGCGGGTCTTCACGCTCGACGCATCGGCGAACGTCCGGGCGCATTCGATCGCGTCGGGCGCGACGCTGTGGTCGGCCGACCTGACCGCCGGTTTCGACCGGGGCGGCAACGTCTCGGGCGGCGGTCTCGCGCTTGCGGGGGGCAGCCTCTATGCGACGACGGGGTATGGCGAGCTGATCGCGCTCGACCCGGCCACGGGCGGCATCCGCTGGCGCCAGCGCCTCGGTGCGGGGATCGGTGCGCCCACGGTGGCGGACGGCACGGTCTACGTCGTCAGCCGCGACAACAGCGCGTGGGCGATCAGCACGGATGCGGGCCGGATCCAGTGGGAACTGGCCTCGGCGCCGGCGCGCGCGCTGCGCGAGGGCGGCGCCGCGCCCGCGGTCACGGGCGGCACCGTGATCTTCCCCTTTGGCACGGGCGAGCTGGTGGCCACGCGGCGCGACACCGGCCTGCGCAGCTGGTCCACGGCGGTCGCGGGCGGACGGCTCGGCGTCGCCTACGCCAACATCAACGACATCACGGGTGATCCCGTCGTCTCGGGCGGCACCGTCTATGCGGGCAACCAGTCGGGTCGGGTCGTCGCGCTGAACGCCACGACGGGCGAACGCCTCTGGACCGCGACCGAGGGCAGCTATTCGCCCGTCCTCGTCACGGGCGGCGACCTTTTCTTCGTGTCCGACCGCAACGAGCTGATCCGCCTCGACGCGGCGACGGGCGCGCGTGTCTGGGGCACGGAGCTTCCCCTCTACGTGCGCGAGCGCGAGCGCCGGCGCCGCGCGGTCTTCACCCATTACGGGCCGATCCTTGCGGGCGGGCGTCTTGCCGTGGCCTCGGGCGACGGTCAGGTGCGCTTCTTCGATCCGGTCTCGGGTGCGCTCGTGGGGACGGTTCCGCTGCGCGCCGGTGCCGCGTCCCATCCCATCGTGGTCAACGACACGCTGATGGTTGTGACGGAAAACGGACGCCTCGTCGCCTTCCGCTGAGGCGGCGCGGCTCAGTCGAACCATTCGATGCGGGTGTCGTGGTCGACGCCCGCAACTCCCGCCGCGCCGTAGATGGCGAGGCGCCCCACGTTCCACCAGATCGCGAGCGTTTCGCGGAAGACCCAGCCGAGCCCGGCGCGCCCGCCCCGTGATGCGGCCTGCGCCTCGGGCTCTCTCGGCGGGGCGCGCAGGGTTACGTCCCCGACGCCGAGAAGCCGGAAGATCGCCCAGGCGCGGGGCAGGTGGAAAGGGTCGGATACGACGATCACCCGATCCGCGCCGCGCCCTAGCGCCGCAAGGCCGAAGGCCGCGTTCTGGATGGTCGAGCGGGCGCGCGGCTCGACGAGGATCGCCGCCTCCGGGACGCCCGCGGCGCGCGCCACGTCTGCCATCGCCTCGGCGGCGGAGTATCTGGCGTTGCCGTATCCCGTGAAGACGACGACCGGCGCCGCGCCGGCCGCGTGAAGCCCGGCGCAGGCGCGCGCGCGGCGGGCCGAGGCTGCATCGGGAAGGCGCGGCCCCTCGGCGGACATCCCCGCCCCGAGACAGAAGATCGCGTCGGCCCTGCCGGACGGGGGCGCGTCGGCCGTCCACAGAAGCTGCACGCCCAGGACGCCGGCCAGGGTCACCGCCCAGATCAGAAGGCCCGCGCCCGCGATCCTGACGAGAAGCCTCACAGCCCTGCGGGGTCCCGGCCAGCCGCGACGGAGCGGCGTCGCCGCGTCATTCCCACTCGATCGTGCCGGGCGGCTTCGACGTGATGTCGTAGGTCACGCGGTTGATCCCCTTGACCTCGTTGATGATGCGCGTGGCCGTCTCGCCGAGGAAGTCGTGCGAGAAGGGGTAGTAGTCGGCGGTCATGCCATCGACGCTGGTGACCGCGCGAAGCGCGCAGGCGAAGTCGTAGGTCCGCCCGTCGCCCATCACGCCCACGGTGCGCACCGGAAGGATCGCGACGAAGGCCTGCCAGATCTCGTCGTAGAGGCCATGCTTGCGGATCTGGTCGATGTAGACCGCATCGGCCTTGCGCAGGATCTCGAGCTTCTCGCGCGTGATCTCGCCGGGACAGCGGATCGCGAGGCCGGGTCCGGGGAAGGGGTGGCGGCCGATGAAGCTTGCGGGAAGCCCCAGCTCGTGGCCAAGGGCGCGCACCTCGTCCTTGAAGAGCTCGCGCAGCGGCTCGACCAGCTTCAGGCCCATCTTCTCGGGCAGTCCGCCGACGTTGTGGTGCGACTTGATCGTCACCGACGGCCCGCCGGAGAACGAGACGCTCTCGATCACGTCGGGGTAAAGCGTGCCCTGCGCGAGGAACTCCGCACCCTCGATCCCGTCGGCGTAGTGCTGGAAGACGTCGATGAACAATGCGCCGATCGTCTTGCGCTTCGTCTCGGGATCGGAAACGCCGTCCAGCGCCGACAGGAACCGTTCGCTCTCGTCGGCGTGGATCAGCGGGATGTTGTAGTGGTCGCGGAACATCTTCACCACTTCCTCGGCCTCGTTCAGCCGCAGAAGCCCGTGGTCCACGAAGACGCAGGTCAGCTGGTCGCCGATCGCCTCGTGGATCAGCACCGCCGCGACGGACGAATCGACGCCACCCGACAGGCCGCAGATCACCTTGGCGTCGCCCACCGTCTCGCGGATCTGGCGGATCGCCTCGTCTCGGTAGGCGGCCATCGTCCAGTCGCCCTCGAAGCCCGCGATGCGGACGAAATTCTCGTAGAGCGTCCGCCCGTTCGGCGTGTGGTGCACCTCGGGGTGGAACTGGACGGCGTAGAAGTGCCGGTCGAGGTCGGCGGTCACGGCAAAGGGGGCGCCGGGCGAGGTCGCGTAGACCTGGAAGCCGGGCGCGAGGCGGCTGACATGGTCGCCGTGGCTCATCCAGACCTGCTCGCGCCCGTCGAGGAACCACCCCGTCAGAAGGTCGATCCGCTCCTCTGGGGGCTGGACGTAGGCGCGCCCGAACTCGGCCGTGCCCTCGCCGCGCAGGACCTCGCCGCCCAGCATCTGCATCATCACCTGCTGGCCGTAGCAGATGCCGAGGACCGGCACGCCGAGCGCGAACACCTTTTCGGGCGGGCGCGGCGAGCCCTCGTCGATCACGCTGGCCGGGCCGCCCGACAGGATCACGGCCTTGGGCGCGAACTCGTCGAGGAAGGCGTCGGTGACGTTCTGGAACGGATGGATCTCGCAGTAGACGTTCAGCTCGCGCAGGCGGCGGGCGATCAGTTGCGTGACCTGGCTGCCGAAGTCGACGATCAGCAGGCGTTCGTGATGGCGGGCGGGATCGGGGGCGTGCGTCATGCTGCAGGCTTAGGGCGCGGTCTTCGCGGGCGCAAGATGCGGCGGCGGGCCGGTGCGGGCGCGTGGCGTTTCGGGGTCGCCGCGCCCGCGCACGGGACCGCCCCGCGCCGCCATGACCGGCCCATGTCGCTTTTCCGCGCAAACTGCCGCAATCGGGCTTCGCGAAGCCGGGCGCGCGCGCTATCCCGCACTCCATCGGGTGCTCTGTCGCGAAAGGGAGTCGCTATGGCCGAGGCGGAACGTGTGGGCGGGCGGCGTGCGCGAGGCGGAGGCGGCGCTGCGCGCCGTGCAGAGCGTTCGGCCGTGCGCTTCGACACCGCGCGCTTCATCGAGCGCAACATCCCCAACCTCGAGATCCTCAACGAGGAAGCGCTCCAGATCATCGAGCACAACGCCGAGACGGTGCTGGAGGAGATTGGCGTCGCCTTCGTCGAGAACCCCGCCGCGCTCGACCGCTGGCGCGAGGCGGGCGCCGACGTGACCGGCGAGCGCGTGCGCATCCCCCGCGGCCTCGCGCGCAAGCTCTGCTCGACCGCGCCCTCGCGGTTCACGCAGATCGCGCGCAACCGCGCCCGCGACGTCGAGATCGGCGGCGGCAGCCTGGTGCTCGCGCCGGTCTACGGCCCGCCGTTCTGGCGCGACGTCCACGAGGGGCGGCGCTACGCCACGATGGCCGACTTCGAGAAGCTTGTGAAGCTCGGCTACATGTCCGAATGGCTCCACCATTCGGGCGGCACGGTTTGCGAACCCACGGACATCGCGGTCAACAAGCGCCACTTCGACATGCTCTACGCGCACATGAGCCTGAACGACAAACCCTTCATGGGGTCGGTCACCGAGCCCTCGCGCGCGAAGGATTCCGTCGACATGGCGCGCATCCTCTTCGGCGAGGACGTCGTCGACGCGAACTGCGTGCTGACATCGCTCATCAACATCAACTCGCCGCTGACCTTCGACGGCGTGATGATGGGCGCACTCGAGGAATACGCGAGCGCGGGACAGGCCTGCATCATCTCGCCCTTCATCGTGGGCGGCGCGATGGCGCCCGTCTCGGTCATGGGCACGCTGACCCAGGTGCTGGCCGAGGTGCTGGCGGGCGTCGCCTATTCCCAGCTCGTTCGCCCCGGCGCGCCCGCGATCTTCGGCGCCTTCGTGACCTCGATCGACATGAATTCCGGCGCGCCCACCTTCGGCACCCCGGAGGCGGCCCAGATCACCAACGGCGCGGGCCAGCTTGCCCGGCGCCTCGGGCTTCCGTTCCGCTCGGGCGGGGCGTTCAACGGCTCGAAGCTGCCCGATGCGCAGGCGGCCTACGAATCGGCGAACTCGCTCAACATGGCGCTCTTGTCGGGCGTGAACTTCATGCTTCACGCCTGCGGCTGGCTGGAGGGCGGTCTGGTGGCGAGCCCCGAGAAGTTCGTGATGGACGCCGACCAGCTCGGCGCGATCCACAAGCTCGCGGCGGGGGTGCCCGTCGACGAGAACGCGCAGGCGATGGACGCGCTGCGCGAGGTCGGGCCGGGCGGCCACTTCCTTGGCTGCGCGCACACCCAGGCCAACTACCAGGAAGCGTTCTGGCGCTCCAAGGTCCTCGACTACCGTCCGTTCGAGACCTGGGCGGAGGATGGCGGCAAGTCCACCTTCGAGCTGGCCGCGGCGCGGGTCGAGAAGCTTCTCGGCGACTACCAGGCGCCGCAGCTCGACCCCGCCATCGACGAGGCCCTCAAGGACTACATGGCGCGCCGCAAGGCCGAGATGCCGGACGCCTTCATCTGAGGGCGTCCGAGGCCTCGCCGGACCGCGCGGCGGACATCAGCGCGCTCATCACCTGCACATGGCGCCGCGGCGAATAGCCGAGGCCACCGCCCATGCGCGCGGCATTCAGCGCGGCCTCCTCCGCGAAAAGGCTGGACACCGGGCGCCGGCGCGCGCGCCTTGCCGCGCAGGCGGCCAGCGCCGCCTGCTGCGCCGCGCGCACCAGAAGGCCCGGGCGCCTGAGCTGGGCGAGCCGGTCTGTGAGGTCTGACATTGGCACAATCTCCGTCCCGTTGGTTCGATGCCGGGAACGATGCCGCGGGCGGCAGGCCTGTTGCGGCAAACGGCGAAGCGGCGCGCGGAGCCCTGCCTGTTGTTTACAAAATCGAAACAAATAATTCCAAATGCGGGTTATTTTAATCTTTTCGTAATCAATTCAGACCGAATTTGCTCGCGTCGTCCAACAGCGCGCGAGGGAAAGGGTCATGAAACTGGCCCCGTCGGAGCATGGCTCCGGAGCAATGATTCATATGCCCGAATGGGTGCCCGAGGAGGCGCGCCAATATCTCGCGCACGTCGCCGAGGGTCGGTCCATTCGCCATATCGCAAAGGCCCGTGGGCAGGCTCCCTCGACCGTTTCCAGGCGCCTTCGCCGGATCGAGGCACTGCGGGACGACCCCTTGATCGACGCGGCGCTCGACGCCCTCGCGGCCCATGCCGCGCCGCGCACCACACCTGACGAACCAGACCAGGAGCACGAGAAGATGACCGCACCGTTTCGTTCGCCGATTGTTTCGGAAGAGGCTACAATATCGCGCGAGGCCCGCAGGATCCTCCGCCGGCTCTGCGAGACCGGCGCGCTGCTCGCCGTGGCGGGCGACATGGAAAAGGCCGTCGTGTTGCGCCCCGGACCCGACGGCGAGCAGACCCGGACGGCCGTCGTCGACCGGCAGGTCGCGCAGGCCTTCGCGGTCAAGGACTGGATCGCCTGCACGAAGACGGGGCGTGTCGCGCGCTACGCGATCACGAATGTCGGGCGCACCGCCCTCAAGCGCCTGATCGAGGACGACCGGCGCCGCCGGCAGAGTGAAGGCCTCGCCGAGGCGCAGACGCCGTTCCAGGCGCAGCATTCGAGCTGGGGCGAGGCCGCGGTCACGACCGATGCAGGGCTGCGCACCCGGATGCGCGTCAACCTCGCGGAATGCCCGCTGGCGAGCCTTGCGCGGCGGCGGGGGCCGGACGGACTGCCGTTCCTGGCGCCTGACCTCGTGCAGGCGGGAGAAAGGCTGCGCGAGGACTTCGAGCGGGCGCAGATGGGCCCGCGCCTCGGCCAGAACTGGGAGCGGTTTCTGACGGCGGGCTCGGATCGCGGCGGTTTCCGCAACGATTCGGGGCTGGCCGAGGGACCGCGCGCGGCCCGCCAGCGCGTCATTGACGCCCAGGAGGCGTTGGGGCCGGGCCTTGCCGATGTCGTGATGCGGGTCTGCTGCTTCCTCGAAGGGCTGGAAACGGCCGAGCGCCGCCTCGGCTGGTCGGCGAGATCGGGCAAGATCGTGCTGAAGATCGGGCTTCAGCGCCTGCTGAAGCACTACGAGGACCGGCACGGCTTCGTGCCGGCGCTCCGCGAATGATGCGGCGGGCCGCCCGCGCCGGCCTGCGCGAAAGTTGCGCGGTTACTTTTTCCCCGCGCTCCACTATCTATCGTCCAACATCCAAGACGAGGAAAGCCGAGAAGGCCCATGCGCGATCTGAAGATCCCCCAGGAACGCCACCCCGAGAAGGCGCACCGTGCCGACAATGCCCAGCCCAAGAAGCCGAGCTGGATCCGCGTGAAGGCCCCGGTGGGCGAGGGATACCGCAAGACCCGCGAGATCGTGCGCGAGCACAAGCTCGTCACCGTCTGCGAGGAGGCGGGATGCCCCAATGCCGGCGAATGCTGGAGCCAGGGCCATGCGACCATGATGATCATGGGCGAGATCTGCACCCGCGGCTGCACCTTCTGCAACGTGGCCACGGGGCGTCCGCAGGACCTCGACCTGTTCGAGCCGGGCCGCGTCGCCGATGCCGTCCAGAAGCTGGGCCTGAACCATGTGGTGATCACCTCCGTCGACCGTGACGATCTCGAGGATGGCGGGGCCGAGCATTTCGCGATGACGATCCGGGCGATCCGCAAGCGTTCGCCCGGCACCACGATCGAGATCCTGACGCCCGACTTCCTGAAATGCGATCCGTCGGTTCTGGAGACGGTGGTCGAGGCGAAGCCCGACGTCTTCAACCACAACCTCGAGACGGTTCCGGCGCTTTACCCGACCGTCCGTCCCGGCGCGCGATACTTCCACTCGCTCAGGCTGCTGCAGCGGGTGAAGGAGATGGATCCCGCCATGTTCACGAAGTCGGGCATCATGGTGGGGCTCGGCGAGGACCGCCAGTCGGTCCTGCAGGTCATGGACGACATGCGCGCGGCGGACGTCGATTTCCTGACCATCGGCCAGTACCTTCAGCCGACGCCCAAGCACCACGCCGTGGACCGTTTCGTGCATCCCGACGAATTCGCGGCCTACGAGAAGTCGGCCTATGGCAAGGGCTTCCTGATGGTCTCGGCAACGCCGCTGACGCGGTCGAGCTACCATGCGGGCGACGATTTCGAACGCCTGCGGGCCAACCGGATGGCGAAGCTCGGCATCGCCTGAGGGCCTGTCGCCTAGTCCGACGCCTCGGGCAGCGCCTTGAGGTAGGCCGCGATGGCCTGCCGGTCGGCGTCGTCAAGGTTCGCAAGGTTGCGCACGACGCTCGCCATCGACCCGCTCGCGGTGTCGAAGTCGGGCGCGAAGCCGTCCTTAAGGTAGGCCGCGATCTCGTCCCGGCTCCAGGTCAGGTCGTCCGGGGTCAGGGCGGGGATCGTGCCCGTTCCCGACGGGTTCGGCGCCCCCGCGAACCACCGGTCTCGATCCAGACCGCCCGTGGCGTCTCGCGGCGTGTGGCATTCCGCGCAATGGGCGAGCGCCTCGGCGAGGTAGCGTCCGCGCATGGCCTCCGCCCCGAGCGCGCCCCGCACGGCGAAGTCGTCGTGCACGTTCAGGAGCTTCCAGAGGCCGATCCCCCGCCGGATCGTGAAGGGAAACGCAAGCTCGTGCGGCTGGCTGGGCGTGTCCGAGGCGGGCAGCGTCCGCCAGAACGCCCAGAGGTCCACGATATCCTGCCGCTCGGCGAGCGCGTAGGAGGCATAGGGGAAAGCGGGGTAGTAGTGGCGCCCGTCGGGTGAGACGCCCCGTGTAACGGCGGTGACGAACTGGGCCTGCGTCCAGCCGCCGATGCCATGCTCGGCGTCCATCGAGACGTTTGGGGCGACGAAGGTCCCGAAGTCGGAATTCAGCCGGCCGCCGCCGGACAGAACGAGCCTGTCCTCGCCTGTCGCGTCCTCCGCCGCGTGGCACGACGCGCAGCCGGCAGCCCAGAACACGGCCTCGCCCCGCGAGGCGTCCCCCTCGAGCCCGGCTAGGTCTGCTTCGCTCAGGTGCGCGGGCCACGTCAGCGCGGTGAACGCGCCGAGGCCCACGAGGGCGAGGGCTGCGGATATGAGGACGACTGCGCGCATCGCGGGGATGCGGGGCCAGCCGTCGCGGCGGCCCCGCCTCGGGGTCAGTCTTCGGCCTGGTAGGTGTCGTGGCAGGCGCCACAGGCGGCCCCCACCGGCCCGAGAGCGCCGCGCATCTGGTCGAGGCCGCCGCCGGCCGCCGCGGCGAGCCCGCCCGCCGCCGCGCCGAGGGCCTGGTATTTCTCGTCGAAATCCGCCCGGCTCTCCCAGATCTCCGGGAGGGCCCGCGTGCCGATCAGTGCCATGTTGTCGGTGCCCTCGGGCCAGGAGAAACGCTGGTCGATCGAGGATAGCGCCACGAGGTTGTCGGCGGCTGCCTGCGCCGTTTCGGCGTCGTAGTCGGCATCGCCGCGCGCCATGCTCACCAACGTGCCGAGGTTCAGCCCCATGAGCTTCATCTGGCCCTGCCGCGCCTCGACAGGAAACGGGAGATCCTGTGCGATGGCGGGCGGCGCGGCCGAAAAGGCGGCGGCGAGCGCTGCGAGCGCGAGAAACGACGTGCGGATGGTCATGGTGCTGAATGCTCCGATACGAATTGAATGGCTGTGCTGAGAGCGTACGGACCTGCGACACGCCGTCAATGAAACGTTCCGTGATGCCCCGCACAGGCGGGTGCCTGCGCGCTCAGCCCGTGGGCGCGCCCATGCGGACCTTGCCGATGAAGGGCAGGTTGCGGTTTCTCTGGGCGTAGTCGATGCCGTAGCCCACCACGAACTCGTCGGGGATCTCGAAGCCGGTCCAGTCGGCGCGAACGTCCACCTCGCGGCGCGTCGGCTTGTCCAGAAGCGCGATGGTCCGCAGGCGGCGGGGCTTTCGCGTCTTCAGAAGCTTCACCACGTGGTCGAGGGTGAAGCCCGTGTCGACGATGTCCTCCACCACCAGCACGTCGCGCCCGGCGATCTCGCCGCGAAGATCCTTGAGGATGCGCACCTCGCGCGAGGAATGCATTGCGTCGCCGTAGGAGGAGGCTTCGAGGAAATCGACCTCGACCGGCAGATCGAGTTCGCGCACGAGGTCCGCGATGAAGACGAAGCTGCCGCGCAGAAGGCCCACGACAACCAGTTTCTCGGTCCCCGCGAAGGCCGCCTCGATCTCGCGGGCGAGCGCCTCGATGCGGGCCGCGATGGACTTGGCCGAGATCATCTGCACGACCTCGTAGCTGCCGTTTCCACTGGGCTGCGCCATCATGTCCCCCTGTCGGATCCGGCCCGGAACCTTGATTTCCGGAACCGTTTTTAAGACATGCGGTTGAAACGCGAAAGATGGAAAGGCCCGGGATGCCCGCGCATTCGGAAACCAGAAGGCTGCCGCACACGGCCGAGCAGATGTACGACCTTGTCGCGGACGTGGCGAATTACCCGAAGTTCATCCCGTGGATCGCGGCGGCGCGCGTGCGCTCGGTCACGCCCGAGGGCGACCACGAGGTGATGCTTGCCGATCTCGTCGTGGGCTTCCGCATGTTCCGCGAGAAATTCCTGTCGAAGGTCACGATGTGGGAGGGGACGCGCCGCATCGACACCGAATACATTGAGGGACCGTTCCGGCACATGCGCTCGACCTGGGTGTTCCGCGACGTGGACGAGGGCGGCTGCGAGGTCAGCTTCGACGTGGATTTCGAGTTCCGCAACAGGCTTTTGCAGGGGGCCGCGGGCCTGTTCTTCCACGAGGCGATGCAACGCATCGTGCGCGCCTTCGAGGCCCGCGCCGACGAGTTGCATGGAAAGGACGCCGCGACCGTCTGAGCCTTGGGCGGCGCGCGCTCAGCCGAGGGCGTCCAGCACCATGGCGAGCGCGTGCTCGACGCTGGCGGCGCGCACGGCGTCCCGCCCGAGGGGCCCGAACTCGACCGTTTCCGTTCGGACTTTGTCGTCCCACGCGACGCCGAAGCACACCCGGCCCTCGGGCTTGTGCTCGGACCCGCCAGGGCCCGCGATGCCGGTGACGGCGACCGCGATGCTGGCATGGGAGCGGTCGAGCGCGCCGCGCGCCATCTCGGCCGCGACCGGTTCGGAGACGGCGCCGTGGGTGTCGAGCGTGGCGCGCGCGACGCCCAGCATCTCTATCTTGGCGGCGTTCGAATAGGTCACGAAGCCGCGGTCCAGCACCTTCGAGGATCCAGGCACGTCGGTGATCCGCGCGGCGATCAGCCCACCGGTGCAGCTTTCGGCGGTGGCGAGCATCCAGCCCTTGTCCGCGACCGCCCTGATGAACGCCTCGGCGCTCATGACGTGGCGATCATGGGGACATGGGCGATGACTGCGGCCGCCGCCACGACCAGCGCGGCGATCCAGCCCGCGATCAGGTCGTCGGCCATCACGCCCATCGCGCCTTCCTGCCGGTCGGCCCAGCCCACGGGGCCCGGCTTCCAGATGTCGAAGAGACGGAAGGCCACGAAAGCCGTAACGATGCCGGGCCAGAGCGCGAGGAAGTCCGCGCCTGCGAAGGCCGCGCCGAAGGACACCGGCCAGAGCGCGATCCATTGTCCCGCCACCTCGTCGATGACGATTTCGGAGGGGTCCTTGATGTCGCTGTCCGCGATCTCGCGCCCGACCGCCCACCACCCGGCCGCCGTCACCACGACGGTCGCTGCGGCAAGCAGCCAGAAGCCGCCGGCCTCGTGCAGCGCCCATGCCAACGGGATCGCCGCGAGGCTTCCCCATGTGCCGGGCGCGGGACGGATGTGGCCGATGCCGAAGAGGGTCGCGATCATGCCTGTCATCGTTTCACCAGCGTCACGGTCGCAAGCGCCGCGATCCCTTCCTCGCGCCCGGTGAAGCCGAGCCGTTCCGTCGTCGTGGCCTTGACCGACACGCGGCCCTCCTCAATGCGCAGAAGCCGCGCCAGTTCCGCCCGCATCGCCGCCGCATGCGGGCCCACCTTGGGCCGCTCGCAGATCAGCGTCACGTCGGCATGTGTGATCGCGAAACCCCGATCCGTGGCGATGTTCACGGCATGGGTCATGAAGACATGGCTTGCAGCCCCCTTCCATTGCGGGTCGCTCGGGGGGAAATGGGTGCCGATGTCGCCCTCGGCCAGCGCGCCGTAGATGGCGTCGGTCAGGGTGTGCAGGCCCACGTCGGCGTCCGAATGGCCCTGGAGCCCGCGCTCGTGCGGCACCTTCACGCCGCAGAGCATGACGTGATCGCCCGGCCCGAAGCGGTGCACGTCGAAGCCGTTGCCGGTGCGGATGTCCATCGTGGTGCGGTCCTCCTCGACGATCCGCGCGGCGCGGGCGAAGTCGCCCGGCGCGGTGATCTTGATGTTGTTCTCGTCGCCCGGCGTGATCGCGACGGCAAGCCCGCCGGCGCGCGCCACCTCAACGTCGTCGGCCGCCGCGCCGCCGCGGTCTGCATGGGCGGCATGGGCCGCGCGGATCGCCCCGAGGTGGAAGCCCTGTGGCGTCTGCGCCCGCCAGAGCCCGTCGCGCGCCTCGGTGCCCGTGACCGTGGCCGCGCCGCGCCAGAGCGCGTCCGTGACGGCGAGGGCAGGGGCCGCGCCCTCGTGGCTGGAGAGCGCGGCGAGCACGCCGTCGATCACCTCGCGGCGCACCAGTGGGCGGGCGGCGTCGTGGATCAGCACGAAGGGCAGCGCCCCCGAGACTGCGGCAAGGCCCGCCCGCACCGAGGCGTCGCGCGTGTCGCCGCCTTCGACGTCGCGCAGCGGCTTGGCCGAAGCGACGCCGCTTGCGGCATAGAGTTCGGCATCGGCGGCGTTCCGAACCACGACGATTTCACCGATCGCGGGGTGCGCGTCGAAGGCCGCGACCGTCCGGGCCAGCACCGATTGTCCGCCCAGGTCACGGAATTGCTTGGGCAATCCCGCGCCCGCACGCACGCCCCTGCCGGCAGCGACGATGATCGCTGCGGCGACGGGAGGGGCTGGTTCGCGGGTCGGGTCGTTCATGCCGCCGGTTTACGGGCATCCCGTTCCCCGCACAATGCGACGCTGTATTTGCCTAAATAATGTGCAATAAGGTCAATCTGTGATCTGAGCGCCCGGCCCCGCCTTGAAAGGAGGGGCTTTCCTTTGAACTCCGGTGCGGCCCGCACTATCGACTAGATCGTCGTGCACAAGGATTGAGCATTTGTCCGTTTCGCTGGCAACAATGGACCTGTCGCCGCCCGTGATCCTCGCCCCCATGGCCGGGATCACGGACCTTCCGTTCCGGCGCCTCGTGGCGTCGTTCGGGGCGGGCCTTGTCGTGTCGGAAATGGTGGCGAGCCAGGAAATGGTCGAGGCCAAGCCCTCGGCGCGCGCCCGCGCCGAACTGGGCCTTACCGAAGCTGCGACCGCCGTGCAGCTCGCTGGCCGCGATCCGCGGTGGATGGCCGAGGCCGCGCGCATCGCCGAAGGGCAGGGGGCGCGGGTCATCGACATCAACATGGGGTGCCCGGCCAAGAAGGTCGTGGGCGGACTTTCGGGATCGGCGCTGATGCGCGACCTCGACCACGCGCTGACGCTGATCGAGGCGGTCGTGGGCGCGGTGGGCGTGCCGGTGACGCTGAAGACGCGGCTTGGCTGGGACGACACGGCGCTGAACGCGGCAGATCTCGCGCGGCGGGCCGAGGGAGCGGGCATCTCCATGATCACGATCCACGGGCGGACGCGCTGCCAGTTCTACAAGGGCCGCGCCGACTGGGCGGCCATCCGCGCGGTCAGGGACGCCGTGCGCATCCCGGTGATCGCCAACGGCGACATCAGGGACGCCGCGGACGCCGCGCGCGCGCTGGAGCGATCGGGCGCGGACGGGGTCATGGTTGGCCGCGGTGCGCAGGGCCGGCCCTGGGCGCTGGCCGGGATCGTGGCCGCGCTGTTCGGGACGCCTGCGCCGCGCATTCCCCGGGGCGCGGCGCTGGCCGCGATGGTGGCCCGCCACTACGAGGACATGCTGTCCTTCTACGGCACGGCTCTGGGCCTGCGCGTCGCGCGCAAGCATCTCGGCTGGTACATGGACGAGGCCGGGACGCCCGGCGCCTTGCGCAAGAGCGTCCTGACCGCGACCGACCCGCGCGCGGTCCTGCGGGCGATCCACGCGGCCCTCGCCGCCGCACCGCAGGCGGCCGCCGCATGACGCAGGTGACGAACTCGCTCTGGGCCTCGCTTCCGGTGCCCGCGCTGCTCGTCGATGCCGAGGACCGGATCTGCGACGTGAACCCCGCCGCCGAGACCTTTCTCAACGCCTCGCGGAAATCGCTCGAGGGCCATCCCGTCTGGGACAAGATCTTCGTCGACGCCCCGCTCGAGGACGCCTTCTCGCGCATCCGCAGCGGCCACTCGGCGCTGTTCGTCAATTCGGTGGACGTGGGCACCGGCAGCCGCAAGCCCGTTTCATGCGACGTGCAGATCGCGCCGCTTGTGGACAAGCCCGACCATGTGCTGGTCCTTCTGGAAAACCGCGAGCTTGCCGGGCGGCTCGACCGGGCGATGTCGTCGAAATCCGCCGCGAAGTCCGCGATCGGCATGGCCGAGATGCTGGCCCACGAGATCAAGAACCCGCTCGCGGGCATCACCGGCGCGGCACAGCTGATCTCGATGAGCGCCAGCGGCGAGGAGCGCGAGCTGACCGACCTCATCGTCGAGGAGACGCGGCGCATCCTGAAGCTTCTGAGCCAGGTCGAGGAGTTCGGCAACGTCCGCCCGCCCGAGCGGCGCGCGGTCAACATCCACGACGTGCTCGACCGGACGCGCAAGCTTGCCGCAGTGGGCTTCGCCGCGCACATGCGCATCGAGGACGACTACGACCCGTCGCTGCCGCCGACATGGGCCGATCCCGACCAGCTGCAGCAGGTTTTCCTGAACCTTCTGAAGAACGCGGCCGAGGCGGGCCGGTCGGGCGGCACGATCCGGATCAGGACGTTCTACGAGCTGTCCCTGAAGGTGCGCCGCCGCGACGGGACGGGCGGCGCCGTCCCCCTGCAGGTCGAGGTCATCGACGACGGGCCGGGCATTCCCCCCGACATCGCCGCCGACATCTTCGAGCCCTTCGTCTCGGGCCGCGAGAACGGAACCGGCCTCGGCCTCGCGCTGATTTCCAAGATCATTTCCGACCATGACGGCTGGATCGCGGTGGATTCCGTTCCCGGCCGCACCGTCTTCCGCATCTCCCTTCCCATCGCGCCGCGCGAGGTCCCGCCATGAGCGCGCGCGCCCTGAAAACCGGAGCATACTGACATGGACGGCACCGTTCTCGTCGCCGACGACGACCGCACCATCCGCACGGTCCTGACGCAGGCGCTGACGCGCGCGGGCTGCAAGGTCCACGCCACCTCCAGCCTGATGACGCTGATGCGGTGGGTGGACGAGGGCAAGGGCGACCTGGTGATCTCGGACGTGATCATGCCCGACGGCAACGGCCTCGACACGCTGCCCCAGATCAGCGAACGCCGCCCGGGCCTGCCGGTCATCATCATCTCGGCGCAGAACACGATCATGACGGCGATCCAGGCCACCGAGGCGGATGCCTACGACTACCTGCCCAAGCCGTTCGACCTGCCCGACCTGATGAAGCGCGCGGCCCGCGCGCTCGACCAGAAGCGCCGCGCGCCCTCCGCCTCGAAACCGCCCGCCGAGGCCGTCCCCTCCGCGCAGGAGGACCTGCCGCTGGTGGGGCGCACGGCCTCGATGCAGGCGCTCTATCGGCTGGTGGCGCGGGTGATGAACACCGATCTGCCCGTCCTCGTCACCGGCGAAAGCGGCACCGGCAAAAGCCTGATCGCGCGCGCCATTCACGACTTCTCGGACCGCCGCACGCTGCCCTTCGTGGTGGCCTCGCCAGGCGATCTCGAAGGCATGGACGGGCCCTCGGCGGTCCTTGCGCGGGCGCGGGGCGGTTCGATCCTGTTCGACGAGGTGGGCGATCTGGGCGAGGCGGCGCAGGGCAAGATCGTGCGGATGCTCGACGCGCTCGGCGACAGCGCGCCGCGCGTCATGGCCACCTCCCAGCGCGACCTGATGGAGCGGATGGAGGCGGGCGATTTCCGGCAGGACCTGTTCTACCGCCTCGGCGGCGTCTCCATCGCGGTGCCCTCGCTGCGTGAGCGGGTGGACGACATCCCGCTTCTCGCAAGCCATTTCCTCGCGCGGGCCGAGCGTGACGGCGCGCCGGTGCGCCGTTTCTCCTCCGAGGCGATGGAGCTGATTCGGGCCTACTCGTGGCCCGGCAACGTGCGCCAGCTGGAGAACACGATCCGCCGGCTCACCGTCACCAGCCCCGCCGAAGAGATCGCCCGCTCCGAGATCGAGGCGGTTCTGGGCTCGCAGCCCGCGATCGAGCCGCTGATGGGCGGCGGTCAGGGCGACAAGCTGGCGGCGTCGGTCGGCAAGCACCTGCGGCGCTACTTCGACCTGCATGGCGGGGTGCTTCCGCCGCCGGGTCTTTATACCCGGATCCTGCGCGAGGTTGAGACGCCGCTGATCGAGATCGCCCTCGAGGCGACCGGCGGCAATCAGGCCAAATGTGCGGAATTGCTGGGGATCAACCGCAATACCTTGAGAAAGAAGATCACCGACCTCGATATCCGCGTGACTCGGCGGCGCAAATTGATGTAAAAGCGCAACAGGCGCGTGGCACAATAAGCACGGCCTGAACAGCTCGGGCAGGGCGCCTGACGTCCGTGAGGGAGCAGTGGTGTAACGTGGTTGAACGGCCGGCGGACAGCGGGGCGGATAGGGTTCCTTCATCTCCGATCGAGCGGCTCGCCCGGATGCGGCGGCACCGCACATGGCGGTCTGCCGGCACGCTGGGGCTTGTCACGCTCGGGCCCGTGCTGGCGATGGCGACCTTCCTCGTGCTGGGGCCCCTGGCCACCTCCATCGTCACGCCCGCCCTGCGCCTCGTGCTCCTGGCCGACCTGGTCTACATCCTCGTGGTGGCGGCCCTCGTGCTGCGCGAGGTGGCGCGCATCGTGGCCTCGCGGCGCGCGCGGTCGGCGGGCTCGCGGCTGCACCTGCGGCTCACGGGCGTCTTCGCCATCGTCGCGCTGGTGCCCACGATCCTTGTCGCGGTCTTCGCCACGATCACCGTGAACATGGGCCTCGAGGGGTGGTTCTCGGACCGGGTCTCGACCGCGCTCGGCAATTCGGTGGACGCCGCGACCGCCTACCAGCAGGAACATCGCGACGACCTTTCCGAGGATGCGACGGCGCTCGCGGCCTTCCTCAACCTCAACCGCCGCGCGGCGCCTTTCCTGACCGATGGCGAACTCAGGCAGCTTCTGAGCCAGGGCCAGGGCCGCATCCAGCGGGGTCTGAGCGAGGCCTTCGTGATCGACGGCGGCGGCGAGATTCGCGCACGCGGCGAGCGAAGCTACCTTTTCGACTACGAACGCCCCTCGCAGGAGGATCTCGACCGGGCCGAAGCGGGCGAGCTGGTCATCGTCGAGGACCGAGCGCAGAGCGAGTTTCGCGCGCTCCTGCGCCTTGGCGCGTTTCCCGACCGCTACCTCTACATCAGCCGCGACGTGGACGGCGAGATCATCTCGCTTCTCGACGAGACGCAGCAGACGGTGCAGCTCTATCGCCAGCTCGAGCTTGACCGGGGGCGGGTGCTGTTCGAGTTCGGGCTGCTCTACCTCGGCTTCGCGATCATCATGATCCTCGCCGCGATCTGGCTCGGACTGTGGTTCGCCGAGCGCCTGTCGCGGCCCGTGGGGCGGCTTGCCAGCGCGGCGCAGCGCGTGGGGCAGGGCGATCTCGACGTCCGTGTCGCGGAGGAGCAGACCGACGACGAAATCGCGATGCTGGGCCAGCTGTTCAACCAGATGACGCGCCAGCTCAAGGGCCAGCGCGACGCGCTGGTGGAGCAGAACGCGGCGACCGAGGCGCGGAGGCGGCTGTTCGATTCCGTTCTGACCAGCGTGACCGCGGGGGTGATCGGGCTGAACGCGGAGGGGCGGATCGATTTCATGAACCGCTCGGCGATCCGGCTTCTTGGCCTGATCGACCAGCGCGACTCGGGCCTGTCGCTGCAGGCCGCGGTGCCCGAGTTCGGGGCGCTGTTCGAGCGGCTGACCGGCAGCTTCAGCGAAAGCGTGCAGGAGGAGATCAAGCTGACGCGGCGCGGCAAGCAGGAAAGCCTGCTGGTCCGCATGGCGACGCGGCGCAACACCGACGGGGCGCTCGAGGGCTATGTCGTGGCCTTCGACGACGTGACAGACCTCGTGTCGGCGCAGCGTCTGGCGGCATGGGGCGACGTCGCGCGGCGCATCGCCCACGAGATCAAGAACCCGCTCACGCCGATCCAGTTGTCGGCCGAGCGCATCAACCGCAAGTTCGCGCGCCACCTGCCGCCCGAGGACGCCGAGAAGCTCGCCCAGATGACCGAGGTCGTGGTGCGCCAGACCAACGACCTGCGCCGGATCGTGGACGAGTTCTCCAAGTTCGCCCGGATGCCCGAGCCCGAGACCCGCGCCGAGGACGCCGTGAAGCTTCTGCGCGAGGCCGTCACCCTGCAGCAATCCGGTCAGCCCGGCACGCGGTTCGACGTGTCGCTGCCGGACGCGCCGGTGCTGGCCGAGCTGGACGCCACGATGATCGGGCAGGCGTTCACGAACCTCATCAAGAACGGTGGGGAAGCCATTGAAACCTTGATGGAAAAGGGTGCGCCAGATGGTTTCGTGCCCGAGCTTCGCATCGCCATGACCACGACGCCCGACACAGTTGTCGTGGACATCGCCGACAACGGCATCGGCCTGCCGCCGGACCGGGCGAAGCTGTTCGAGCCCTACGTCACCACGCGCGAGAAGGGCACCGGCCTGGGCCTGCCCATCGTCAAGAAGATCGTCGAGGAGCACGGCGGAACGCTGGAGCTTGTCGATGCCGATCAATTCCATGAAGGCGCGCATCGCGGAGCGATGGCGCGCATCACATTGCCGCGCCTCAGGGCGGAAACCGGGGAGGACTAGATGACCGACATTCTGGTGGTGGACGACGAGCGCGATATCCGCGAGCTGATCTGCGACATCCTCGAGGACGAGGGCTTCACGACACGGCGCGCGGGCACCTCGGACGAATGCATGTCCGAGCTGAACAAGGCCGCGCCGGGGCTCATGGTGCTCGACATCTGGCTCAAGGACAGCAGCATGGACGGGATCGACATCCTGAAACATGTGCGCCAGGACAATCCCGACGTGCCGGTCGTCATCATCTCGGGACACGGCAACATCGAGATCGCCGTCGCCGCGATCAAGCAGGGCGCCTACGACTTCATCGAGAAGCCGTTCAACATCGACCAGCTTCTCGTCGTGATCCGCCGCGCGATGGAGACCTCGCGCCTGCGCCGCGAGAACTCCCAGCTGCGCCGGCAGGAGGTCCGCGCGACCGACCTCGTGGGAAGCTCGCCCGCCCTGAAGATGCTGAAGTCGCAGCTTGAGAAGGTCACGAAGTCGAACGGACGTGTGATGCTGAAGGGCGGCCCCGGCTCGGGCAAGGAGGTGGCCGCGCGCTGGATCCACGCCAATTCCAACCGCGCGGGCGCGCCCTTCGTCACCGTGTCCTCCGCCGCGATCCAGCCCGACCACATGGAGGAGGTTCTGTTCGGCCGCGAAAGTCCCGAGCGCGGGGTGGAGCAGGGGTTGCTGGAACAGGCCCATGGCGGCGTGATCTACTTCGACGAGGTGGCGGACATGCCGCCGGGCACCCAGTCGAAGATCCTGCGCGTCCTCGTCGACCAGTCCTTCACCCGCGTGGGCGGCACCGCGAAGGTGCGCGTCGATCTCAGGGTGATCTCGTCGACGACGCGCGACCTGACCGCCGAGATCGCCGCGGGCCGCTTCCGCGAGGAGCTCTTTCACCGGCTGAACGTCGTGCCGATCGAGGTGCCGAAGCTGGAGGACCGGCGCGAGGACATCCCCGAACTGGCCCGCTTCTTCATCGAGACGTTCAACCGCGAGCAGGGCCTTGCGCTGCGCGAGCTGGGCGAGGACGCGGTCGCGATGCTTCAGACGATGAGCTGGCCGGGCAACGTGCGCCAGCTGCGCAACGTGGTGGAGCGCGTCCTGATCCTTGGCGAGGGCACCGGCCCGATCGAGGCGCGCGACCTGCCTGCCTCCTCCGAGCAGACGTCGGGCGAGGGAGACGAGATGTCGCTGTCCGCCTCGCTCACCACGCTGCCGCTGCGCGAGGCGCGCGAGCTGTTCGAGCGGCACTACCTCATGGCGCAGATCAACCGCTTCGGCGGCAACATCAGCCGCACGGCGAATTTCGTCGGCATGGAGCGCTCGGCGCTGCACCGCAAGCTCAAGTCGCTGGGCGTGGTGACGTCGAACAAGGCCGGCGCACGGATGGCGCAGGTCGAGGAGTGACGCCGGGGCGCCGCGCGCCGCGCCGCCGGGGCCGCAGATTGACGCCCGCGCCCTGCTCTGCCATGGCTTTCAGTCCAGAGACACCGGTCCGGGCGTTGGGCACATGAAGGTCATCATCTGCGGCGCGGGCCAGGTCGGCTGGCAGATCGCGCGGCATCTTTCGGGCGAAAACAACGACGTCACCGTGGTGGACAACAACCCCGCCCTGGTGCGCCGCGCCACCGACACGCTCGACGTGCGCGGCCTGACGGGCTTCGCGAGCCATCCCGACGTGCTCGACACGGCCGGGGCGCGGGACGCCGACATGATCATCGCGGCGACCTTCTCGGACGAGGTGAACATGGTGACCTGCCAGGTCGCCCACTCGGTCTTTTCCGTGCCGCGCAAGATCGCGCGCCTGCGCAGCCAGTCCTACCTCGACGCGATCTATTCAGACCTCTACCGCCGCGACCACCTGCCCATCGATGTCGTGATCTCGCCCGAAAAGGAGGTGGCCGAGGCCGCGCTGCGCCGCATCGGCTCGCCCTCGACCTTCGACACGGAGACATTCCTGTCGGGAGACGCGCAGATGCTCGGCATCGCGCTGACCGCCGATTGTCCGGTGCTGAACACGCCGCTGAGGCAATTGTCCGAGCTGTTCTCGACGTTGCGCGCCATCGTCGCGGGCGTGCGGCGCGACGGGACGCTCTTCGTGCCGGAGCCGGGCGACCAGCTGTTCGAAGGGGACCAGATCTACGTCTTCACCCATATTCAGGACGCCGAGCGGACGCTGGAGATCTTCGGCAAGACGGCGAAGGCGCCCGAGCGCGTCATCGTGGTCGGCGGCGGCAACGTGGGCCTGAGCGTCGCCCGCACGCTGGAGCGGCGTCAGCAGCGCATCCGCACGCGGGTAATCGAGGCCAGCCGAACCCGCGCCGAGACGGCGGCCGACGCGCTGGAGCGGACCATCGTGCTGCATGGCGACGGCCTCGACATGGAGCTTCTGAAGGAGGCGGGTGTGGAGCGGACGGACGCCGTCCTGTGCGTCACCGACGACGACAAGACCAACCTCCTCGCCTCGGTGCGCGCCAAGTCGGCGGGCGCGCGCATGGCGATCGCGCTGGTGAACGACCCGACCCTCGTGCCGTTGATGGAGCCCCTGTCGATCGACGCCTACATCAACCCGCGCGCCACCACCGTCAGCTCGATCCTGCGCCACATCCGCCACGGGCGCGTGCGCGGCGTCTACTCCATCGGCGATGCCGAGGCCGAGGTGATCGAGGCGCAGGTCCTGTCGACCTCGTCGCTGGCGGGACGGGCGGTGCGCGACATCGATTTCCCCGAGGGCGCGCTTCTGGGCGCGGTGCAGAAGGGCGGCAAGGTGATCCGGCCTTCGGGATCCACCCGGATCGAGGAGGGCGACTCGATCGTCATCTTCGCGCTGGCCTCCGACGTGCCTGCGGTGGAGACCCTGCTCCAGGTCTCGATCGACTTCTTCTGAGCGATGCTGGCCTGGTTCCGCAATCTGCCGCTTTTCGTCGCCCTGCTCTGGATCTCCGCGGGTGCGATGCTCCTGCCAGCGGCGATGGCGGTGGCGAGCGAGGATTTCGCGACCGGCCGCAGCTTCTTCTACGCGAGCCTCCTGACGATGGTGGGCGCGACGCTGATCGGGATCGCCGTCCAGCGCAGCGGCAGGACCCCGAACGAGCGGCGCCAGCTCGTGACGCTTGTTCTGTCCTATCTCGTCCTGCCGCTGGTGCTGGCCGTTCCGATGGACGATGCCGTGCGCAACACGCGGTTCATCAACGTCTATCTCGACATGGTCTCGGCCTTGACCACCACGGGCGCGGTCGTCTTCGACCCCGCGCGCCTGCCCCCGGCGGTGCACCTGTGGCGCGCGACGGTCGGCTGGCTGGGCGGGCTTCTGATCTGGGTGTCGGCGATGGCCGTCCTCGCGCCGCTCAGCCTCGGCGGCTACGAGGTGACGTCCGAGGCGCGCATCGAGGGGCGCCTCCAGTCCGGCCTGATGCCGGCAGGCGCCTCGGGGGCCTCGGAGCGGCTTGCGCGCAGCGCGGCGCAGCTGACGCCCGTTTACCTCGTGCTGACGCTGGCGCTGGCCTTGCTTCTGTCGGCGGCGGACGAGGCGCCGCTGGTCGCGCTGATCCATGCCATGTCGACGATGGCGACCTCGGGGATCACGCCGGTCGAAGGTCTGGCGGGGCGGCCCGCGGGCGTCATGGGCGAGGCGATGATCTTCCTGTTCCTCGTCTTCGCCCTGTCACGGCGCACCTTCTCGCAGGGGTTCGACCGGACATGGCCCGAACGCGTCGCGCGCGACCGCGAGGTGCGGCTTGCGGCCTTCGCGGTGATCTGCCTGCCCACGCTTCTGTTCGCGCGGCACTGGCTGGGCGCGCTGGAGGTCGACACGATCTCGAACCTGCAAGGCGCGCTCGCTGCGCTCTGGGGCGGGGCGTTCACGGTTCTGTCCTTCCTCACGACCACGGGCTTCGTGTCCGAAAGCTGGGCGGACGCGCGGCAATGGTCTGGCCTGCCGACGCCGGGTCTTCTGCTGGTCGGTCTGGTGCTGATGGGGGGCGGCGTGGCGACCACGGCGGGGGGCATCAAGCTTCTGCGGGTCTACGCGCTCTACAAGCATGGCACCCGCGAGATGGGCAAGCTGGTCCATCCCCACTCGGTCGCGGGCGCGGGCGTCCTTGGCCGGCGCATCCGGCGCGAGGGGGCCTACATCGCCTGGATCTTCTTCATGCTCTTCGTCATTTCGCTGGCCGCCATCATGCTGGCGCTCGCGGCGACCGGGCTTGCCTTCGAGGAGGCACTGATCCTGACGATCGCCTCGCTGACCACGACCGGGCCCCTTGCCGCGATGGCGGGCGAAGTCCCCGTGCAATACGCCATGCTGGGCGACGCCGCCAAGCTCATCGTGGCGATGGCGATGATCCTGGGACGGATCGAGACGCTGGTGCTGATCGCGCTGTTCAACCCCGCGTTCTGGCGGTCCTGAACGCAAATGCGCCCGCAAGTGTCGGTTTCCGGGGTGGAAATCCGGTTTTTTTCACACCATAATATCCGTTGGAGGAGTCCGCCGGGTCAACGGCGGCAAACCGAAAAAGGCGCGAAAAAAAATGGCCGAGAACAAACAGAACCTTCAGGACGCATTTCTCAACCACGTCCGCAAGACCAAGGTGCCGGTGACGATCTTTCTCATCAACGGCGTGAAACTTCAGGGCGTGATCACCTGGTTCGACAACTTCTGCGTCCTTCTGCGCCGCGACGGCCAGAGCCAGCTGGTCTACAAACATGCCATTTCCACCGTCATGCCCGCGCAGCCGATCAACCTTTACGACGGGGAAGATTGAGCCCACCGGGCCCGGAGACCTTCCATAGAACACGACAGCCACGGGACCGAGCGCGCGAGGATGCGCACGCTCGTCCTGCACCCTGACATCCAGAACGACCGGGACCGCCGCGAGGCCGGGCCGGCGCTGGAAGAGGCCGTGGCGCTTGCCGCGGCGCTTCCCGACATCGACGTCGTGGGAGGCGCGATCGTGCGCCTGCCCAAGGCGCAGCCCGGAATGCTGTTCGGCTCGGGCAAGATCGACGAGCTGAAGGAGCGGATCGAGGCCGAGGAGGTCGGCCTCGTGTTGATCGACGGCTCGGTCACGCCCGTCCAGCAGCGCAACCTCGAGAAGGCCTGGGGCTGCAAGGTGCTGGACCGTACCGGTCTGATCCTCGAGATCTTCGCCGATCGCGCGCGCACGCGGGAGGGCGTGCTGCAGGTCGAGCTGGCCGCGCTGAGTTACCAGCGCACGCGGCTTGTGCGGGCATGGACCCACCTCGAGCGGCAGCGCGGCGGACTGGGCTTCGTGGGCGGACCCGGCGAGACGCAGATCGAGGCCGACCGGCGCGCCATCGACGAAGCGATCACCCGCCTGCGCCGACAGCTCGCCAAGGTGGTGCGGACCCGCTCGCTGCACCGGGCGGCGCGCAAGAAGGTGCCGTTCCCAATCGTCGCGCTGGTGGGCTACACCAACGCGGGCAAGTCCACGCTGTTCAACCGGCTGACGGGCGCGGACGTGATGGCCAAGGACATGCTTTTCGCCACGCTCGATCCCACGATGCGGGGCGTCACGCTGCCCGACGGCACGAAGGTGATCCTGTCCGACACGGTGGGCTTCATCTCGGACCTTCCAACGCAACTGGTCGCGGCCTTCCGCGCCACGCTGGAAGAGGTGCTGGACGCCGACCTGATCCTTCACGTCCGTGACATCTCGCATGCGCAGACGACAGAACAGGCCGAGGACGTCGCCGCGATCCTTGAGGATCTCGGCGTGACCGAGACGACGCCCCTGATCGAGGTGTGGAACAAGACCGATCTCCTGAAGGGCCCCGATCGCGAGACGCGCCAGACCGAGGCGGCACGCCGCGACGGCGTCTTCGCGATCTCTGCTCTGACAGGAGAGGGGTTGGGGCCGCTTCTGGCCGCGGTGGCCGAGGGCACGTCCGAGCCGCGCAACCGCGCCGAGGTCCGGCTTCCCCACGAAGAGGGGCGCCGCCGCGCCTGGCTCTACGAGCAGGGCGTCGTCGAGGGCGAGCGCCAGGAGGAGGACGGCATCGTGGTGGCGGTGAACTGGACGGATCGCCAGGCGCAGGCGTTCAAGGCGCTCTGAGACGCGAAAAGGCCCCGCGACGGCGGGGCCTTCTGCGTGTTCCAGAGTCTGCGGATCAGAAGCGGAAGCCGATCCGAAGGCCCACGCCGATGACCTCGTTGTCGTCGAAGTCGACCGGGGCGGCAGCGATGACCGTCTGGTCTCCGGGGATCCCGTAGGTGATCCCGCCCGAGAGCGTGACGGCGTCCATTTCGTACTGCGCCGCGACCGCGATGGAATTGAGGCCGGTGGTCGGCGACAGCGACGAATCCGACGGCACCGTTCCGCGCGTGCGGTGCGTGTAGGAGACCGAGCCCGACCAGTTCTCGTTGAGCCGGCGGCCCAGGCCGACCTGGTAGGTCGTCGTGTCGGACGTGAAGTTCACGTAGTTCCCGACATCGGTCGAAAGGTTGAACCCGTCCCAGTACTCGTAGTGGATCGAGCCGAAGACGAGCGTATCGGCCGCGATGCCGCTCTGGAATTCGAGCGTCCAGCTTTCAGGGAACTCCACCGAGAAGTCGGCGGTGCCCTCGGGACCGGTCGCAACACCGAAGAAAGTCGAGACGGGCGTCTCGGAGGCGTCGTCGAAATCGACTTCAAGCGCCGAATGGTAGGTCAGCGAGACTCGCAGCGCGATTTCCGGCCGTTCGTAGGCCGCGCCAAGAAGGTAGCCGTAACCGATCTCGCTCGTCCCTGCGAGACGGTGGAATTCGGTCGGGTCCGCGGTGACGTTCGTGTAGATGTCGCCCTCGACGTCCATTGCCCGGAGGCCGCCGTGGACGCTGAAGCCGTTGCCGAACTCGTAGCGGCCCATGAGGGTCAACTGCCGCGTGTCGACGGTGGCGTAGCCCCCGAAGAAGGGCCCGCCGGAGGGGATGAAGAACGGAGGCACGCCGATGGGCGTGCCGCCCGCGCCGAAGCCCGGATAGCTGACGTCCGCGCCGAAGGGCGTGTCGTAGCTCAGCGCGACCGAGACCTGGTCGCTGTAGCGGTGCAGGATGCCGAAGCCGGGCTGTGCGTAGCTGGCGAGCGGGTCGGGAACGACGCCGTTCGATCCGGCCTTGGGGTTGATCGAACCGAAGGACAGTTCACCGTAGGTTCCTGTCGGACCGACATCCTCGAACAGGAGGCGCACCGTCGGATCGGCGCGCGAGATGTCTGCCTGGGCGATCGCCGTCGTGGCGAGCAGGACCGCCGACGCGCTTGCTAGTTTCTTCATGGAATTCCTCCCCGACATGCCTCGTCATGTTTGAAACGATCCTATTCCGAAAAGCGTGGGACCGGTCAATTCTGCCGCAGGGTCAGGTTGCAGCGATGGCGTTGCATGACCCGCACACTGTGTCGCTTTTGCTACAAACCCCCTTGGTGACGCTGCGTCAGGTCGTCCTGCGGCGTGCCGCGATGATGTTGACGTAGTTTCCCGCGAAGATCAGCGCGGCCCCCCCGAGCACGCCCCACAGAAGCGGCTCGTCGTAGAACAGCATTCCCACGACGGCGATGGCGGGCAGCCTCGCGAAGTCCATCGGCATGACGATCGAGGCGGGCGCCATCGACAGGGCCGTGGTCAGGCAGAAATGCGCCGTCAGCCCGGCCACCGCGATCAGAACGACCCAAGGCGCGGTCGCGAGGCTTGGCATCGCCATGTCGCCGTCGATCAGCGAGCAGGCGAGGCCGAGGACCAGTTGCATGGCGGTGAGGTAGAACATGATGCAGGTGATCGTCTCGGTGGCGGTCAGCTTCTTGGTGAAGATCGCGGTCGTGGCGAACATCACCGCCGCCATCGCCGCCGTGACCATGCCCGACGACAGGGGCGCGGCGCCGGGCTGCACGATCATGAGCACCCCCGCGAAGCCCAGCCCGCCGGCGAGCGCCTTGGCGCGCGTCATCCGCTCGCCGAGAAAGATCGCGGCCAGCAGCATCGTCCAGAGCGGCGAGGTGAATTCCAGCGCGAAGACCAGCGCCAGCGGCGAGACAGTGATGGCGTAGAACCACAGGTTCTGCCCGGTGAAGTGGGCGATGTTGCGCGCGACGTGCAGGTGCATCCTGCGCCGCGTGACCTGCCCGAGGGTGCCTGCGAACGCGCCGATCGTCAGGACGATGAGAAGGCCCACGGCCGAACGCCACGACATCAGCTCGAACGTGTCGAGTTCCAGCGCCGCTGCCCGCCCTGCGACGGCCATCGCCGAGAACGACAGGATCGCCCCGACCATCCACAGCGCGGCCAGCCCCGGCCGCGCGTCGGGCAGCGGCGCGGAGGCGGCGATCACGGTCTCCCTCGGCAGGTCTGTCATGGTCTCAATCGGCCTCCCGGCAGCAGCCGAACATCGGCCGCAGTCCCTCCGAGGTCTGAATACCGATCTCTACCCGGTAGTCGAGTTCGATTCCGAAGATCGGGCAGGCGGCCTCCTCGAGAAACAGCGGCACCGCGCCGCCATGGGTCCGCAGATCGGTCCGGCGCACCCCGTCGAGGGGCAGCGTCACGGCAGGCTCCAGATCGAAGACGCCGTCGCCGAGGTAGTCGAAGCGCGCGGTTCCGCCATCGATCACCAGCATGAAGCCGGGGCCTGTCCCCAGGCAATGCAACTCGGCCCCGGCGAGGGGCGCGGGAAACAGCGCGGCGGCGAGGAACGGGGCGATGCGAAGCGGCATGGATCTTACATAGCGCGGCGTGCGGGCTCGTCCGCAAGCCGGGCGGGACGGCCGCGCCCCGGCCTCAGAGGCCGCGCGCCTTGGCCTCGTTCCAGAGCGCGTCCATCTCGTCGAGCGTGCTGTCGCCGGGACGCTTGCCAAGCTCGGCCAGTCGCGCCTCTATATGGGCGAAGCGGCGCGTGAACTTGGCGTTGGCGCGGCGCAGCGCGGCCTCGGGGTCCACCTTGAGATGGCGCGCGAGGTTGGCGACGACGAACAGCAAATCGCCCATCTCGTCCTCGATCCGGTCATGCGGCGCGCCGTTCCGCGCCTCGGCCAGTTCGCGCGCCTCCTCGGCGATCTTGTCGATCACCTGGTCCACCTGCGGCCAGTCGAAGCCCACGCGCGCCGCGCGCTTCTGCAACTTCTCGGCGCGCATCAGCGCGGGCAGGCCCAGCGCCACGTCGTCCAGAACGCCGCCCTTCGCCCGCGACGCGCGCTCGGCCGCCTTCACGGCTTCCCAGTCGCGGGTCTGCTGTTCGGCGGACTTGTCGCGGCTTTCGTCGCCGAAGACGTGCGGGTGGCGGGCCACCATCTTGTCGGCGATGGCGGCGGCGACCTCGTCGAAGGTGAAATGCCCTGCCTCCTCGGCCATCTGCGCATGGTAGACGGACTGGAACAGAAGGTCGCCAAGCTCACCCTTCAGCTCGTCCCAGGCCTGCCGCTCGATGGCGTCGGCGACCTCGTAGGCCTCCTCGATCGTGTAGGGGGCGATCGAGGCGAAGTCCTGCTCGATGTCCCACGGGCACCCCGTCGCGGGGTCGCGCAGGCGGGCCATGATGGCGCGCAGCCTGTCGATCGGGCGGGGGTGGTCCGGGGCGGTGTCTTGCATTGCGGCGGCGCCTGAACTGGTGCAGGTTCGCCCCCTTAGACCGAACCGCGAGGACGGAGTCCAGTTATGGCCGTTGTAAACCGCATCGCCTCCTACGCCGAAGAGATGACGGGCTGGCGGCGGCATCTGCACGCCCATCCCGAGCTTGGCCTCGACTGCTTGGGCACGGCGGCCTTCGTGGCCGAGAAGCTGCGCGCCTTCGGGGTCGACGAGATCCACGAGGGGATCGCGACCTCGGGCATCGTGGCCATCGTCGAGGGCCGGGGCGAGGGGCCGGTGATCGGCCTGCGCGCCGACATGGATGCGCTGCCCATGACCGAAGAGACGGGCGCCCCCCATGCCTCGACCGTGCCGGGGCGGATGCACGCCTGCGGCCATGACGGGCATACCGCGATGCTGCTGGGGGCCGCGAAGTACCTTGCCGAGACGCGCAATTTCTCGGGGCGCGTCGCGCTGATCTTCCAACCTGCCGAGGAATCCGGGGGTGGTGCGGACGTGATGTGCCGCGAGGGGATCATGGACCGCTTCGCCATCGACCGCGTCTTCGCCCTTCACAACGTGCCGGGGCTGGAGGAGGCGCGCATCCTGACGACGCCGGGGCCGATCATGGCCGCCGTCGACACGTTCCACATCCATGTGAAGGGCGTGGGCGGCCACGGCGCCATGCCCCACGAGACGGCCGACCCGATCCCGCCCGCGCTGGCGATCGCGCAGGCGATCCCCACGATCGTGTCGCGCAACAACTACGCGCTCGACGACCTCGTGATCTCGGTCACGCAGATCCACGCGGGCTCGGCCGACAATGTCGTTCCCGACAAGGCCTACATCAACGGCACCGTGCGCAGCTTCGACCCCGAGGTGCAGAAGATGGTGATCCGCCGGATGGAGGAGATCGTGGCGGGCCATGCCGCGGCCTTCGGCGTCGAGGCCCGCCTCGACTACGAAGTGGGCTATCCGGCCACGATCAACGATCCCGAGGCGGCGGATTTCGCGGCGGCGGTCGCGGCCGAGGTCGTCGGCGCGGACCTCGTGGACGCGCGCTCGGGCCGCGAGATGGGGGCGGAGGATTTCTCCTACATGCTGGCCGAGCGGCCGGGCGCCTACTTCTTCATCGGCGCGGGGCCGGGCGCGGGGCTGCATCACCCCGCCTTCGACTTCAACGACGCGATCTCGCCCATCGGCGCCAGCATCTTCGCCCGGCTGGTCGAGACGGCGCAGCCCGCGGCCTGAAGGAGGCCGGGCGGCCGCGCGCGCCGCCTAGTGGTCCTCGGGCCTTAGATACTTGCGCAACCCATAGAGCAGGGGCTCGCCCTCGTGCGCCGTCTTCACGGCCGCGACCTCGCCGATGCAGATGTGGTGCGTCCCGATCTTCTCGGCCGAGATCAGGCGGCAGTCGAAGCTGACCAGCGCCGACTTGATGCGCGGCGCGCCGGTGGCCATCGTCTCGGTCTCCACGACGTTGAACTTGTCGCCGCCGGGCGCGGGCAGGCGGGACGAGAAGATGTCCGAAATCTCGGTCTGTCCGGTCCTGAGCACGTTGATGCAGAAGCATCCGTTCTCCAGCACCAGCGGCAGCGCCGAGGACGACGCGTTGAGGCAGGTCAGCATCGTCGGGCGCGCGCCCTCCGCCGAGATCGACGTCATTGCGGACACGGTGACGCCGCCGCGCCCCGCCGGTCCGTCCGTCGTGACGACCGAGACCGAGGCGGCCGAGCGGCTCATCCCCTCGAGGAACGCGGCGCGCAGGTCGGCCTGGGGGTCTGTCACGTCTTGCATTGCGCGTCTCCTGGGGCGGTGCCGCCCGTCCATGCCCGATGCCTCAGGGATGGGCAAGGCCGATGCACGGCGCCTCTTGCGTTCCGGCGCAGGTAGCGGCAGGGCTGGTCGGGGAAAGGGAGAAGGACGGAAAAATGGCCCTCGAGGACGCCAAGAACGAGATCGACGCGGCCGTGACCCGGTCCGACCTGAAGGGCCTGCGTTTCGAGAACGTGTTTTCGGGCGCGCCGAGCTTCCTGCGCCGCCGATGGGGCAAGGATCTGAGCGGCGTCGACGTGGCCGTTACGGGCATCCCCTTCGACCAGGCCGTGACAAACCGGCCCGGCACGCGGCTTGGGCCGCGCGCGATCCGCGAGGCCTCGGCGCTTCAGCCCTTCGATCCGCCCTACGGCTGGGACGGCTATTCCCCGCTCGAGGCGCTTGCGATCCTCGACTACGGCGACATGGCCTTCGACTACGCCCACACCGCCGACGTGCCCGCGCGGATCGAGGCTCACGCCGCCACCATCCTTGACGCGGGCGCGGCCTGTTTCGTGATGGGAGGCGACCACTCGATCACGCTGCCGCTTCTGCGGGCGCACGTGGCGCGGCACGGCCCCCTCGCGCTGATCCAGGTGGACGCGCACACCGATACCTGGCCCGACGACGACCCGGCGCGCATCGACCACGGCACCTTCGCCTACAAGGCGGTGAAGGAGGGGCTGATCGACGTGGGGCGCTCGTCCCACGTGGGCATCCGCACGGTGGTCGGCGACAACCTCGGCATCGCCATCCACGATGCCCGCGAGGTATTCACGCGCGGCCCCGCGGCGGTGGCCGAGGCGGTGCGCGGGCGGGCGGGCGGCGCGCCGGTCTATCTCTCCTTCGACATCGACGGGCTGGACCCCGCCTTCGCGCCCGGCACGGGCACACCCGTCTGGGGAGGCCTTTCGAGCATGGAGGCCGGCATCTTCCTGCGCGAGCTTGCGGGGATCGGCCTCGTGGGCGGCGACGTGGTCGAGGTCTCTCCGCCGTTCGACCATGCGTCCATCACGGCGGTCGCGGCGACCCATGTCCTTCACGACCTGATCTGCCTCTGGGGGTGGACGCGGCGCTGATCGGGGGCGCCCGCGCCTGATGTCTGGACCGACTCGGGCAGGGCGGGCTATGGCAAACGAAAGCAACCCACCGGAGGGGCCGTTCATGGTCCGTCGCCGCCGAGACGCCGACCTCAGGACCGCCGCGCGCGACATCTCCTACGCGTCATCGGCCGAATCCCGGACCGGCCGCGCGATGATCCGCGCGATGGAGAACGCGACAGGCCGGCTGGGCCTGATCCGGCGCGCGGCGGGCTACAACGACGAGGTGCGCCAGGGCCGCGATTTCTGGCAGGTGATGGTCGAGCGCTACGGGCTGAAGCTGGAGGTTGCGGGCGGGAGCCTCGGCCTGATCCCGCGCGAGGGGCCGCTGATCGTCATCGCGAACCATCCCTACGGCATCCTCGACGGCCTGATGCTCGGCCACATCCTTGCGGAGGTGCGCGGCGATTTCCGCATTCTCGCCCATCGCATCTTCCGCCGGGCCGAGGGCATCGACCGCATCATCCTGCCGATCAGCTTCGAGGACACGAAGGAGGCGCTGGCGCTGAACATCGAGACGCGGCGCGACGCGCTGCGCTTTCTGGCCGGGGGCGGGGCGATCGGCGTCTTTCCCGGCGGCACCGTCTCGACCGCCGCGCGGCCCTTCGGGCGGCCGATGGACCCGGGCTGGCGCAGCTTCACCGCGCGGATGATCGCCAAGTCCGACGCCGCCGTGGTGCCGATCTACTTCGAGGGGCAGAACTCGCGGCTGTTCCAGCTGATGAGCCATGTCCACACCACGCTGCGGATGGGGCTCCTGATCAAGGAATTCCGGTCGCGCGTGAACACGCCCGTGCGCATCGTGGTCGGAAATCCGATCCCGAGGGACGAACTGGAGGCCTTTCGCGGGGACGCGCGGGGCATGATGGCGTTCCTGCGCGAAACGACCTATGCGTTGAGTCCCAGGCCTCTCGACGCGCGCCTGCGCGGCTTCGAGTTCGATCAGCAATATCGGGACGGGCAGGGGCGCACGGGACGGATCATCGACCGGTACTAGAGCCAGGAAGGGCAGGGACATGGCGGTTGGCGTTTTCGATTCGGGCCTCGGCGGCCTTACCGTTCTGGACGCGGTGACCAGGCGGCTTCCCGACGTGCCCTTCGTCTACCTCGGCGACAACGCCAACACGCCCTACGGCGTGCGCGACGCGGACGACATCTACGATCTCACCACGCGCGGCGTTCAGTGCCTTTTCGACCAGGGCTGCGACCTCGTGATCCTCGCCTGCAACACCGCCTCGGCTGCCGCGCTGCGCCGGATGCAGGAGGGCTGGGTGCCCCAGGGCAAGCGCGTGCTCGGCGTATTCGTGCCGCTGATCGAGGCTCTGACCGAACGCAAGTGGGGCGACAATTCTCCCCCGCGCGAGGTGGCGGTGCGTCACGTCGCCCTCTTCGCAACGCCCGCCACCGTCTCCAGCCGCGCCTTTCAGCGCGAGCTTGCCTTCCGCGCGATCGGCGTGGACGTCGAGGCGCAGCCCTGCGCGGGCGTGGTGGACGCGATCGAGATGGGCGACATGATCCTCGCCGACGCGCTGGTGCGAAGCCACGTCGAGTCGCTTCTCCGGCGGATGCCGAAGCCCGAGGCCGCGATCCTCGGCTGCACCCATTACCCGCTGGTCGAGGAGGTATTCCGCGAGGCCCTCGGCCCCGACGTGGCGGTCTACTCGCAACCCGACCTCGTGGCGGCGGCGCTGGCCGACTATCTCGAGAGGCACACGGGGATGCGCGGGGCGGGGGGCGAATCGAGGTTTCTCACCACTGGAAATCCGAAGCGCGTCGCGTCGAAGGCGACGCAGTTCCTCCGCCGCGAAATCGTTTTCGAGCCTGTCGAGACCTAGGCAGCCTGTGGACGGATCTGGGGTCGGATGCCGTCAGACTGCTTCCGGACGGAAGGCTTGCATAATAAAAACAAATACTTGAAGTTTTTTCCTCACGCTGGCCGCTGCGGTGGGAAAGTGCAGCTTCGGCGTCGCACGATGCCACGCGGGGGCCATCCTGCCCCGCGCGGCTCCGTGTCCACTCGACGCGGGGCCAAAACGCTCCCAAATAGATCCACAGGGATGCTGGCGGCGGCGATCCAAGGGAATGCGGCACGGCCGCCGAAACGAGCGAGTGACCCATGCGCGGTTTGAAGAAACAGAGACGGATCCAGATCATCGCCCTCGCGGTCCTGGCGCTTGCGCTGTCCTCGGCGCTGATCGGCTACGCGATGCGCGACGGCATCAACTTCTTCCGCGCGCCGACCGACGTGGCGGGCGCGCCGCCGCCTCCCTCCGAGGTGTTCCGCATCGGCGGCCTCGTCGAGGAGGGCACGCTGGTGCGCGGGCAGGGCGAGACGATCACCTTCAACGTGACCGACGGCGGCGCCTCGGTTCCGGTGCGCTACACCGGCGTCCTGCCGGACCTCTTCGGCGAGGGCGAGGGCATGGTCGGGACCGGGCGGCTGGTCGACGGCGTCTTCGAGGCGACCGAGATCCTTGCACGGCACGACGAGACCTACATGCCCGAAGAGGTCATCGACGCGTTGCAGGCGCAGGGCGTTTACCGCGCGCCGGGCGAACCCGAAAGCTGAGCCCGCGCTCGGCTTTAGCGAAATCTTAAGCATCCCATCGTGACATGCAGGCTGTCCCAAGCCGAGCATGGAGGTGCGAGCCATGCTTTCGGTTCGCGATATCGCCAAAGACATCGTGGCCCGTGAAGGCGGGTTCGTGAACGACCCCGACGATCCGGGCGGGGCGACGCAGCACGGCGTTACCCTCGCCACGCTGCGCCGGCTCGGGATCGACCTCGACCGCGACGGCGACGTGGATGCGCGCGACCTGCGCCGCGTCACGCCGCAGATCGCCGCCGACATCTGCGTCACCCACTACTTCGAGCGCCCGGGCCTCGCCGGCCTGCCCGAGGCGCTGCAGGCCACCGTCTTCGACATGTACGTGAACGCGGGCTCCAACGCGGTCCGGCTGTTGCAGCGGCTTCTGTGCGACATGGGCCACGACGTCGCCGTGGACGGCGTGATCGGGCCGCAGACGCTTCGGGCCGCGCACGCCGCGCAGGCCCGCGCGCCCGGCCACCTCGCCGACGCCTACGGCATCGCGCGGCGCAACTATTACTACCGCCTCGCCGACCGCCGCCCCGCAAGCCGCAAGTATGCCCGCACCCGCGACGGCGGAAAGGGCGGCTGGATCCGCCGGGCCGAGGCCTTCATCTCGCCGCGCTGGCATCTCAGCTTGCAGGGCCACAAGGAAAGGACCGCCGCATGGGACTGATCGGAAGGGCGCTCGCCTCGGGCGCGCTCGCTTCGGCGGGGGAGGCGGCCGAGGGGCTGTCGGAGGTCTTCGTGGCCAACGCCACACGCAGGCTCGAAGTCTCGCACGACGCCTACCGCATGGCGCTCGAGGCGGCGGCGGCGGAATACGCCCATGGCGGCTCGTCGCGCTTCGACCGGCTGGTGAACGGGCTCAACCGCCTGCCGCGCCCGCTCATGGCGCTGGGGACGATCGGGCTGTTCGCCTACGCGATGGCCGACCCGCCGGGCTTCGCGGCGCGGATGATCGGCCTGTCCGAAGTGCCCGAGCCGCTTTGGTGGCTTCTGGGCGCGATCGTGGGCTTCTACTTCGGCGCGCGCGAGTTCCACTATCTCAGGCGTCCGCGCGCCGCGCCCGCGGCGGGGTCCGGCGGCCTTTTCGCACGCCTCCGCCAAAGGCCCGCGGCTGCCCTAGACGAGAACCCGGCGCTGTCGGACTGGGCCGCGTCGCGGGGCGATGCGCCCTAGCCCGCGCCCCCGATCGAACCCTGGCGCAGATCCAGCGCCTCCGGCGTGCCGAGGTCCCAGTAGAGACCGGCCATGAGCCCCGCCGCATCGGGAAAGATCGCGGCGGGAAGATGCTCGTCCGGTGCGTGCTGCGAACAGCCCGGATAGGAATGCGGCACCCAGATCGTCGGAAGCGCCAGGATGTCGGTGAACACGTCGTTGGGAAGCGAGCCGCCGAGCGAGGGCAGGACCACCGGCTCGCGGCCGGCGGTCCGTTCCAGCGACGCGGCGGCGAAGCGCGCGGCGGGGTGCGCGGGCGGCGTCGCGGTGGCGGGGAAGGCCGCGCCGTCCTCCGTCACCTCGATATCGCCGAAGCCCTGCGAGGCGAGATGGTCGCGCAAATGGTCTCCGAGGCGGTCGGCCTCCAGGCCCGTGACATGGCGCAGCTGCACCCATGCCGTCGCCTCGGGCGGGATGGCGTTCACGGGATGCGAGGGATCGCCGCAGGTGAAGGCGAGAACCTCGGCCGAGCACCAGGCGTGGACGCGCTCGGCAGGCGTGAGGCCGGGCGTGCCCCAGCCCGGATCGATCTCGCCAGCGGCAGGCGTCACCCCCTGGAGAAGGCGGCGCGCTTCGGGATCTACGGCCGGCGGCGTCCAGCCGGGCACGCGGATCGCGCCGCGCGCGTCCGCGATCGCCGCCAGCGCGTGGGCCATCTCGAGACCCGGATTTCGCAGGAGCCCGCCGAAATTTCCCGAATGCCGACCGCCCTCGCGCCGCCTGAGATGCAGGCGGAAGGTCCGCCCCCCACGCGCGCCCAGAAACATCGTCGGCGTCTCGGCAGACAGGCGCGGCCCGTCCGAGGCCACAAGAAGGTCGGCGGCCAGGAGATCCCGCCGCTCGGCGCAGAGCGCACCGAGACCGGGCGAGCCGATCTCCTCGCCCATCTCGATCAGCCACACGGCGTTGAAGCCGAGCCGCCCGCGCGCGGCGAGCACGGCGCGCATCGCCGTGAGGTTGACGAGAAACTGGCCCTTGTTGTCGGCGATGCCGCGTCCGTAAAGACGCCCCTCGGCCGGCGCCTCGGTCAGCTGCCACGGCACGCGGCCCTCGCGCCAGCGCCCCTCCATCGCGGGCACGGTGTCGCCATGCGCATAGCCCAGGACCGTGGGAAGGGCGGCGTCCTCGATCCGGCGTGCGATCAGGAAGGGACGGCCCTCGGCCTCGCATCGCCGCGTCTCGAAGCCGTCATGCGCAAGCTCCGCCGCGACATGGTCGAGGTAGTCGGACAGGACCTGCCGCGCGCCCGGCGCGGAGGCGTCGGTCGGAAAGGCGACGAGCCGCGAAAGGGCGTCGCGGAACGCGGGTGACGCGGCCATGTCGCGGGCGCGGGCAACGGTGGCAGGGCGGGCGGCGTGAGGATCTTCTGTCATGGCACATGACTGGCGCGCTTCGCGGGTCTGCGCAAGCGGGAGGAGCATCCGTGAAGGGCCGGGGGCGGAGGCCTGATCCTGCGCGGGAGGCGTGCCAAGGGTCACGCACGGGGCGACCCGGGATATCCCCGCCCCGGGATGCCCCGGCGGCGGCTTCCGGTCGGGTCTTCAGGAAATTCTGGCGGAGAGACAGGGATTCGAACCCTGGGTGGACTTGCGCCCACAACGGTTTTCGAGACCGCCCCGTTCGACCACTCCGGCACCTCTCCGCGACAAGGTGGTCCTTGTGAGGGCGCGATGTAGCGAATGGTTTTCGGGGGCGCAAGAGGAATGCCCGCAATCGTCGCGCGATCCTTCGAGGGTGCGGTCCCCCCGTGTCCCCCTTCGTCGCTCGTGCCCGCTCACCCGTGCCCGCGCGCGCCGCCCTGCCGGCTCACGATCCCGGCATTCGCCCGCCGATGGCCTTGCGCCGCGCTGGAAATGCGTCGCGGACTGTCCCATGTGTTCCCATGACGATATCGCGCAACCGCGGAGAGCCCATGTCACGCAGTCTCATCCTTGCCACGTCCATTGCCGTCGCGCTGGCGGGCGCTGTTCCGGTCGCATCCGGCGCGCAGACGATGCCGGGCGCAAGCCTTCCCCCCTTGTCGGAGCGGGCGCCGCATGTCGAGGAGATGCTGGAGGCGCTGCACCTCTATGAGGTCCTTGCAATCATGGCGAGCGAGGGCATCGAGGCGGCGCGGACGCTCGAGGCGGACATGTTCCCGGGCGAGGGCGGGGCGGCCTGGTCGGCCGAGGCCCATCGCATCCACGGCGAGGACCGCATGACGGGCCTTTTCGAGGACGCGTTTCCGCTCGATGCCCTGAGCGAGGAGGAGGTGGCGCAGGTGACGGCCTTCTTCACCGCCGAGCCCGGCGCGCGCATCGCCGATGCCGAGGTCGAGGCGCGGCGCGCGTTCCTCGATCCGCGGGCGGAGGACATGGCGAACGCGGCCTTCCGAGCGGCCATCGCCGAGGGCGATCCGCGCATCGAGCTCTTGACCGGCTTCATCGAGGCGAACGACCTGGTGGAGCGCAACGTGGCCGGCGCGCTCAACTCCAACTTCGCCTTCTACCGCGGGCTTGCGGACGGCGGCGCTTTCGAGGTCGAGATCCCCGAGGACCTGATGCTTTCGGAGGTCTGGGCGCAGGAGCCGCAGCTGCGCCGGGACACGATCGAATGGCTCTATTCGTTCCAGCTGAGCGCCTATGACGACCTTTCGGACAGCGATCTGGAGGCCTATGTGGCGTTCTCCGGGACCGAGGCGGGGCAGGCGTTGAACGCTGCGCTCTTCGCCGCCTTCGACACGATGTTCGAACAGCTCAGCCACGAGCTGGGCGATGCCGCCGCAGGCTTCATCGCCGGCGAGGACGCCTGAGCCGAGCGGTCCGCCCGGACCGTCCCGCGCGCGGCCCGAGGGCCTTGACATGCGGGGTCGGGTGGGGCATCTGGCGGCTTCCGTCGTCGGGCGCCTCGCGCCGGGCACGGCAAACATGGATCAACGCCCCTTGCCGGGGCGCGCTGCTCGAGGCGGAGGTGCCGTGAAGGCCTCTCCACGAACGCCGGGACACCGGGGCCGCAGAGCGCGGGAAACTGAAGGGATACGCGCATGTTCGCGGTCATGAAGACAGGCGGGAAACAGTACCGGGTGCAAGCCGGCGACCGTCTGCGCATCGAGAAGCTCGCCGCCGATGCGGGCGAGACGGTGCAGTTCAACGAAGTTCTGATGGTCGGCGGCGACGAAGCCGTCGTCGGCAGCCCGCTGGTCGCGGGCGCCGCCGTTCAGGCGCTGGTCGTCGACCAGGTCAAGGGCGAGAAGCTGATCCACTTCGTGAAGCGCCGCCGCAAGCACGGCTCGCAGCGCAAGAAGGGTCATCGCCAGCAACTGACGCTGGTCGAGATCACCGAGATCCTGTCGTCGGGTGGCGACGCCTCGGGCGTCAAGGCGGCGATCGGCGCGGGCTCGGCTCCAGCGACAACGACGTCGGCACCCGCTTCGGCTCCGGCAGCGAAGACCGGCAAGTCGACCGCGAAGGCCGCGGCTCCGGCCAAGGCCGAGACTGCGAAGCCCGCGAAGGCGAAGGCCGCCGCCGCGGACGGCGACGATCTCAAGAAGCTGTCGGGCGTGGGCCCGGCGCTCGAGAAGAAGCTGAACGAGGCCGGCGTCACGACCTTCGCCCAGATCGCGGCGTGGACCGAGGCGGACATCGCCGAGTTCGACGAGAAACTGAATTTCAAGGGCCGGATCGAGCGTGAAGGCTGGGTCGACCAGGCCAAAGAACTCGCCAAGGGCTGAGGAGAGACGACATGGCACATAAAAAAGCAGGTGGTAGCTCCCGCAACGGCCGCGACAGTGCTGGCCGGCGTCTGGGCGTGAAGAAGTTCGGCGGCGAAGCCGTGATCCCCGGCAACATCATCGTGCGCCAGCGCGGCACCAAGTGGTGGCCGGGCACGGGCGTCGACATGGGCAAGGATCACACGCTGTTCGCCGTGGAAGAGGGCCGCGTGTCCTTCTCCAAGGGCTTCAAGGGCCGCACATACATCTCGGTCCTGCCGCAGGCGGAAGCCGCCGAGTAGCGCCGAATCCGTACGGACGTTTTCCGAGGGGCCGGCGGATCCGCCGGCCCTTTCGCATTTTCGACATCCTCTTGTGCGACGGGACGTGCGAGCCCAGCTCAAGCAGGGGCGGTTCGGCCGGAGGAGGGCCAGACCCATGAAGCAGGAAGCCATCGTGGCCCAGCCCGTGATCGAGGCGCCGCGCATGTACCTTAGGCCGCTTCGGCCTTCGGATGCGGGTCTCATGACCATGTATGCCTCGGACAGGCGCGTGGCGGAGATGACGACGACCATCCCCCACCCGCTGCCGCCCGGCACGGCCGAGGCCTTCATCGCGCAGGCCGCGCGGCAGGCCGGCGACGAGGCGGTCTGGGCGATGGACGCCACGGAGTTCGGGGGGTCCGAGCTGATGGGGATCGTGTCGCTCAAGCGGATGGACCGCGGCCAGTCCGAGATCGGCTACTGGGTGGCGCCCGCACTCTGGAACACGGGCTTCGCCTCGGAGGCGGTGGGCGCGCTGGTGGCGGCCAACCCGCTGCAGAACACCACCATGTTCGGCAGCGTCTTCCAGGACAACGCGGGATCGGCACGGGTGCTGACCAATGCGGGGTTCGAGTATCTTGGCGACGCCGAGGCCTATTCGGTCGCGCGCGGGGCGAAGGTGCCGACATGGACTTACCTCAAGCGTCTGGGGTAGGGGCGGGCGTCCGGCGGCGAGGGGCCAGCCCCTCGCGCTCCCCGGAGTTTTTTGCAAGGATGAAGCAGGGGCGCTTCCCGCGCATGGGGACGTCGGGGTGATGCGATGAAGTTTCTCGATCTGGCCAAGGTCTATATCCGCTCGGGCGGCGGCGGAGGCGGGGCGGTCAGTTTCCGCCGCGACAAGTTCATCGAGTATGGCGGTCCCGACGGCGGCGACGGCGGCGATGGCGGCGACGTCTGGGCCGAGGCGGTGGACGGGCTGAACACGCTGATCGATTTCCGCTACCAGCAGCATTTCTTCGCGAAGAACGGGCAGCCCGGCATGGGGCGGCAGCGCACCGGCAAGGACGGGGCCGACATCGTGCTGAGGGTGCCGGCGGGCACCGAGATCCTCGAGGAGGACGAGGAGACCGTGATCGCGGACCTCGCCGAGGTGGGCGAGCGCGTGCTGCTTGCGCGGGGGGGCAACGGGGGCTTCGGCAACCTGCATTTCAAGACCTCGACCAACCAGGCGCCGCGGCGCGCCAACCCGGGCCAGCCGGGGATCGAGCGGACGATCTGGCTGCGGCTGAAGCTGATCGCGGATGTGGGGCTTCTGGGGTTGCCCAACGCGGGCAAGTCGACCTTCCTTGCCGCCACCTCGAACGCGCGCCCGAAGATCGCGGACTATCCCTTCACCACGCTGGTTCCGAACCTTGGCGTCGTCGGCGTCGACGGCGCGGAATTCGTTGTCGCCGACATTCCGGGCCTGATCGAGGGCGCGCACGAGGGCAGGGGGCTCGGAGACACGTTCCTTGGACATGTGGAGCGGTGCGCGGTCCTGCTGCACCTCGTGGACGGGACGTCCGAGGAAGTCGTGCAGGACTACCAGACGATCATCGCCGAGCTCGACGCCTACGGCGCGGGCCTTGCACAGAAGCCGCGCGTCACGGTCCTGAACAAGGTGGATGCGCTGACCGCCGAGGAGATCGCCGAGAGGCGCGCCGCGCTGGAGGAGGCTTCGGGCGGGCCCGTCATGACGATGTCGGGCGTCGCGCGCACCGGTCTCGTCGAGGTCTTGAGGACGCTTCGGGCGCGCATCGACCGGGGGCGCGCCGCGGATCGCGACGCCCGCGAGGAGCCGCAGGCATGGCGGCCCTGAGCGAAGCGCGCGTGCCGGCGCTGGCCGAGGCGCGGCGGCTGGTCGTCAAGATCGGCTCGGCGCTCCTGGTGGACCGGGAGAGCGGCGCGCTCCGCTCGGATTGGCTCGGGGCGCTGGTTGCCGACATCGCGCGCATCAAGGCGCGGGGGACGGACGTGATCGTCGTGTCGTCGGGGTCCATCGCGCTGGGGCGCGGGGTGCTGGCGCTGGGGTCTGGCGCGCTGTCTCTGGACGAGGCGCAGGCCGCGGCGGCCGTCGGGCAGATCCGCCTGGCGCGCGCCTACGAGGAGGCTTTGGCGCCGCACGGGATCACGGCGGCGCAGATCCTGCTGACGCTGGACGATTCCGGGGACCGGCGCCGATACCTCAACACGCGCGCCACCTTCGCGGCGCTGCTTGGCCGGGGTGCCGTGCCCATCGTCAACGAGAACGACACCATCGCCACCGACGAGATCCGCTATGGCGACAACGACAGGCTCGCCGCGCAGGTCGCCGTCATGGCGGGCGCGGATGTCTGCGTGCTTCTGTCGGACGTGGACGGGCTCTATACCGCGAACCCCGCGAGCGATCCCGGGGCGGCGCACCTTCCCCTGATCGAGGCGATCACGCCCGAGATCGAGGCGATGGCCGGCGACGCGGGATCGGGCCTGTCGAAGGGCGGCATGAAGACCAAGCTGATGGCCGCGCGCACCGCGACGGCGTCGGGCTGCGCGATGGCGATCGCCGCGGGCGCGCGGCTGAACCCGCTCGCGGCGCTGGAAGAGGGCGCGCGGGCCACATGGTTCACCGCGACGCTGGACCCGCAGGCGGCGCGCAAGCGTTGGATCTCGGCGATGAAGCCGCGTGGCGCGCTGCGGCTCGACGCAGGCGCGGTGGCGGCGCTGGGGCGGGGAAAGTCGCTTCTGCCGGCGGGTGTCACGGCCGTCACGGGCACGTTCGGTCGCGGCGATCCGGTGATGCTGGAGGACCCGGACGGCGCGAGCCTGGGGCTGGGGCTGTCGCGCTACACCGCGGCGGAGGCGCGCGCGATCGCGGGCCACCGTTCGGACGAGATCGAGGCGCTGCTGGGGGCGCCGGGGCGTGCGGCGCTGGTCCATCGCGACGACATGGCGCTGTGAGGAGGCGGGGATGCTGGGACTGTTCTTCGACGTGCGGCCGAAGCCCGGGCACATGGTGCACTATTTCGAGCACGTGGACCGGCTGAAGCCGGTGCTGGCGGGGCACGGGGGGCTTCTGTATCTCGAGCGGTTCCGGCCGCTCGACGACGAAGGCGCGCTTCTGTCGCACCAGCATTGGGCGGACGAGGCGGCGCTTGCGGGCTGGCGGCGCGAGGCGACGCACAGGGCGAGCCAGTCGGCGGGGCGGCGTGTGCATTTCGAGGATTACCGCATCCGCGTGGGCGAGACCGTGGCCGATGCCGGGGCGCGGGGCGCGGGCCGCTTCGTGGTGGCCGCCGCGGGACCGGCGCCGACCGGGGGCCGCGCCTACGAAAGCGTGACGCGGGCCGGGCGCTTCCTGTCGCTGACGGAGGCCGGGACGGGCGAGGGCGCCGGGGCCATTGCGGAGGCGGCGCGCCGGGACGGCGCGGACGCCGTGCACGTCTTCGCGATCGCACGGGACTACACGCTGGAAGACAGGGCCGAGGCCCCACGGGACGGAATGGCATGACCCGGTTGGAAATGGACGGAGACGAAGCCATGGACGAGACGACGGACATCGCGGCGATGATGCAGGCGCTCGGCGCAGCGGCGAAGGCGGCCTCGGCGGAGCTTGCCTTCGCCACGCCCGAGGCCAAGCGGCATGCGCTGGAGGTTGCGGCCGACGCCGTGACCGCGCGCCGAGACGAGATCGTGGCGGCGAACGCCAGGGACATGGCCTTCGGGCGCGACAAGGGGCTTTCGCCGGCGATGCTCGACCGGTTGATGCTTGACGGGGCGCGGATCGAGGCGATCGTGGCGGGGCTGCGGGCGGTGGCGGCGCAGGACGATCCCGTGGGTGCGGTCATGGCGGCCTGGGACATGCCCTCGGGGCTGCATATCGAGCGGGTGCGCACGCCCCTCGGGGTCATCGGCGTGATCTACGAGAGCCGTCCGAACGTCACCGCAGATGCGGGCGCGCTGTGCCTGAAGTCGGGCAACGCCGTGATCCTGCGCGGGGGGTCGGAAAGCTTCCACTCGTCGGGCGTTCTGGTCGATTGCCTGAAACAGGGTCTGCGGGCGGGCGGGCTGCCCGAAGCCGCGGTGCAGCTTGTGCCGACGCGCGACCGGGAGGCGGTGCGCGCGCTTCTGACGATGACGGAGCATGTCGACGTGATCGTGCCGCGCGGCGGCAAGGGCCTTGTCGGGCTCGTGCAGGCCGAGGCGCGGGTGCCGGTCTTCGCGCATCTCGAGGGGATCTGCCACGTCTACATCGACGCCGCCGCCGATCCGGAGGTGGCGCTGAAGGTCACCATGAACGCCAAGACCCGCCGCACCGGGATCTGCGGCGCGGCGGAGTGCCTCCTGATCCATCGCGAGGTCGCCGACACGATCGGGCAGGGCGTGGTGCGCGCGCTGCTGGACGCGGGCGTCGAGGTGCGCGGCGACGCGGAGCTGCAGAAGATCGCAGGCGTGGTTCCGGCCACCGCCGAGGACTGGGGCCGCGAATTCCTCGACATGATCATCGCCGCGCGGGTGGTGGACGATATCGACGGCGCGATCGCCCATATCAGGCGCTACGGTTCGGCGCATACCGAGAGCATCCTGACCGAGGACGACGCCGCCGCCGGGCGGTTCTTCGAGAGGCTCGATTCGGCGATCCTGATGCGCAACGCCTCGACCCAGTTCGCGGACGGCGCCGAATTCGGGATGGGCGCCGAGATCGGCATCGCGACGGGCAAGCTTCATGCCCGCGGGCCCGTCGGGGCCGAACAGCTGACATCGTTCAAGTATCTCGTGACCGGGCGGGGGACGGTGCGGCCCTGACCCGCGGAAGCGGGGGGCCAGCCCCCCGCGCCCCCCGGAGTTTATCGCAAGGATGAAGGATGCGGAGGAAGGATTTTCCTCCGTTCGCCGGGCTGTTAGAAGCGGCCGGTGCCCGTGATGGAGAACAGGAAGATGACCGAGGACCGCCGCAACGACCGCCCCGAGACCCTCGTTCGGCGCAAGGCGCTCGCCGAAGGGGTGAGCCGGCCCGTGGTGACGCCGATCCAGCCTTCGGTGGTCTACGCCTCGCCATCGATCGACATGCTGCACGCGCAGTACGAGGGCCGCGAGCAGGGCTATACCTACGCCCGCGAAGGCCATCCGAACGCGACGCTTCTGGCGCAGAAGATCGACGCGATGGAGGGGGCCGAGGGCGGGCTCGTGACCGGGTCCGGCATGGCGGCGGTGACCGCGGCGCTGATGGGCGTGCTGGGGGCGGGGGACCACGTGATCGGGGGGAGCCAGCTTTACGGCCGCTCGCTGCGGCTGATGCACCAGGACCTCGCGCGGTTCGGCATCGCCACGAGCCTCGCCGATCCGACCGATGCCGAGGCGTTTCGCGCGGCGATCCGGCCCGAGACGAAGATGATCCTGGTCGAAGTCGTGTCGAACCCCACGCTGCGGGTCGCGGACATGGAGGGCATCGCGCGCGTGGCCCGTGAGGCGGGCGTGCTGCTGGCGGTGGACAATACCTTCACGACGCCGCGCGCATGGCGGCCCTTCGGGCATGGCGCGGACATCGTCATCCACTCGGTCACGAAGCTTCTTGCGGGACATTCCGACGTGACGCTGGGCTGGGTCGCGGCGAAGGATCCCGTCGTGGCGCGAAAGATCTATGACTTCTCGGTGACGGTCGGCTTCACGCCGTCGCCCTACGAATGCTGGCTGGCGGAGCGCGGGCTTTATACCTTTCCGCTGCGCTACGACCGGGCCGAGGCCAATGCCGCCATGCTGGCCGACCATCTCGCGGCGCACCCCAAGGTCGCGCGCGTGCTCTATCCCGGGCGCCCGGACCACCCGGACGCGGCGCGGGTGAAGACGCTTCTGGGCGCGCGGACTGGAAACATGGTGAGCTTCGAGATCTCGGGCGACGCGGCAGCAGCGGACCGGATGGTGCGCGCCGCGCCGCAACTGCCGTTCGCGCCGACGCTGGGCGACGTGGGCACCACGCTGAGCCATCCCGCGTCGTCCTCGCACCGCGCGCTCACACCCGAGGGGCGCGCCGCACTCGGGATCTCGGACGGGTTCTTCCGGGTCTCGGTCGGGATCGAGGAGATCGACCTTCTGAAGGATGACTTCGATCAGGCGCTGGCGGCGGTGTGACTGGGCGGGACGCGCTCAGGGGCAGCGCGTCCAGATGACGACGGAGCCGTCGCGCACGATGCCGAGGCCGTCCGGCAACGGCACGAGGATCGCCCGTCCGCCATCGTAGGTCGTCCCCTCGCCGGTGCAGGCGAGGTCGAAGGCCATCGCGTCCATGCCGGGCACCGGGAAGGGATTTTCGAGCGCGCAGGAATTCTCCACCCCGTGGAGCGTCTGGCCGATGACGCCGACGGCGCCGCCGTCCATGCCGAGGGTGCCGCAAGTCCATGCGCCCTGATCCTGCGGATGATAGAGCCCCTGCACACGGTCGAGGAGGCCTTGCGCGGCGGACGGACCGGCGGTCAGCATCGCGGCCGCGCAGGTTGCGGCGAAAGGGCCGCCCTTGCGGCACGCCTCAGAGCGAGTGAAGCGGCGAAGAGCCATCGAGGATCACGACGTCGAAGTTGAGATCCGGCGATTGCGCCTCGACCTCGCGGCGGATGAGCCTGGCGGAGGGCAGGCGGTCGACCAGCGCGAGATACCGCCCCGTGAAGCCGCGCTGGCTGAGGTAGCGTGCGAGGTCGATGGCGTCGAAGACCGGTGTCAGGAGTGGGGACAGCACCAGCGAGGGCGCACGCTCGCCCGCGAAGCTGATGCGGTCGAGGTCGTCGAAATCGACGCGCGCGATATAGGAATGCGGCTCGAGCACGTTGCGCGGGAGCAGGTCGAGCGCATCGGAGTGCAGGGCGACGGCAAGCACCGTTCCGACCCGGGCATCTCCGGGCGGAAGGCCGTCACGGAGGCTCCCCGTGAGTTTCTTGTCGCGGCCGTCCATCATGATGAGGGCCCTGTGATTTCGGTGTGCGGTCGTCGGGCCGGCAATACGGTCTCGGTCCTTCGTGTCGCCGCCTGAATTAAGGCGAATAGCCAATAGTCTAACAAAAAGACGCCACTTCGCAATTGAAAGATTGTCCGTGCAATGATCGGCCCGGCGCGACTCGTTGTCAGGGCGCGGGATTTGCGTCAAGTGAAGGATACGTAAATTGCAGGGTGTTTCAGTGCCATGGGTGGAAACCAGCTGACGACCGTGATCGAGGCGGTGCCGGAACCGATGCTGCATCTCGACTCCGGCGGAACGATCGTGGCATCGAACGCGGCGGCGCGCGGCCTTCTGGGCGAATGGATCCAGGGGCGGAGCTATGCGACCGTCCTGCGCCAGCCCGCGATCCTGGGGCGGATCGAGACCGTTCAGGTCGACGGCGCACCGGGCGAGGCGCGTTTCGAGCTGGCCGACAGCGCGGGCAGCACGCAGTTCCGGGTTCGGATTTCGCCGCTGTCGCGCGACCGGGCGCAGGAGGGGCAGGGTGGCGGTGCGCGCGTTCCGCTCCTGCTGCACTTCACCGACATCACCCATCTGCGCGAGGCCGAGGAGATGCGGCGGGACTTCGTGGCGAACGTCAGCCACGAGCTTCGCACGCCGCTAACGGCGGTTCTCGGCTTCATCGAGACGCTGCGCGGTCCGGCGAGGGACGACGAGGCCGCGCGCGAGCGCTTCCTGTCCATCATGGAGGACGAGGCGCGGCGGATGAACCGCCTCGTCTCGGACTTGTTGTCGTTGAGCCGGGTGGAGGCGGCGGAACGGATGCGTCCCTCGGAGATGGTGGACCTTGCCGCGGTGCTCGACGGCGCCTTCGCGGCGATCCGCCCGGCGGCGGAAGAACGTGGCAACACGCTGGAGCTGCGCAAGACAGGCTTCGGCACGGACCCGCAGGCCGGCACGCGCGCGATGATCCTCGGCGACCGCGACCAGCTCATGCAGGTGTTCCTCAATCTCACCGAGAACGCCTTGAAATACGGCGGCCCGGACAAGCCAGTCACGGTCGCCTTGTCGCGCGAGGCGGGCACGGGCAGCATGAAGGGCAATGTCGTGCGCGTCGACGTCATCGACCGCGGCGAAGGCCTCGACCCGCAGCACATCCCGCGGCTGACCGAGCGTTTCTACCGCGTCGACACGCACCGCAGCCGCGCGATGGGCGGCACCGGCCTGGGGCTTGCGATCGTGAAGCACATCGTGAGCCGGCACCGCGGGCGTCTGAGGATCACGAGCGAGAAGGGGCAAGGCAGCATGTTCAGCGTTCTCTTTCCGGAGGCTTGATCCGTTGCGTCCCTGCGGCGTTCAAATGGCCTATAATCATGATTATGTTAAATAAGAAGGTGGCGCGCTTGACGCCCCTGCGGCCGGACACATGAAAGACCATCCGCAAGCGCCCGATCCTGAATGCCTTTTCCGGCTGCGCCCCCCCGGCGCGCGGAAGATGCGCAAACGCATCGGCGTGCCAACAAAACGACGCCGGGCCATTCCACCGGCATGGACCGGACCGTATATTGAGCGCGCGAAGGGAAAACTGCTCATGTCCATCCTGATACTGAACGGACCCAACCTGAACCTGTTGGGCACGCGGGAGCCCGGTATCTACGGCAGCGCGACACTGGCCGAGATCGAGGCCTCCTGCCATGCCATCGCCGCCGAGCTCGGGCACGAGATCGTCTGTGTGCAGTCCAACCACGAGGGCGCGATGATCGATGCCCTTCATGCCGCGGCGCGTGTCCATGACGGCGTCATCCTGAACGCCGGCGCCTACACGCATACCTCCATCGCGCTGCGCGACGCGATCGCGGCGACGGGTCTAAAAGTGATCGAACTGCACCTGTCCAACACCCATGCGCGCGAGCCGTTTCGCCACGTCTCGATGATCGCGCCGGTCTGCGCGGGCGTGATCCAGGGCTTCGGCGCCAAGGGCTACGGGCTTGCGATCCGCGCGATGGACGGACTTCTGAAAGGTGGCGGTCCGTGAAGGTCCTCCTGCCCTATCTCGCCATGGACAACGTGGACGAGCTTTGGGCGCATCACACGCGCGTGATGGCCGATTTCGGCTTCGACAGGCTGTTCTACGCCTTCAACGCGTTCCGCGGCGCGGGCCTTTACGACAATCCCGAGGACGCTCTCGTCCTGACCAACATGCCGACGGACTACATCGAGGCCTATGTCGGTGGCGGCATGTTCCGTGACGGCGTCATGATGCGTTGGGCGATCGGGAACACCGGCGCGGCGAGCTGGCGCGAGGTCTACCGCGAGATGTCCTCGGTGCCGCCGACCAGCGGCGAGCGCGCGTTGCGCGAGCTGAACGAGCGGCACGGCATCGTCGCGGGTTACACGATCAGTTTTCCCATGGCGATCAAGAACGCGAATGCAGGCATCGGCATGGCCGTCCGTCAGGGCATGACGCAGGACGACGCCGATGCGATCTGGGCCGAGCATGGCACCGAAATCATGATCATCAACCATGTCGCGCACCTGTGCATCCTGCAGCTGCCGGCCGAGGGCCAGCAAAGGCTTCTGACGCCCCGGCAGGCCGAGGTCCTCGAACTGGTGGCCGACGGCAAGACGATGCAGGACATCGCGCTGCTGCTGGGGCGCAACGTCGCCACCATCGAGAAGCACCTGCGCGGCGCACGCGACGCGCTCGGGGTCGAGACGACGGCGCAGGCCGTGCGCAAGGCGTCGATCCTGAACCAGATCTTCCGGCTCGATCGCGGCAGCCGCAGCGGCGACGCGGCGCGCCGGCCGCAGTTGTCGGGCGCGGTCTCGAACGCGCGTGAGGCCCCCCGGCGGCCGTCGGCGCCCTCAAGGTAAGGGAATCCCCACTACACGGTCGCCCTGATTCTGCGTCACCAATCAGATGTTCCGCGAGTGATGGCAATTGCAGCCAGGAACCCGGGCTTGGGGGCGGCTTTTTTCCGTCCCGACGCCCGCACCCGGCTTCATTGGGTGGTTGGCGGCACGGCGGCGTGTTTTTTTGCCGCCGTCGCCGTCAGATTTGTCGGGAACCGGACTGTCCCAATCGGTCCGTAGTCCTTGTTCCGGCGGCGTCGCCGTGTCCCTCGGCGACGCCGCATCCTTCTTGAGCAGCGGCATTTTCAGGAATTGGCGGCGGCTTGCCCTTGGGCGGCGGGTGCGCGCAAACGAAAAACGCGGGGCAGATGTCCCTGCCCCGCGCCATTCTCTTTCGCGTTGTCGCGGAAGCCCTCGCGCGTCAGCCCTTGACGGCCTTCGCGACCTCGGCTGCGAAATCCTCTTTCTCGACGACGATGCCCTCGCCCACCTCGAGCCGGACGAAGCCCGTGATCGAGACGCCGGCTTCCTTGGCGGCGGCTGCGACGGTGAGGTCGGGATTGACGACGAACTGCTGGTTCAGAAGCGTGATCTCGGCGAGATACTTCTTCATCCGGCCTTCGATCATCTTCTCGATCACCTGCTCCGGCTTGCCGGATTCGCGGGCGATGTCCATCTGCACGCTGCGCTCCTTCTCGACGATCGCGGGGTCGAGATCGCCCTCGTCGAGGGCGGCGGGGTTCACGGCGGCGACATGCATCGCGACCTGGCGGGCGAAGGCGTCGTCACCGCCCGTGAAGGACACGAGGACGCCGATCTTGCCCATTCCGGGCGCGGCGGCGTTGTGCGTGTAGGACACGACGTTCTCGCCCGAAAGCTTCGCCATGCGGCGCAGCGACATGTTTTCGCCGATCTTTGCGATGGCGTCGGTCAGGACCGTGTCGACGGGCTTGCCGCCGACTTCGGCGGTGCGCAGCTGCTCGACATCGTCCACCGACAGCGCGGCTTCGGCGATGCTGGCGACCATGGCCTGGAACTCGGCGTTCTTGGCGACGAAGTCGGTCTCGGAGTTCACCTCGACCGCGACGGCGGTGCCGTCCGCGGTGGCGACGGCCACGAGGCCCTCGGCGGCGGTGCGGCCCGATTTCTTGGCGGCCTTCGCCAGACCCTTGGTGCGCAGCCAGTCGACGGCCGCCTCCATGTCGCCATCGGTCTCGGTCAGCGCCTTCTTGGCGTCCATCATGCCTGCGCCGGTGCTTTCGCGCAGGTCCTTCACCATTGCAGCGGTAATCGCCATGGTCGGTCTCCTGATTGGTCTTACCACGGGCCGGGCCTGACGGCCGGCCCCTTTTAATCATGGGCCGGGAATTACCCCGGCCCGCGTGTCAGATCCGTGACGGCAGCGCCGACGGCCCTCAGGCCTCGGCGTCGGTCTTCGCCTCGGCGGCCTCGGGCGCGGCCTCGGGCTCGAGCGCCTCTTCGACCTGGGCCTCCTCGAAGGCGCCGATGTCGACGCCTGCGGTCTCCATCTGGGCCGACATGCCGTCGAGCGCCGCGCGGCTCACGAGGTCGCAGTAGAGCGAGATCGCACGGGCCGCGTCGTCGTTGCCGGGGATGATGTAGTCGACGCCGTCGGGCGAGCAGTTGGTGTCGACAACGGCCACCACCGGGATGCCGAGCTTGCGGGCCTCGGCGATGGCGAGGTCTTCCTTGTTGACGTCGATCACGAAGATCAGGTCGGGAAGGCCGCCCATTTCGCGGATGCCGCCCAGCGAGGCCTGCAGCTTCTGCTGGTCACGCTCCATGCCGAGGCGCTCCTTCTTGGTCAGGCCCTCGAGGCCCTCCTCGAAGCGCTTGTCGATCTCCTTCAGACGCGAGATCGAGTTCGACACGGTCTTCCAGTTGGTGAGCGTGCCGCCCAGCCAGCGGTGGTTCATGTAGTATTGCGCGCAACGCTCGGCGGCGTCGGCGATCGGCTTCTGCGCCTGGCGCTTGGTGCCCACGAAGAGGATGCGGCCGCCCTTGGCCACCGTCTCGCGGATCACGTTGAGAGCCTGGTCCAGCAGCTCGACTGTCTGCGTCAGGTCGAGAATGTGGATGCCGTTGCGGTCGCCGTAGATGTACGGAGCCATCCGCGGGTTCCAGCGCTGCGTCTGGTGACCGAAGTGAACGCCAGCTTCGAGAAGCTGACGCATGGAGAAATCGGGGAGCGCCATGTCCTGTCCTTTCCGGTTTCGCGCCTCGGCGGAGGTTTTGAAGACGCCGGGCGTCCAAGGGACGATCCGGGGCCTCAACCGGTGGACGCTGCGGGGATGTCTCCCCCGCAGGCCCGCCTCCGCCTGTGAGATGAGCGCGCCATTAGGGGGTTTTGGGGGGAATGGCAAGTCCCCTGCCCCGGATGCGTGGCCTGGACCCTGCCGGGCACGGATGCCCGCCCGCGCGCGGGACCGCGGCGTCGGAGGGGGCGCTGCCCCCGCGCCTTGCGGCGCTCCCCCGGAGTTTTTCGGCAAGGATGAAGCGGGGGACCGGCGCACTGGACGGCGCCGTCCGGGGCGGCTAGAGGCCGGGGCATGAGCGCACGCCCCGACATCCTGTGCATCGGTTCCGTCCTGTGGGACGTGATCGGCCGCGCGCCCGTGGCGATGCAGGCGGGCCATGACCGTCCCGGACGCATCATGCGCCTGCCGGGGGGCGTGGCCCTCAACATCGCCGTGACGCTGAGGCGCTTCGACCTGACGCCCGCGCTTCTGACGGTGGTGGGCGACGATCCCGACGGGCGCGACCTGCTGGCGGAATGCGGGCGGATGGGCCTCGTGACCGAGCATGTGCTGGTGGACGGCGACCTGCCGACCGACCGCTACATGGCCATAGAGGGGGCGGGCGAGCTGGTCGCCGCGATCGCGGATGCCCATTCGCTGGAGCGTGCGGGCGCGCGCATCCTCTCGCCGCTGAGCGACGGGCGCCTCGGCACGTCCGGCGCGCCCTACCGGGGCGCCATCGCGATCGACGGGAACCTCACGCAGGAGACCCTCGCCGAGATCGCGGCGAGCCCGGCCTTCGCGGAGGCCGACCTGCGCCTCGTGCCGGCGAGCCCGGGCAAGGCGGAGCGGCTCAGGCCGCTTCTGGGGCATCCGCGCGCGACGCTCTACGTCAATCGTGAGGAGGCCGCCCTGATCGCGGGCGTGGCCTGCGCCAGCGCCGAGGACGGCGCGCGGGCGCTTCATGCCGCCGGCGCGCGCCGCGTGGTGGTGACGAATGGCGGCGGCGAGGCGGTGAAGGCGGACGCTGAGGGCCTGTGGCGCGCGACGCCGCGGGCGGTCGTGGCCCGGCGCATCACGGGTGCCGGCGACACGTTCATGGCGGCGCACATCGCCGCGGAGTTGCGCGGCCTGGGACGGCAGGAGGCGCTGGAGGCGGCGGCGAAGGCGGCGGCCGACTATGTTGCGGAGGAAGACGATGCATGACCTGATCGAGCCGTCGCCCGAGGTCGCGGCGGCGCTGGAGGCGGGCGCGCCGGTGGTGGCGCTCGAATCGACCATCATCACGCACGGAATGCCCTGGCCCCGGAACCTCGAGACCGCGCGCGCCGTCGAGGACGCGGTGCGTGCCGAAGGCGCGGTGCCGGCCACGATGGCGGTGACGGGCGGCCGGATCCGGGCGGGGATGGACGCCGCGGCGCTGGAGGGGCTGGCGCGGGCGCGCGACGTGGCCAAGCTGAGCCGGGCGGACCTTGCGGTCTGCCTCGCCACCGGCGGCACCGGCGCCACGACGGTCGCTGCCACCATGATCGCTGCGCGCCTCGCGGGGATCGAGGTCTTCGCCACGGGCGGCATCGGCGGCGTGCATCGCGGCGCGGAGGAGAGTTTCGACATCTCGGCCGACCTGCAGGAACTGGCGCAGACCCCGGTGAGCGTCGTCGCGGCCGGGGCCAAGGCGATCCTCGATCTGCCCAAGACGCTGGAAGTGCTGGAGACGCTGGGCGTGCCGGTCATCGCGGTCGGGCAGGATGCCTTTCCCGCCTTCTGGTCGCGCGACAGCGGCCTTGCGGCGCCCCTGAGGCTGGACGACGCGGGCCGGATCGCCGAAGCCCATGCCCTGCGGCGAAGGCTGGGCCTTCCCGGCGGGCAGCTCGTGGCCAACCCGATCCCGGCCGAGGCGGAAATCCCGGCCGAGGTCCTGAAGCCCCTGATCGCCAAGGCGCAGGCGGCGGCGCTGGCCGAGGGCGCGACCGGCAAGGCGGTCACGCCCTTCCTTCTGCAGAGGCTTTTCGAGCTGACCGAGGGGCGCACCCTGGAGGCCAACATCGCCCTCGTCCTGAACAATGCGCGGCTTGCGGCGCGCATCGCGCGCGCGATGGCACGCTGAGCGGGCGACGGGGCCCGCCATGCTTGTGCGGGCGCGCGCCGCTGACTAGATAAGAGACGACGGACGGCCGAGACACCACACCGACATGCAACTGCCCGAGACGCCCCCGCCCCCGAAACGCGGCCTGCTTGCCGGGCTCAGGTCGAGCTTTCTGACCGGCCTGATCGTGATCACGCCGATCGGCGTGACGATCTGGCTGATCTGGACCCTCACGGGGTGGATCGACGGCTGGGTGCTTCCGCTGATCCCGAACGCCTACAACCCGGTCAATCTGATCCGCGACTACACCGGCATCGAGATCAACATCCGCGGCTTCGGCGTGGTGACGTTCATCCTGTTCACGCTGCTGGTGGGCTGGGTCGCGAAGGGCATCATCGGTCGGTCGCTGATCTTGTGGGCGGAAAGCCTTGTCCTGTCGATCCCGCTGATCCGGACCCTCTATTCGGGGCTGAAGCAGATCGTGGAGACCGTGCTGGCGCAGGGGCAGCAGAATTTCGACAAGGCCTGCCTCGTGGAATACCCGCGCCGCGGCATGTGGGCCATCGCCTTCATCTCCACCCATGCCAAGGGCGAGATCGCGCGGCGGCACGGCACGCAGGAGATGGTGTCGGTCTTCCTGCCCACGACGCCCAACCCGACCTCGGGCTTCCTCTTGTTCGTTCCGCGCAAGGACGTGGTCATCCTCGACATGACGGTGGAGGATGCGGCCAAGCTGATCATCTCGGCCGGCCTCGTCTATCCCAGCGAGGACGATCCCTCGAAGCCGCCGCAGAAGGTGCCGGAAGCGGCGGAATGATCGCGCGGGCGGCGTGCCCGGCGGGCGGGCCCGGCCGGACGCCCTACTCCACCCACCACACGTCTGGCTGCCAGCCGATCCAGTCGCCGTAGATCGGGATCGTGTCGGGATAGCGAAGCTCGGCGTTATGGGCGATGCGCGCGATGGGGTTGTACCAGAACGGCACGACGTAGCGCCCGGAGATGAGCGCGCGGTCGAGGGCGCGCACGGCGGCGAGGTAGTCGTCCTGGCTGTCGGAGGTCAGCATCCGGTCGATCATCGCCTCGATCGCCGGGTTGCAGGCCCCCATGAGATTGCGCGAGCCGGGCGTGTCGGCCATGTCGCATCCCCAGTAGAGCCGCTGCTCGTTGCCGGGCGACAGCGACAGGCCGCGGGAATAGGTGGTCATGTCGAAGTCGAAGGCGTCCGTCCGCTCGCGATACTGCGCGGAATCCACGCTCGTGACCGCGGGGCGGATGCCGATGCGCTCCAGCGCCTCGACATAGATGCTCACGATGGCCTCGTTCTCGGAGGATCCGTTCTGCAGCAGGATCTCGAAGGTGAATGGCGTGCCGTCGGGACGGGTCATGACGCCCTCCTCGACCGTGTAGCCGGCCTCCTCCATCAGCCTCAGCGCCTCGGCGATGCCCGCGCGGTTGCGCTCGGAGCCGTCGGAGACGGGAAGCGCGTAGCCCTCCAGCGCGCCGGGCAGAAGATCGTCCGCGAAGGGCGCGAGAAACTCCGCCACCCGCCCCTCGGCGGGGCCTTCGCGCATCCCCAGCGGCGAGTTGGAGAAGTAGGACGTGATCCGGGGCTCCGTGCCGCCGTTCAGCGTCTGGTTGACGAACTCGAAGTTGAAGGCCTGGATCATCGCCTCGCGCACGCGCCAATCCGCGAAGGCGTCGGCGCGGGTGTTCATCACGAGGCCCGTGATCCCCGAGGGCCGCTGGTGCGGGATCTCCGACAGGACCACCTCGCCCGCGCGGGCACGGGGAAAGTCGTAGCGCGTCGCCCAGTCGGCGGCGTTGGTTTCCCGGATCGTCGTGATGATCCCGCTCGTGAAGGCCTCGAACATCGCGGTTCCGTCGGCGAAGAACTCCATCCGGATCTCGTCGATGTTGTTCGTGCCGCGGCGGAACGGCAGGTCCGCGCCCCAGTAGTCGGGATCGCGGCGAAGCGAGACGAAGCGTCCCGCCTCGAAGTCGTCGACGACGTAGGGCCCCGTCGCGATCGGAACCACGTCGAGGCCGCTTTCCGCGAAATCGACGCCCTCCCATTGCGCGGCCTTCAGGATCGGCCGCAGGCCCATGATCAGCGCAAGTTCGCGGTCGGGTTCGGTGAAGGTGATGCGCACCGAACGTTCGCCCGTGGCCCCGATCGAGGCGACCTGTGTCCAGGCGTTCAGGTAGCGCGGGTGCCCCTCGGTGCCGAGGGTCTCGTAGGACCAGATCACGTCCTCGACCGTGACCGGGCTTCCGTCCGAAAACCGTGCTTCGGGGCGGAGCGTGAACTCCACCCACATGTGGTCCGGATCGACCTCGAGCGATTCGGCGAGAAGGCCGTAGAGCGTGAAGGGCTCGCCCCAGGACCGGCCCATCAGCGATTCGTAGGCGAGGAAACGCAACTGCCACGGAACCGAGCCGCGCCGGATGTGCGGATTGAGGCTGTCGAAGGATCCGACCTCGCCCGTCACGATACGTCCGCCGGTCGGCGCGTCGGGATTGACGTAAGGCAGATGCTCGTAATCGGGTGGAAGCGCGGGATCACCATACATGGCGATTCCGTGCGCGGCTTGCGCCATCACTTGTGCCGGAAACCATGCCGCAGCGCCGATCGCGGCCGCGGTCAGCGCGCGGCGTAACCCGTTGCGGCACTGGGCGAAAGCCATGAAACAATCCGTCGGCATCTGCGAACAATCCTCTCGAGCCCAGGTTCTGCCATTTCGCGGACGCTATCCGGGCAAACGAGGGCAATGCAACTTTTCGGTTGGACAGGCGGCAAGTCATTGCTTATAAAGGGGGCACTGCTCGATAGGTTTCTTGCCTGTATGAAACCTGCCTCAATAACTTAACGCCGGCCTCGTGCCGGCGTTTTTTTTTGCGCTGCCGCCACCGATGCGGCGCGTTCGACCGAGGCCGTCCAGACCCCCTGCCGCCGCTCCCGCGTTGTCGTCCCGGATGGACCGAAAAGGCATCATGAGGCCCGCACGACTGTCAGGCGCAGGCTTCGCGGCGACCGCGATCGGCTTCGACCTTGGACGGGACAAGGCGGCCGCGATCCTGGGCACGGGTTCCTGCTCGGCCTGATGGCCGCGATCCTCATACCCCCGCCCGGTGTGCGAAATTCCCGCCGACGCCCGAGCGCATGCGTCGCTTGCGCGGCATTGCCCCTGTTCCTTTTGCAGGCGCAGCATTAGGCTTGGGCGGGAGACCAGCCAGAACGAGGAACGTCAATCATGGCCATCACAACCGACCTGTCGGGCAAGACCGCGATCGTCACGGGGTCCAATTCGGGCATCGGCCTGGGGATTGCACGCGAACTGGCGCGGGCCGGTGCGAACGTCGTGCTGAACTCGTTCACGGACCGCGACGAGGATCACGCCCTCGCGCGCGAGATCGCCGAAGAGGCCGGCGTCGAGGCGCGCTACATCCGTGCCGACATGTCGAAGGGCGCGGAGTGCCGGATGCTGATCGAGCAGGCGGGCGCCTGCGACATCCTGGTGAACAATGCCGGCATCCAGCACGTCGAGGCGATCGACCGCTTCCCGGTCGAGAAATGGGACGCGATCATCGCCATCAACCTCAGCTCGGCCTTCCACACGACCGCCGCGGCGCTTCCGATGATGCGCGCCGCCGGATGGGGCCGCGTGATCAACATCGCCTCCGCCCACGGCCTGACCGCCTCGCCCTACAAGTCGGCCTACATCGCCGCCAAGCACGGCCTCGTGGGCCTGACCAAGACCACGGCCCTTGAGACCGCGGAAGAACCGATCACCGCCAACGCGATCTGCCCCGGCTACGTCCTGACGCCGCTCGTGGAGGCGCAGATCCCCGACCAGATGAAGGCGCACGACATGGACCGCGACACGGTCGTGCGCGAGGTGATGCTGGCGCGCCAGCCCTCGAAGGACTTCGCCACGGTCGAGCAGATGGGCGGCACGGCGGCCTTCCTGTGTTCGGACGCGGCCGCCCAGATCACCGGCACGACGATCAGCGTGGACGGCGGCTGGACCGCGCTTTGAGGGCGCGGCGCAGCCGAATGGCGGTGCGCCCGGACGCGGGGGGGCCGCAGGGGGCTCTGCCCCCGCGCGCGCGCCGCGCGCTCCCCCGGAGTTTTTCGGCAAGGATGAAGGAGGGGCCTGGCCGCGATGGCTGAGCGAAAGCGGATCAACCTCGCGCTTCAGGGCGGCGGGGCGCATGGCGCCTTCACCTGGGGCGTGCTCGACCGGCTTCTGGAGGCCAGGGAGATCGAGATCGCGGCGATCACCGGCACGTCGGCGGGCGCGCTGAACGGGGCTGCGCTGAAGGCGGGCCTCGCGGCGGGTTCGCGGGAGGCCGCGCGCGAGAACCTCGAGTGGCTCTGGCAGCAGGTGGGCGCGATCACGGACCTGCGGCTTGCGCCCTGGCTGGAGGCGGTGGCGCCCTCGGCCATGAGCGCCGTGATCGAGGCCTCGCTGCCCTTCGCCCTTGGCGACGGACTTGCGCGAATGATCAGCCCCTACGCGTCGGGCCCGTTCTACGCCAACCCGCTGGAGCGGATCGTGGAGCGGTTCCGCTACGACGCGGTCTGCGGCGATGCGGGGCCGGCCTTCTTCATCTGCGCGACGAACGTGCGCACCGGCAAGATCCGCATCTTCACCGGGGACGAGATCGCGCCCGCGTCGATCATGGCCTCGGCCTGCCTTCCGACGCTGTTCCGTGCGGTGGAGATCCACGACCCCGGCACCGGCCGGACCGAGGCCTACTGGGACGGCGGCTATACCGGGAACCCTGCCCTCTTTCCGCTTTACGCACCGGACCTGCCTGGCGACGTGCTGGTGGTGAACATCAACCCGCTGCACCGCGAAGATGTGCCGACCTCGGCGCGCGCGATCCAGAACCGGATCAACGAGATCAGCTTCAATACCTCGCTCCTGCGCGAGCTGCGCGCCATCGACTTCGTGCAGCGGCTGCTGGAGGCGGGGACGATGCCCGAGGGCGCGATGAAGCGGGTGCGGGTGCACATGATCTCGGACGACAAGCTGATGCGGCAGCTTTCGGTGGCCACCAAGATCGTTGCCGTCCCGCAGGTCCTGCACCAGCTGCGCGCGGCGGGACGCGAAGCGGCGGAGACCTTCCTCGACACGCATCTCGGCGCCATCGGGCAGCGGAGCAGCGTCGATCTGAGGGAGATGTTCGGCTGAGGCCGGAACAAGCGGCCGGGGTGTGCCGTTGCCCCCTTCCATGACCGGAAAGAAGGAGGGGACACCGATGCAATGGAGCGAGATCCGAGAGAACTGGACGGCGCTGATCCCGTCGGTACAGGCACGCTGGCCGCAGCTGAGCGAAGAGCGTCTGACCGCGCTGAACGGCGAGCGTGACGAACTGGTGGCCACGCTCGTGCAAAGCGGCACCGACGCGCAGGAGGCCGAGCGCGAGGTCGAGGACTGGCGCGAGACGCCGTTGCCCGCCGACGCCTATGCCGATCCCGCGCATGACGCGGCCGCCGCGCAAGACGCGGGCGGCTATGTCCCGGAGGGCGAGGATCCGCTGTCGGACGACCGGCGCTTCGGCGACGACAGCATTCCCGAGACGCCGATCGGCAGGCGCGAAAGCTGAGGGCAGGCCTCAAGGCGCGTGACCGGCGGGCCCGGTCGCGGTTGCGCCGTCCTTGGCATGAACCGTGCGGGAGGTCTGGGCGCGCATCCGGCACGATGCCTGGGTTCGGGGCCGGGGCGCCGACGGCGAGCCCGCCCCCGGCGCTCATGTGGCGAGTGTCCTTGCGCGGCCGAAGTCGTCGCGGGCACCGTCGCGAAAGCGCCAGAGCCGGACCGACGGGGCCTTCGCGGTCAGGCGAGCGACGTGACCCAGAGGATCGTCGCGTCGTCCTCGGAGACCGAGATCACGTTGTGGCCCATGGCTGCGTCGTAATAGGCGCTGTCGCCACGGGCGAGGTCCACGGGCGCGTAGTATTCCGTGAAAAGCCGGACGCGCCCCGTGAGGACGTAGAGGAATTCCTCTCCGTCGTGGCGCACCCATCCGTCGAATTCCTCGAAGGCGCGGGCGCGGATGCGGGCGCGGTAGGGCAGCATCGACTTGCGGGTCAGCGTGTCGGCAAGCAGGTCGTGCTCGTAGGTGGCGGTCGGATGCGCCTGCCCCTCGCCTGCCCGCGTGACCGCCATGCGTCCGTTGACCTGCGGCTCGGACGGCGGCGTGAACAGCTGCGGTACCGAGATCGCGAGGCCCTGCGCGAGTTTCTTCAGGGCGTCGTAGGTGGGCGACATCTGCCCGTTCTCGATCTTGGAGAGCGTCGAGCGCGCGAGGCCCGCGGCCCGCGCGGCCTGTTCCAGCGTCCAGCCGCGTTCCTTGCGAAGCGCGCGGACGCGTTCGGCAAGATCCACGGGTTGCGGCGGCGCGTCCACGTCGCCGCTGGCGCGCGCAAGGCGGATGAGGCTCGGTTCCTCGGTCATGGCGGGCGATTTAGCGGTGCGGTGCCCGACTTGCAACGCGCGCGCCTGCGGCATAGGGCGGTGGTCATGGACGCGCCCCGCCTTGATGTCTTCAACCTCGCCGAGCACGTGCTGGCCGCGGGCGCGCGCTGTCCCGACAAGGTGGCGCTTGCCGTCGTGGGGCCAGCACGCGCCGAGCGCTGGAGCTACGCGCGCCTCGACCGCGCGGTGCGCGGCATGGCGGGCGCGCTTGCGGCCGCGGGGCTCGGGCCCGGCGACAGGCTGCTTCTGAGGCTGGGCAACACGGTCGAGTTTCCCGTGGCCTTCCTCGGCGCGATCGGGGCGGGCGTGGTCCCTGTGCCCTCGGCGGCCGGCCTGACGAGCGATGAGGTCACGCGCCTGTCACGCCTCGTCGCGCCCGCGGCGACCCTCGCGGCGCCGGGCATCGCCCTGCCTGAGGGCGGCGCGCCGGTGCTGGGCGATCTGCGTGTGATGATGGAGCACGCCCCCGCCAATTTCGTCACCGGACCGGCGGACCGGCTGGCCTACCTCGTGTTCACCTCAGGCTCGTCGGGGGCGCCCAAGGCCGTGGCGCACGCGCATCGCGCGATCCTTGCGCGGCGCATGATGCATGAGGGCTGGTACGGCCTGACGCCCGACGACAGGCTGCTGCACGCGGGGGCGTTCAACTGGACCTTCACGCTGGGCACGGGCCTTCTAGATCCGTGGTCGGTTGGCGCGACGGCGCTGATCCCCGCGCCGGGGACGGAACCCGCCACCCTGCCCCTGCTTCTGCGGCGGCATGACGCGACCATCCTCGCCGCGGCGCCCGGCGTCTTCCGCAAGCTGCTGGCCGGTGATGCGCCCCTCGACCTGCCACGCCTGCGCCATGGGCTTTCGGCGGGCGAGAAGCTGCCCGAGGCGCTGAGGGCGCGCTGGCGGGCGGCGACGGGAACGGACCTGCACGAGGCGCTCGGCATGTCGGAGTGCTCGACGTTCCTGTCGGGCTCGCCCTCGCGGCCCGCGCCCGAGGGCACGCTGGGCCATGCGCAGGCCGGACGCAGGCTTGCCGTTCTGGACGCGCGTGGCCGTGACGCGGGGACTGGCGAGGTCGGGACGCTGGGCGTCCACCGCTCCGATCCGGGCCTGATGCTGGGCTACTGGTCGGAGGGCGGGGCGCTGGAGCTGCCGCTGAACGGCGACTGGTTCGAGACTGGGGACCGCGTGGCGCGGCGGGCGGACGGCGCCTTCGTCTACCACGGGCGGCGCGACGACCTCATCACGGCGGGCGGCTTCCGCGTCTCGCCGGTGGAGATCGAGGCGGCGTTCCACGGCGCGCCCGGAGTCGAGGATTGCGCGGCCCTCGCCGTCAGTCCGAAATCCGACACCACGATCATCGCGCTCGCCTTCGCGGGCGACGCCACGGAAGACAGGCTTGGCGCACTGGCCGCGCGGGCGCTTGCGCGCTACAAGCAGCCGAGGGCCTACCTGCGGCTTGCCGCCCTGCCCCGATCCCCGAACGGAAAACTCGACCGGCGCGCGCTGGCCGAGATCGTGAGAGAGGCCATGCCATGATCCCGCTCGACATCATTTCGGATCCGATCTGCCCCTGGTGCTACATCGGCTGGACGAACCTCGCCCGCGCGATGGAGGCCCGCCCCGACCACCCTTTCGCGATCGAGTGGCATCCCTTCCAGCTGAACCCCGACATGCCCGAGGGCGGGATGGACCGCCGCGAGTATCTCGAGCTGAAGTTCGGCGGGCGCGAAGGGGCGGTAAGGGCCTACCAGCCGGTCGTCGATCACGCAGAGGCGGCAGGCCTGACGCTGAACCTCGACCGGATCGCGCGGACGCCGTCGACCATCGACGCGCACAGGCTGATCCACTGGGCCGGGATCGAGGGCCGGCAGACGCCCGCGGCGATCGCGCTTTTCCGGGCGTATTTCGTCGACGGGCGCGACATCGGCGACCACGCGACGCTGCGGGACATCGCCGAGAGCGTGGGCATGGACGGCGCCATGGTCGCGACGCTGCTGGCCGGTGACGCCGACACGGCCGACATCCGCGCCCGCGACGCCAACAGCCGCGCGCGGGGCGTGACGGGCGTGCCATGCTTCGTCGTGGCGCGCCAGCATGTCGTGACGGGCGCGCAGCCGCCCGAATTGTGGCTGCAGGTGATCGACGAGCTGAAGGAGGCCCAGGAGGCCGCGCCGGGTCCGGCCGCTGGCCCCCTCCAATGAGCGCGCGCCCCGACATCGCGGCCCCGCCGCGGATCCGGCGGCTGTCCAAGGCCGAGTTCATCGCGCTGATGGGCACGATCTTCGCCACGGTCGCCTTCTCGATCGACGCGATGCTGCCCGCCCTGCCCGAGATCGCGGAGGCGCTGACGCCGCAGGACGTGACGCTCGCGCAGCTGATCCTGACGAGCTTCATTCTGGGCATGGGGCTGGGCACGCTGTTCGTGGGGCCGATCTCGGACGCGCTGGGGCGAAAGACGGTGATCCTGATGGGGGCCGCGCTTTATCTGGTCGGGGCGGGCCTTGCGCTGGTGGCGCCGACGCTGGAGCTTCTGCTGGCGGCGCGGCTGATCCAGGGGCTGGGGGCGGCCGGGCCGCGGGTCGTCGCGCTCGCCATGGTGCGCGACCTCTATTCGGGGCGGCAAATGGCGCAGATCGTCTCCTACGCGATGCTGATCTTCACGCTGTTTCCCGCCGTCGCGCCCCTGATCGGAGCGGCCGTCATCGCCGGGTTCGGATGGCGCGCGATCTTCGTCGCCTTCATCCTGTTCTCCATCGTCTCGGTCGGCTGGCTGACGCTGCGCCAGCCCGAGACGCTGCCCCCCGAGGCGCGCCGCCCGCTGCAGGCGACGCGGATTCTGGGCGACTTCCGCGAGGCGCTGGCGCACCGGCAGATGCAGTTTTCCATCGTGGCGCAGACGCTGATCTTCACCGCGCTCTTCGGTTCGCTCAGCTCGATCCAGCAGATCTTCGACATCACCTTCGGCCGGTCCGACAGCTTTCCGCTTTGGTTCGCGCTGATCGCGCTGCTGGCCGCACCCGCGGCCCCGATCAACGGGACGCTTGTCATGCGCCTGGGGATGCGCCCGATGATCCGGCGCGCGCTCTGGCTGTCGGCTTCGGCGGCCTTCGCGACGGCGGCGTTCCTGTGGGTCTTCGCGGCCCCCGGCGACGGTTTCGCCGTCTTTTTCCTTTGGTCGGTGACGGTCTTTGCCACCGCCGCCTTCACCATCGGCAACCTGAACGCGCTGGCGCTCGAGCCGCTCGGGCACATCGCGGGCACGGCCGCATCGCTGATGGGGGCGCTGGCGACGGTCGGCGGCGCGCTTGGCGGCGCGCTCATCGGCCAGTTCTACGACGGAACGGCTGCGCCCGTCGTGCTGGGCGTGGGCATCGCGCTGAGCCTTGCGGGCCTCGTCATGATGCGGATGCCGCGCGAGGCGGTGGACGACTGAGGGCCTATTCGGCCGGCGTCACCGGGGCGGGCGCTGCGGCAAGCCCCGGACCGCCACGACCGCCGCGGCCCGCGCGCGCGACGTCACGCTGCCACCACCACATGACGACAAGGACGTTGGGCACCCAGCAGGTCCAGCCGATGTAGGGAAACACCACGTCCTGATCGAAGAACAGCCGCAGCAGCGGCAGTTGCAGGCGGAAGCTGATGGCGCCGAAGCACAGGGCGGCCATCATCACCATCCAGCGGCGATGGCGTTCACGGTCGCCCTTCACGATCCAGTAGATGCCCATGACGAGCGCGCCGAACCACGCGACCGAGCCAAGCGCGAAGCCCACCTCGGACCACATCGGGTAGTCCATGTTGAACGCGATCGGCGGCGTCGTGAGGGCCGCGATCGTGATGACGGGCACCAGCGCCCAGCCCATGAGGCGATGCTTGCGCCTGTCGCCCCGCCGCCACATCCGGCTGACCTGCAGCGGGATCAGGAGGACGGCGAGACCGCCGAAGAACATGTGCACGGCCAGCGTGTCGCCGACGTTCGCCAGATGATGCGCGACATGGTCCGCGCCCCGGCGCACGCCCTCGTCCACGAAGGCCATCCACGCCCCCGGCACGCCCTCGCCGAGCGCGGGGAAGAAGCCGTGGATCAGGCCAGGCGGCACGAACTTGAAGGCCGACGCGGCCGAAAGGAAAGAGAAGAAGAGAAACGCGTACCAGCCCCATCTGGGCATTCGCCGGGGAGGCTCCGCGCGGGGTGCAACGGTCCGGTGGCCCGCGCCTGCGGTGGATCTGTCCATGTCGATCTGTCCCACGTTGCCTTGCCTGCGCCATACCGCAAAACGCTCAGCCGGCCAATCCCGCCTTCTGTTTCTGCACTGCGGCGTGTTGCGCCAGGTCCCGCGCGATGGCGAAGGCCCCCTTGATCTTGTCGGCCTCGCTCGACCAGTCGCGGCGCACGACGATCTTGTTGTCCTTGACCTTGGCCAGGCCCTTCTGCTCCTGCACGAACTCCACGAGGCCGGCGGGGTTGGGGAACTTGTCGTTGTGGAACTGCAGCGTCGCGCCCTTCGGGCCCGCGTCGAGCTTGGCGATATGGGCGCGCTTGCACATGGCCTTGATGCGCACGACCAGAAGCAGCGTGTTCACTTCGCGCGGAAGGGTGCCGAAACGGTCGATCAGCTCGGCCGCGAAGCCTTCGAGGTCGACCTTGGTCTCGAGCTGACTGAGGCGGCGATAGAGACCGAGGCGGACGTCGAGGTCGGGGACATACTCCTCCGGGATCAGGACCGGCACGCCGAGATTGATCTGCGGCGACCATTGCCCGTCGTCGCCGGGCAGCCCCTCGGCCTCGCCCGAACGGATCGAGGCGATCGCCTCTTCCAGCATCGACTGGTAAAGCTCGAAGCCCACCTCGCGGACGTGGCCCGACTGCTCCTCGCCCACGATGTTGCCGGCCCCGCGGATGTCGAGATCCTGGCTTGCGATGGTGAAGCCCGCGCCGAGGCTGTCGAGGCTGCCCAGCACGCGCAGGCGCTTTTCGGCGGCGGGCGTCAGCTTGGCGCGGGGCTTGGTCGTCAGGTAGGCGTAGGCGCGCGTCTTGGCGCGGCCCACGCGCCCCCGGATCTGGTAGAGCTGCGCGAGCCCGTACATGTCCGCGCGGTGGATGATCATGGTGTTCGCGGTCGGGATGTCGATGCCCGACTCCACGATGGTCGTGGCCAGAAGAACGTCGTACTTGCCGTCGTAGAAGGCCACCATTCGGTCGTCCAGCTCGCCCGCCGCCAGCTGTCCATGCGCCGTGACGAAGGTGATCTCGGGCACCTGTTCGCGCAGGAAGTCCTGGATCGCGGGCAGGTCCTCGATCCTCGGGACGACGTAGAAGGACTGCCCGCCGCGATAATGCTCGCGCAGCAGTGCCTCGCGGATCGTGACCGCGTCGAATTCCGAGACGTAGGTGCGGATCGCGAGCCGGTCGACGGGCGGCGTGCCGATCATGCTTAGGTCGCGCACCCCCGACAGCGACATCTGCAGCGTGCGCGGGATCGGCGTGGCAGACAGAGTCAGGACATGCACGTCCGAGCGCATCTCCTTCAGGCGCTCCTTGTGGGACACGCCGAACCGCTGTTCCTCGTCGATGACCAGAAGCCCGAGGTTCTTGAAACGGACGCCCTTGGCCAGCAGCGCATGCGTGCCGATCACGATGTCCACCGACCCGTCGGCCAGGCCCTTGCGCGTTTCGGTGGCCTCCTTCTGCCCGACGAAGCGCGACAGTTGGCGCACGTTGACGGGAAAGCCCCGGAACCGGTCCGCGAAGGTCTTGGCGTGCTGGCGCGCAAGCAGGGTCGTCGGCGCGATGACGGCGACCTGCAGGCCCTGCGCGGCGGCCACGAAGGCCGCGCGCATGGCCACCTCGGTCTTTCCGAAGCCCACGTCGCCCACCACCAGCCTGTCCATCGGGCGTCCGCGTTCGAGATCCTCCAGAACGTCGGCGATGGCCGCAAGCTGGTCGTCCGTCTCCTCGTAGGGGAAGCGGGCGCAGAAGGCGTCCCACATGTCGCCGGGCGGCTCGAGGATCGGGGCCGAACGCAGCTCGCGCTCGGCGGCGATGCGGATCAGCTTGTCGGCGATCTTCCGGATGCGCTCCTTCAGCTTCGCCTTCTTGGCCTGCCACGCCCCGCCGCCGAGACGGTCCAGAAGACCCTCCTCGTGGCCATAGCGGCTGAGCAGCTCGACGTTCTCGACCGGCAGATAGAGCCGGTCGCCGCCCGCGTATTCCAGCGCGAGACACTCGTGCGGCGCGCCCATCGCCGTGATCGTCTCGAGCCCGGTGTAGCGCCCGACCCCGTGGTCCACATGCACGACAAGATCGCCCGGCGACAGCGACTGCGCCTCGGTCAGGTAGTTCTCCGCGCGCTTCGTCTTCCTGCGCGGGCGCACCAGCCTGTCGCCAAGGACGTCCTGCTCGGAGATGACGGCCAGCCCGCGGCCTGTGAAGCCCTGCTCCAGCGGCCAGACGGCGAGGTGCAGGGGCAGCGGATGGCGCGCCGTCGCGGGCGTGCCGTCGAAGCCGCCGCCCGCGATGTCGCCCGCGTGTTCGATCAGCTTGGTGTCCGTAAGGCCCTGATCCTCCAGAAGCCCCTGAAGGCGCTCGCGCGCGCCCTCGGACCATGAGGCGATGACCACGGCGCGCTCCCCGCGAAGCGCGCGAACGTGATCGGCCAAGGCCCCGAAAAGGTTCAGCTTCTCGCTTTGTCGTTCCGGCGCGAAGTCGCGGCCCGCGCGGCCGCCCGCGTCGATCACGCCGGGCCCCGGCGCCTGCGCCAGCGGCGAGAACCGCACCACGCGCCGGTCCGTCACGGCCGCGTCCCACGCGGCCTCGTCGAGGTAGAGCTCGCCAGGCGGCACGGGCTTGTAGACCGTGTCGAGCCGCCCCTTCTGCGTGAGCGCGGTCCTGCGCGTGTCGTACTGGTCGGCGATCGCCTCCCAGCGGGCGATGCGCTGGGGCTCGGACTGGTCGTCCAGCGTGACCGTCGCTCCGGGCAGGTAGTCGAAGATCGTCTCGAGCCGCTCGTGGAAGAACGGCAGCCAGTGCTCGGCCCCCTGCGGCTTGCGGCCCGCGCTGATCGCCTCGTAGAGAGGGTCGTCGGTGCCCGCCGCGCCGAACTCGACGCGGTAGTTCTGGCGGAAGCGCGTGATCGCGGCCTCGTCGAGGATGACCTCCGAGACCGGCGCAAGCTCGACCCGCTGCAGGGCCTCGGTCGTGCGCTGGCTCATCGGGTCGAAGCGCCGGGCGCCGTCCAGCACGTCGCCGAAGAGATCGAGGCGCACCGGCGTCTCCTCGCCCGGCGGCCAGAGGTCGATGATCCCGCCGCGCACGGCATAGTCGCCGGGTTCGGTCACGGTGGGTGTCTGCACGAAGCCCATCCGCACGAGGAACGCGCGCAGCGCCCCCTCGTCGATGCGCCCGCCGACCTCGGCGGTGAAGGTGGACGCGGCCATCAGGCCGCGCGCCGGGATGAACTGCGTCGCCGCGTTCAGCGTCGTCAGGACGACGAAGCGCCCCTCGATGCCGCGGGCGAGCGCGGCCAGCGTCGCCATGCGCGCGGCCGAGATCTCGGGGTTGGGCGAGACGCGGTCATAGGGCAGGCAGTCCCAGCCGGGAAAGCGCAGGACCGGGATGGAGGGGTCGAAGAAGGCAAGCGCCGTGGCCATCGCCTCCGCGCGCTTGTCGTCGCGCGCGACATGCAGGACAGGCCCCGCCCCGCGCGCGACCTCGCCCAGCACGAGCGTGGCGTCGAAGCCCTCGGGCGCCCCGCCGGCAAGGACGTGTGCGGGGTTGGGGCTTTGTTTTCGGGATGTGTCTGCCATCGCGCGCCTCACCTACGCTCCGCCCGCCGGGTGTCAAGTCCGCTCTGCCCCATGCGGCCGCCATGCTCACGCCGAGACCCTCAGCCGAGGGGGCCGACCGTCACGTTGGTGTACATGCCCCAGAAGGCCGTCACGAAGATGAAGAGGACGCCCAGCATCTGCACGAAGACGCGGTGCACCCGCAGTCGGTGCGCGACGTCGGCATAGCCCGTCGCCCGCAGCTTGCGCGCCGTCAGCACGGTCAGCGCGCCCACGAGCATGGCGGGAAAGATCAGCAGGAACAGAGCCTGGCAGAACTCCACCCGGTAAAGCCAGCCGGTCACCGCGAGCCCGGTGGCCAGGAAGGTGGCGAGCGCCACGAGCACGGGCGCGGACTGGTCGGTGACGGTGAGGATCCGCTCGCCGTTGATCTCGGCCAGCGCCTGCATGTCGCGCCGCGCGCGCTCGTCGCCGCGCCGCGCGCGGGCCACGATGTGATAGGGCACGCCGATCGTCCAGTGGGACATGGTGGACCACAGCATCGCCAGAACGATCCAGTACCACAGGTTGGAGAACGACCTGAGGTCGATCACTTCGGTCACGAGGTCGAGGAAATCCACTGCGGGTGCCGTCCCCTCAGGCAGGCTTCTTGGTTGACGGCCGGAACCATAGGGGTGTGATCCGGCAGACGCCAGAGGCGAAAGTCCCGCCCGGACGGATTGCCGTATTGCGGTCACGGGACGCCCATGCGACGCCTTCCCTCAAGACCATGATCACCTGAAAGTCCCGACGATGACAGCCAACCAGGCCCCCTTCCCCGCCACGCGCTTCCGCCGCACCCGCGCCACCGCCAGCCTGCGCAACCTCGTCCGCGAGACGGAGCTGTCGGTCAACGACCTGATCTGGCCGGTCTTCGTGCGCGACGGCGAGGGCGTCGAGGAACCCGTGGCCTCGATGCCCGGCGTGGTGCGCCGGTCGGTGGACCGGATCGTGGAGGCCGCGCGCGAGGCGCATGGCCTCGGCATCCCGGCGATCTGTCTCTTTCCCTATACCGACGCCGCGCTCAAGACCGAGGCCTGCGAGGAGGCGTGGAACCCAGACAACCTGTCGAACCGGGCGATCCGCGCCATCAAGGACGCGGTTCCCGACCTCGCCGTGATGACCGACATCGCGCTCGATCCCTACAACGCCAACGGCCATGACGGCATCGTGCGCGACGGCGTGATCGTCAACGACGATACGGTGGAGGCGCTGGTGAAGATGGCGCTGGCGCAGGCCCGCGCGGGCGCGGACATCCTCGGCCCTTCCGACATGATGGATGGGCGGATCGGCGCGATCCGGTCCGCGCTGGAGGCCGATGGGCACACGAACGTCGCCATCATGTCCTACGCGGCCAAGTTCGCCTCGGCCTATTACGGCCCGTTCCGCGACGCGGTCGGCGCGAGCGGCGCGCTGAAGGGCGACAAGAAGACCTACCAGATCGACCCCGCCAACGCCCGCGAGGCGCTGCGCTGCGTCGAGCGCGACCTGAGCGAGGGCGCGGACATGGTCATGGTCAAGCCGGGCCAGCCCTATCTCGACATGGTGACGCGCGTGAAGGCGGCCTTCGGCGCCCCGACCTACGCCTACCAGGTCTCGGGCGAATACGCGATGATCGAGGCCGCGGCCGCCAATGGCTGGATCGACGGCGAGAAGGTGATGCTGGAAAGCCTGATGTGCTTCCGCCGCGCAGGGTGCGACGGGGTGCTCACCTACTTCGCGCCGCGCGTCGCGCGTATCCTCGCCGGCTGAGACGTCCCCAACGTGTAGCGGTCGGGTCGGCGGGAAACCGCAGGGATTGTGGCATTGACGGATGACAGAGCCCCCGCCAGCGCCTATGATCGCGGCCAACGGCACGCGGCGCGGAACGATCGCGGCCGAATGGCACCGAGGCGGGACGCAAACAGGAAGGCAGGCAGCCCATGAACAGGATTTCACGGCGCAATTTCATCGTGGCCGGGGGCACCGTTCCCCTGCTGGCGGCATGTGGCAACGGGTTGAATTCCGGCGCCGCGGCGCGGATCGACGACCGTGTGGACGCCGCCATCGGCTTCATGATCCAGGAGGTGCCGGGCACGGCCCAGCTGGCCGAGGACGCGGCGGGGATGCTGGTGATGCCGCTGGTGACGGAGGCGGGCTTCGGCTTCGGCGCGGCCTACGGGCGCGGTGCGCTCAGGATCAACGGCGCCACCGTGGACTACTACTCGGCGCTCGCGGGCAGCTTCGGCCTTCAGATCGGCGCGCAGCAATACGCCCACACGCTGTTCTTCATGACCGAGGACGCGCTGCGCAACTTCCGCAACTCGCAAGGCTGGTCGGCCGGGGCGAACGTGCGCTACGCCGTCAACGAGAACGGCGCGACGCTGGGGGTGGACACCACCGTCCTTCTGGACCCCGTGATCGCGGTGATCTACGGGCAGGCGGGCCTGATCGTCGGCGCGACGCTGGAAGGCACGCGCTACACCCGCATCCTTCCCTAGGGTCAACAGGCGCGGCGGACCTTCGCGCCCGGCTTGCATTTCGCCGCAGCGGGGTTAGACCCGAACCGTCGTCCCTCACCGAGGTCTCATGTCCGTCGTCCTGCGCTGGCTCCTGCGATTGGTGACTGTCGCCGTGGCGCTCAGCGTCGCGGCGCTGGCCGTTTCCGGCTGGGTCGCATCGCGATCGATTCCCGACTACGAGTCGGACTGGACCGTGGGAGGTATCTCGGCCCCGGTCGAGATCGTGCGCAACACCGCCGCCGTCCCGCACATCTTCGGCGAGACAGACGCCGACGTCTTCTATGGCCTCGGCTTCGTCCATGCGCAGGACCGGCTGTGGCAGATGCTCATGCTCAGGCGCACCGCGCAGGGCCGTCTTTCGGAGCTGTTCGGCCGCGCGACGCTGGAGATCGACGACCTCCTGCGGCGGCTCGACGTGGACGGCCATTCGCGCGCCTCCGTCGACGCGCTCGACCCCGAGACGGTCGCGATGCTCGAGGCGTATTCGGCCGGGGTGAACCAGTGGATCCGCCTCGTGGGCGAGGAGGCGCTGGGACGGGGCGCGCCGGAACTCCTGCTGTTCGAACCCGAGATCGCGCCCTGGCGTCCGGCGGATTCGGTCGCGGTCGTCATGATGATGGCGCTCCAGCTCGCCACGCATCACGAGGTCGAGGTGCTGCGCGCGCGCACATCGCTGGCGCTGGGCAACCCCGCGCGGCTCGCAGACATCCTTCCCGACGCGCCGGGCACGGGCGCGGCCGACCTCGCGGAATACGCAAGCCTCTTCGACGGGCCCCTGCCCCGCTTCGCCGAGGCCTCGTCCGCGCCACGCCATCCGCTGCATCCCAACGTGCAGGGCCGCGGGCGCGGCGGTGCCTCGAACGTCTTCGCGGCCTCCGCCGAACGCTCGGCTGCCGGGGGCGCGATCCTCGCCAACGATCCGCACCTTCAACTCACCGCGCCGACGATCTGGTATCTCGCCCGTCTCGAACTGGCGAGCGGCGCCGTAATCGGCGGCACGATCCCGGGAATGCCGCTGGTCCTGTCGGGACGCTCGGACCGTCTCGCGTGGGGGATCACGTCGTCCTATCTCGACGACATCGACCTTTATGTCGAAGAGTTGAACCCCGAGAACCCCGAGCAGTATCGCACGCCCGACGGCTGGGCCGAGTTCGAGACGACCCGCGAGATCATCGCGGTGGATGGCGAGGCCCCCGTCACGATAACACTCAGGCGCACCGAGAACGGGCCCGTGATCCCCGGCGTGCATTACGGTTTCGGCACCGTCACCCCGCCCGGACACGTCATGAGCATGGCGTGGACCGCGCTCACCGACGAGAACACGACGATCCAGTCGGGCCTGAAGCTGATGCGCTCGCGCAGCATCGACGAGGCGCTGGCCGCCGGCGAGGATTTCGTCGCGCCCTCGCAGACGCTGATGCTGGCCGACGCGGACGGGCAGATCGCCATGCAGGTGCTGGGCCGGATGCCGTGGCGATCGAACCGGCACCAGACCCAGGCCCGGATGCCCGCGCCCGGCTGGGAGGCCGACAATCGCTGGCTCGGGATGCTGCAATACTCGGCCAATCCCCGCTTCGTGGACCCGGAGGGCGGGCTTCTGGGCAACACCAACAACAAGATCGTGGACCGCGACTTCCCGCTTCACCTCAGTTTCGACTGGGGCGACACGCAGCGCATCACGCGGCTGACGCGGCTGATGCGGGACAGGCAGGTGCACACACGCGACAGCCTGATCGAGGCGCAGCTCGACACGGTGTCGGCGGCCGCGCGCAACATCCTGCCGCTGGTGGCGCGCGACCTGTGGTTCATCGCCGAGGCCGCACCCGAGGGCACCCCCGACCGCCGCCGTCAGCGCGCGTTGGAGCTTCTGGCCGACTGGAACGGCGAGATGAACGAACATCTTCCCGAACCGCTGATCTTCGCGGCCTGGATGCGCGCCCTGCAGCAGCGGCTGATCCGTGACGAGCTGGGGCCCCTCGCGGACGAGTTCTGGAAGGTCGAGCCGGTCTTCATCGAACGCGTGTTCCGCGACGTGAACGGCGCGTCCGACTGGTGCGACGTGGCGCGCTCGACCGCCGAGGAAGCCTGCACCGACATCGCCCGCATCGCGCTGGACGACGCCCTGCAGGAGCTGGTCGACCGCTACGGCGAGGATGTCGAAAGCTGGCGCTGGGGCGCCGCGCACGAAGCGCATCACGACCACCAGGTGCTGGGCGACACGGCCATCTTCTCGTGGTTGGTCAACATACGGCAGGCGACCTCGGGCGGGGACTTCACGCTCCAGCGCGGGTCGACGCCCGGCAACGGCCCCGAGCCCTACGCCAACACCCATTCGGCCGGCTACCGGGGCGTCTATGACTTCGCCGACCCCGAAAGCTCGGTCTTCGTGACCGCCACGGGCCAGTCCGGCCACCCGCTCAGCCGGCACTACGACGACCTCGGCGAGTTGTGGCGGCGCGGCGAATACGTTCCCATGACGCTCGACCCCGATCTCGCGCGGGCGGGCAACATCGGCGTGACGGTCCTCACCCCCAGGTGAAGCTCCGGCGGAGAGCGCGCCAGCGCTCGGCCCGTCGCCGAATACGCTCCTCCTCCACCATTTTTGCAAATCGGCGCTGTTCCTGCTCATAGGCGCTCGAGGGTTGCGGGAACGGGGTGTGGCTTGGATTGTCTCGCATTTCTTGCATCCTGTGGTTAAGATCCATCGGAAACATGGGCCTTTGCGCCAGGCCGCGCGACAGCGAAGATCGCAACCGGGTTTGCAGAAATGAAAAGCGACCTCTCGTGGAACGACCTCGTTCTCTTTGCCGCCGTGGCGCGGTCGGGGACGCTGACGGCTGCGGCCGGGCGCGCGGGGTCGAGCCCTGCCACGCTGTCGCGCCGCATGAAGGCGCTGGAGGCGCATTTTGCGCGGCGTCTGTTCCTGCACGGCGCGCAGGGCTACGCGCTGACGGCTGACGGGCGCGCGCTTCTGGAGCATGCGGGCGCGATGGAGCGCGCGGCGGCGGCCATCGCAGAATGGCGCGACGCGCGCGGCGGCCCGGTGAGGGTGCGCATCTCCGCCGGAACCTGGACCGCGCGTCACCTTGCGCGGCACCTCTCGGAATACTGGCGGCCCGATGCGCCCTTCGTGCCCGAATTCGTCCAGTCCAACCGCGACATGGACATCGCCCGGCGCGAGATCGACATCGGCATCCGCAACCGCAGGCCGGAGCATGTCTGGCTCGCCGGTCGCCAGACCGGCATCGTGGACTACGCCGCCTATGCCGCGCGCCCCGATATCGAGGGATGGATCGGCGCCTCGGACGACGCCGCGGCGACGCGCTCTGCCAGATGGGTGCGCGACACCCACGAAAGCGGCATCGTGACGACGGCCAACGATCCGCGCCTGATGCTGGAGCTTGCGCGGGCGGGTGCGGGACGGATCGTCCTGCCGGTCTTCGCGGGCGACGCGGAACAGGGTCTCCTTCGCGTGTCCGCGCCCATCACGGACCTGCGCTCCGAGGAGTGGCTGGTCTGCCACCAGGACGCCCGCCACGACCCGCCGATCCGCGCCGCGCTCGAGGCGCTGGCCGGTTTCCTGCGGAAGGCGGAGCGTCCCCGGCCCGTCACGGACTGAGACGGCCTTTTGCCGCGCGCGGCCCTGCGCTATGACACCCCAAACCCCCCGACCCGGACCCCAGCCCATGCCCCTTCTCTACGACAGTCCCGACGCCTGGCTTTCCGCCCCCGAGAAGCGGGTGTCGGTCTTCGGCATGTCCGGCCTGGGCAAGACGCGGCTCGCCTCGATCATGCGCGACCAGGGCGACTGGTTCCACTACTCGGTCGATTACCGCATCGGCACCGCCTACATGGGCGAGCACATCACCGACAACCTCAAGCGGCAGGCGATGAAGGTGCCGTTCCTCGCCGATCTGCTGCGGTCGGATTCGATCTACATCGGCTCGAACATCACCTTCGGAAACCTCGCACCCCTCTCGACCTTCCTCGGCAAGCCTGGCGATCCCGCCAAGGGCGGCCTGCCCTTCGAGGAATACATGCGCCGGCAGAACCTGCACCGCAGGGCCGAGATCAACGCGCTTCTCGATGCGCCGAGCTTCATCGCGCGGGCGCGCGACCTCTACGGCTATCCGAATGTCGTGTGCGACACCGGCGGTTCGATCTGCGAGGTGGTCGATCCGCAGGACCCCGCCGACGAGGTCCTGCGCACGCTGTCCGATCACACGCTGATGGTCTGGATCGAGGGGACCGAGGACCACGCCGCAGAGCTGATCCGGCGCTTCCGGGCGGCGCCCAAGCCCATGTACTACAATCCCGACTTCCTGCTGCCGCTGTGGCATTCCTATCTGGAGGAGCGCGACCTGAAGCCCGACGCGGTCGACCCCGACGACTTCGTGCGTTTCGCCTATTCCCGCGCGCTCGCGCATCGTGCGCCGCTCTACGCCGCGATGGCGCGCAACTGGGGCGTCAGCGTCACCGCCGCCGAGGTCGAAAGCGTCCGCGACGAGGCCGACGCCGTCGCGCTGGTGGCTGCAGCCCTTGGCAGGCGCGCGGCGACGGCCTAGTTCACCAGCTTCACGTCAAGGAAATCCCGCGCCGATGCCCATCCGCCTCCCCTCAAGCCTGCCCGCCTTCAAGGTCCTCCGCGACGAGGGCGTGATGGTCATGGGCCGGACCGCCGGCGACCGGCAGGACATCCGCCCCCTGCGCATCGGGCTTCTGAACCTGATGCCCAAGAAGATCCAGACCGAGACGCAGTTCGCCCGCCTGATCGGCGCGACGCCGCTGCAGGTCGAGTTGTCGCTGATCCGGATGAGCGACCACGAGACGCGCAACACGTCCTCCGACCACATGGAGGCCTTTTACCGGCCCTTCCGCGAGGTCGAGGCCAGCGGCGAGAAGTTCGACGGCCTCGTGATTACCGGCGCCCCGATCGAGCATCTTCCCTTCGAGGACGTCACCTACTGGGACGAGCTGTGCCGCGTTTTCGACTGGACGCAGACCAGCGTGCATTCGACCTTTGGCGTCTGCTGGGGCGGCATGGCGATGATCCACCACTTCCACGGCGTGTCGAAGCACCTCCTGAACGAAAAGCTCTTCGGCTGTTTCCGGCACATGAACCTCGCCCCAGAAAGCCCTTATCTCAGGGGGTTTTCCGACGATTTCGTAATGCCCGTAAGCCGCTGGACCGAGATGCGCCGCGACGAGATCGAGGCCGCGGGCCTGCCGATCCTGCTGCATTCCGACGAGGTCGGCCCCGCCCTCGTCGAGGACCCTGCCCACCGCGCGCTCTACATCTTCAACCATCTCGAATACGACAGCGGCACCCTGAACGAGGAATACCGCCGCGACCTCGAGACGGCGCAGGTCGAGGGCGCCGCGGTGCGGATGCCGGTCAACTACTTTCCCGGCGACGATCCCGCCCGCAAGCCGCCGAACCGCTGGCGCAGCCACGCCCACCTGCTGTACGGCAACTGGGTCTCGGAGGTCTACCTGACCACGCCCTACGACATCGAGGATATCGGCCGCAAAAGCACGGACCTCAGGGTTTCGCCGTGAAGCTCCTCGTCCTGATCGCCCTCGCCGCGGCGCTGGCCGCGGGAGCCACGGCATGGAAGGCCTCCCGCCACGAGCGTCTGGCCGAGGCCGAGTGGCCGCCCTCGGGCGATTTCCTCACCATCGACGGGCAGCGCGTCCATTACGTCGTCGACGGCGAAGGTCCCGACCTCGTGCTGATCCACGGGGCGAGCGGCAACCTGCGGGATTTCACATTCGACATGGTCGGCCGCCTCAAGGATCGCTACAGGGTCATCGCCTTCGATCGGCCGGGCCTCGGCTACACGGACCGGATCGACGCGAACGGCGCCTCCATCGCGCAGCAGGCCGACCTTCTGGCACGCGCCGCCTCCGAACTCGGCGCCCACAGGCCCATCGTGTTCGGCCATTCCTACGGCGGCTCGGTCGCGCTCGCATGGGCGGTGAACCGCCCCGACGCGCTGTCTGCCCTCGTCCTGTCGGCCGCGGCCTCCAACACCTGGGACACCGGCCTCGGCACCTACTACAGCGTGCTGTCGCACCCTCTCGGGCAGAAGCTCGTGATCCCGCTGATCACCGCCTGGGTGCCGGACCGCGTCGTCAGCCAGCAGATCGACGCCGTCTTCCTGCCGCAGGCGCCGCCGCAGGGCTACGATGCACGGATCGGCGCAGGCCTGACCCTGCGCCGCGTCTCGATGCGCGCCAATGCGCTGCACCGGGCGGGCCTGCTCGACGAGATCCGCGCGCAGGTGCCGCGCTACGGCGAGATCGCGGTGCCGGTCGAGATCCTCCACGGCGACGCCGACACCACCGTGCCGCTCCATGTCCATTCCGAGCCCCTGTCCCGGCAGATCCCGAACGCGGCGCTGACCGTGCTTCCCGGCGTCGGCCACATGCCCCATCACGCGGCCCCCGAGGCGACGGACGCGGCCATCGACAGGGCCGCGAGGCGCGCGACCCCGGCGCCCTGACCGGGCCGCGATTGCGCCCGGCCCGACGCGCGCCTAATGTGAAAGCCTGAAACATCTTCTCGAAAGACGCCGCATGTCCAATCGCACCGACACGAGGCCCTTCGACGGGGCGATCAGCCGCTACTTCGAGAAGGACGCCCCCGCCTCGGTGCGCAAGGCGATCAGGGACGCGCGCCACGGCGTCGTCCTCGCCGACGGCTATCCCTACGCCGCACGCATGAAGAAGGCCGACTACAAGGCGCAACTGCAGGCGCTTCAGGTCGAACTGGTCAAGTTCCACGCGTGGGTGCGCGACACCGGCCAGCGCATCGCGGTCGTCTTCGAGGGGCGCGACGCCGCCGGCAAGGGCGGCTCGATCAAGCGGGTGCACGAAAACCTCAACCCCCGCGTGGCGGGCGTGGTCGCCTTGCAGAAACCCACCAGCCGCGAGGCCGGCCAGTGGTATTTCCAGCGCTACGTCCACCACCTTCCCGCCGCGGGCGAGATGCGCCTCTTCGACCGCTCGTGGTACAACCGCGGTGTGGTCGAGCATGTCTTCGGCTTCTGCACCCCCACGGAGCGCGCGAGCTTCTTCCGGCAGCTTCCCGACTTCGAGCAGATGATGGTGGACGACGGCATCCGCCTGACGAAGATCTGGCTGAACATCGGCCGGGCCGAACAGCTGCGCCGCTTCCTCGATCGCGAAGGCGACCCGCTCAAGCAATGGAAGCTCAGCCAGATCGACGTCGACGGTCTCGCGAAATGGGACGCCTATTCCGACGCCATCGCCGAGACGCTGGCCATCGGCCACACCGCGCATGCGCCCTGGACGGTGATCCGCGCCGACGACAAGCGCCGCGCGCGCCTCGCCGTGATCCGCGCGATCCTCGCCACGGCGGCCTACGACGGCAAGGACGAGGCCGTCGTCGCCCGCCCCGACCCCCGGATCTGCGGCGGCCCCGAGATGTGGTCCGACCACTCGACGCCCGGATCCTGACCGCCATGTCCAAGCGCGGCTACCATCACGGCAACCTCAGGCAGGCGCTGGTCGACGCCGCGCTCGGCCTCATCGAGGAGAAGGGGCCGACGGGATTCACCCTGTCGGAGGCCGCGAAGAACGCGGGCGTCACCCCGGCCGCCGTCTACCGCCACTTCGAGGGCCGCGAGGACCTGATCGCGGAATGCGCCCGGCAGGGCCACGAGATCTTCGCCGACCTGATGGATTACTCCTACAACGACGGGAAGCCCTCGGCGCTCGCCGCCTTCGAGGCGACGGGCCGCGCCTACCTCGCCTTCGCGCGCAAGCATCCCGGCCATTACCAGGCAATGTTCGAAAGCGGCACCTCCGCCAATGCCACGCCCGAGCTTGCCGCCGCCGCCGCGAAATCGCGCGCGGTTCTGGAACGCGCGGCCGAGGCGCTCTCCCGGCACATTCCCCCCGAAAAGCGCCCGCCGCCCACGATGTTCTCGGCTCATGTCTGGGCGATGAGCCACGGCGTGGTGGAGCTGTTCGCGCGGGGCCGTCCCGGCGCCAACACGCCCTTCTCGCCCGAGGACCTGCTGGAGGCGGGGATCGGCATCTACCTGCGCGGTCTCGGCCTGATCCGCCCAGACGAGTGACGCGAGCGCCCTGCCCTTCATCTTTCGTGAAAATACGCCCGCCGGAGGCGGCGGATGCGGCGGGGCTCGATGCCCCGCC
>NZ_JARRSA010000013.1 GCF_029624655.1 Roseicyclus salinarum
GCCCCGCCGCGTCCGGACTATTCCGCCGCCTGAGCCATGGGCGCCCCGCCCGAGCGCAGGAGCGCGATCAGGTCCTCGCGCTGCCGCGCGGCCTTCTGCGCGTTCCCCTCCTTGACCGGGCCGAAGCCGCGGATCGTCAGCGGCAGTTCGGCCAGCGCCACCAGCGCGTCCATCGTCTCGGGGCCCGCCTTGGGCAGGAACTCGGCCATGTCCGCCTCGTAGCGCCGGATCAGCGCGCGTTCCATCCGCCGCTCCGAGCTCTGCCCGAACGGGTCGAGCGGCGTGCCGCGCAGCACCTTCATCCGCGCAAGAACGGGATAGAGCTTCGCGATCCAGGGGCCGAACTCGCGCTTCCTGGGCCGTCCGGCCGCGTCCCTGCCCGGCAGGAGCGGCGGCGCAAGGTGGAACTTCATGCGGAAGTCGCCCTCGAACTGCTCGCGCGCCTTGCGCGCCGTGTCGAGATGCAGGCGCGCGACCTCGTATTCGTCCTTGCGTGCGAGCAGCTTGTGATAGCCCTTCGCCACCGCCTCCTTCAGGCGCGGATCGGCGATCCCGTCGAGCATCCTGCGGTAGCGCCTCGCCAGGCGCCGCCCCTGGTATTCCGTCAGGTGGCGCTCGCGGAACGCGATCTTCTCGTCCAGCGTCTTCGGTTTCTCCACCACCTCCGACACCGTGAGCCTGTGCGCCGCGTCCGGGTTCACGGCCGCCCAGCGACCCATCTCGAAGGCCTGCGCGTTGCGTTCCACCGCTGCGCCGTTCAGCTCGATCGCGCCCATGATCGCCTCGTGGCTCAAGGGAACGAGGCCCATCTGCCACGCCGCCCCGAAGACCATCATGTTGGAGTAGATCGAGTCGCCCAGAAGGATGCGCGCGAGCTCCGTGGCGTCGAAAAGCGCCAGCCTGTCGCGCAGCCGGGCCTGCAGCGCGACCTGCAGGTCCTTGCCGGGAATGCGGAATTCGGTGTCGCGGGTGAAATCGCCGGTGATGATCTCGTGGCTGTTCACGGCCGCCCCGGTCTGGCCCGTGCGCATCAGCCCCAGCGTCTTCGCCCCGCCCGTGACCACGAGGTCGCCGCCGATGACGGCGTGCGCCTCGCCCAGCCCCACCCGGATCGCGCCGATGTCCTCGGGCCGCTCGGCCAGTCTCAGGTGGATCCAGACGGCACCGCCCTTCTGCGCGAGGCCCGCCATCTCGATCATACCCGCGCCGATCCCGTCGAGCTGGGCGGCCTGCGCCATGACCGCCCCGATCGTGACGACGCCGGTGCCGCCCACGCCCGTCACCAGCACGTTGTGCGTGCCGTCGATCCGCGGCAACCTGGGCGCGGGCAGGCCCGACAGATCGACCTCGGCCGTCGCCTGCTTCCTGATCGTGGCGCCCTCCAGCGTCACGAAGGACGGGCAGAAGCCCTTGAGGCACGAGAAGTCCTTGTTGCACGACGACTGGTCGATGGCGCGCTTGCGCCCCAGCTCGGTCTCGACCGGCACGATCGACACGCAGTTCGATTGCACGCCGCAATCGCCGCAGCCCTCGCAGACGTCGGTGTTGATGAACACGCGCCGGTCGGGATCGGGGAAGCGGCCGCGCTTGCGGCGGCGGCGCTTTTCAGCGGCGCAGGTCTGGACGTAGATGATCGCGGAGACGCCGGGCAGCGTCTGGAACCGCTCCTGCACCGGCATCAGCGCGTCGCGCTCGTGCCGCTCGAGGCCGGAGGGATAGCGCGACCAGTCGATGTCTTCCTTCGGATCGTAGACCAGCGCGATGTTGGCCACGCCCATCGCCTGCAACTCGCGCGCGATGCGCGCGGGGTCCAGATCGCCCTCGTTGTGCTGGCCGCCGGTCATGGCGACGGCGTCGTTGAAAAGGATCTTGTAGGTGATGTTCGTGCCCGCTGCGAGGGCCGCGCGGATCGCGAGGATGCCCGAGTGGTTGTAGGTGCCCTCGCCGAGGTTCTGAAAGACGTGGCCGCGGGTCGAGAAGGGCGCCTCGCCGATCCAGTTCGCGCCCTCGCCGCCCATGTGGGTGTAGGCCTCGGTGTTGCGGTCCATCCATTTGGCCATGAAATGGCAGCCGATGCCGGCCCCGGCGCGCGCGTCCTGCGGCACCTTCGTCGAGGTGTTGTGCGGGCAGCCGGAGCAGAACCAGGGAAGCCGCGCCGCGAGGTCGGGCGCGTTGTCGGCGCGGCTCGCCTCCTCGACGCGGGCGATGCCGGCGCGGATGCGGTCGGTGCCGCGACCTTCTTCTACAAGAATATGGCCGAGCTTCAGTGCGATGTCGGCGGGGTCGAGCGCGAAATGGGTCGGGAACAGGATCTCGCCGTCCCCGCCCTTCCGGTAGCCGTAGACGCGGCGGCCGCGGCGGTCGTCGAAGATCGCCTCCTTGACCTGCACCTCGATCAGCTTGCGTTTCTCCTCGACCACGACGATCAGCTCCAGCCCCTCGGCCCAGTCGTGGAAACCCTTCATGTCGAGCGGCCAGGTCTGGCCGACCTTGTAGGTGGTCACGCCCAGCCGCTCCGCCTCGGCCGCGTCGATGCCCAGCGTGTCGAGCGCGGACACCAGGTCGAGCCAGTTCTTGCCGGCCGCGACGAAGCCGATCTTCGCACCCGCCTTGCCGTGCATCCGCCTGTCGATGCCGTTTGCGCCCGCGAAGGCCTCGGCGGCGAAGCGCTTGTGGCCCAGAAGCCGTTCCTCCTGCGGGATCCAGTGATCGCCCAGCCGGATGTTGAGCCCGCCCTCGGGGATCGGGAAGTCGGGCGTGACGAAGGACATGCGGTCGGGGCGTCCGTCCACCACTGCGGTGGCCTCGACGGTGTCCTTCATCGTCTTGAGGCCGACCCAGACGCCCGCATAGCGGCTGAGCGCGAAGCCGTAGACACCGTAATCGAGGATCTCCTGCACGCCCGCGGGGCTGAGGACGGGCATGTGCACGTCCACCAGCGCCCAGTCGGACTGGTGGCAGACGGTCGAGCTTTCGCCGGTGTGATCGTCGCCCATCGCCACCAGCACGCCACCGTTCCTGGAGGTGCCGGCCATGTTGACGTGGCGCAGCACGTCGCCCGAGCGGTCCACGCCCGGGCCCTTGCCGTACCACAGGCCGAAGACGCCGTCGTATCTGCCCTCCCCGCGCAGCTCCGCCTGCTGGCTGCCCCAGAGCGCGGTCGCCGCGAGGTCCTCGTTCAGGCCGGGCTGGAAGACGATGCCGGCGGCGTCGAGATGCGCCTTCGCGCGCGTCATCTGAAGGTCGACCGCCCCAAGCGGCGAGCCGCGATAGCCGGTGACGAGGCCCGCCGTGTTCAGCCCGGCCGCGCGGTCGCGCGCCCTCTGCATCAGCATCAGGCGCACCAGCGCCTGCGTGCCGTTCATGAGCACCGGGGATTTCTCGAGATCGAAACGATCCGCGAGCGAGACTTTCTGCACACCCATGAGGCACCTCCCTGCCAATGGTTCGCGCTGTAAGCTCAATATAGGTCAAATTTGCTGACCTGAAAACAGGTTTTATCGGCTGTCGCTCACCTGACAGTTGAAAAACGCGGCGAGCCGGTTATGCCAATGCAAGCGCTTTGAGGCCCCCGGCCGGGCGGCTACGGGAGTTGAGCGAGTGGACTGGGACAAGTTGCGGATCTTCCACGCGGTCGCGGATGCGGGCAGCCTGACCCATGCCGGCGACACGCTGCACCTGAGCCAGTCGGCCGTCAGCCGGCAGATCAGGGCGCTGGAGGAAAACCTCAACACGACGCTGTTCCACCGCCATGCGCGCGGCCTGATCCTGACGGAACAGGGCGAGCTTCTGTTCGACGCGACACGTCACATGTCCAAGCGCCTCGAGGCCGCCGCCGCCCGTATCCGCGATTCGGAGGAGGAGGTCTTCGGCGAGTTGCGCGTCACCACCACGATCGGCTTCGGCTCGCTCTGGCTCGCGCCGCGCCTGCCCGCGCTCTACGAGAAGTATCCAGACCTGAAGATCGACCTGATGCTCGAGGAGCGGCTTCTGGACCTGCCGATGCGCGAGGCCGACGTCGCGATCCGCATGAAGGAGCCGAGCCAGGCGGACCTGATCCGCCGCCGCCTCATGTCGATCAACATGCGCCTCTACGCCTCGCCCCGCTACCTCGAGGCCAAGGGCGTGCCCTCCGGTCTCGACGACCTCTCGCAACACCGCCTGATCAGCCAGAACGCGACCTCGGCGCAGGTCTCGGCGGGGGCGCTTCTGGTGCGCGAGCTGATGAGCTACGACATTGGCAGCCACCTGACGGTGAACAATTATTTCGGCGTTCTGCAGGGCGTGATCCACGACCTCGGCATCGGCGTCCTGCCCGACTACCTGACGCAGGACTTCCCCGAACTCGTGCGCGTCGTCCCGAGTGTGGAGTCGAGCGAGGTTCCCGTGTTCCTCGCCTACCCCGAGGAGCTGCGCCAGTCCAAGCGGATCGAGGTGTTCCGCGATTTCGTGACCGAGGAGGTCATCGCCTATCGCCGCCGCCAGAAGGAAGCCGCATCGCTCGCCGACGCCTGAGCCCGGCCAAACAGGCGTGGCGTCAATGTGGGCTATGCGCCACAGGAATATCGGGAATGCCGCGGTGCCGCAGCTTTTGCCTTGATCGATTCACGGGCGCTAATTATTTCAGCATCAATGGAGCGACGCGGGCAACCGCTGCTTCATTACCTCCCTGTTGGACTTAGGCCGAGATTCGTCTCGGCCTTTTTTTTGGCTGGACAGGGACAACATGGTTTCCAAGGTCGAAACAAACCCGGTTGATTTCACCGATTTCGGCGCGCTTCACGCCCTCCTTTCCGCAGCCTTCGCGCCGATGGAGGGCCGGATCGATCCGCCGTCGTCGATGACGCGGCTATCTGTGGCGGATGTCGCGGCGAAGGTGCGTGACGAGGATCTTTTCGTCATGTTCGACGGCGCGCGTCCGGTGGCCTGCCTCTTCGGCGCGGTGAAGGGCGAGGTCTATTACATCGGCAAGCTCGCCGTGGCCGCGGGCCATCGCGGGCGGGGCTTGTCCCGGCGCCTCGTGGAGGAGGCCGCGCGCCATGCCTCGGGCCTCGGCCACCCGACGCTGGAGCTGCAGACGCGGGTGGAGTTGACGTCGAACCATGCCGTCTTCCGCGCCCTCGGCTTCGAGGAGGTCGCCCGCACCGCGCATCCCGGCCATTCCCGCCCGACCAGCATCACTTTCCGCCGTCCGGGCCGGAATAGCGGCGGCGCTCGCGGGTAGCGACCCGATCCGCCCCTTCCCCCCTGCGGGCCCATGCCATATGACAGGCACGGACATGCAGGGGACATCATGACCGAGCCAGCACTCACGCCCGAACTGATCGAGGCGCACGGCCTCAAGCCAGACGAATATGCGCGCATCCTCGAGATCATCGGCCGCGAGCCGACGTTCACCGAACTCGGCATCTTCTCTGCGATGTGGAACGAGCACTGCTCCTACAAGTCGTCGAAGAAGTGGCTGAAGACCCTTCCCACCGAGGGACCGCAGGTGATCTGCGGGCCGGGCGAGAACGCGGGCATCGTGGATATCGGCGACGGGCTGGCCGTCGTCTTCAAGATGGAGAGCCACAACCACCCCTCCTACATCGAACCCAAGCAGGGCGCGGCCACGGGCGTCGGCGGCATCCTGCGCGACGTCTTCACGATGGGCGCGCGGCCGATCGCGGCAATGAACGCGCTGTCCTTCGGCGAGAAGGACCACCCAAAGACCCGCAGCCTCGTGCATGGCGTGGTGGAAGGCGTCGGCAGCTACGGCAACTGCTTCGGCGTGCCCACGATCGGCGGCGAGACGCGGTTCCACCCCGCCTACAACGGCAACTGCCTTGTGAACGCGTTCGCCGCAGGCCTCGTGCAGACGGACTCCATCTTCTACTCCGCCGCCTCCGGCGTGGGGATGCCGGTGGTCTATCTCGGGGCCAAGACCGGGCGCGACGGTGTCGGCGGCGCGACCATGGCCTCGGCCGAGTTCGACGACACGATCGAGGAGAAGCGGCCCACCGTGCAGGTCGGCGACCCCTTCACCGAGAAGCGCCTGCTGGAGGCCTGCCTCGAGCTGATGGCCACGGGCGCCGTCATTTCGATCCAGGACATGGGAGCGGCGGGCCTGACATGCTCGGCCGTCGAGATGGGCGACAAGGGCGGCCTCGGCGTCCAGCTGAACCTCGACCACGTGCCGCAGCGCGAGCGCGCGATGACGGCCTACGAGATGATGCTGTCCGAAAGCCAGGAGCGGATGCTGATGGTGCTGCGCCCCGACAAGGAGGCCGAGGCGCGCGCGGTGTTCGAGAAATGGGACCTCGACTTCGCGATCGTGGGCGAGACCATCCCAGACGACCGTTTCGTCATTGTGCACGGTAACGAAACCGTGGCGGACCTGCCGCTGTCCAAGCTGTCGTCGGAAGCGCCGGAATACGACCGTCCCTGGGTCGAGACCCCGCCCGCGCCAGCTCTCGACCCCGTGCCGGAACTCGACCCCGTGGACGCGCTGAGGATGCTGATCGCCTCGCCCAACTATTGCTCGCGCGCCTGGATCTACGAACAGTATGACCACATGGTCATGGCCGACACGGTGCGCGCGCCGGGCGTGGGCGCGGGCATCGTGCGGGTCCACGGCACGGCGAAGGCGCTGGCCTTCACCTCGGACGTGACGCCGCGCTACGTCCGCGCCAACCCGGTCGAAGGCGGAAGGCAGGCGGTGGCCGAAGCCTTCCGCAACCTCTGCGCGGTCGGCGCGCGGCCGCTTGCGACTACCGACAACCTCAACTTCGGCAACCCCGAGAAGCCCGAGATCATGGGCCAGTTCGTGGGCGCCATCCGCGGCATAGGCGAAGCCTGCCGTGCGCTCGACATGCCGATCGTGTCGGGCAACGTCAGCCTCTACAACGAAACCGACGGCCAGGCGATCCTGCCGACGCCCACGATCGGCGCCGTGGGACTGCTCTCGTCGATGGACGAGATGATCACCGACACGATCCGCGACGGCCACCTCCTGCTGCTCGTGGGCGAGACGAAGGGCCATCTGGGGCAGTCGGCGCTTCTGTGGGAGGTGTTCAACCGCGAGGACGGCGACGCGCCGCCCGTGGACCTTGCCGCCGAGCGGCGCAACGGCGAGTTCATCCGCGACAACCGCCAGTGGATCAACGCATGCACGGACCTGTCGGACGGGGGGCTCGCGCTCGCGGCGTTCGAGATGGCCGTCGCGGGCGATGTCGGCATCGCGCTGGACGCAACGGACACCGCGACGCTGTTCGGCGAGGACCAGGGACGCTACCTGATCGCCACGAGCTTCGACAAGGCCGAGGCGCTGATGATCGAGGCCGGACGCGCCGGCGTGCCGCTTTCGACGGTGGGCCGCGTGGGCGGTGACGCCGTGCGCTTCGGGTCACAGTCGGCGCCCCTGGAAGAGTTGAGGACGGTCTGGACGGAGGCCTTCGCGGCGCATTTCGGCTGAGCCGCGCTTGCACCGGGCAGGACCCGGTTCTACATCTTGTCCGAGCGAATACGTCAGGAAAGCGCCCATGCCCATCACAGCGACCGAAATCGAGCGGTTGATCCGCGAGAGCTTCCCCGACGCCAAGGTCTCCGTCGAGGGAGACGACGGCGCGCATTTCGCGGCGCAGGTCGTCGACGAGAGCTTTCGCGGGCTGAACCGTGTCCAGCAGCAGCGCGCGGTCTATGCCGCGCTGAAGGGCAAGATGGACGGATCGAACGGCGAATTGCACGCGCTCGCGCTGACCACGCGCGCCCCTGACTGAAGCGCGGCCCGCACCGCGCGGCGCGCGATGCGGAAGATTGCGGTGACGGGGCGGATCCTGGCGGAAGCCGTCGGAGCCCCGGCCAGACCCGGGGCCTGCAGAGTGGAGATCCCTTGCCAACGAAACTCGTCGCACTCCTGCTGATCACACCCTTCGTCGCGGCCTTCCTCTACGCGGCATGGCACGAGTACCGGAGGTTCCGAAGGGAAGGTCCGGTCGAGGACTGGCGCGAGAAGTTCGACATCGACGAGGACGCCCCCGGCTACGAGCCGCCACCCGAAGACACAGACACCGAAACGGAAGGGTCAGAAGAGATGGATGACGCAAGGACACGTATCGAAGCGACGGTCACGTCGAACGACGTGGTGCTTTTCATGAAGGGCAACAAGACGATGCCGCAATGCGGCTTCTCGAGCCGCGTCGCGGGCGTCCTGAACTACATGGGCGTCGATTTCCGGGACGTGAACGTCCTGGAGGACGAGGGTATCCGGCAGGGCATCAAGGACTATTCCGACTGGCCGACGATCCCCCAGCTTTACGTGAAGGGCGAGTTCGTGGGCGGTTGCGACATCATCACCGAGATGACGCTGTCGGGCGAGCTGGACCAGCTATTCGAGGACAAGGGCGTATCCTATTCCAAGGAAGCCGCCGAGAAGATCCGCGAAGCCAACGCCTGAGGGACGCTTTTCTGCGGTGGGCCAAGGGCCTTTCGCGGGCAAGGGCGTATTTGGGGAAAGATGAAGGGTCGAGGGCTCAGCCGCAGGACGCGGGCGGGCCCTCTTTGCGTTCGGCCTCGATGAGGCGGTGCAGGGTGTCGCGCGACCGGGTGCCGACGACGACGGTGCGCCCCACCACGAGGCCGGGCGTCCCCGGAAGCCCCAGCAGCCGCGCGAGCGCGCGATCCCCGGCGAGGCGGGTTGCAACGCCGGACCCTGCCCAGTCGGCGGCGTAGCGCGCGGGATCGAGCTCGAGCGCCCGGGCGAGAGCGGCGGCGCCCTCGATGTCCATGGGCGCGGGACGCGTGCGCAGGTGCGCGCGCGCCGCATCGGCCGCGCCTTGGGCATCGGCGGCGACGACGGCGCGGGCCGCGGCCTCGGACCGGGGGCCGAAGACGGGGAATTCCCGCGTGGCGATGTCGATCGAAATGCTCTCGTCGCGGCGAAGCGAGGCGAGCGTGCCTTCGAGCACGCGGCAGCTCGGGCAGCGGATGTCGGTGAAATAGGTGACCGGAAGCGCGCCCTCCGAACGCCAGGGAAGGCGCAGTTCGGCGCAGAGATCCTCCTCGATCCGGCGCCGCGCCGAGCGCTCGGCCGCGGAGACCTCCCCGCCGCCGTCGAGGCCCGCGAAGACGGCCTGCGTCGCGCTGCCGCCACCAGGCGCGCCGTCCGCGACGAGGCGGCGCAGCGGCGCGAGGCGCGGCATCTCCTCGAAGGCGAGGCCGGGGTCCGCCAGCCGCTGCCAGGGCCGCGCCATCACCAGCGCGGCCGCGCCCAGGACGACGCCGATGCGCAGGAGGTCGCGGCGCGTCGTGCGGGCCATGCTCAGCCCTTCTTCGTGGCGCCCTTGCGCACGTGCTTGGACAGGCGCGACGGCGTCGACTTCTTGCGGTTCTTGTAGGGGTTCTGATCGGACTGCGAGCGCAGCCAGAGGCGGATCGGCGTGCCCGGCATGTCGAAATCCTCGCGCAGGCCGTTGACGAGGTAGCGGGTGTAGCTTGCCGGCACCTTGTCGGGGTGCGAGCACATCACGACGAAGCCCGGCGGGCGCGTCTTGGCCTGCGTGGCATAGCGCAGCTTGATCCGGCGGCCGCCGGGCGCCGGGGGCGGATGCGCCTCGGTCATGGCGGCAAGCCAGCGGTTGAGCTGGGCGGTGGTCACGCGGCGGTTCCAGGTGTCGTGGGCCTTCAGGATCGCGGCGTGGAGCCGGTCGAGGCCGCGGCCCGTCCGGGCGGACACGGTGACGAGCGGCGCACCCTTGAGCTGCGGCAGGAGCGTTTCGAAGTCGGTGCGCAGGGCGCGCAGCTTGTCCTGCTTTTCGTCCTCGAGGTCCCACTTGTTGACCGCGACCACGACCGCCCTGCCCTCGCGCTCGGCAAGGTCGGCGATGCGCAGGTCCTGGGTCTCGAAGGGGATCGCCGCATCGAGAAGGACCACGATCACCTCGGCGAAGCGCACGGCGCGCAGGCCGTCGGTGACGGACATCTTCTCGAGCTTGTCGTCGATGCGCGACTTGCGCCGCATTCCGGCCGTGTCGAAGATGCGCATGGGCGTGCCGTCCCATGTGACGGGCACGGCGATGGCGTCACGGGTGATGCCCGCCTCGGGGCCCGTCAGAAGCCGTTCCTCGCCCAGGATGCGGTTGATCAGCGTGGACTTGCCCGCGTTCGGGCGGCCGATGACGGCGATGCGCAGCGGACGCTCGGGCGTGATCGGCCTGACGCCGTCGTCGCCCGCCTCGTCGCTGACGTCCACATCGGTCTCGGGCACGTCCGCCGTCTCTTCGGCGGCGTCGATGAGGGGGGCGAGCATGGCGGCGAGATCCGACATTCCCTCGCCATGTTCGGCCGACAGCGCGAGCGGCTCGCCAAGGCCGAGCTCCCATGCCTCGATCAGGCCGGCATCCGCCGCGCGCCCCTCGACCTTGTTGGCGGCGAGAATGACGGGGCGGCCGGACCGGCGCAGGATCTCGGCGAAGACGCGGTCGTTGGCGGTCACGCCGGCGCGCGCGTCGATCAGGAACAGGCTTGCGTCAGCCATGCCGACGGCGCGTTCGGTCAGTCGGCGCATCCGGCCCTGCAGGCTGTCGTCGGTCGCATCCTCCAGGCCCGCGGTATCGACCACGGTGAAGCGCAGGTCGCCGAGACGCGCGTCGCCCTCGCGCAGGTCGCGCGTGACGCCGGGTTGATCGTCGACGAGCGCGAGCTTTCGGCCGACGAGGCGGTTGAAGAGCGTGGACTTGCCCACGTTTGGGCGTCCGACGATGGCTAGCGTGAAGCTCATGGGGCTTTGGTCCGATCCGGCAGGCTGCAGCCCATATCGCACGCGCGCGGCGTTGGAAATACCCTAGAGGCGCCGGAGTGCGGTCTCGATCGCGCCGGCGAAGGCGCTTCGGTCGGCCTTCGAGAAGGCGCGCGGCCCGCCGAGGGCCTGGCCGTCCAACCCGCCGCGCAGGTCCGCCATCAGGTCGCGCGTCGCGAGCTTGGCGCCGATGTTCGTGGCGTCGAGGGTCTCGCCGCGCGGCGTCAGGACGGCGGCGCCCGCCTCCACGGCGCGGGCGGCCAGCGGGATGTCGGCCGTGATCACGAGTGTGCCGGGGGCCGCGGCCTCGGCGATGAGGTCGTCGGCGGCGTCGAAGGCGTCGCCCGCGACGGTCATCGAGATCAGGGGGTGGTCGGGATGGCGCAGGTAGCTTCCGGCGAACAGCCTGACCGGCATCTTGTGGCGATAGGCGGCGGCGTAGACCTGGTCCTTGACCGGGCAGGCGTCGGCATCGACGAGGATCACTGGAAATGGCCCTCGGGAAAGGGCACCGAGACCTGCGCGCCGCCGCGTTCGGTCAGCGTCAGGACGCCATCGGCGAGCGTGATCGCGGACACCTCGGACCATCCGGGGGGGCGCGGCAGGCTGACCAGCGCATGGGCGATGACGTGGCGCCGCCCGAGACCGAGCGTCGTGGGCAGCCCCAGCGCCTTGATCCGGTTGTCCCCGATCGCGCCGCGCAGGCCGATCCCGCCCGCCGCGCAGCCGTCCTCGATGCCGAGCACACCCGTGTGGCGGGCGTTCCACGGGCTGAAGTCGCGGCCGCCGTTCGAGATCCACAGCATCGTCACCGGCATCACGCGCGCATCCTTCAGGACGACCAGCATGTCGTCCTCGGCATTGCGCATCAGGACCGTCCAGCCAAGGCGCGCGCCGCGGGCCTCGGCGAGGATCGCGAAATCCTCGACGGCATGTCCGGCGGGATAATCATGAAGGTCCCACTGGCCGCCATCCTCGCGGTCGAGATGAAGATCGCCGCGCAACTGATTGACAGACCAAAGGTTATGGCCCGCGTATTGCGGTTCGGGATCGGTGAGGACCGCGCGCTTTGGCGAGAAGGACAGACGCCCGCCCTCGGTCATCCGGGCCATAGGATGATGGGCGAAGGTCACCTCGCCTGCGCCGCCCTCGATCACGTGGGATTGCAGCAGAACCGGCCCGACGAGCTGCACGCGCTTCGTCACGGTCGCGCCACGCGGATGCGCAAGAAGGCGGAAGCCGGCATGGGACACGTCTTCCTCGACCACCTCCCAGCGCGAGTTGGCGGGAAGTCCGTGGATCGGACCGCCCTCCACATCGTCGCGGCCGAAGGGCATGCAGAAGAAGTCGCCTGCGAGCCGCCTGTTGACGAGGGGAAGGTCCTCGTCCTGCTGCACCTCGGGCTCGTCACGCCAGGGCGCGGCATGGAGGGGCACGCGCCCGCCGACGCGCCACGAGGGAATGTTGCCGACCTCGGGATCGATCTCGGCAACCGCGTCACCGTGCATCAGCCGGATCATGGCTGCGCCGCCCGCGCAAGTGCGCCCTGGAGAAGGACCGCGTCGGAGGCCACGCCGAGGAAGGTCGCGCCGGCCTCGACCGACTGCGCCTGCCGGTCGGGGGACAACGCGAGGACGCCGGCCGCCCTGCCCGCGGCCCGGATCCGCGCGAGGCCCGAGGCGACCTCGGCCCAGAGCGCGTCGGCATCCGCTTCGGTTCCGAGGCCCATGTCCGCACCGAGATCGGCCGGACCGATGAAGACGCCATCGACGCCGTCGACGGCGCAGATCGCCTCGAGGTCGGCCATCGCGGCGCGGCTTTCCGCCTGCACGATGATGCAGAGCTCGTCCGAGGCGGTGGCCGCGTAGTCCGCGAAGGCGCCATAGCCGCCCGAGCGCGCCACGGCGGGTCCCATGCCGCGCAGGCCGTGGGGCGGATAGCGGCAGGCGCGCACGACCGCCGCGGCCTCCTCGGCGCTGTCGATCATCGGCACAAGGAGCGTCTGCGCCCCCAGATCGAGCGCCTGCTTGATGATCCAGTCTTCGGCCACAGGCACCCGCAGGACGCCGGCCGCGCCCGTGCCCTCGAGCGCGATGAGCTGGCGGCGAAGCGCGGTCGGGTCCCATGGCCCGTGCTCGCCGTCGACGACGCACCAGTCGAACCCCGCGCGCCCGGCGATCTCGGCGGTGATCTCGGAGCCGAGGTTGAGCCATGTCCCGCGCGTGAGGCGGCCGGCGGCAAGCGCGGCTTTCAGAGCGTTCGCGGGTGCAGGCATGTGTCCTCCCAGACGTGTCAGAGCGCGCCGCCCGTCACCGCGCGATACCAGTCGCGGATCGCCGCGCGCTCTGCATCGTCGATGTAGGACAGGTTGTTCGGCGGCATGGCGTGGCTGACGCCCGCCTGAAGGTAGATCTCCCGGGCGTGGATCGCAATGCGGGAGTCGGTGTCGAGCTTCACGCCGCCGGGCGCGACGGCGAGGCCCGGCCAGTAGACCTCGTCGGCGTGGCACATGGAGCAGCGTGCCGTCACGATGTCGGCGACCTCGGTGAAGCCGGAATGCGCGGCGAAGGCGGCCTGCCGCGGCGAAAGCGCGGCCTCCTCGACGGGTGCGTCGCGCATCAGCGGAAGGACGGACAGCCCGACGATCGCCGCGAAGATCGCCGCCGTCGCCCCCCAGGTCCACCAGCGGTACCCGCCGCGTGCGTGCATCGTGTTGAAGAAGTGCCGGATCGTGACCCCCATCAGGAACACGAGCGAAGCGATCAGCCAGTTCCGGTCCGAAGCGAAGGCCAGCGGGTAGTGGTTCGACAGCATGAGGAAAATCACCGGCAGCGTCAGGTAATTGTTATGCGTCGACCTCAGTTTTGCGATCTTTCCGTATTTCGGGTCCGGCGTCCGCCCGGCCTTGAGGTCGGCGACGACCACCTTCTGGTTGGGGATGATGATCATCGCGACGTTCGCCGTCATGATCGTGGCGGTCAGCGCGCCGACGTGCAAAAGCGCCGCGCGCCCCGAGAAGACCTGGCTGTAACCCCACGAAATCAGGACGATGATCGCGAACAGGATCAGCATCAGAAGCGTCGGGTTCTCGCCCAGCCTCGACTTGCAGAGGAGGTCGTAGGCGATCCATCCCAGCGTCAGGGACGCCCCCGAGATCACGATCGCCTGCCACGGGGCCAGCTCCATCACGGTCCAGTCCACGAGGTAGAGCTCGGCCCCCACCCAGTAGAGCACGATCAGGAGCGCGGCGCCCGAGAGCCACGTCCAGTAGCTCTCCCATTTGAACCAGGTCAGGTGCTCGGGCATCTGCGAGGGGGCGACCATGTATTTCTGGATATGGTAAAAGCCGCCGCCGTGGACCTGCCATTCCTCGCCGTCGGCGGGTCCGGGGATGTTGCGGTTCAGCCCGAGGTCGAGCGCGATGAAATAAAAGCTCGATCCGATCCAGGCGATGGCGGTGACCACATGCAGCCAGCGCACGCCGAACTCGGCCCAGTGCAGAAGAATGGTCGTGTCCATGAAAGCTCCCCGGCGGGACGCGGCCCGCCCGTTTTCCGGTCGTCTGGCGCCATTTCCGACAAATCCGGCGCCATGCGCAAGGCGCGAGCGCCCCCGCCCTTGCCCTCGGGACACAAAGCCGCGTATTCCGCTTGCCATTGCTTCATTTCAGGGCATCGCGCGCGACGTCCCCGGCACAGGCCGGGCCGGCGCGTCCTGCGGCGCCCCTCACCCGGATACGCAGATGACGAGCATCGAGAGCCTTAATCCCGACATTCCGCTGTTCGCCCGCACGGGCATCAACCTTGCGTCCGCGGGCCTGGGCGCGCGCGCGATCAGCGCCACGAACGAGTTCTTCGCGCCGCTCGAGCGGATGCTGCAGGACCAGCCGGCCGTCTTCATCGAGGGAAAGTTCGACGATCACGGCAAGTGGATGGACGGCTGGGAGACGCAGCGCCGCCGCGACGGAGGGCACGACAGCGCGATCTTCCGGCTTGCTGGTGCGGGCCGCATCATCGGCTTCGACGTCGACACCTCGCATTTCACGGGAAACTACGCCCCCGCCGTGCGGATCGAGGCGTGCTCGTTCCGGGGCGAGGCGCCGCCCGAGGACCAACGTTGGGTCCAGATCCTGCCGCACAAGCCCCTCGGGCCCTCGGCGCACCACTACTTCGCCTGCGACAACTTCGAAAGCTGGACGCACCTGCGGGTGCACATCTACCCGGACGGCGGTATCGCGCGGCTGCGGGTCTTCGGCGTGCCGGAACTGGACGAGGCGAATTCCAAGGGCGAGATCGACCTCGCCGCCGCGCTCAACGGCGGCCGGATCCTCGCGTTCTCGGATGCGCATTACGGCGACTACAACAGGCTGCTCGCGCCGGGTCGCGGCATCAACATGGGCGACGGCTGGGAGACGCGGCGCAGGCGCGAGCCCGGCTACGACTGGATGATCATCGCGCTCGGCGCGCGCGGCGAGATCGAGAAGGCCGTGATCGACACCGCGCATTTCAAGGGCAATTATCCCGACCGCGCCTCGATCCAGGCCGCCGACATGCGCAGCTTCGGCGACGGGCTGACGGACGCGCTGATCACCGACTCGATGTTCTGGAAGGAGCTTCTGCCCGAACGGAAGCTTGGCCCCGACGCCGAGCACGCCTTCCGCGACGAACTGGCGAAGATGGGGCCGGTCACGCATGTGCGCTTCAACATCTTCCCCGACGGCGGCGTCTCACGCCTGCGCCTGTTCGGCACCACGGCGCCGTGACGGAGGGGCGCATCGGGGCGCGCGGGGGCTCTGCCGGTCACGATGACGGAGCCTCTTTTCAGCGCGTGACGGCGCAGATAGTCTCCGGCGATACGAACGGGCTGCAAGGCCCAAACAGGGAGTGAAAACATGAAGAAGATCCTCATGGCATCGGCGGCCGGCATCGCGCTCACCGGCGCGGCCACGGCGCAGGAAGTGACGCTGGGCGTCCTTCTGGGCTTCACCGGCCCCGCGGAATCGCTTGCGCCCGGCATGGCCGACGGCGCCGAGCTGGCGATGTCGGAAGTGAGCGCGTCGGGCAACCTGCTCGGTGGCATGACCGTGAATTCGGTCCGCGCGGATTCGACCTGCATCGACGCGGCCTCGGCCACGGCATCGGCCGAGCGCCTGATCACGGCCGAGGGCGTGAACGGCATCGTCGGCGCATTGTGCTCGGGCGCGACCATCGCCGCCCTCACGAACGTCGCCGTTCCGAACGGCATGGTCATGATCTCGCCCTCCGCGACGAGTCCCGCGCTTTCCACCCTCGAGGATAACGGCCTGTTCTTCCGGACCGCCCCCTCCGACGCGCGCCAGGGCGTCGTGATGTCCGAGATCCTGATGGACCGCGGCTTCGACACGGTGGCCGTGACCTACACCAACAACGACTACGGCCTGGGCCTTGCCGACAGCTTCGCGGCGGCCTTCGAGGAGATGGGCGGCACCGTGACGCTCGTGGCGGCGCATGAAGACGGCCGTGCCGACTACTCGGCCGAGGTCGGCGCGCTGTCGTCGGCAGGCGGCGACGCCCTCGTGGTGGCGGGCTACATCGACCAGGGCGGGCCCGGCATCATCCGCGCCGCGCTCGACACCGGCGCCTTCGACACCTTCGTGCTGCCCGACGGCATGGTCGGCACCTCGATCACCGACGCGTTCGGCACCGAGATCGAAGGCTCCTTCGGCCAGTATCCCGGCACCGACAGCGAAGGCGCCGAGATTTATTTCGGCCTCGCCGAGCAGGCGGGCTTCGACGGCACCGCGGCATTCTCGGCCGAAGCCTACGACGCCGCCGCGCTGATCCTGATGGCGATGCAGGCCGCGGGTTCGACCGCGCCGGGCGACTATGCCGCGCATGTCATGGACGTGGCGAACGCGCCGGGCGAGCCGATCCTCCCGGGCGAGCTGGGCCGCGCGCTGGAACTGATCGCCGCGGGCGAGGATGTCGACTATATCGGCGCCACGGCCGTGGAACTGATCGGTGGCGGCGAATCCGCGGGCGCCTACCGCGAGATCGAAGTGATCGACGGCGCGATCGAAACGGTCAACTTCCGCTGATCGGCAGCACTTATCGAGCCACAGGGGCAGCCCGGCATCATGCCCGGGCTGCTTCGTTTACGGGGGGACGCTGGCCGAGATGATCGAGGTCCTGGACATCCACAAGCATTTCGGCGGCTTCCATGCCGTTGACGGCGCGAGCCTGAGGATCGAGACCGGCTCGATCACCGGGCTGATCGGGCCGAACGGCGCCGGAAAGACGACGCTTTTCAATGTGATCGCGGGCGTGCTTCCGCCCACGAGCGGCCGTGTCGTGATGGACGGCGAGGACATTACCGGCCTCAGCCCGCACGAGCTGTTCGCCAAGGGCCTGCTTCGCACATTCCAGATCGCGCACGAGTTCTCGTCGATGTCGTGCCGCGAGAACCTCATGATGGTGCCGCCAGGACAATCGGGCGAAAGCCTCTGGAACACATGGTTCGGCCGCAAGCGCATCGCCGACGAGGAACGCGCCCTGCGCGCGCGCGCCGACGAGGTGCTGGAGTTCCTGACGATCGAGCATCTGGCGGACCACCCCGCGGGCATGGTCTCGGGCGGGCAGAAGAAGCTTCTGGAGCTTGGGCGCACGATGATGGTGGACGCCAAGATCGTGTTCCTCGACGAGGTCGGCGCGGGCGTGAACCGCACGCTTCTGAACACGGTCGGCGACGCGATCCAGCGGCTTAACCGCGAGCGCGGCTACACCTTCTGCATGATCGAGCATGACATGGACTTCATAGGGCGGCTTTGCGACCCGGTCATCGTCATGGCCGAGGGCCGCGTGCTGGCCGAGGGCGGCATCGACGAGATCAAGGCCAACGAGCAGGTCATCGAGGCGTATCTGGGCACCGGGCTGAAGAACAAGGACAAGCTGGCGGAGACGGGCGCGTGACGAACGGCGATCCCTATCAGAACGACCGCGGCAACAAGGACCGCTCGATCACCAAGGCAGGCGGCGCGACGCTTTCGCCCCATCCGGGCACCGGCGAGACCGTCCATTCCTCGGACGCCTTCCTGATCGGCGACACGATGTCGGGCGGCTACGGCGCCGGGCCCGACATCCTCCACGACTGTACCATCGCCGTGAACCCCGGCGAGATCGCGGTGATCGTGGGTCCGAACGGAGCGGGCAAATCGACCGCGATGAAGGCCGTCTTCGGTATGCTGAACGTCCGCCGCGGCTCGGTCAGGCTCGATGGCGAGGACATCACCGGCCTCACCCCGCAGGCGCGCGTCCTCAAGGGCATGGGCTTCGTGCCGCAGACGTCCAACATCTTTCCCTCGCTCAGCGTCGAGGAGAACCTCGAGATGGGCGCCTACACCCGCGCGGACGATTTCCGCGACACGATGGAGCAGGTCTACACGCTGTTCCCGATCCTCAGGGACAAGCGACGGCAGGCCGCGGGCGAGCTTTCGGGCGGGCAGCGGCAGCAGGTGGCCGTGGGCCGCGCGCTGATGACGCGCCCCAAGGTCCTGATGCTGGACGAGCCGACCGCGGGCGTCAGCCCCATCGTCATGGACGAACTGTTCGACCGGATCATCGAAGTCAGCCGCACCGGAATCCCCATCCTCATGGTCGAGCAGAACGCGCGCCAGGCGCTGGAGATCGCGGACCGGGCCTATGTTCTCGTGCAGGGGCGCAACGCGCATACCGGCACGGGAAAGGAGCTTCTGGCCGACCCCGAGGTGCGGCGGAGCTTCCTCGGCGGATGATGCGCGCGGGCCTCATAGCTCTCGCGGCGCTGCCCGCACCTGCCTCGGCACAGGCCATCGCCTGCGCCTTCACGCTGGTCTGCGCCCCCGAGATCGAGTGCGAGCGGCACGAGGGCATCCCCTTCGAGATCGCCCATGACGGCGGCTACGCCATCGAGCTCGAGGGCCGCCGCGTCGAGGCGACGGTCGTGGCCGAGGCGCCGGCGCTGACGCTGGTCTTCGCGCCGGGGGACGAAATGCTCCTGTTCTCGCTCGCGCCGAATGGCGAGGGCGCCCTGACGCGCCACGGGACGGGCCCGGGCGAGCGGCCGAGGGTTGCGACGTTCCTCGGCCCCTGCGTGAGGGCATGAGGACGATGCGCGCACAACTCGCCTTGGCCCTCCTTGCGGTCGCGGCCCCGGCCGCCGCCGAGCCGTGGCACTGCGTGTTCACGGTCGAATGCGTCGCCTCCGAAAGCTGCGGCGAAAGCGGCTTCGAGGCGCGCGTCATCGCCGCCGACCATGCGGGCGAGCTGTTCCTGTCGGCCGCCAGCGGCGACAGCAGGCTGACGCGCCTGACCGAGGCGGACGCCCTGCCTGCGACCTACGCGAGCGCGGGCGCGGACGGTCTGGCCGAGCTTCTGACCGTCGAGGCAGACCTCACCGCCCTGATGAGCGTGCACATCTTCGACGGCGCGGCCGCCGCCGTCACCTATTTCGGAATCTGCGAGGAGCTGCGCTGAGCATGGACGTTCTCAACGCCTTCGTGGCGCTCATGAATTTCGTCATCATTCCCGCCACGGCATACGGCGCCCAGCTTGCGCTCGGCGCTCTGGGCGTGACGCTGATCTACGGGATCCTGCGCTTCTCGAACTTCGCACATGGCGACACGATGGCCTTCGGCGCGATGGTGACGATCCTCGTGACATGGGCGCTGCAGGGCATGGGCGTGAACCTCGGGCCCTTGCCCACCGCGCTGCTGGCGCTGCCCGTCGGCATCGCAGCGACCGGGCTTCTGGTCCTGGCCACGGACCGGGTGATCTACCGTTTCTACCGCGAACAGAAGGCCAAGCCGATCATCTTCGTGATCGCCTCGATCGGGGTGATGTTCCTGCTGAACGGCATCGTGCGCTTCATCATCGGGGTGGACGACCAGCGCTTCACCGACGGCGAGCGGTTCATCATCTCGGCGCGCACCTTCCGCGACATGACCGGCCTCGACGAGGGTCTCGCCTTCCGCACCACGCAGGGGCTGACCATCGTGGTGGCGCTGATCGCGGTGGCGCTGCTGTTCTGGTTCCTCAACCGGACCCGCACAGGCAAGGCGATGCGCGCCTTTTCCGACAACGAGGACCTCGCGCTTCTGTCGGGGATCAACCCCGAGCGGGTCGTGATGATCACATGGCTGATCGTGGCCGCGCTGGCCTGCACGGCGGGCGTGCTCTACGGCCTCGACAAGAGCTTCAAGCCCTTCACCTACTTCCAGCTCCTGCTGCCGATCTTCGCCTCCGCGATCGTCGGCGGCCTCGGCAACCCGGTGGGCGCGATCCTGGGCGGGTTCCTCATCGCCTTCTCCGAGGTCGGCGTGACCTACGCCTTCCGCAAGGTCGTGACCTATCTCGCCCCCGGCGACTGGGAGCCGTCGGGCCTCCTGCAGCTTCTGTCCACCGACTACAAGTTCGCGGTCAGCTTCGGGATCCTGCTGATCGTGCTGCTGTTCCGGCCCACCGGCATCATGAAGGGGAAATCGGTATGACGCGCAGCCTCGACATGCGGGCCGTGGCCCTTTTCGCGCTGGTGGGACTCCTGTTCGTCGGGACCGGCTTCGTCCAGTCCTGGAACACCTCGCTCACGATCTTCAACATGGGCCTCGTCAGCGCGATCATGGCGCTCGGCGTGAACATGCAGTGGGGCTATGCTGGCCTCTTCAACGTGGGCGTGATGGGCTTCGTCGCGCTCGGCGGGCTTGCGGCCGTCCTGGTCGCGATGCCGCCCGTCGAGGACGCATGGGCCGCGGGCGGGGTGCAGGTGCTTCTGGGCCTCGTCCTGGGGGCCGCCACGATCGTCGCGGCGATCCTTGCATATACGCGCCTGCCCGCGGGGCGGCTGCGCGTCCTCGCGATGCTCGTGATCCTCGTCGGCGGTTTCTTCCTCTATCGCGCGGTCTTCGACGGCGGCGTGGACGCGGTGGAGAGCGTGAACCCGGCCGCGACCGGCTATCTCGGCGGCCTCGGCCTGCCCGTCCTGCTTGCGTGGCCGGTGGGCGGGCTTCTGGCGGCGGGCGCGGCTTGGATCATCGGCAAGACGGCGCTGGGGCTACGGTCCGACTACCTCGCCATCGCAACGCTCGGCATCGCCGAGATCATCATCGCGGTCCTCAAGAACGAGGACTGGCTGGCGCGGGGCGTCAAGAACGTCACCGGCATTCCGCGTCCCGTGCCCTACGAGGTCGACCTCCAGCAATCCGAAAGCTTCCTCGCCTTCGCCGGACGCATCGGCGCGGATCCGGTCACCTTCTCGTCGATCACGGTCAAGCTCAGCTACGCCGCTCTGTTCCTCGTGGTGCTGCTGGCGCTGATCTGGTTCACCGAGAAGGCGCTGAACTCGCCCTGGGGCCGCATGATGCGCGCGATCCGCGACAACGAGACGGCGGCCGAGGCGATGGGCAAGGACGTCAAGGCGCGGCACCTTCAGGTCTTCGTGCTGGGCTCGGCCGTCTGCGGCCTCGCGGGGGCGATGATGACGACGCTCGACAGCCAGCTCGTGCCCGGCACCTACCAGCCGCTCCGCTTCACCTTCCTCGTCTGGGTCATGGTGATCGTCGGCGGCTCGGGAAACAACTGGGGCGCGGTGCTGGGCGGCTTCCTGATCTGGTGGCTCTGGATCATGGTCGAGCCGCTGGGCATGGGGCTGATGCAGATCGTCACGGCGGGGCTGGACGAGGGTTCGTGGCTGCGCGGCCACCTGATCGACTCGGCCGCCTACATGCGGCTCTTCACGATGGGTCTCGTGCTGCTTCTGGTCCTGCGCTTCAGCCCGCGCGGCCTGATCCCCGAACGCTGAGGAAGCGGGCGCTGCGCGGCCCGCGCGCGATCGCGGGCCTGCGCGCTCGCGCGCTCAGCGCCCCTCGAACCGCGCGGGGCGTTTCTCGATGAAGGCCATCACGCCTTCCTTGAAGTCGCGCGTGCGGCCGCATTCGCCCTGAAGCTTCCCTTCCAGCAGAAGCTGCTCCTGCAGGTCGTTGCCGAAGCTCGCCTGCATCGCCTGCTTCACGCGCTTGTAGGCCTCGGTCGGACCCTCGGCGAGGTGTGCGGCCCGGCCGCGCCAGACTTCCTCGAAGCGCGCGTCCTCGACGGCCTCCCAGATCATGCCCCAGGACGCGGCCTGTTCGGCACTGATCTTGTCGGCGAACAGCGCCGCGCCCATGGCCCGTGCGAGGCCGATCTGGCGCGGCAGCACCCAGGTGCCGCCCGCGTCGGGGATCAGGCCGATGCGACTGAAGGCCTGGATGAAGCTTGCCGATTGCGCCGCGATCACCACGTCCGCCACGAGCGCGAGGTTCGCGCCCGCGCCGGCGGCTGTGCCGTTCACGGCGGCGATCACCGGCGCCGGGCAATCGACCACGGCGCGCAGCATGGGAATGTATTCGTCGCGCAGCGTCCGCTCGAGGTTGATGCTGCCCACGTTCGCCCGGTCGCCGAGGTCCTGCCCCGAACAGAAGGCGCGCCCCTCGCCCGTCAGGACGACCACGCGCGCCTCGTTGCCGGCCGTGCCGATGGCGTGGGTGATCTCGGCCCGCATCTGCGTGTTGAGGGCGTTCATCACGTCGGGCCTGCGCAGGGTGACGACCGCGACGCCGCCGTCATCCTCGCGCGTGATGGTTTCGTATTCCATGGGACATCCCCGCCGTTGCCGTTGCGGGTCGGACACTAGCAGAGCGGCGCGGAAGGGGAAGCTCCCGACGCTGCGTCACTCGCGCAGGATTTCGCGAAGCCGCGCGGTCTCGTCCTCGGTCAGCGCGGTTTCCGTCGGCGCTTCGGCGCGGCCCCGGCGACGGATGTAGACGGCCGACAGGCCAAGGCCGAGCAGCAGAAGAACCGGCGCCGCCAGCCAGAGCGCGATTGTGGAGCCCTGCATCGGCGGACGCAGAAGGACGTATTCGCCGTAGCGGTCGACGATGTAGGAGACCACCTCGTCGTTCGTGTCGCCCTCCATGAGGCGCTCGCGCACCAGTATCCGGAGGTCACGGGCGAGCTCCGCGTTCGATTCGTCGATGGACTCGTTTCGGCACACGAGGCAGCGAAGCCCGCCCGAGATATCGCGGGCACGCTCCTCGAGGACGGGATCGCCGAGCACCTCGTCGGGCTGAACGGCGAAGGACGGCGTCGCCAGCGACAGCGCCAGAAGGGCTGCGGCGAGCCACCTCATTCCGCGGGCACCCCTTGGGGCGGGGCGGCCTTGCCCGCGCCCGCGGCGACCCGGTAGCGACGGTCCGACAGGCTGAGCGTCCCGCCAAGCGCCATGATGATCGTGCCGCCCCAGATCCAGTTGGCGAAGGGCTTGATCCACGTCCTGACGGCCCAGCCGCCATTGTCCTGCGGATCGCCCAGCGTGACGTAGACATCGCGCGTGAAGCCGTTGTCGATCCCGGCTTCGGTCGTGGGCATTCCGGCGACAGGGTAGATGCGCCGCTCGGGCGTCAGGCTCGCGACGAGGCGCCCGCCATCAGCCTCGCGCACGTCGATCGTGGCGATCGTCGATATGAAGTTCGGGCCGCGCACGTTCTCGTCCACGCGGACAAGTTCGACCTCGTAGGCTCCGACGCGGTAGGCCTGCCCCTCCTGTGCGACGCGGATGTCCTCGACCTGGTAGCCGGTCAGGGCCACGACACCGAACATCGTGACGCCGAGCCCGGCATGGGCGACCGTCTTGCCCCAGTCGGCGCGAGGCAGGCGGGTCATGCGAGACAGGCGGCCCGCGACGCCTCCGCGGCCGGTGCGGGACCACAGATCGACCATCGCGCCCGCCACCAGCCAGACCGACAGGCTGACGCCGATGGGCGCAAGCGCCGAGTGGCCGGTGAACATGGCCCAGGCCAGGAGGCCGCAGGCCAGCGCGAGGACGAGCGCGGGCACCAGCGCGCGCAACGGCCGGTCGAGGCCCGCGCGCTTCCACGGCAGCATCGCCCCGATGGGCAGCGCCACGGCAAGCGCGAAGACGAAGGGCGTGAAGGCCGCGTTGAAGAAGGGCGGCCCCACCGACAGCGTCCGGTCGAAGAACATCTCGGCGATCAGCGGCCAGATCGTGCCGATGAAAACCACGAAGGTGGAGACCGCGAGAAGCAGGTTGTTCACCACGAGGCCGGACTCGCGGCTGACGGTCGAAAAGACGCCCTTGGCCTCCATCGCGCCTGCGCGCAGCGCGAAAAGAAGCAGTGCGCCGCCCATGAAGACGCCGAGGATCATCAGGATGAAGACGCCGCGCTCGGGGTCGTTGGCGAAGGCGTGAACCGAGGTCAGGACGCCCGATCGGACAATGAACGTCCCGATGAGGGAGAAGCCGAAGGCGAGGATCGCAAGGAGGATGGTCCAAGACTTCAGGGCCTCGCGCTTTTCCACCACGATGGCCGAATGGAGGAGCGCGGCCGCTATGAGCCACGGCATGAACGAGGCGTTCTCGACCGGATCCCAGAACCAGAACCCGCCCCAGCCAAGCTCGTAATAGGCCCACCACGACCCGAGGCCGATGCCGATGGTCAGGAACACCCATGCCGCAAGCGTCCATGGCCGCACCCAGCGGCCCCACGCGGCGTCGACGCGCCCCTCGATCAGGGCGGCGACGGCGAAGGAGAAGGCCATCGAAAGGCCGACATAGCCGAGGTAGAGGAACGGCGGGTGGAACGCGAGGCCAGGGTCCTGCAAAAGCGGGTTCAGGTCCTGCCCGTCGAAGGGCGGCTGCGCGACGCGCAGGAACGGGTTCGAGGTGAACAGGATGAAGGCGAAGAACGCCGCTGCGACCGAAGACTGCACGGCGAGCACGCGCGCCTTGAGCGTCGGCGGCAGGTTCTGCCCGAACCACGCGGCGCAGGCCCCGAAGAGCGTCAGGATCAGGACCCACAGAAGCAGCGAGCCCTCGTGGTTCCCCCAGACGCCGGTGATCTTGTAGAGAAGCGGCTTGGCGGTGTGCGAGTTCGCGATGACGAGGCTGAGCGAGAAGTCCGAGGTCACGAACGCGTAGGTCAGCGCCGCGAAACTGAAGGCGGTCAGAAGGAACTGCGTGGTCGCCGCGGGCTCCGCGACAGCCATCCATGAGGGCCGGTTCTGGGCCGCGCCCACCAGGGGCACGATCATCTGGAAGATCGCCACCATGAAGGCGAGGATCAGCGCGAAGTGTCCGAGTTCTACGATCATGACGGCGATGATATGCCTGTTGCGATGCCGGGCCAAGTGGATGCGTCAGTGGGGCGCATCGGATACGGTCGGGGGTGCGGTCGGGCCTACGGCCAACGCGCAGGGCGTCGCCTGGGTTCCGCGCTTGCGGGCCTCACCGCCCGCGGAAGATCCCGCCGAGGACGCCGCGCACGAGGGCCTGTCCAGATTTCGTGCCGAGCTGGCGCGCGAAGCTCTTGGCGAAGGTCTGCGCCACGCTGTCGGATCGCGACGACCCGCCGCGCGACACCCCGCTGCGCGCGGTCGAGCCGCCAGCGCGCGTGCCCGAGTAGCGGCGCGCGGCGTTGAACTCGCGCGCTGCGGGCGCCTCGGCCTCGGGACCAGCCGCGACCGCTGCCGCCTCGGCCTCGCGCGCAGCCTGCTCGGCGCGCGCGCGGAGGATCTCGAAGGCGCTTTCACGGTCCACGGGCGCGTCGTACTTGCCCGCCACGGGCGACAGGCCCATCAGCTCGGCGCGCGTCGCATCGGCGATCGGCCCGAGCTGCGACGAGGGCGGGCGGATCAGCGTGCGCTCGGCCACGCCCGGAACGCCCTTGCGCTCGAGCATCGAGGTGACGGCCTCGCCGGTGCCCACCTCGCGGATCGCATCCTCGATGTCGAAGGCGGGGTTGGCGCGGTAGTTCTGCGCCGCCTGACGCAGCTCGCGCTGGTCCTTGGCCGTGAACGCCCGCAGCGCGTGCTGGACCCGGTTTCCGAGCTGCCCGAGGATGTCCTCGGGCACGTCCGCGGGGTTCTGCGTGACGAAGTAGACGCCCACCCCCTTGGAGCGGATCAGACGGGCCACCTGTTCGACCTTGTCCACCAGCGCCTTGGGCGCGTCGTCGAACAGAAGGTGCGCCTCGTCGAAGAAGAAGACGAGCTTGGGCTTGTCGGGGTTGCCGACCTCGGGCAGCGTCTCGAACAGCTCGGACAGGAGCCACAGAAGGAACGTCGCATAAAGGCGCGGGCTCTGCATCAGCGTGTCGGCCGCGAGGATGTTGATCCGCCCAAGCCCCGCATCGTCGGCAAGGAAAAGATCGCCAAGCTCCAGCGCAGGCTCGCCGAAAAGGCGGTCGCCCCCCTGCCCCTCCAGCACCATGAGCCGCCGCTGGATCGCTCCGATCGAGGCCGTCGCCACGTTGCCGTAGCGCAGCGACAGGTCCTGCCTGTTCTGCCCGACCCACACCAGAAGGGCCTGCAGGTCCTTCAGGTCCAGAAGCGCGAGCCCCTGTTCGTCGGCGACGCGGAAGGCGATGTTCAGAACCCCCTCCTGCGCCTCGGACAGCTCCAGGAGGCGCGCAAGCAGAAGCGGCCCCATCTCGCTGACGGTCGTGCGCACCGGATGGCCCTTGGCGCCGAAGAGGTCCCAGAACGTCACCGGGAAGGCGCGATAGGCGTAGTCGGCGAACCCGATGCGGCCCGCGCGCTCCGTGAAGGCGCCGTGCAGCTTCGCCTCGGCGCTGCCCGATGCGCCGAGCCCCGACAGATCGCCCTTCACGTCGGACAGGAAGACCGGCACGCCCCGCGCCGAGAAGCTTTCGGCGAGGATCTGAAGCGTGACGGTCTTGCCGGTTCCCGTGGCGCCCGCGATCAGGCCGTGCCGGTTCGCGTAGGCCGGCAAAAGATGCTGTGGCGTGGCGTAGTCCGGGCCGCCCCCGCCGATGAAGATGCCCGCGTCCCTGCCCTCGTCCATGATCGTCACCCGGTCCTTCCGCGCCGACCCGCTGCCGGCATCCCGGAACGAAAATACAATCTTAACCTGTTTGCGCCAGTGTGGGTTTCGGTCCTGGCCACGCTGGTCTTCGGGGCCGACTTCCTCCCTGTCGACTGGCCGCGTCCGCCCCCCCCCGGACGCGGCCTTTTTCATGGCGCGTCCACCGCTTGCGGCGCCCTCGAACGGACGTCGCGGACGGCCCGAAATTGGTCGTTGACGCATGATGAAAGCTGCCGTAGCGTCCCCTCCAGAAAGTCGGCCAGTCCGACAGGGAGAGAAAAAATGCAAAGGGTCCGCTTGTCGGACCCTTTCGCTTTTTGGCTCCCCGATACCTCCCGCGCGCCACCGCTTTTCCAACCCCGAGCGGCGCGCGCAGCCCCGGCGGAGATCCGCACGCAAGCGCGGCGGAGGCGGGGAATTCGCCCCTGACAGGCGGCGATCTTCGTGGTAGCGACAGGCGTCGTTTACAGGCAAGACCATCAGGAAGAGACGAACACATGCGCCAGATCTTGCACCTCATCCGCCCCGCCGCCGCCGTGGCCGCGCTGCTGGGCCTGCCGCTCGCCGCCGCCGCGCAGGAGGCGGCCACCGAGCCGCAGCCGGGCGAAGCCTATGTGGCCGGGAGCTTCACCGACTGGGAACTTCGCTGCATCGCCGCCGCCGAGCCGGGCGCGCCTGAGCGCTGCGAGATGTTCCAGCTTCTGCTCGACGACGAGGACAACCCCGTGGCGGTGTTCCGCGTGAACGTGCCGCTTGCCCTCGCCGAGGAGCAGGTCGCGGCCGCCGTCATCGTGACGCCGATCGAGACGCTGCTCGCGCCGGGCGTGCGGCTCCGTATCGACGAGGGCGAGGTTGCGGGCATTCCGTTCACGCTGTGCGAGCCCTCGGGCTGCCTCGCGCGGATCCCGCTCAACGAGAACAACGTCGCGGCCTTCCGGGCCGGCGGAGACGTCTTCCTCGAGATCTTCGCGCTGGTTCGCGGCGACGTGGGCGAGATCGGGGGCGTTCCGGTTCCGCTGACCGCATCGCTGCGCGGCTTCACGGCCGCCTACGAGGCCCTGCAGGAGCGTCACGCACCCTTCGCCGAGGCGATCGCGGCGGCGCGGGCCGAAGGCGCCGCCTCCACCGAGGACGCCCAGACCGAGTGAAGCCGACATTGGCGTGACATCAGGACGGCCCGCCCCTCAAGGCGGGCCGTTCGCGTTCCGGGCGCCTCAGGGCGCCGCGCGCAGGGCGAGCACCGCGTTGAGGCCGCCGAAGGCGAAGGCGTTCGACAGCACCGCCTCGACCTTCGCCTCGCGCGCCTCGTTCGGCACCACGTCGAGCGCGCATTCGGGATCGGGCTCCTCGTAGCCGATGGTGGGCGCGATGATCCCGTCGCGCAGCGCCATGATGCAGGCCAGCAACTCGACCGCGCCGGTGCCACCGATCAGGTGGCCGTGCATCGACTTCGTGGACGAGATCATCAGCTCGTCCGCATGATGGCCGAAGGCGTTCGCGACGGCGGCGCATTCGACCTTGTCGTTCGCCGCGGTGCCGGTGCCGTGGGCGTTGATGTAGCCGATGGCCGAGGGGTCGAGCCGCGCATCCTTCAGCGCGCCGGTGATCGCGCGCGCCGCGCCCTGCTGCGAGGGCATGACGATGTCGGCAGCGTCGGACGTCATCGCGAAGCCCACGACCTCGGCGAGGATCTCGGCGCCGCGCGCCTTCGCGTGCTCGTATTCCTCGAAGACGAAGACCGCCGCGCCCTCGCCCTGCACCATCCCGTTGCGGTTCGCGCTGAACGGGCGGCATGCGTCCTTGGACATGACGCGCAGGCCCTCCCAGGCCTTGATGCCGCCGAAGGACAGCATCGCCTCCGAGCCGCCCGTCACCATGACGTCCGCGCCGCCGCCCCGGATCAGCTGGAAGGCGAGGCCCATCGCGTGGTTCGACGAGGCGCAGGCCGTCGCGACCGAGAAGGACGGCCCCTTGAGGTTCCACTCCATCGAGACGTGGCTCGCGGCGGCGTTGTTCATCAGCTTGGGCACGACGAAGGGATGGACGCGGTTCTTCCCCTCCTCGTAGACGGAGCGGTAGTTTTCGTCCCAGGTGTTCACGCCGCCGCCCGCCGTGCCGAGGACGACCCCCGAGCGCGCGGCGAGATCGCCCGCGAAGCTCAGGCCCGACCCGCCGAGCGCCTGTCGCGCCGCGATCAGCGTGAACTGGGTGAACCGGTCGTAAAGCGCGATCTGCTGGCGGTTGAAAAGCGCCTCGGGATCGTAGCCCGTGACCTGCCCGCCAATCCGCACCGACAGCCGCTCCACGTCGCGCAGCTCCAGCGGCCCGATCCCGCAACGCCCCTCCCGCATCGCCTCGAGGGTCTGCGGCACGTCGTGGCCGAGCGCGTTGATCGTGCCCTGTCCGGTGATGACGACACGTTTCATCGGCGGCCGGTCATGAGGATTTCTGCCCGGCGACCAGCGCCTCCACCGCGCGCACGATGGCCGCGACCGAGGAAATGTCGAAGTCGCTCGCCTCGGGTTCGTTGGCGTTGAACGGCACCTGGATGTCGAAGGCTTCCTCGATCGCGAAAATCGATTCCACGAGGCCGAGGCTGTCGATGCCGAGGTCTTCCAGCGTCGCGTCCATGGACACGTCGCCCGGCTCCAGCACCGCCTGCTCGGCGATGATGGCGATCACCCTGTCCCTGACGCTTTCGCCCATCGTCACACCTCCCGACGCTTCTGGCGCGTCACTTAAGGTGTCCGGTCCGGCTTGAAAACGGCTTTCTGCAACTCCGCGACGGTGCGAGCCAGGCGCGGCAGCCGGCGCAAGGCCTTGTACATCTCCACATGCGTGTCCATCCGGACGGCGGGGCTTCCCATGAGCATCCGTCCCGCCGGCACGTTGGAGTATATCTTGGTGGCGCCCGCGGCGACCACGTCCGAGCCGATCTCGATGTTGTCGGAGACGCCGCATTGCCCGCCGAGCACCACCCGGTCGCCCACGACCGCCGATCCCGCGAACCCCACCTGCCCGCACAGCAGGCAGTCGCGCCCGATGCGGCAGTTGTGGCCGATGTGGACGAGGTTGTCGATCTTGGTGCCGTCGCCGATCACCGTGTCGGCGATGGTGCCCCGGTCGATGGCGGCGTTGGCGCCGATCTCGACGTCGTCGCCGATCACGACCGAGCCGAGCGAATGGATCCGCGTCCAGCTTTGGCCGCCAGCGCCCGCGTCGTCCCGGCCGAGGCTTTCGCGCGCCGCCTCGACGCGGGATTTCTCGGGCGTGACGAAGGAAAAGCCGTCTCCGCCCAGAACCGCGCCCGGCTGCACGATGACGCGGTGGCCGATACGCACCCGCGCCCCGATCCGCGCGCCGGGATGGATGAGCGCATCGTCTCCGATCCGCGCACCCTCGCCGATGGTGACATGCGCCGCGATGCGCGCGCCCTGCCCGATCACCACGTCCGCGCCGATGACGGTGAACGGGCCGACATGCGCGCCCGGCCCGATCTGCGCGGACGGGTCGATCACTGCCGTGGCGTGGGCGCCCTGCGCGATCGCGGGGCCTGTGTCCATCGCTGCCGTGATCCCGGCGAGCGCGTAGCGCGGCCGCGGCGCCACGATGGCCGCCTCCAGGCCCAGGGCCCGCCAGTCCATGGCCCCGCCGATCAGCGCCGCGCGCGCCCGGCCCTTTGGCAGGTCGTCGGCGTAGCGCGGCGTCATGGCAAGCGCGAGGTCGTCGGGCCCGGCCGTCGCGGGCTCGGACACGCCCGATATCACGAGGTCGGCAGCCCCAAGGGCCTCTGCCCCGAGCGCCGCCGCGATGTCGCTGATCGAATGACCCGTCATGCCGCCCCCGCCTGTGCCAGCGGGGACCCGATTAGCTCGACGCGTCCGGCATGACCACCCCCATGGCGCGGATCGCCTGCCCGAGGCGCGCGTTCCGTCCATAGATGTCGTCGCGGAAGTTCAGCCCGCCCTCGTCGTCCACCCACGCCGTCCAGTAGGTCAGGTGGACAGGGATGTGTTCCTCGAGGTTCAGCTGCGTTTCCTGGCCGGTGCCGAGAATGCGCTGGAACAGGCCGACCGGGTCGTCCGTCTGGCGCTCGAGCAGGTGATAGGCGAATTCGTGCGGATCATCGAGGCGGATGCATCCCGACGAGAACGCGCGGACCTCGCGGTCCATCAGGTATTGCTCGGGCGTGTCGTGCAGGTAGATCGCGTGCCGGTTGGGGAACATGAACTTGACCGAGCCGAGCGCGTTGCTGGGTCCCGGCGGCTGGCGCAGGTCGAAGGGGAAGTTGGTGACGGTATACTGGCTCATGTCCACGGAGGCCCGGCTGACCGGCCTGCCGTTCGCCAGAAGCTGCATGTAGGTGCTGCCGCCCGCGAGGATGTTGCCGATGTAGGACCGCTGCGCGATCGAGCGCGGGACATACCAGCTGGGGTTGATGACCATGTGTTCCATCTCGTCGGAGAACTCGGGCGTCTGCCGGTCCCGCGCGCCCACGACCGAGCGCGTCACGAAGGTGGTCTCGCCCTCGTCGATCACGCGGACGTGGAAATCGGCCAGGTTGACGAAGATCAGGCGGTCATGCACCTCGCCGTCGTTCAGCCAGCGCTGCCGCTCCATGTGGAGCACGACGTCGTTCCAGTGATCCTCGACCGAGCGGTTGGCCGCCCGGATCGTGTCGGCGCCGGCGATGCCGTCCGGCGCGATGCCGTTGTCGATCTGGAATTCCACGACGGCCGCCTGCAGGCGCGCGTCGTATTCGGCGGTGACCGAGCGGTCGAGGTAGCCCATCGCAATCAGCCGGTTGCGCAACGCCACGACCGCGGGACCGGCGTCGCCCGGACGCAGGCTTCCGGCCTCGATCGTGGGGCCGTAGCCGCCCGCGCGCGCAAGGTCCTCGAGGTGCAGCTTCATGCGCATCAGGCGCGCATAGGCCGGATCCTGCGGCGGAAGCGTCGCCATGAAGGCATGGGGATTGGCCTCCATGAACCCGGTCAGAAGCTCGAGCGGGTCCTGCCGGGGGCGATCCTGGAAGATGTCGGGGATGATGTCGCCGGGATCGAGGAAGCCCCCGTGCACGTCCTGTGCGTAGCGAAGGAACATGCGCGTCGCCATCACGTCGGCCTGCCCGCGCGCCCAGGGGTTCGTGGCCTGCGCGAAGGCCGCGCGCAGCGCGCCGATGTCGTAGGCGTCTGCCGGAAGGCCGTGCACGTCCGCCCCCTCGAGCGCCGCGATCAGCGCCGAGCGCCTTTCGACCGCTTCGGACGAGGTCCAGATCGGGTGGAAGTCCTGCGCGCGGTAGAAGGCCGCCAGGCGCTCGTCTCCGGCTGACGCCTCGGCGATGGCCTGCCGCAGCGCCGAGAAGGTCTGCGCCTCGACCGGCGCGGGCAGCAGTCCCGATACGGTGATCGGCGCCACGGCAAGCGCGAAGGCCGCGAACGAAGCGCGCACGAAACTGGAACTCATGATCCCTCTTCCTTTTTTCCCGGTCATCAACGTTGCCGCCGCCGATTGGATCCCTTGAACAATTTCAATGCAAAAGGGCCGTCCTGTCCATTCACGTTTTTGCAGCCTTGTTGCGGTATCCGATACGTCATCGAAATCCCCACCGCACCCCCGGTGGCCCGGAAATCGCGGCGGCGGTGCCGAGAAGTAACGCAGGATCTGGCCTGCTCAAGGGCATTATATGGGCGAAATCCCGCCGATTTTTCCCGTTTACCGCGGATGCGTCGTGTCGACACTACCGGAAGGTTTTCACATGTGGCATGCCTGCATCGTGCCTGCGGGGATGGGGTGCACGAAAAGAGCCGCGGAAAAGCGGTGTGCGCCGATAACGAACTGGCGGAACAGAGGCGATCGATACATGTCGGACAGGACCATTTCACGGCGGGCGCTCCTGCGCGCGTTCGCCGCGACAACAGTGGCTGCGGCCCCCGTCATGGCGAATGCGACGGGATTTCTCAGGGGCGCCGGCGACATCAGGCGCATCCAGATGTACAACGGACGGGCGGGCGAAAGCCTCGACATGATCTACTGGATCGAGGGCGACTACATCGCCCCCGCCCTCGAGGAGATCAACTATTTCTTCCGCGACTGGCGCGACAACACCGTGCACAGCATCGACGCGCGGACCGTCGACATCCTGACCGCGGCGCACCGCCTCATGGAGACGGACGAACCCTACACCCTCCTTTCGGGCTACCGGAGCCCTTCGACCAACGCGCTTCTGCGCCGCCGCTCGTCGGGCGTCGCGCGCAATTCGCTTCACCTCCAGGGGCAGGCCGCGGACGTGCAGATGCAGTCGCGGAGCGTCGGCCAGATGTACAGCGCGGCGCGCGCCTGCAACGCCGGCGGTGTCGGCCGCTACTCGCGGTCGAACTTCGTCCACATGGACTGCGGTCCGGTCCGCACCTGGGGTGGCTGAGCGGACAACCACGCCGCCGCCGCCCGGTTCCATCGCATCGAGACACAAGGGCCCCGTGACGCGGGGCCTTTCGCATTTCACCGACCCCGGCCGGACCGGCGCCCGGATCGAGCGGCGGATCGACCGGACGTGATTGGACTTCGCGCCTGTCGTCTCCATATTCAGATCAACGACGAAGGAGCCGACGCACATGCGCAACTACACCAAGGACCCCGAGGCGATCGCCAGGCTGACGCCCGAGCAGTTCCGCGTCACCCAGCAGGACGCGACCGAGCGGCCGGGAACGGGTGAATACCTGCACAACAAGGAGCCGGGCATCTACGTCGACGTGGTCTCGGGCGAGCCGCTTTTCGCCTCGTCTGACAAGTACGAGTCCGGCTGCGGCTGGCCCAGCTTCGTCAAGCCGCTCGAGCCCGCCAACGTGGCCGAAAAGCGAGACCTCAGCCTCGGCATGATCCGCACCGAAGTGCGCTCGGCCCATGGCGACAGCCACCTCGGCCATGTCTTTCCCGATGGGCCGCGCGACCGCGGCGGGCTGCGATACTGCATCAATTCCGCCTCGCTCCGCTTCGTGCATCGCGACGACATGGAGGCAGAGGGCTACGCGGATTATCTCGATCAGGTGGAGGATCTGGCATGAGCGACCGAACCGAACGCGCTGTCCTTGCGGGTGGCTGTTTCTGGGGAATGCAGGAGTTGATCCGCCACAAGCCCGGCGTGATCTCGACCCGCGTGGGCTATACCGGCGGCGACGTGCCGAACGCGACCTACCGCAACCACGGCACCCACGCCGAGGGGATCGAGATCGTGTTCGACCCCGAGGTGATCAGCTACCGCGACCTGCTGGAGTTCTTCTTCCAGATCCACGATCCGACCACGAGAAACCGGCAGGGCAACGACATCGGCATGAGCTATCGCTCGGCGATCTACTACGTGGACGAGGCGCAGAAGGCCTGCGCCCTCGAGACGATCGCTGATGTGGAGGCGTCGGGCATCTGGCCTGGCCGTGTCGTCACCGAGGTCGAGCCGGTCGGCGATTTCTGGGAGGCCGAGCCCGAGCACCAGGATTACCTGCAGCGCCTGCCGCACGGGTACACCTGCCACTATCCGCGCCCCGGCTGGGTCCTGCCAAGGCGCGCCGCCGCCGAGTGACCAATCGCGCGACAACCGAAGCGGGGCGCGGCCATGCGCGAGCGGGCCGCGCCCCGTTTCCTTTCGGCGGGATCCCTTGGCGGCAAACGCGGCCACGGGCCCGCGCCGTCAGGTCCGCGTGGCCACGCAATCCGGCAGGAGCCTGTGGAACACCGACCGGTCGCATAGCTCCGTCGCCTCGGTGGTGACGGCGGCGCTGGCGGCCGTCACGCCCCAGCGCAGCACATCGTCGAGCGCCATGCCGCGCGACAGCGCAAGCGTCGATCCGGCGACGAAGCTGTCGCCCGCGCCGGTGACGGAGACCACCGGCACAACGGCCGCGGGCGCGAACCAGCGTTCGGTTGCTGTCACGAGGACGGATCCCTCTGCCCCGCGCGCGAGGATCGCGATCTCGGCGGCGCCCGACGCCACGAGATCCGCCGCCGCCTCCACGCTGTCGGCGATCTTCGGGTGGTCGCGGCCCGTCAGTTCCTCGGCCTCGTCGCTGTCCATGCGCAGCATCTTCAGCCCAAGACCCGCGGCCGCGATCGCGGCGAGGGCCGGGCCCGAGGTGTCGCAGACGACCGAGCCGCCGGCGCTCATGATGACACGCGCAAGTTCGACCAGCGAGGCGGGCGGAAGCCCTGGCGGCAGCGAGCCCGACAGCACGACCAGATCGCCCGCTCCGACCAGCGGGCGCAGCATCGCCTCCGCCTCCTCCAGGTCCGCGCCGCTCCAGGTCGGGCCGGGAAAGATGAAGCGGTATTGAGCGCCCGTCCGCTCCTCGATCACGGACAGGTTCTCGCGCGTGTCGCCGGGGGCGCGAAGCTTGGCCACGGAAATTCCGGGCCGCACGAGGCGCGCCAGCAGGTCCTCGCCGATCGGTCCGCCTGCGGCCACCGCCGCCGTCGCCTCGCCGCCGAGGATCGCGACGGCGCGGGCGACGTTGATCCCGCCGCCGCCGGGATCGCGGCGCGGCGGGCTGCAGCGCAGCTTGCGGCCGGGGGCAAGCTCGGGCGTGCGGGTCTCGAGGTCGAGGGCGGGGTTCAGGGTCACGGTCAGGATTGCCATGACGACTTGATAGGGCGAGGCGGCCCGGCAGGAAACCGGTCATTCACAAGGACCCGGCGAAAGACGCGCGCGGCGGCGATCCGCCTGCCGCCCGAAGCGCGGCTTGGGCGGGGGCGTTGAACTCCGGGCGAGAACCGCTAGGGTTCGGGACATGCAGCATTTCCCCAACGCGCAGGCCGACGCCCCTGCCCCGTCCGACGCGACCGCGCGCCTTGTCTCCGGCAAGAACGGCGATCCCTTCGCGATCCTCGGCCCGCACGAGGTGGACGGGATCCGCCATGTGACCGCGTTCCAGCCCGGCGCCGACATGCTGGCCGCCCGCGTGGGCGAGGCCGACCACACGCTGGCGCCGGTGGCCGGGCGCGCAGGCCTGTTCCGCGGCCCCGTGCCGGGCGAGGGCCCCTACCGCCTTCATGCGCGCGCCGCCGACGGAAGCGAATGGGATTTCGACGACCCCTACCGCTTCGGCCCTGTCCTCGGCGAGCTGGACGAGCATCTGTTCGCGGAAGGGACGCACCACCGGCTGTGGCACGCGCTCGGCGCGCACGTCATGGAGCATCAGGGCGTCGCCGGTATCCATTTCGCGGTCTGGGCCCCCAACGCGGCGCGCGTGTCGGTGGTGGGCGAGTTCAACCTCTGGGACGGGCGACGGCACGTCATGCGCAAGCGCGGCGCGACCGGATTGTGGGAGCTGTTCCTGCCCGGCCTCGGCGAGGGGATCGCCTACAAGTACGAGATCCTAGGAGCCGACGGAGAGCTTCAGCCGCTCAAGGCGGACCCGGCCGGCTACGGCTCTCAGCATCCGCCGAAGAACGCCTCGGTGGTGCGGGACATCTCGGGCTACGGCTGGTCGGACGACGCATGGATGGAGACGCGCGCGGGCCGAAACGCGCGCACCGCGCCGATCTCGATCTACGAGGTGCACCTCGCGTCGTGGCGGCGGAAGCAAGACGGGCGGCCCATCTCCTATGTCGAGGCGGCACGCGAACTGGTGGACTATGCCGCGGACATGGGCTTCACGCATATCGAGCTTCTGCCGATCAGCGAGCATCCCTTCGACGGATCGTGGGGCTACCAGCCGGTGGGTCTGTTCGCGCCCACCGTGAGGCATGGGCCCCCGCACGAATTCCGCGACCTCGTGGCGGCGGCGCACGACAGGGGCCTCGGCGTCATCCTCGATTGGGTGCCGGGGCATTTCCCCACCGACCCCCATGGCCTCGGGAGGTTCGACGGCACCCCGCTTTACGAACACGCCGACCCGCGCGAGGGCTTCCACCAGGACTGGAACACGCTGATCTACAATTACGGGCGCACCGAGGTTAAGAACTTCCTCGTCTCCAACGCGCTCTACTGGCTGGAGGAATACCACGCCGATGGGCTGCGCGTGGATGCCGTGGCCTCGATGCTCTACCGCGACTATTCGCGAGCGGACGGCGAATGGGTGCCGAACAAGGATGGCGGGCGCGAAAATTACGAGGCCATCGCGATGCTGCGCGAGATGAACGCCGCCACCTACGGCGCCGCGCCGGGCATCATGACGGTGGCCGAGGAAAGCACCGCCTATCCCAAGGTCTCGGCGCCGGTGCACGAGGGCGGCCTCGGCTTCGGCTACAAGTGGAACATGGGCTGGATGAACGACACGCTCGCCTACATGGCGAACGATCCGATGCACCGGCGCCACCATCACCACAAGATGACCTTCGGGCTGACCTACGCCTTCTCCGAGACCTTCATCCTGCCCGTCAGCCATGACGAGGTGGTGCATGGCAAGGGCTCGATGCTGGGGCGGATGCCGGGCGGCACGGACGAGAAATTCGCCAACCTGCGCGCCTATTACGGCTTCATGTGGGGCCATCCCGGCAAGAAGCTTCTCTTCATGGGTCAGGAATTCGGCCAGCAGGCCGAGTGGAACCATGACGCCGAGATCGACTGGGGCGCGCTCGACGATCCGCGTCACGAAGGGCTCCGTCGCCTCGTGCGGGACCTCAACACGCTCTACCGCGCCGAGCCCGCGCTGCATGTCGGGGACGCCGATCCGGGCGGGTTCCAGTGGATCGAGGCCGACGACGCGGAGCGCTCGGTCTATGCGTGGCTCCGGCGCGGTGGCCCGGACGATCCGAACGCCGTCGTCATCTGCAACTTCACGCCCGTCGAGCGGCGCGGATACCGTGTCGGGCTTCCGGCGGCGGGACGCTGGCGCGAGGCACTGAACACCGACGCCGGCATCTATGGCGGCGGCGGACGTGGCAACATGGGGGCGGTCGATGCGGCCGGCCCGGCCCACCACGGGCAGGCATCGAGCGCCGAACTGACGCTGCCGCCCTTTTCGACGCTGATCCTCGTCCACGAGGACTGACCCGCAACGCGGCAAAACGAAAACAAGACCAACCAGGAGGGACATCATGGCCCTGGCCGACCGTATCCAGTTCAACGAGCCAAAAGCCCGCGCCGAGGCCGAGGCCGCGCGCGCAGCGCTGACCAACGCCAAAACGAGCTTCGAGGCCGAGCGCCTGATCGCGCGCCGCCTCGGCGCCCGGATCGAGGGGGACTGCGCCATATTCGGCTTCTGGACCCCCGAGCTTCTGGACGCGCGCGTGCCCTCGGGCGACATCTTCCTCGAGGTGCTCTCGCCGCGCGAGCCGCTCGACCTGACACGGGCGCACCAGACGGTGGCCTTCGACCGCACCTGGGTCCCCGTGATCCGGGAGGAGGCGCATTGCTTCACCGCCGTCACGGGGATGCGCGCGGGCACGCGCGAGACCGTGGGCGAGTTCTACGCGCTGGCATGGCGCGACGCCGAGGACAACTGGCACCGCATCCTCGACCCGCTGGCGATGTCCCTGCCCTTCGGCGTCATGGCCCCGGCCGAGCTTTACGACGTGGACGCGATGCAGGCGGGCCGCGCCGACGCCGCCTATTTCGAGGCGCTCAAGGGCCCCGCGCCGCACAAGTTCGGGCCGCCGGTCAACATCTTGCAGATCCACGTCCCCACCGCGACCGCGGGCGGCACGCTGGCAAGCCTGACGCGCCATTACCAGCGCCTCGCCGACAGGGTGGCGCGCGAGCTGCCGCTGGAACCCGCCGACCAGCTTTTCCTCGGCTACGACGCCGTCCAGCTTCTGCCCGTCGAGCCCACGACCGTCTACGAGACCGGCCCCGATTTCTGGCAGGAAGAGGCCGGCGACAGCGACAGCGTGAGCGTGTCGCTCCTGAGGCCGGACACCACCAACTGGGGCTATGACATCGTGATCTCGGGCATGGCCACGGTGAACCCCGTGCTCCTAGAAAGCGGGCGCCCGGACGAATTGGTCGACCTCGCCTCGGTCCTGCACAACTTCCCCTCGAGGCCCAAGAGCCTGATCCTCGACGTGGTCTTCGGCCATTCCGACAACCAGGGGCTTCGCGCGCTCAACAAGCACTTCTTCGCCGGGCCGAACATGTACGGCCAGAACCTCGACTACCAGAACGCCGCGGTGCGCGCGATCCTTCTGGAGATGCAGCGCCGCAAGGTGAACTTCGGCGCGGACGCCGTGCGCGTGGACGGCGCGCAGGACTTCAAGTGGTGGGACCCCGGCGCGCAATGCATGCGTCACGACGACGACTACCTGCAAAGCATGTCCGACATCGTGCAGGAGGTTGCGGGCACGCAGTACCGGCCATGGTTCATCTTCGAGGACGGACGCCCCTGGCCCGAGGAGGACTGGGAACTGTCCTCGACCTACCGCGCGGTGATCGACGCGCAGCGCGACGACGACGTGTTCCAGTGGGGACCGCTGACCTTCGCGCACAACACTCCTTTCCTCTACACCTTCTGGCTGTCGAAATACTGGCGCATCCGCGAGGCGCTGGAGGTCGGTGCGAACTGGATCTCCGGCACCTCGAACCACGACACGCTCAGGCGCGGCACGCAGGTCAACCCCAAGCTCAACGTGAACACGCGGCTCGGGCGCACCAAGATGGAAATCCTCGACAAGGCCTACGACAACCCCGCCGTCCACGTGCTGACCTACGTGGCCCTTCCCGGCGTGCCGATGGACTTCCTGAACGCGATGGCCCGCGCCTCGTGGGGGTTCATCCGCAACCAGGACGACAAGTACGGCGTCAAGGTCGTGTCCGAGGAGGCCATCAGCCTGAAGTGGCAGGTGGACGAGTATTCCTACTCGGTGCCCGGCAATTTCCGGCGGCTGAAAGAGATGGGCTTCGAGACGCGGGCGGAGCTGGCGCGGTTCCTCGAATTCCTGCCCGCGCTGGTCGAGGTCACGGAATACGACCTCGAGGAGATCGCGCGCCTTCTCGACAAGGCCGAGCCGCCGCTTGCCGGCCCCGATTTCACCGTGCGCAGCCTCAAGGACATCTCGCGCGCGTGGATGGACGACATGCACGACTACTGCAACGTGTCGAACTCCTTCCCCTCGCTCGACGACGAGCAGCTGGCTTTCTGCCTCGCCACACGCAACTTCCGCCGCGCGCGCCCCTGGCTGCGCGACCGGTACGGGGCGAAGGACCGCTTCGGCTACGTCGAACCGATCGAGGGGCGCACGATCTTCACCTCGCTGCGCCATGGCCCCGACGGCGAACAGGTCTTCTCGGTCACGCACATGGAGGGCAAGCCAACCCACGAGATCGAGCCGCTGTCGCTGCCGGTGGAGGGCATCGAGGGTACGGGTTGGAAGCTTGCGCTGCAGACGCCCTCGATCGGGGCGGACTACGTCGGAGGGCCGATCGTTCTGACGGATTCGATGGCGCTGGTCTACACGCGCGCGGCCTGACCCTCAGCCGCGCGCCTTCATGATGCGCGCGGCGCGCCTCACGCCGGGGTGCCCGGCCAGCGCGTCGGGCGCGACCGGCAGGCGCTGACGCCAATTGGGGTATTCGTCGATCGTGCCGGGCAGGTTGGGCTGCGGAACGATGTCGAGGGCGCATTCCACCTGCACCATCGCCAGCGCCGAGCCCGCCGCCGCGAGCGCGTGGTGCATCGCGTCGGCCGAGGCGGGGTCCGTTCCGTCCGGCGCGAGCCTTGCCGTCATGGTGTCGAATGCCGCGACTTCGGCCTTGCGCCGGCCCATCTCGGCGGCGGCGAAGTCCTGGTCGATATGCCCCAGCGCGGCGCGCGCCTCGATGTCGTGGCCCCGCCGCCATCCCAGCCATGTCGGCAGGTCGTGGGTCGAGAAGCTGGCGATGGACCTCGCCTCGTATTGGCCCGGCGGACGGAATGCGGGCTTTCTGGTCGGCATCCGCTCGAACAGCTGGAGCCTGCAGCCCAGGATGCCCGACGCGTCGAGCGCGCCGCGCAGGCCCCGCGGCACGTTGCCGAGATCCTCGCCCACCACGACCGCGCCCGCGCGCGCCGCCTCCAGGCGCACGACGGCCAGCATCGCCTCGCGCGGCATCCGGACGTAGGCGCCGGGTCCGCCGCGCTCGGGCGCCCAGAAGGCGCGGTCGAAGCCGAGGATGTGGTCGATCCGCACCGCGCCCGACAGCGACATCTGGCAGCGCAGGGTCTCGGCCAGCGGGCGGAAGCCCGACGCGACCAGCGCGCGGGGGTTGAAGGGCGCGAGACCCCAGGACTGCCCGTCCGCAGAAAACGCGTCGGGCGGCGCGCCGAGCGAGGCGCCGAAGGCGAAGCTGTCGCGATCCTCCCATGTCTCGGCGCCGGAGGGATGCGTGCCCACGGCGAGGTCGAGGTAGAGCCCCATGGACATGCCCGCGCCGCGCGCCTGCGCGTTCGCCTGCGCAAGACCGTCATGCGCGCGCCACTGCGCCCAGGCATGGAACGACACGGCGTCAGAAAGCTCGATCGCCGCGCGCGAAGCGGCCTCTCCCGCGGGATCGTGCAGGTCCGCCGGCCAGTCGCGCCAGTAGGGTCCGTGTCGGTCCGACAACGCCTGGTGAAGCGCGAACCGCTCCAGCGCGGCGCCCTCGCCGGCGCGGAACGCGTCGAAGGCGGGATCGCCGCCCGAGGCCCGGAACCTTGCGAAGGTCGCGTCGAGCGCGGCGCGCCGGCGCGGAATTTCCACGGCATAGTCCACGAGCGGCCCGGACGGATCCGACGGCGCGCCGTCAGCCACATGAAACGCACTGAGGCGGCGGCGGTGGGAGGGCGTGTAGGGACTGAAGGCGCCGGGATCGGCGAAGAAGCCCGCGTGGATCGGGTTCAGCCCGATGAAGTCCGCGCCCTGCCCCGCCAGCCCCTCGGCCGCCGCCGCGAGGTCGTCGTAATCGGCGAGGCCGCCGGTCTGGGCGGGGCGCAGCGCGTGGAGCGGCAGCATCATGCCCCAGACAGACCGCGGCAGCGGCAGGCGGCGCGGCGCGACGATCAGGGTGCAGTCCGACCCGTCGAGGCCAAGCGTGTGCAGCCCCAGGGGAAGTGCGGGAAGGCTGTCGCCCCGCCCCTCTTCCGTGGTGCCGTCCTCGCGCACCAGCCGCCACGAAGCGCCCTCGGGCACAAGGCCGCGCGGGGGCATTCCGGGCTCCTGTACCGTCCATTCGGGAAGCGCGCGCGCATCCGCCTCGGCCTCCAGCGCTGCGAGGCACTCGGCCGCCTCGGCATCGGTGCGCGCGGGAAGGCGCATGGCGGCAAGAAGCGCGCGCATCGTGCCGCGCCCCGTGCGCCGGCGCCTCCGGGTCTGGTCGGTGTAGGACGCGACGATGCCCGCCCGCGCCGCAAGCGCCTCGAGCGGATCAGACATGCCGCCCCCCCAGCACGCAGACCGCGACGGACGGCCCCGCCACCTCGATGGCCGGGCCTACGGGCTCGTCGCCGAACCAGCCGTCCGAGGTCGTGATGCACAGGCTCCAGCCCATCCCCTCGGGCGGATCGGGAAGCTGCACCGCCACGTCCTGCTCGCCCGCGTTGAACACCAGGAAAAGCGCGTCCTCGCGCTCGGCGTAGGGCGGCGTCCCCGAGGCCATGCGCAACTCGGCGCACAGGACGCGCGTCTCAGGGTCGTCCCAGTCCTCCTGGCTCATCGGGCGGCCTTCCATGTGCCACCAGAAAAGGTCTTCCATCCCGTCGAGGGCACGCTCGCGCGAGTGCAGGAAGCGCTTCTGCCGGAGCGACGGGTGTTTCTTGCGGAAGGCGATGAGCGCTGCGGTGAAGGCGCGGAAATCCTCGTCGGCATCTGTCCAGTCGATCCAGCCCGTCTCGTTGTCCTGGCAGTAGGCATTGTTGTTGCCGCCTTGCGTGTTGCCGACCTCGTCGCCCGCAAGGATCATCGGCGTGCCCTGGCTCAACAGTAGCGTGGCCATCATGTTCCTGCGGCGCAGCGCGCGCGCGGCGGCGATCTCGGGGTCGTCGCTTGGACCTTCCACGCCGAAATTGTCCGAGCAGTTTTCGCCATGGCCGTCGCGGTTGCCCTCGCCGTTGGCCTCGTTGTGGCGCTCGTTGTAGGAGACGACGTCAACGAGCGTGAAACCGTCATGGGCGGTCAGCAGGTTTACCGACGTGGTCGCAGCCCGACCCGAATGGTCGAACTGGGTCGCCGAGCCGCTCAACCGGTCGGCCAGAACCGGCACATGCCCCTCGTCGCCGCGCCAATAGCTGCGCACGCCGTCGCGGAACTTGTCGTTCCATTCCTGGAACGGAAGCGGGAACGCGCCAAGCTGGTAGCCGCCCGGCCCGATGTCCCAAGGCTCGGCGATCAGCTTGACGTCGCTCAGGACCGGGTCGGCGCGGATCGCGTCGAAGAAGGACGCGCCCCGGTCGAAGCCGCGCGCCGTGCGCCCCAGCGTGGCGCAAAGATCGAAGCGGAAGCCGTCCACGTGCATCACCTCCACCCAGTAGCGCAGGGAATCGAGGATCATGCGCAGGACCATCGGGTGGTCCATGTTGATCGTGTTGCCGGTGCCGGTGTCGTTGACGTAGCCGCGCCGGTCGGGCGTCAGGCGGTAATAGGACAGGTTGTCGAGGCCCCGGAAACTCAGCGTCGGGCCGATCTCGCTTCCCTCGCAGGTGTGGTTGTAGACCACGTCGAGGATCACCTCGATCCCCGCCGCGTGCAGGCGCGCGACCATGTACTGGAACTCGGCGATCCGGCCCGCGTGAAGGTAGCGCGGGTCCGGCGCGAAGAAGCCGAGCGTCTGGTAGCCCCAGAAGTTCGTCAGCCCCTTCTCCACGAGGAACCGGTCGTTCAGGAACGACTGCACCGGCAGAAGCTCGACCGCCGTGATGCCGAGGTCCACGAGGTAGTCCAGCACCGCGTCCGAGCCGAGTGCGAGGAAGGTGCCGGGATGCTCCGCGCCCGCGAAGGTCTGGGTAAAGCCCTTGACGTGCGCCTCGTAGATGATCGTCTCGGCCGCGCGGGTGCGCGGCCGGCGGCGGCCCCACGAAAAGCTCGGGTCCTCGACCACGCAACGGGGCATGAAGGGCGCGCTGTCGCGGCGGTCGAAGCTGAGGTCGGCGCGCGCGTCGCCCACGGTGTAGCCCATCAACGCGTCGTGCCAGCGCGGATGGCCGGTGATGCGCTTGGCGTAGGGGTCGAGAAGCAGCTTGTTGGCGTTGAAGCGGTGGCCGTGATGGGGCGCATAGGGCCCGTCGGCGCGCAGCCCGTAGCGCTGGCCCGGCCGCAGCCCCGAGACGTAGCCGTGCCAGACATGGCCATCGCATTCGGGAAGGTCCAGCCTGTGGGTCTCCTTCCGCCCATCCTCCGAGAACAGGCACACGGTCATCCGCGTCGCGTGTTCGGAGAAGACGGCGAAGTTCACGCCCTCGCCGTTGAAGGTCGCGCCGAGCGGCGCGGCGCGGCCCTCCTGCATGATCAGGGACGGGTTCATTGCGCCTCGACAACCTCGCGATAGAGCCGCGCATAGGCGGCGGCCGACGTGTCCCAGCCGACGGGCTGCGCCATGGCGTTGTCCTGCATCCGCGCCCAGGTCGCGCGATCTTCGAACAGCGCGCAGAGGTCCATCAGCCCCAGCGCCAGCGTATCGGCGGTCAGCGGGTGCACCTGCACGCCCGTGCTCGCGCCCGCGGCAAGCGCGGCGGGGCTGGCGGGGATGACGGTGTCGGCGAGCCCCCCCGTCAGCGCCACCAGCGGGATCGTCCCGTAGCGCAGCGCGTAAAGCTGGGTCAGGCCGCAGGGTTCGAAGCGCGAGGGCACGAGGATCGCATCGGCGCCCGCGATGAGCCGGTGCGCCATGGCTTCGTCATAGCCGATATGGACCGCGACGCCGGCATGAGCTTCGGCGGCCGTGCGCCACGCGCGTTCCAGCGCGACATCGCCGGCGCCAAGAAGCACCAGTTGGCCGCCGCGTTCCAAGAGCGCGGGAAGGCTTTGGAGAAGGAGGTCGAGACCCTTCTGCTCGGTCAGCCGCGAGACCACGCAGGCCAGCGGCCCCTTCGCCCTCGGCAGGCCGAACTCCTCGCGCAGGGCGGCGCGGTTCTTGGCCTTGCCGCGCGGGGTGCGGTAGCGCGACGACAGCGCGGGATCGGTGGCGGGGTTCCACGCGTCGGTATCGATGCCGTTCAGGATGCCCGATAGCCGCCCGGCCCGCGTCCTTATGACCCCGTCGAGGCCGGCGCCGAACTCGGGACGGGTCAGTTCGCGCGCGTAGGTCGGGGAGACGGTCGTGATCCGGTCCGACCAGATCAGCCCCGCCTTCAGCGCGTTGATCCCGCCATAGAACTCGAAGCCGCCCTCCTGCACGAAGTCCACCGGATCGAGCCTCAGCGCGGTCAGCCGTCCCGCGGGCGCCGCGCCGTGGAAGGCGATGTTGTGCACGGTGAGAACGGTCGGCACGTCGCAGCCGTGCTTGGCGAGGTAGTAGGGCGCGAGCCCCGCCTGCCAGTCGTGGCCGTGCACGACGTCCGGGCGCCAGCCCTCCACGCCCTCCTTGGCGATGCGCGCCGCCATCCAGCTCAGGGCCGCGAAACGCTCGGGGTTGTCGGGCCAGTCGCGCCCGTCGGGACCGAGATAGGGCGAGCCCTCGCGGTCGTAGAGATGCGGCGCGTCCAGCACCAGAAGCTCCACCTGCCGGGCGCGCGCGCGGATCACGCGGCCCTGTCCGCCGAACAGCGTCTCGTCCTCCATCACGGTGCGGCCGCCATCCGCGCCGATGGCCTCCATGACGCGCGGATAGCCGGGCAGAAGGACGCGCATGTCCACCCCCTGCCCGCCCATGACGCGCGGCAGGGCGCCCACGACGTCGGCAAGCCCGCCCGTCTTGACGAAGGGCACGCATTCCGAGGCGACCGAAAGAACCTTCATCCTGTGGACGCCGCCCGCCGGTCGAGCATGTCCTGCGTGATCAGCGTGACGCCGCCCTCGGTCACGCGGAACCACCGCGCGTCCTCGACGGGGTCTTCGCCCACGACGAGGCCCTCGGGGATGTGCACGCCGCGGTCGATCACCACCTTCGTCAGCCGCGCATGGCGCGCGATGTTGGCGTAAGGCAGCACGACCGCCTGATCGAGCGTGGCGAAACTGTTGGTGTGAACCATCGTGAACAGGAGCGACTGGCGGATCTCGGTGCCCGAGACGATGCAGCCGCCCGACACCAGCGAACTGACCGCCGAGCCGCGCCGGTTCTTCTCGTCGTGGATGAACTTCGCTGGCGGCACGGATTCGGAATAGGTCCAGATCGGCCAGTCCTTGTCCCAAAGGTCCAGCTCTGGCGCGAAGTTCGTCAGGTCGATATTGGCCTTCCAGAAGGCGTCGACCGTGCCGACGTCGCGCCAGTAGGCCGTGGCCTCCGGCCCGTTGCGCACGCAGCTGTCGGTGAAGCGGTGCGCCATCGCCTTCCCGTTCTTCACGATGTCGGGGATGATGTCCTTGCCGAAATCGTGGCTGGAGTTCGGATCGCCGGCATCGCGGATCAGCAGGTCGCGCAGGAAGGGCCACGAAAAGACGTAGATGCCCATCGAGGCGAGCGCCACGGTGGGGTCGTCGGGCGTTCCCGGCGGATCGTCCGGCTTTTCGAGGAAACTGGTGATCCGGTCCCTGCCATCGACCGCCATGACCCCGAAGGCCGACGCTTCCTCGCGCGGGACCGTCAGGCAGCCCACGGTGACGTCCGCGCCGCTTTCGGCGTGCTGGCGGATCATGTGTTCGTAATCCATCTTGTAGACGTGGTCGCCCGCAAGGATCAGGACGTAATCGACCTGGTAGCTGTCCACGATGTCGATGTTCTGGGTCACCGCGTCGGCGGTGCCGAGATACCACTGGTGCTCGTCGACGCGCTGGCTCGCGGGCAGGATGTCGAGATATTCGTTGCGCTCGGCGCGAAAGAAGTTCCAGCCGCGCTGGCAATGGCGGATCAGCGAATGCGCCTTGTATTGCGTTGCGACCGCCATCTTTCGGATGCCCGAGTTCAGCGCGTTGGACAACGCGAAGTCGATGATCCGCGTCTTGCCGCCGAAATAGACCGCGGGTTTCGCGCGCCGGTCCGTGAGTTCCTTCAGCCTGCTGCCCCGCCCGCCGGCGAGCACGAAGGCCATCGAATTGCGCGTGAGCTTCGATGAACTGTCGACCATGGGCTCTCTCCCCCCCTGTTCCCTTTCGGTGCCGGGGTCGCGCTCTGCGGCGCGATCCCCGGCGGCATGGGAGAAGCCTAGGCGATCCGGCCCCGAGTGCAACAGCCGCGGGGCCCGGAGGCGTCGATTGCCTCAGACGAGGGGCGACGCGCCCCAGATGTCGGCAAGATAGCCGCGGATCGTGCGATCCGACGAGAACCAGCCCGACCGCACCGTGTTGAGCGCAGCCATCCGCGTCCAGCCCTCGGTGTCGCGGTAGGCCGCGTCAACCTCGCGCTGCGCGCGCCAGTAGTCGGTGAAATCCGAGGCGACGAGGAAGTAGTCGTGCCCCGAGATGTTCTCGACGACATGGGCGTAGCGGTCAGGCTCGTCCGGCGAGAAGACGCCCTCGCGCACGGCCCCGATCGCTGCGGCGAGGCGCGGGTCGGCCTCGATCGCCTTGCGCGCGTGACCCTCGATCATGCGCCGCTCCACCACCTCGGCCGCCGTCATGCCGAACAGAAAGAAGTTCTCGGCCCCGACATGATCGCGGATTTCGACGTTGGCGCCGTCGAGCGTGCCGATCGTCGGCGCGCCGTTGAGGGCGAACTTCATGTTCCCGGTGCCCGAAGCCTCCTTGCCGGCCGTCGAGATCTGTTCCGAGAGGTCGGAGGCCGGGATCAGCCGCTCGGCCAGCGTGACGTTGTAGTTGGGCAGGAACACCACCTTCAGCTTGTCGCTGGTCAGCGGATCGGCGTTCACGACCGCGGCCACGTCGTTGATCAGCCGGATGATGTCCTTGGCGAAGAAGTAGCCCGGCGCGGCCTTGCCCGCGAAGATCTTGACGCGCGGGGTCCAGTCGCCGTCGGGATTGGCGCGGATCGCCTGCCACAGCGCGATGGCCTCGAGGATGTTGAGGTGCTGGCGCTTGTATTCGTGCAGGCGCTTGATCTGGACGTCGAACATCATCTTGGGATCGAGGGCGATGCCGTGCTCGGCCTTGATCCAGGCGGCCAGCCCGGCCTTGTTGGCGGTCTTGGCCCCGGCATAGGCGTCGAGGAAGGTCGGATCGTCGATGTGGCTTTCGAGTTCGGACAGCTTCTCGAGATCGCCCACCCAGTCCTCGCCGATGCGCTCGGTGATAAGGCCCGCAAGCCGCGGGTTCGATGACAAGAGCCAGCGGCGCGGCGTCACGCCGTTGGTCTCGCTGACGATGCGGTCGGGGTGCAGGCGGTTCAGTTCGTCGAACACGGTCGTCTTCATCAGCTCGGTGTGCAGCGCGGAGACGCCGTTGACCTTGTGGGCCATCACGAAGCTGAGCTCGCCCATGTTGACGGTGCCCTCGGCATGGAGCCGCACCGAGCTGCCGGGATGCGCGTCGCGGTGGCCCTGGTCGATCCGGTCGATGATCTCGAGGTGCCGCGGCAGGAGGCGGCCGAACAGCCCCTCCGACCACTTCTCGAGGGCCTCGGGCAGAAGCGTGTGGTTGGTGTAGGCGAGCGTGTTGCGCGCAAGCTCCACCGCCTCCTCGAAGGGGACGCCGCGCGCGTCGTGCAAAAGCCGCACCAGTTCGGGTCCCGCGATGGCGGGATGGGTGTCGTTGAGCTGGATCGCGACCTTCGAGGGCAGCCGGCGCAGGTCGCCATGCTCCTGGTCGAACCGGCGCAGGATGTCCTGCAGCGAGGCCGCGGTGAAGAAGAACTCCTGCTTCAGCCGCAGCTCCTTGCCGATTTCGGTATCGTCGTTGGGATAGAGCACCCGGCTGATCGTGCGCGCCGTCTCCTCGGGGGCGGCGGCGGCGACGAACTCGCCACGGTTGAACCTGTCGAGGTCGAAGCCCGCAACCGAGCGCGCCGACCACAGGCGCAGCGTGTTCGCCCAGACGCCGTTCCAGCCCACGACCGGCGTATCGTAGCCCGCTGCGATCACGGCCTCGGCCGGTTCCCAAGCGCCGTTGCTGACAGACCCGCCGAACCCGATCCGGTAGCTCGTCTCGGGGCGCTCGAATTCCCAGGCGTGGGGGTCGTTCAGCCATGTCTCCGGCAGTTCCACCTGCCGGCCTCCGATGATGCGCTGCTGGAACAGGCCGTGCTCGTAGCGGATGCCGTAGCCATGGGCCGGAACGCCAAGGCTCGACATCGACTCCAGGAAGCAGGCCGCCAGACGGCCGAGCCCGCCATTGCCGAGCGCGGCGTCGGGTTCGTCCGCGATGACCTTCATGGGGTCGCAGCCGAAGCTCGAAAGCGCCTCGCAGGCCGCGTCGAACATCCGCAGGTTCACGAGCCCGTCCTCAAGCAGACGGCCGATCAGGAATTCCATCGAGAGATAGTAGACCCGCTTGGCCCCGGCGGCCTTGGAGCGGCGGGTGGAATTGAACCAGACGTCCACGATCCGGTCACGCAGCGCATGGGACAGCGCCATGCGCCAGTCGAACCGCGTGGCGTGGTCGGCATCCTTGCCGACCGTGTAGTTCAGGTGATGCAGGATCGCCGACTGCATGTCCTGAACGCCGTTGTGGATACTGTCGTGCATTTTACGCTGCCTCGGAATGGTGGTCGTATGCGTCCGCGAACGTTCTGGGTCACAGCTTGCCGCGTTTCAAGCGGGCTGGAGGTTTCCGTTCCTCAGTTCGTCAGATGCGCAACGCTCGTGCTTGCGGAATGGGCGGATGCCCGTTTGATGCTTCCAATGTGCCTTTTCACACCGCACTACGGCCAAATCTCGGCAAGAACAGGGATTTGGCGCACCTGAGAGGATTCGAACCTCTGGCCTCTGCCTTCGGAGGGCAGCGCTCTATCCAGCTGAGCTACAGGTGCTTCGGAGCCGGGATATATGTGAAAGGCCAGGGTCCTGCAATCGGTTTCAGGCCGGTTTCCTGGCCACGGCGAGCTTGGTCATGCGGGGAATCATCTCGTCGATCCCGACCTCGTCGAAGCCCGCGCCGCGCAGCTCGTCCACCAGCGTCGCGGCATCGAGCGAGCGCGCCTCGGGCGTGAAGGCCGTGTGCTGCAACTGCCAGAGTGCCGCAAGGCGCGGCCCGGTGCGGTCGGGATCGACGACGAAATCGTGCACCAGAAGCCGCCCTCCGGGCGCGAGGTGGTCCCACGCGCGCCGCATCAGGCCCGGATGCGCCTCGCCCGGCACGCCCGAGAACAGGTAGGACATCAGGATCAGGTCCTGAGCCTCGGGCCACTCGGCCTCCAGCGCGTTGCCCTCGACATAGGAAATGCGGTCAGACAGGCCCGCCGCCTCGACATGGCTGCGCCCCAGCGCGGCCACGTTGGGGAAATCCACGATCGTGGCGCGCAGACCCGGAGCGGCGCCGCACAGCGTGATGGCGAAGGCGCCCGTGCCGCCGCCGACGTCGAGCATCGTCCGCACGCCCGACAGGTCGATCGACTTGGCAAGCTGCCGCGCGGGCCCCAGAGATCCCGCATGCTGGCTTTCGGAATAGATCCGCGCCTGCTCGGGATCGGAGAACCACTCGGCATAGGAGCCGGTCGCGTCCTCGGGAAGCCGCCCCGTCAGGGCGGGCTCGATCTGGTCGAGAAGGCCATACATCTGCCGCCCGACCTGAAGCCTCAGGTAGTCGCCGAAGTCGTATTTCGCGCCCGTCACGAGGAAGGCGTCGGCGGCCGGCGAATTGGCGTAGCGGCCATCCGCGACGCTGACGAGGCCGAGCCCCGCAAGCGCCGTCAGAAGCGTCTCGGCGCGCGGCGTGTCGAGATCGGTGCGCGCGGCGAGGTCATCCGCGCTCATCGGTCCCTTCGAGAGGTGGCTGAACACACCCTGCTCCAGCGCCGCGAAAAGTGCCTTCGAGCCCATGAAGCCGAACGCGATATCCGAGATCTGATCCGCCGTGGTAAGTGCGCCCATTCGTTCCTCCCGCTCGCCGCAGGTGTCGCGGCTGTCGCAACGGCGGATAGCAAGATGGGAGGAAATGTTCCAGATGCGACATGGGAATGTCGAAAACGCGACAGGCGGCTGACCGGAAATGCGGCGCCCCGGCGCGGCCCTGCCGAATCCGGAGGCAGGACCGCGCGTTCAGCGTCCGGTCAGACGAACAGCTCGTGGCACAGCTCGAGCGCGTCGATCAGCGCGTCCACCTCGGCCTCGGTGTTGTACATCCCGAAACTCGCGCGGCAGGTCGCGTTCACGCCCATGTGCTCCATCAGCGGCTGGGCGCAATGATGCCCCGCGCGCACCGCCACGCCCTTCTTGTCGAGCACGGTCGAGATGTCGTGCGCATGGGCGGCCCCTTCCATCGTGAACGAGAAGATCGCGCCCTTCTTCGCCGAATTGCCCTGCACCGACAGCCAGTTGAGCCCCGAAAGCCGCGTGCGGGCGTAGTCCGTCAGCCGCCGCTCATGGGCGGCGATGTTCTCCATGCCCACGCCGGTCATGTAGTCGAGCGCGACGCCGAGGCCGATCTGCTGGACGATGCCGGGCGTGCCCGCCTCGAACTTCATCGGCGGGTCGTTCCACGTGATCACGTCGCGGTGGACGTCGCGGATCATGTCGCCGCCACCCATGAAGGGACGCATCTCGGCCATGCGGTCGTGCCGGATATGGATCGCGCCGGACCCCGAGGGCCCGTAAAGCTTGTGGCCCGTGATCGCGTAGAAATCGGCGCCGAGCGCCTCGAGATCGAGCGGCATGTGCACCGCCGCCTGGCTGCCGTCGACCAGCACCGGCACGCCGCGCGCATGCGCCCCGTCGACCACGGCCTTCACGTCGAAGACCGTGCCCAGAACGTTCGACATGTGCGCCATCGCGACCAATTTCGTGCGCGGGCCGATCGCGTCGATCACGGCCTGCGGATCGAGATCGCCGTTCGCGTCGACGTCCACCCACTTCAGGACGACGCCCTGCCGTTCGCGCAGGAAGTGCCAGGGCACGATGTTGGCGTGATGCTCGGCGATGGTCAGCACGATCTCGTCGCCCGCCTCCATCTGGGGCATGGCCCAGCCGTAGGCGACGAGGTTGATGGCTTCTGTGGTTCCGCTGGTGAACACGATCTCGCGCTCGTCGGCCACGCCGAGAAAGCGCGCGATCTTGCCGCGTACGGCCTCGTAATTCTCGGTCGCGAGGTTCGACAGGTAATGCAGGCCGCGATGAACGTTGGCGTATTCCATCGAATAGGCCTGCGTGATCGCGTCGATGACGACCTTGGGCTTCTGCGCCGAGGCGCCGTTGTCGAGATAGACCAGCGGCTTGCCGTTCACCTCCCGCGAGAGGATCGGAAAGTCCGCGCGGATCGCGTCGATGTCGTACATGAGAACTCCTTCGCCCGCTCGCGGGGTCGGATGAAACTTGGTTGCGGCGCCGGTCACGCCGTGGGCACCGCGACGCCGAGCGACGCCAGCACCATGCTGAGGAAGACGAGAAGGCCGAAGCCCGCAAGCAGCGTGACCACGAAGACGAGGCCGAGCGACGTGAAGCCGTGCAGCACGGCGATGAAGTTCACCAGCAGCCAGAAGAACAGCCCGATCGCCAGGATCGTCACGAGGCCCGCGACGGGCGGCACGATCACGATGGCCACGATCTGCACCACCTGCACACAGATGAAGATGAACTGCAGCCAGATTACCAGTAGCGCCGCCTCCTCGAGGCTGCCGGTCCCGCCGAAGAAGCGCCCGATATGGTGGATCGCGTGGATCATCAGGAACAGGAACCCCGCCTGCACCAGCCCCAGCGCCAGGGGGGACTGCACGAAGGGGCCGGTCATCGGGCCATCCGCGGGCATGGTCGTGAGAAGCGCCACGATCTCGCCCATCATCATCGACGTGACGACGACGAGCGCGAACATGAGCCACAGGGCCTGCCGCTGGGGCGCGAAGCTCAGCACCGTCGTCGCCCCCTCCCGCGGGTTCGCGACAGTGTCGCGGGCCAGCCGCAGAAGGTGCCGCAATGTGCCGATGTCCGTCATGCCGCTGCCTCCGCCTCGGGGCCGCGTTCGGCCTCCCGCAGACAGATGGCCCAGATCGACAGAAAGGCCAAGAGCAGCAGCGCGCCGACCCCGCTTTGCGCGGGTCCCGGCCCGATGAAGCCTGACACGAGGCCGTGCAGCATCCACGCCGGCGACGAAGCCAGCATCGCCCAGAACAGCGCCAGCCGGGCCGAATACCAGCTGCCGCGACCGCGGAAGATCATGGCCACGACGTGGCTGATCCCTGCGAGGATGTAGGCCATCAGCGGCCATATCATCAGCATGGCGAAGAAGGTGATGGCAAGGCGCGCGTCGAGGGGTGCTGCGCCCTCGCCGGCGAGGTAGGCTTCGCGGCTGATGCGCGGCCATTGCGCCACGAAGATCACGAGGCACGCCCCGATCAGGATGGCGAGCGCGCGATCCTCGCGCTTGCCTTGCGACAGGAGCCTGCGCATGACCTGTCGTGGCCGGCGCCACGTCGCCACGATATCACGCGACACGCTCATCCGGTCACGCCTGACGGCGCCGCATCAGCCATTGCTCGAGGCGCTCGCGGATGTCCTCGCGCAGGCGCTCGTCGTCGATCTCCTCGATGGTCTCGGCGAGGAACGCGAGGATCAGGAGGTCGGTCGCCTCGGCCACGGGCACGCCGCGCGAACGCAGGTAGTAAAGCGCCGTCTCGTCAATTGCGCCGGTGGTCGAGCCGTGTGAGCACTGCACGTCGTCGGCGTAGATCTCGAGTTCGGGCTTGGCCTGGAACGAGGAATCCTCGTCAAGGAGAAGCGCCTGGCTGATCTGGTAGCCGTCGGTCTTCTGCGCGTCGGGCTTCACCAGGATCTTGCCCTGGAACACCCCCTCGGCCCCGTTGCGGAGCACCTTCTTGAAGACCTGCCGGCTTTCGCAGCGCTGTGCGTCATGGGTGATGAACACGGTGTCGTCGTGATGGAACGGCGCGCTCGCCGCGTCGCCCATTGCGGCGCCCGCGACATGCGCGATTGCATCATCGCCGGTGAATTCCACGACATGTTCGTTGCGCGTCAGCACGCCGTTCGCGGTCAGGGTGAACGACTTGTAGGTCGACCCCTCGCCGAGGCGCGCGAAGATGTGCGTGACCGCGCGACGCTCGTGGTCGCGGCCCTGCGCGCGCACATGGTGGAACGCCCCACCATCGGCCACGTCCACCTCCATGCACTTGTTGAAGCGCGCGGCGGCGGGTCCGCTCTCGAGCACGGTCACGTCGGCCCCGGGCTCCACCCGGACGACGTGGTGCAGGATGGCGTCCGACGCCTCGTCGCCATGCAGGTAGACGAGGCTGATCGGCCTCGACGCCTTGCCCGTCGCCCGGATCACGATCCCGTCCGCCGCGAAGGCCGAGTTCAGGGCCGCAAGCGGGCGCGCGACGGGCGACTGGCCCCGCGTCTCGAGCGCGCCGTAGAGATCGCGCGCCCAGTGGATGTCCTTGGTCATGACGTCGGACAGCCGCTCGATCTCCACGCCGTCCAGCGACAGGTCGTCCGACTGCGCGGGGTCGAAAACGCCGTCCACGAAGACGATCCGCAGCCGGTCGATCCCCGAGAAGATCGGTACCTCTTCCGCGCCCTCGAACAGCGCGGCGCGCGGCGTCGCCTCCTGCGTCAGGGTCGCGGGGTCGGTGAACTTCCAGTATTCGTCACGCCGGTTCGGAAGCCCGGCCTCGCGCAGCCGCCCCAGCGCCGAGGCGCGCGCCTCGGCGGCCCAGCCCGACTGCCCCTGCGGCGCCGAAAGCCCCGCGATCCGCGTCTCCGTCTGGTCGGCCCGCGCCTGTTTCTGTGCCGCCGACTGGGCCATCAGGCCACCTCCGCGAGAATGTCGGCATAGCCGTTCTTCTCGACCTCGAGGGCAAGCTCGGGCCCGCCCGTCTTCACGATGCGGCCGTCGGACATGATGTGCACCACGTCCGGCACGATGTGGTCCAGAAGCCGCTGGTAATGGGTGATCACCAGGAACCCGCGCCCCTCGGACCGCAGCGCGTTGACGCCGTCGGCCACGAGCTTCATCGCATCAACGTCAAGGCCCGAGTCCGTTTCGTCGAGGATGCACATCCTCGGCTCCAGAAGCGCCATCTGCAGGATTTCGTTGCGCTTCTTCTCGCCGCCCGAGAAGCCCACGTTCACCGGCCGCTTCAGCATGTCGGCGTCGATGTCGAGCTCCTTGGCCTTGGCGCGCACGAGCTTGAGGAAGTCACCGGCGCTGATCTCGTCCTCGCCGCGCGCCTTGCGCTGCGCGTTAAGCGCGGTGCGCAGGAACGTCATGTTGCCCACGCCGGGGATCTCGACGGGATACTGGAACGCGAGGAAAAGCCCGGCCGCCGCGCGCTCCTCGGCCTCCATCTCCAGAAGGTCGGCGCCGTCCAGCGTGGCCGAGCCCGCCGTCACGTCGTAGCCGTCGCGGCCCGACAGGACGTAGCTCAGCGTCGACTTGCCCGAGCCGTTGGGGCCCATGATCGCATGCACCTTGCCGGTGTCGACGGTCAGGTTCACGCCCTTGAGGATCTGCTTGTCCTCTTCTTCAAGTTTGACGTGCAGGTTCTTGATTTCAAGCATTTCTCTTCCTCGTGTCATGTCCGTCGCGCGGCTCAGGCAAGCCGGACGGCAGTTCCGCTCGCCGAGACCATCAGCATGTTGTTGATGACCTCGTAATCCAGATCGACGCCCACGACCGCGTTGGCGCCAAGGGCTGTCGCGCGCTCCTCCATCTCCGAAAGCGCGACGGTGCGCGCGCGGCCAAGCTCTTCCTCGTAGGCGCCCGAGCGGCCGCCGATGATGTCCGTGATCCCCGCGAAGAGATCGCGGAAGACATTGGCGCCGAGGATCGCCTCGCCGACGACGATGCCGTGGTATTCGGCGATGCTGCGTCCCTCGACGGACGGAGTGGTGGTCACGATCATGTCGCTCTCCGCAATGGGGGCCGGGCGGGCCTCAGCCCACCGACCCCTCGAGGCTGATGGCGACGAGCTGCTGCGCTTCCATGGCGAATTCCATCGGCAGGGCCTGCAGAACCTCGCGGCAGAAGCCGTTGACGACAAGCGCCACCGCCTCCTCCTCGTCCATGCCCCGCGAGCGGCAGTAGAACAGCTGGTCGTCGTCCACCTTCGAGGTCGTCGCCTCGTGCTCCACGCGCGAGGAGTTGTTCTTCACCTCGATGTAGGGAACCGTGTGCGCGCCGCACTTGTCCCCGATCAGGAGGCTGTCGCACTGGGTGTAGTTGCGGCTGTCCTTGGCTTTGGGGTGCATCGAGACGAGACCGCGATAGGTGTTCTGAGCGCGGCCCGCGCTGATCCCCTTGGACACGATTCGCGACTTCGTGCGCTTGCCGAGGTGGACCATCTTCGTGCCGGTATCGGCCTGCTGGGCGTTGTTGGCGATGGCGATCGAGTAGAACTCGCCCTGGCTGTCGTCCCCGCGCAGGATGCACGAGGGATATTTCCAGGTGATCGCCGATCCCGTCTCGACCTGGGTCCACATCACCTTCGAGCGGTCGCCCCGGCAATCGGCGCGCTTGGTCACGAAGTTGTAGATGCCGCCCTTTCCGTTCTCGTCGCCCGGATACCAGTTCTGGACCGTCGAATACTTGATCTCGGCATCCTCCAGCGCGACCAGCTCGACCACGGCGGCGTGCAGCTGGTGGGTGTCGCGCTGCGGCGCGGTGCAACCCTCGAGGTAGGACACGTAGGATCCCTTGTCGGCGATGATGAGCGTCCGCTCGAACTGTCCGGTGTTCTCGGCGTTGATCCGGAAGTAGGTCGACAGCTCCATCGGGCAGCGCACGCCGGGCGGCACGTAGACGAACGAGCCGTCCGAGAAGACCGCCGAATTCAACGTCGCGAAGAAGTTGTCGGTGATCGGAACGACGCTGCCGAGGTACTTCTTCACCAGCTCGGGATGCTTCTCGATGGCCTCCGAGATCGAGCAGAAGATGACGCCGGCCTTGGCCAGCTCCTTCTGGAAGGTCGTGCCCACCGACACGCTGTCGAAGACCGCGTCCACGGCCACGCGGCGACCTTCGGCCGGCGCGTCCTCCGCGCCCTCGACCCCCGCGAGGATCATCTGCTCCTTCAGCGGGATGCCGAGCTTCTCGTAGGTGCGCAGGATGTCGGGATCCACGTCGTCGAGGGACTTCGGCTTCTCCGTCATGCTCTTGGGCTTGGCGTAGTAGTACTGGTCCTGGTAGTCGATCGGCGGGTAGCTGACCATCGACCAGTCCGGTTCCTCCATCTGCTTCCAGCGCTTGAACGCCTGCATCCGCCAGTCGGTCATCCACTCCGGCTCGCCGTTCTTCTCCGAGATCAGGCGGACGATGTCCTCGTTCACGCCCTTGGGCGCGTACTCCATCTCGATCTCGGTCTCCCAGCCGTGCTTGTACTTGCCGCCAAGCGCCTTCACGGCCTCGACGGTTTCGCGTTCGACGCCTTCTTTGACCTCGGTATCGAGTGCAGTCATGTCTACCTCCACGGGCGGAGGGCGATTTGCCCCGAACCCATCTGACGCGGCGTTGCGGGCCGCTTCGTTTCCTGTCGGGTGACGCGCACCCGGTCCTGTCCAGCGGCGCGCCCGCGCCCGGACATGTCCGGGATCAGGCCGCCTTCGCGCGGAAGCGGTCGTAGGCCGCCACCCAGGCTTCGGCAAAGGCCTCGACCTCCGCCTCTGTCGTCCCGGGCCCCAGCGACACGCGGATCGCGCTCGCCGCAGCCCGACTGTCGAGGCCCATCGCGGTCAGCACCTCGCTCGCCCGGACCTTCCCCGAGGAACAGGCCGATCCCGCGGAGATCGCGAAGCCGGCCAGATCCATCTGCATCACCTGCGTCTCGCCCTTCCAGCCCGGCGTCACGATGCAGGACGTGTTGGGAAGCCGGGGTCCGCCTTGTCCGACAAAAATAGTCTCTTTCGCGCGGGCTTCCAGAGCCTTTTCTAGAATATTTCTAAGTTTCTCCACCCGATCCCAGACACCAGATTCAAGATCTTGCAGCGCGGCCTCCGCTGCACCACCAAATCCGGCAATGCCCAAAAGGTTCTCCGTCCCCGACCGGCGGCCCATCTCCTGCCCGCCGCCCCGGATGCGCGCCTCCACGTCGAGCCCGCGGCGCAGGATCAGCGCCCCGATTCCCTTCGGCCCGCCAATCTTGTGCGCCGAGATCAGGGCCATTCCCACGCCGGACCAGTCGAAGGCCATCGGCAGCTTTCCGAAGGCCTGCGTCCAGTCGCTGACCGCCAGGCCCTCGGGCAGATCCTGCACGATCCCGGTCTCGGAATTGGCCGCCTGCAACGTCGATGCGGCGGGATCGGCGATGGCCACCGAGCCGTCCGGCGCCACCGCAAGGTCCTCCCGGGTCCAGGCGCGCACCGCCTCGTGCTCGATCGCCGCCCCGTGCAGCCCGCGGCCCGCAAGCGCCAGCGCCGCAGCCTCCGTGGCGCCCGAGACGAAGACGACGTCCGAGCCCTGCGCGCCCACCGCCTGCGCCACCTGCGCCCGCGCGCGCTCCACCAGCGCCTTCGCCGCGCGGCCCTCCGCATGGACCGACGACGGATTGCCCGCCACGTCCATCGCCGCGATCATCGCCTCCCGCGCCTCGCGCCTCAACGGCATCGTGGCGTTGTGATCGAGATAGACCCGCGTTCGACCTGCCATGGCCCGTCCTTCATCTTTCCAAAAATACGCATCGCGCCGAAGGCGCCGGGCCCGCGGGGCCCGCAGGATGTCCGTGCGGCGCGCCTCGGGCGGCGCGCGCCCGCCTCATCCCTCGTCGACCACCTCGAAGAGGGTGGGCACCGCGGGACAGGGCGACAGTTCGTTCTTCACCACGTCCGAAAGCCGGGTCTGGTGAAGGAACACGTAGACATGCGCGCTCAGGCTTTCCCACAGCCTGTTCGTCATGCTCTGCGCCCGGCTCCCCGACAGCCCGCCGGTCGCGCCCGCGCCCTTGTGCATGGCGTCCACCGTCTCGTCCACCGCCCCGAAGATGTCGACCACGCGGATGTCCGATGCCGGCCGCGTCAGGCGGTAGCCGCCACCGGGTCCGCGAACCGACTCCACGAGGCCCGCGCGGCGCAGCTTCACGAACAGCTGCTCGAGGTAAGGCAGGGAGATCTGCTGGCGCCTCGCCACGTCCGACAGCGCGCTCAGCTCGCCGGGTTTCAGCATCGCGAGGTCGGCCATCGCCACCATCGCGTAGCGCCCCTTCGTGGACAGCTTCATGCGCCGCACTCCCTGCCTGACGCCGAAACGCCCGGACCAATTGACCTTTGCCTCCGCGGCGCTTAACTGCGAACCACTCCGGGTGGCCGCGCCGTCCGGATCGGATTTTACTAAGGAGCGCAGGGCGGCGCGTCAAGAAACCCCGCCCCGCCCCTGCTCTCGAGGGAGACCCTGATGCCCGAGGTGATTTTCCCCGGCCCCGAAGGCCGGCTCGAAGGACGCTATCACCCGCAGAAGGTCAAGGACGCGCCGATCGCCATCATCCTGCATCCGCACCCCCAGTTCGGCGGCACGATGAACAACCGCGTCGTCTACAACCTGCACTACGCCTTCCACCAGATCGGCTTCACCGTGCTGCGCTTCAACTTCCGCGGCGTGGGGCGCAGCCAGGGCGAATACGACCAGGGCATCGGCGAATTGTCCGATGCGGCCTCGGCGCTCGACTACCTGCAGTCGATGAACCCCAACGCCAAGCACTGCTGGGTGGCGGGCTTCTCGTTCGGGGCGTGGATCGGGATGCAGCTTCTGATGCGGCGCCCAGAGATCACAGGCTTCATCTCGGTGGCGCCGCCCGCGAACATGTACGACTTCTCGTTCCTTGCCCCCTGCCCGGCCTCGGGCCTCGTCATCAACGGCACCAGCGACCGCTTCGCCAAGCCGCAGGACACCCGCATCCTCGTGGACAAGCTCCACGAGCAGAAGGGCATCACGATCACCCACCAGGAGGTCGAGGGCGCGGGGCATTTCTTCGAGGATCCGCACATGGACCCGATGATCCAGAGCGTCCAGGACTACGTGAAGCGCCGCCTCACCGAGAGCACGCGCTGAGGGCCGCCGCATGAGCGCGATCACCGAGAAGCTCGCCGACCAGCTCGCGCAGGACGTGATCGCGGCCGCCGAGGCGATGGACGACGACCGCCTCTATGACGAGATCGCCCGCGCGCTGGGGAACTCCTCGCCCACGACGGAAGAGCTGTTCCGCACCTTCGTGCGCGTGCGGCTGGCCGAGAAGCGCGCCCGGCGGATCCTCGAACAGAAGCTTGCGAAACACCGCGAGGCGCCGCCGCCGGCCGCGCCCGAGGATGCCGGCTCTCCCGGCTAGAACAGGCCGCTTCGCGCCATGTCGGCCTGCGTCCGGTCGAGCGCCTGCGTCGCGCGCTCGACCAGCAGGTCCGCCTCCTCGCGGCTGAGGATCAGCGGCGGGGCCACGACCATCCGGTCGCCGACCGCGCGCATGACCAGACCGGCGGCGAAGGAATGCTCGCGGCACGTCATGCCCACGTCCGATCCGTCGGGAAAGGCCCGGCGCGCGTCCTTGTCGGCGCAAAGCTGAAGCCCGCCCACGAGCCCCGTCATCACCGCCTCGCCCACGATCGGGTGATCGGCCAACGCGCGCCAGCGCTCCTGCAGGTAGGGTCCGATGTCGTCGGCGACGCGCTCCACCAGCTTCTCGTCGCGCAGGACGCGCAGGTTGACGAGGGCTGCCGCCGCCGCCGCGGGGTGGCCGGAATAGGTGTAGCCGTGGGTGAACTCGCCGCCCTTCTCCATCAGGACCTCCGCGATCCTGTCCGACACCGCGACCGCACCCATCGGCACGTAGCCCGAGGTCAGCGCCTTGGCCATCGTCATGAAATCGGGCTCGGTGCCGTAGGTCTCGCATCCGAACCAGTTGCCGGTGCGCCCGAAGCCGCAGATCACCTCGTCGGAGATCAGCAGGATCCCGCGCTCCTTCAGGCCGGCCCACAGCTCGGGCCAGTAGCTGTCGGGCGGGATGATGACGCCGCCCGCGCCCATGATCGGCTCGGCGATGAAGGCGGCCACGCGCGCCGCACCGATGCCGTCGATCAGTTGCAGCGTCTCCTGCGCGACCTTGCGTCCGAAGGCCTCGGGCGACAGATCGCCGCCCGCCGACCACCAGCCGGGCCGCGGCGCGTGAAAGACGTTGCCCACCGGCAGTCCGGGCTGGGCGTGCATCGGGTCGAAGCCGCCCACCGCCGCCGCCGCGACGGTCGAGCCGTGGTAGGCCCCGCGCCGCGACACGATGACGTTGCGCTGCGGCTCGCCCTTGAGGTGCCAGTAGTAGGTCACGAGACGGAAGATCGTGTCGTTCGCCTCGGACCCCGAGGAACAGTAGAAGAAGCGGTTGAACTGCGGCGGCGTCAGCTCGGACAGAAGCTGCGACAGCTCGGCCACCGGCGCGTGCGTGGTCTGGAAGAACGTGTTGTAGAACGGCAGCTCGCGCATCTGCGCCGCGACCGCCTCGACGATGTCCTGCCGCCCGTAGCCGACGGCGGTGCACCACAGGCCCGACATGCCGTCGAGGATGCGGTTGCCCTCGCTGTCGGTCAGCCAGGCGCCCTCGGCCTTCGTGATGACGCGCGCGCCCTTCTCGTTCAGTTCGCGGGTGTTGGTGAAGGGGTGGATGTGGTGCGCGGCGTCGAGGGCGCGGATTTCGGCGGTGGAGTTGTGGCGGGTCATGGATGCGGTCCTCGTCTGGGCGCAGGCCGGCTTCGGCCGCGCGTCGGTCCAGATGTGTCGCGTTTTGCGGGCGGATGCCAGCCCTACGCGACGTTCGGCGGCAGGCCCGCCGCGCCGATCCGCGCGCCGGGCGGGATCGTGGGCGGCGCGGCGTTCAGTCTTTCGACGGAAAATCCCGCTGCAGCCTTGTATCCGGCCAGGAATTCCGCGCGCTCGGCGGGCGGAATGACGGTGTCGATGTCGTCGAAGACCCCGCCGCAGCGCACATCCACCATGTCCAGGAGGCCGAAGGGCCCCGCCCCGCGATTGCGCAGCACAAGCTCGGAGACCGGGCCGCAAAGCTCCGCGTCGTAGGCCGCGAGCGCCTCGGGCGTGACGCCGTGCGCCAGCATCTTCGCACCGATCACGCGGGCGTCGACGATGGCCTGGCTCGCCCCGTTCGATCCGGTGGGATACATGGCATGGGCCGCATCCCCCATCAGCGCGACACGCCCCTCGACCCATGTGGGCACGGGGTCGCGGTCGATCATCGGGTTCACGAAGGCCGCGTCCGCCGCGCGCAGCATTTCGGGCACGTCGAGCCACGGGTAGCGGAAGGCCTCGAAGTGGTGGACGAAGTCGCTGATCCGCGCGGGCGCGAACCAGCGGTCGCCCGCCCAGCCGCCGGTGCCGTCCACAGTCACCTCGGCGATCCAGTTCACCAGGGCGCGCCCGTCCGCGCCTGGCCGCGAGATCGGGTAGATGACCATGCGCTGCCGGCTGGTCCCGAGGCCGACGAAGGACGATCCCGTGCGGATCGGCGTCGCGCGGACCGTGCCACGCCACATGAGCGCGCCGCCCCACTGGATGCCGCCGCCCTCCGGGTGCATCCGGGCGCGCAAGAGCGAACGGATGCCGTCCGCCCCGATCAGAAGCGCGCCGCGCACGTTCGTGCTTGCCCCGCCGTCGAGCGCGATGCGCGCCATCACCCCCCGCGCGTCCTGCTCGTAGGACGTCACCCGCGCCCCGGTCACCACGGCGCCGGCCCCAAGACGCTCGATCACCGCCCGGTAGAGCGCCATGGTGAACGCGCCGCGATGGACCGCGTATTGCGGCCAGCCGTATCCGGCCTCCCGGCCGCGCGGCTCGGCGTGGATGTCGTTGCCGTTCAGCCCCACGAGCGCCCATTCCCGCGCCGGGAGGCCTACCGCGTCCAGCGCCTCGGGGCCGATGCCAAGCTCGAACAACTCGCGCACCGCGTTGGGCTGAAGGTTGATGCCGACGCCGAGCGGCTTCACCTCGGGCGCGCTCTCGAAGACGCGACACGGCACGCCGATCTGGTGCAGCGTCAGCGCGAGCGTCAGGCCCGCAATGCCTCCGCCCGCGATCAGGACTTCCGCGTTCGACATGGCCGCCTCCCCCGTCACGCGACTAGCGCGGCGCCATGCGGATCGCCCCGTCGAGGCGGATCACCTCGCCGTTCAGCATCGGGTTCTCCACCACATGCAACATGAGAGCCGCGTATTCTGACGGATCGCCGAGGCGCGGGGGAAACGGCACCTGCGCGCCGAGGCTGTCCTGCACCTCCTGCGGAAGGCCCTTGAGCATGGGCGTCAGGAACAGGCCGGGGGCGATGGCGCAGACCCGCACGCCCTTGTCGGCAAGGTCGCGCGCCATGGGCAGCGTCATCGCCACGACGCCCCCCTTGGAGGCGGCGTAGGCCACCTGCCCTACCTGCCCGTCATAAGCCGCGACGGAGGCCGTGTTCACGATCACGCCGCGCTGCCCGTCGGGCCCGACGGGATCGGCCGCGACCATGCGCGCGGCCGCTTGCGAGGCCACGTTGAACGTCCCCACGAGGTTGATGGCGATGGTGCGGCCGAAGACCTCGGGGTCGTGGGCCTCGCCGCGCGACACCGTCTTGGCCCCGGGGGCGACCCCGGCGCAGTTCACGGCGACGCGCAGCGGCCCGAAGGCATCCGTCACGCGGTCGAGCGCGGCCGAGACCGCGGCGGGGTCGGTGACGTCGGTGGCGCAGAACATGCCCCCAAGCTCGGCCGCCAGCGCCTCGCCCGCCCCGGCGTTCAGATCGAGGATGCAGGGCTTCAGTCCCGCCTTCGCCAGCGCCCGCGCGCTCGCCTCGCCCAGCCCCGACGCGCCGCCCGTCACGACCGCCGCCTGCCCTTCGAAAATCGTCATCCCGGCTCTCTCTCCCCTTGAATGCCCTGTCTGCGCCGAAGCCGTTTTGCCGCCCCCCAGCGCCAAGGGCGCGTCACTGGTCGTAATCGACCGCCAGCCTGCCGCCCAGCGGAAAGGACTGGCACGACAACGCGTAGCCGCGCGCCACCTCGTAATCCTCCAGCGCGTGGTTCGCCGCCATTTCCACCTCGCCCTCCGTCACGCGGCAGCGGCAGGTGGAGCACACGCCGGCGCGGCACGAATACGGCACCTCTATGTCCTGCGCGAGCGCGGCCTCCAGCACGGTCATGCCCGGCGGGATCACGATCTCGCGCGTCGCGCCGTCGAGCGTCAGGTGCAGGAGCGTGCCGCCCCCCGCCGAAGCCGCCGCACTTGTCGGCACCGGGCGCGGCAGCCGCCCCTGCTGCGCGGCCGAGGAGAACAGCTCGAACCGGATGCGGTCACGGTCGAGGCCATGCGCCTCGAGCGCGCGCGCGACCCCCTGCATCATCGGCTCGGGGCCGCAGATCAGCGCCATGTCGACGTCGCCCACGTCGATCCACGAGGCGAAAAGCCCGGCGCATTTCTCCTCGGTGACGCGGCCCGTGAACAGCTCGATGTCCTGCGCGTCGTGTTCGAGGACGTGGATGACCCGAAGCCGCCCCATGTGCAGGTTCTTGAGGTCCTCGATCTCCTCGCGGAACATGATCGAGGCGATCGACCGGTTCGCGTAGACGAGGGTCACGCGGCTTTCCGGCTCGCGCGCGAGGATGCTGCGCGTCAGCGACAGAAGCGGAGTGATCCCGGACCCGCCCGCGAAGGCGAGATAGCGATGTGCCGCCGCGGGGTCGATGTCCACCGTGAACCGGCCCATTGGCGGCATCGCCTGCAGCGTGTCGCCCACGCGCAGATCCGCGTTGGCGAAGGTCGAGAACGCGCCGCCCTCGACGCGCTTGATGCCGACCTGAAGGAGGCCGTCGTCGAGGCCGGAACAGATCGAGTAGGTGCGCCGGATCTCCTGCCCGTCGAAGTCGCGCCGGAATGTCAGGTACTGACCGGGCCGGAACGTGAAATCGGCACCCTCGGGCGGACGCAGGGTGACGACCACCGCATCGCGGATGGTGCGTTCGATGGCCGTGACGGTCAGCTCGTGGAAACGCGGCAAGGGCGGCCTCTCAGATGCACTTGAAATACTCGAAGGGTTCGAGGCAGTCGCGGCAGCGCCACTGCGCCTTGCACGGCGTGGAGCCGAACCGGCTGACCCTCTCGAGGTCGGCGGCGCCGCAGCGGGGGCAGCTGTCGGGGCCTCCCGCGGCCCTCGGCGGAGCGATGCCGTAGTCCAGAAGCTTCTCGCGGCCCTTCTCGCTCATCCAGTCGGTCGTCCAGGGCGGCGCGATGCGCGTCTCGAGCCTGAGGCGCTCGATGCCACGCGCACGCAGCGCCGTCTCGATCTCCATCGCGATGACCGAGGTGGCAGGGCAGCCCGAATAGGTCGGCGTGACCGCGACCACCAGCGTCTCGCCGTCCCAACCGATGTCGCGCACGATGCCCAGATCCACCACCGAGATCACCGGGATCTCGGGGTCGGGCACGGCCTCGAGCCAGCCGCGGACGCGCTCGGGCGTGGGTCGCGGGGCTACCATGTGGCCCCCGGATAGGCGCGCTGAAGCCATTGCATCTGGGTCAGAAGGTGGCCGAGGTGCTCGCTGTGGCGAACCCCGCTCCGACCTCCGAACTGCGTGAAGCGGTCCTCGGGCAGCGACAGCGTCGCCTCGGCCAGCACCGCCTCGATCTTCGCCATGAACGGTGCGCGCAGGGCCTCGGGGGCGGGTGCGATCCCGGCCGCGGCCACCGCCGCATCCACGCCGTCCCCCGCGAAAGCCTCGCCCGCATAGGGCCAAAGCCAGTCGAGCGCGGCCTGCATCCGGTCATGGCTTTCCGCGGTGCCGTCACCGAGGCCGATCACAGTCTCGGCCGAACGCTCGAGATGGTATGCCGCCTCCTTCGCGGACTTGTCCGCGATGGCGGCAACGCGCGCGTCCGAACTGGCGCCCAGGGCCTCCAGCATCGGGACATGCCACGCGTCGAACAGGAACTGGCGCAGCATCGTGCGGCCGAAATCGCCGTTCGGCTGCTCGACCAGCAGCAGGTTTCGGAAATCCATGACGTCGCGGTGGAATGCCAGGTCGTCGGCGCTGCGCCCCTGCCCCTCGACCTGTCCGGCGAGGCCGAGCCACATCTGCGTCTGCCCGATGAGGTCGAGCGCCGTGTTGGCCAGCGCGATATCCTCCTCCAGCACCGGAGCATGGCCGCACCACTCGCTGACGCGATGCCCGAGGATCAGCGTGTTGTCCCCCATCCGAAGCAGGAACTGGAAAAGCGCGGCGGCGTGGTCGTCTCTGGCCATCACATGTGCCCCGCCTCGTCGGGGATGTCGAAGAAGCTGGGGTGGCGGTAGACCTTCGAGCGCGACGGCTCGTAGAGCGGGCCCTTCGCCGAGGGCGAGGAGGCCGCGATGTGGCGCGCTTCGACCACCCAGATCGACACGCCCTCGTTCCGGCGCGTGTAGACGTCGCGCGCGTTGCGGATCGCCGTGTCCTCGTCGGGCGCATGGAGCGATCCGACGTGGCGGTGACTGATGCCGTGCTGGCCGCGGATGAAGACTTCCCACAGGGGCCATTCGGTGCTGCTCATCGGTGCGTCTCCCGTTGCGGCGCGGCGGGCTTCATTCCGCCGCGACCTTGCGCGCCGCCTTCTTGCGCGCATGTTCCATCAGGCCGTCACGGACCCACGCGCCGTCGTCCCAGGCCTTGCTCCGGGCGGCCATGCGCTCGGCGTTGCAGGGCCCGCCGCCCGCGATCACGGCGAAGAACTCCGACCAGTCGGGTTCTGTGAAGTCGTAATGCCCCCGCTCCGCATTCCACTTCAGGTCCGGGTCGGGAACGGTCAGGCCCAGGAACTCGGCCTGTGGCACGGTCTGGTCGACGAACTTCTGGCGCAGCTCGTCGTTCGTGTTGATCTTGATCTTCCACGCCATCGACTGCGCGGAATGCACGCTGTCCGCGTCCGACGGGCCGAACATCATCAGCGAGGGATACCAGAAGCGGTCGAGCGCATCCTGCGCCATGCGCTTCTGCGCGGGCGTGCCTCGCGCCATCTTCATCATGATGTCGAAGCCCTGCCGCTGGTGAAAGCTCTCTTCTTTGCAGATGCGGATCATCGCCCTCGAATAGGGTCCGTAGGACGTGCGCTGCAGCGGCACCTGGTTCATGATGGCCGCTCCATCCACCAGCCAGCCGACCGCACCCATGTCCGCCCAGGTCAGCGTCGGATAATTGAAGATCGAGCTGTATTTCATTCGCCCGCTTAACAAATCCTCCGTCAGTTCGTCGCGGGACACGCCCAGCGTCTCGGCCGCGCAGTAAAGGTAGAGGCCATGACCCGCCTCGTCCTGCACCTTGGCCAGCAGGATCGCCTTGCGCTCCAGCGTGGGCGCGCGGGTGATCCAGTTGCCCTCGGGCAGCTGGCCCACGATCTCGGAATGGGCGTGCTGGCCGATCTGCCGGATCAGCGTCCGACGATAGCCCTCGGGCATCCAGTCATTCGGCTCGATCTTCTCGTCCGCGTCGATCCGGTCCTGGAAGCGGCGCTCTTCCTCGGTCATCGCCTCGCGCGGCTTCAGGCCCTTGCCGGTCGATTGAACCATCTGTGCATACATCGCCCCTGTCTCCCTTGATGTCAGACCCGCTCGATCAGCATTGCCGTGCCCTGGCCCACGCCCACGCACATCGTGCAGAGCGCGTATCGCCCCCCCGTCCGCTGGAGCTGCCGGGCCGCGGCCATGACCAGTCGCGCCCCCGACATGCCGAGCGGATGGCCCATCGCGATCGCACCTCCGTTGGGGTTCACATGCGGCGCGTCGTCGGCGATCCCCAGCGCGCGCAGTGTCGCAAGCGCCTGTGCCGCGAAGGCCTCGTTCAGTTCGATGACGTCGATCTCGCCAAGGCCGACGCCCGTGCGCGCAAGAAGCTTGCGCGTGGCCTCCACCGGACCGATCCCCATGACGCGCGGCGCGACCCCGGCCGAGGCCATGCCGACGATGCGCGCGATCGGCGCGAGGCCATGCGCCCCGGCCGCCTCGCGGCTTGCGATCAGCATGGCCGCCGCCCCGTCATTGACCCCCGAGGCATTGCCCGCCGTCACGCTCAGGTCCGGCCCGTTGATCCCGCGCAACCGGGCAAGGCCCTCTGCCGTGGTGTCCGGCCGGGGGTGTTCGTCCGTCGCGACCACAATCGGCGGACCCTTTCGCCGCGGGATCTCGACCGGGACGATTTCCTCGGCGAAGATGCCCGTGGCCTCGGCGCGGGCCCACCGCTCCTGGCTGCGCAGCGCGAAGCCGTCCTGGTCCTCGCGCGATATGCCGTGTTCCGCGGCGACGATGTCGGCGGTCTCGGGCATGGAATGCGTGCCAAATGCCGCCTTCAGCGCCGGATTGACGAACCGCCAGCCGATGGTCGTGTCGTGCACCTCGGCGGCACGAGAGAACGCGGCCTCGGCCTTCGGCATGACGAAGGGCGCACGGCTCATGCTCTCGACGCCGCCGGCGATGGCGAGGTCGAAATCGCCGGCCCTTATGGCGCGGGCGGCGAAGCCTGCGGCGTCCATGCCCGAGGCGCAGAGCCGGTTGAGCGTGATCGCCGGGACCTCGACCGGAAGCCCGGCCAGAAGCGTGGCCATTCGCGCGACGTTGCGGTTGTCCTCGCCAGCCTGGTTGGCGTCGCCGAGCACGACCTCGTCGATCCGGGAGACGTCGAGCGACGGGTTGCGCGCGACGAGCGCACGGATCGGAATCGCGGCGAGGTCATCCGTCCGGACAGCGGACAGCGCGCCGCCATAGCGGCCGATTGGCGTGCGCACCGCGTCGATGATCAGGGCCTCGGGCAAATCCGGCCTCCCACTATTCCCGACCGATTGGTCGAATAAAGTCGATTTCGCGAGTCGGTGCAACGCTTCATCGCAGGCCCGCGCCGCCGGACGGGGCGGCCTCCCAGACAGAATTCGGCCTTCGGGTCCTGACGGATGGACGGGTCGAAAGCCCACTCGGTCCGACTTCAGGCGAGCGCAGGCCCGTTTCGGGCATGGGCAATTTGGAACGGCGTCAGCACTTCATTCGATTGCGTCGGATTGGAACATGCCGATCGGGCGCCTCGGCTGGCCCCATGACGGGCGCGCGCGTCGAATGGGCGCGATGCGAGCCGCCGGCGTTGGGGGGACATCACGATCGGGCATGTCGGCTGCCGACATGACGCGTGGCCATCTGGATTTCTCGTGAAGCAGCCGCGCTGGCGGCCCGTGTCAGATTGTCGTGTCGATTGTCGTGTCAGACCGTCTTGTCCGGCGTCCCGAACGGGCCGCGACTGACCGGCGCGATCGGGGCGTGTCGGAAGAGCAAGAGATGAGGACGCGCAGCCACACCGCCGAGCGCTGGGAATGCGCGTCGCAACGGTCATTTCGGTTGGCACGTGTTCGGCGGGCGTCAGTTGGACGCCACCCGCCGGGCGGACACGTGTGCCGGTTGGTTACAAAGCCGGCACGCGTCGGCGGCAAAGGGCGCTCGATGAGGGAGGGCGTCTGGCGGGCACACGCGTCTGGCGGGCACACGCGTCTGACGGGCACACGAAGGGCGTCCATAGTCGACGTGCTCAAATGCGCGTTGGCAAGAGGGGGCCGTCCGCTTGTTTGCCACGCGCAGTTCGAAACCGGATCGCTGGTTGCAAACCCCTGCCCCGTCGCCATTTTTCAGTCGCCACGCCCGGGATCGGCCATGTGGTGTGGTGTACGCGTGTTCCCCCCCAGCGTCGCTGCACCGGTCACGTCGGCGGAACGTCGAAGGCAGGACCAGCCCGAGCCTGGAGCCGGTCGCCACGGTCGCGCGCTTGCCTGGCGGGCGGTCATGACGGTGGCAACGAGGGCCCGCCGCTCTGGCAGGCGGCCAGGTCGGGCGCGATCCTTTCCGAACCAGAGCGATGCCTGGCCTGGGTGATGCAGAACGCGCCCGATACTGAACGAAGCCGCTTGGGCGCATACCGGAATGTCGGGATCTGGACGGCGGGACCGCGCTTCAGGACGCAGCCGGTCCGAACGAACCGGACTGGGCCGACCGGGCTTGGGTGGCAGTCCTTGGCGGGCGCGCGATCGCAGGCAGGGCGTGGCTGGGAAAACCGGTCGCAAGATCGGGCGCGTCGACTTCGGCAGGACGAGCCCGGAAACTCGATCCCGGAAGGTCACGCCTGCAGATCGATCATGGGAGCATGACCGAGGCAGATGGACCTCGACGCGCGAAACCCGGCACGCGACCTCTGTGGTCAACCCTTCTGGATTTGTCTCCGCAGCCCGGGCCGGATACGAGCAAGGCCACAAGTCCCCCCTGCGTTTCGTCTATCCGGCCAGCCTCGGAAGCCCCTCGGCTTCTGGAAAATCCTGCCGGCCCGGCAGCTTGAAGACCGAAATGATTTCAGCCATCGCCTTGGCCTCGTTCTTGAGGGTCTGGCTGGATTCGTTCGCCTGGCTTACCATCGCCGCATTCTGCTGCGTCACGCGGTCGAGTTGCGCGACACCGGAATTGACCTCGGCCAGGCTCGCCGATTGTTCACCGGCGGATTTGCTGATCCCCTCGACATGGGTCGAGATCGTCGAGACACTTTGCGTGATCTCGTTGAGCTCGTTGCCGGCGCTCCCCACGAGTTCCACACCGCGCTCGACATAGCCCGAACTCAATCCGATAAGCGTCTTGATCTCGTTGGCGGCATCCGAGGAGCGCTGCGCCAAAGCGCGCACCTCGTTGGCCACGACCGAAAATCCCCGCCCGGCATCGCCCGCGCGTGCGGCTTCGACGCCGGCGTTGAGCGCCAGCAGGTTCGTCTGGAACGCGATTTCGTCGATCACGGTGGAGATTCTCGAGATCTGGCGCGACGATTCCTCGATCTGCGCCATGGCGTCGACCGTCTTCTGCACGACGCTGCTGGACTGCTGGGCGCGCGACTTCGCGTCGACGACGATCCGCTCGACGTTCCTGGCGCTTCCGGCCGAGTTCTCGACGTTGGTCGTGATCATGTCGAGGGCCGCCGCTGTCTCCTCAAGCGAGGCGGCCTGGTTCTCGGTGCGCTTGGAAAGCTCGTCGGAGCTTTGGGCGATACCGTCCGCACTCAGGCGGATGGTTTCGGCATTGCGGGCGATCTGCTCGATCACGCGGACGATCGTGTCGACCGTCTCGTTGAAGTTCCGGCGGAGCGTCTCGTATTCCGGCGCGAATTCAACCTCGATCCGCCGCGTGAGGTCGCCGTTGGCGACGGTCTGGAGGCCCACGGTCAATTCCTCCACCACCGATTTCTGGGTGCGCTCGATGCGCGCCCGATCCTCGGTGGCCCGCGCCGCCTCGGCCAGCTGGTGCTGCAACTCGGCGAGGTTGCGCGCGATGGTGCCGATCTCGTCACCACGGTCGGCGAACGGCATCTCGGCGTCGTAGCGTCCGCTGCGCAGAGTCGCGATCTCCTCGGCGAGGACGGTGATTGGCCGCGACACGAGCATCTTGAGCAGGACGGACGCGCCGAAGACCAGCAGAAACAGGACAAGGCCCGAGACGGCGAGGTTCAGCATCTGCTTGGTCCGCGCGTTGGCGCGGCTTTCATCGGGCGTCCACAGGATCGCGACGGCGCCGGCCACGCCGTCGCCCGCCCCGCCTACGAAACTGGGGTAGGCAATCGACATCCCGTCCGCGGAGACCTGCGGCGCAGCTTCCAAAACGGCCCGCCGCGCAAGTTCGCGGAGGGTTTCAGCGTCGCGAGGAGCGCCGTCGCCCGCGTTCGTCACCGCTTCGCCCTGCCCGTTTACGGCCACGGCCATAAGCGCGGCATCGGAGTCGACCACGGTAGTCTGCAGGGACGCCTGCACCGCCTCGGCGTTCCCGAACCGCAGCGCCGCGCCGTTCGCAGTCGCGGCCGACGAGGTGATCGCGTCGCCGAGCGTCCGGATGCCATCGTCGATCGCGCCGTTCACGGTGCGGATGCTGAGGGCCGACAGCACGGAGGCGACCAGAAGCGTCGCGCCCACGATCAGCACGATGCACTTCACGAAGACCGACGAATTGGCGAAGCTGAGGCGGTCGATAGCCATGGATGACGTCCGTTCCTGAAGGATTTCGGGGTTCAGCGGTTCACAGAAGCGCTTCGGCGTCGACGCCCACGGTCATGGCCCCGATGGGCTCGCCGGTATCGGGATCCACGATCGTGACCGAGATCTGCGCCTGGTAGCGCTGCGTCGATTCGTCGAGTTGGACCTCGCTGAAATGTACGGCGCCCGCGCCCGCCGCGAAGGTTTCCGTGAACTTGGCCTCGTCGCCCTGCCACATGTCCGAGGTCAGTCCAGAGGACGCCACGTTCAGCCCGTGCGCATCCATGATGAAGACCTCGGTGATGCGCCCGTTCGAGGCGCCGACGCGGGCGCGCAGGAAATCCGATGCCGCATGACCGAGCACCGGGTCGATGGTCGGCGTCACGGCCATACCGATCTCGGAGCGCAACGCGCCGTCCAGCTGAAGAATGTCGTCCTGGTTCATGTTCGCGTTTTCGGCGTTTTGCGCGCGGATGGCCGAGACGATCTCGCCTGACTGGCTCCAGCTTCGGATTTCGGCGTCGAGGAATGCCTCGAGGACCGGTTGGAACTCGTCGGCGAAAGCCGGCGTGCCGGCGAGCGCCGCCATGACGGCGAAGATGTACATGCGCATGGAAAGACCCTTCTTTGCGAGCTGAACCTGTCCCTGATCGGGATGGGCTGAACGCTGGCGCGAGAGCCTGAAGATTGCGTGAAGACGAAGTTCGCCATGCCCGAAGCCCACCCACACGCCAGGTTAAGAGCGCCTCGCAAGCATCTATTTTCTTGTTGATTTAAGGCGGCCGGCGGGTCACTCCGAACAAATAGGTACAATTCGACCTTCCTGCCGATGCAGGCGGCGGCGCTCACGCACTCGTCCTCGCCCGAGGCGCCGGGTCAGCGCCGCTCGCGCTCGGCGAGGAAGTCGCGGATGTCGACCAGACGCTTCTCGTCCATCGAGACGTAGACGAGCGACATGTTCGTGCGCTCGCGGATCATCTCGCCCGGGAACGGCATGTAGCCAAGCTTGCGCGTGCCGAAGGAAGGCGAGGCGGTGCCCACCTGCCATTCGGTCCTGAGTTCCACGTCGACGAGCTTCAGCTCGGCCGGGCCCGCCTTCCCCGGCCGTTCGAGGGGCACGCCCGCGAGCCTGAGATAGGCGGCCTTGTCGGCGGCCTTGACGAAACCGTCGATGAACTGCGCCGTCAGAACCTGCAGCTCGGCCGCCTCGTCCTCGGGCGCGAGATGCGAATGGAGGTGGTCGGCGCTATGGTGATTGTGATGGTGGTGATGATGCGGGTGATCATGTGGCATTGGACCAGCGCCTTCCTTCGAACTCGCCGTGCGGGATGGTGACGGGCTTGTCGATATGGCGCTTGTGCGCCCCCAGCTTGCCGGCCGACACCATCGCGCCAAGCACGTCCACGATCACGCGCGTGCCCATCAGCGCCGTGATGTCGGACGTGTCGTAGGGCGGCGAGACCTCGACCAGTTCCATGCCGCACAGCCCCTCGGCCGCTACCTTCGACGCGAGCGCCAGCGCCTCGCGGGGCAGGAAGCCGCCGGGCTCGGGCCAGCCGGTGCCGGGGACGAAGCCGCAATCGATCGAGTCGATGTCGAAGGACATGTAGACCATGTCCGCGCCGTCCCACGCCATTTCCAGCGCCATCTCCGCGGTCTTGTCGACGCCCATCCGCTCCATGTCGGACATGGTGATGATGTTGGTCTCTCGTTCGCGCGCGACCTTCACCGCCTCGCGCGGAACCTGCCAGCCGCCGATGCCGACCTGCACGAGGTTCCTCGCCGGAACGTTCGGGAGGTTCGTCGAGTGAAACCAGGGTGTTGTGTGCATGCGTTCATCTAGATCCTTCTCCTGGATGTCGGCGTGGCGGTCGAAATGCACGATACCGATCTTCTTCGACGTGCACTCGGCGATGCCGCGCACGCAGGGGAAGCCGATGGAATGGTCGCCCCCGATCATCACCGGGAAGCTGCCGGAGGAGAAGACATGGCTGACGGCGCGGCTGATCTGGTCGAAGCTCTTTTCGAGATTCGCGGGGATCGTGAAGACGTCGCCCGCGTCGCACAGCGTCATCTGCTCGCGGAGATCGACCGCCAGCTCGTAGTTGTAGGGCGTGTAGAGCGCGCTGATCTTGCGCAGCCCCTGCGGCCCGAAGCGGGTGCCGGGACGGTAGGTGGTTCCGCCGTCGAAGGGGATGCCGAGCACCGTGGCGTCGTAATGGCCGACCTCCGTCACGTCCTCGGCGTAGGGCGCCTTGAGGAAGGTGTTGATCCCCGCGTAATGCGGAAGCTCGCCGCGCGCGAAGGTCGGGATGGACTTGTCCTCGATCGACTCCGCCCCGGTCAGGCCCATGCGCAGCGCCCAGCGACGCTCTTCGTCCCAGCGGCCTTCGGGAATGTCGGCCTCCGCCTTCATGGACCTCCAGCCCTGCAGCTTCGTGAGATCGGGATGATGGGCGCGCCTGTCACGCGGCGGCGCGTCGGCCGGGCTATGCGACCGGCTGCGCCGCGGTCTGAGGTAATCCATGTGCGTCCTCTTCCAGTTGGTAGGGGATGCCGCCGTTGCGGGCATCGAAGTCGTAGGTGATCGTCGCGCCGAAGGCGGCTGGGTCGTGCGGGTCCCACCGGATCTTGTCGAAAACGATCACGCGGTCGCCGAGCTTGAAGGCCTCGGGCAGGTCGTGCGTGACCATGAATACCGTCATCGCGGTCTCGGCGCGAAGATCCTGCAGGAAGCCGTGCATCTGCTCGCGCGTGCCGGGATCGAGCGCGCCGAAGGGCTCGTCGAGAAGCAGGATGCGCGGCCTTGCCGCCAGAGCCTGCGCGATGGCGAGGCGCTGCTGCATGCCCCCCGACAGGGCGGCGGGATACTGGGCCGCGACATGCGACAGGCCGATACGTTCCAGCGCCGCGTCGGCGCGCGCGCGCGCGGCCCGCTTCGCCTTGCCGAACAGCCGCCCGAACGGCCGCGACAGGCCCTCGGCGGCCACGATGTTGTCGCGCACGCTCAGGTGCGGGAAGACCGAGTAGCGCTGGAAGACGATGCCCCGGCTGCGGTCGGGCTCGCCCTTCAGGGGCTTGCCGTCCACGAGGATCTCGCCGCGCGTCGGCCGCTCCTGGTCCAGCAGAAGGCGCAGGAACGTGGACTTGCCGCAGCCCGACGCGCCCACGATCGAGACGAATTCGCCCTCGCGCGCGCTCAGGTTCACCCGCTCGAGGATCGGGCGCCTGCCATAGGTCTGGAAGATGTCGGCAACGGTGACGAAGCTCATGCGCGCGCCTCGGCCCAAGGGTAGAGAAGGCGCGAAAGACGCCCCAGCGCCCAGTCGAAGACGAAGGCGAGGAACGTGATCCACGCGACGTAGTTCAGGATCACGTCCATCGCGAGGAAGCGGCGCACAAGGAAGATGCGGTACCCGAGCCCGCTGTCGGAGGCCACGGCCTCGGCCGCGATCAGGAACAGCCACGCCGGCCCCAGCGACAGGCGCACTGCCGAGATCAGGCGCGGCATGATCTGCGGCAGTGCGACGGCGAGCGCAATGGCGAGCGACGAGGCCCCGAGCGTCTGCGCCTTGACCAGTTGCTCCTGCGGCAGTTCGGCCGTGCGCGCCGAGAGATCGCGGATCAGGAAGGGCGTGATACCGATGGCGATCAGCGCGACCTTCGCCGCGTCGCCGACGCCGAGCGTGATGAACAGGATCGGAAGGATGGCCAGCGGCGGGATCATGGAAATCACCGCGACGAAGCCCTGCAACGTCGTCCGAACCAGCGGCACCAGGCCGATCGCGAGGCCGAAGCACAGCCCGATCAGCGCGGCGATCCCCACCCCGGCGAACAGAAGGCCGAGGCTCGAGGCCGTGTCGCTCCAAAGGAGGATCTGGCCGGACCGGCGGTCCGCCTCGGTCATCAGGCGCAGCCCGGTCTCGGCCAGCGTGGCGAACGAAGGCAGGACGCGGTCCTGCGGGTTCTCGGCCAGCCGCGCCGCCGAGGCGGCCGCGTAGGCCAGCGCGACCAGCACGAAGGGCAGCGAGGCCAGCGCCACGCGGCTGGCCGGCCCCGCCTTGCGGTTGATGACGCGCATCGCCCCGCCCGCCCCCGCGACGGCTCAGAGGCTGCCGTCTGCGGCCATCTGCATGAAGGAAGGATCGAAGCGGAGCCTGACGTTGCCCTGATCGCCGGTCGTGACGCCGCCGGGATATTCGATGCCGACGAAATCCGCGCTCGGGGCGCCCTCGCCGAGGATCCCGCGTTCGAACAGGAACTCGGCCACGTTCACCATCGTCTCGGGCAACTCGGCGCTCTCCACGAAGGCGACGGCGTCGGCGGGGTCCCAGAACATCTCGGTCGAGGCGAGCTGCGCGTCGTAGCCAGCAAGGTCCGTGCCCGACGCCTCGGCCATGGCGGTGCGCGCGGCGATCCCCTCGTCGGTGTCGGAGGACATGATCGCCATCAGCTCGTACCACGCCCCGACAAGCGCGCGGCCGAAATCGGGATTGGCGGCAAGCACCTCGGTATTGACGACCATCATGTCGATGATCTCGCCCGGGATGTCGGCGGAGGTGAAGAGGATGTTGGCCTGCGGGTCTTCCGCGATGGTGGACACGAGCGGGTTCCACGTCACGACGGCCTGCACGTCGTCGGTCTGGAAGGCCGCGATCATGTCGGCGTCCGAGGTGTTCACGACGCCGGCAAGGTCACGCTCGGCCAGCCCCACAGTGTCGAGGCCGCGCGCGAGCAGGTAGTGCGACACCGAAAGCTCCACGAGGTTCACCGGCATCCCCGCGAGATCCTCCAGCGATCCCTCGCCCTTCAGGATCACGGCGTCGTTGCCGTTCGAGAAGTCGCCCACGATCAGCGCCGTGGTGTCCACGCCCGACCCCGCCGGGATGGAGAGCGTATCCATGTTGGTCGCCGACACGCCGTCGAACTCGCCCGCGGTGTAGAGGTTGAGCGACTCCACGTAATCGTTGATCTGCACGATCTCGACGTCGATGCCATAGCGCTCGGCCCAGGCGTCCATGATGCCGCTTTCTTCGAGATAGCCCCACGGCATCCAGCCGACGTAGATCGACCAAGCCACCCGGAACGTGTCGCGCTCCTGGGCGCTGGCGGTAACCGGCACGAGGGCAAGCCCCAGGGCCGTGGTGGCGGCGAGTGCAAGTCTGGTCATGTTCTGTCCCTCCGTGCGGATCTTGTGAAACGTCCGACCGGAAAAGGAAGCGTCAGGGGAGCGGCCGAACTGGTGTCGCAGTGCTCTCCCGGGATTTTGGCCCGCCGTGTACCGCCCCGGATTTTGCCGGACCGGCTGCATTTCTCGGACCAGGCCCCGGACCTTTCGGGCCGGGCGGAACCCTAAATGCTCTGCGCATCCCGACGATGCTCGCGCCCCTGCGGTCGTGTCAAAACCCATCGCGGCGGGGTCCGCCCCGCGCTTGCCGCAGTGGAAAAATGCGGCGCGCGCAGGGACAATTGCCCGCAAACCGGGCAGGAGCGGGAAGGATCGGGTGCCGCGACGGGGGTTTCGCGCGCTCAGGCCGCGCGCGTTCCCAGCGACAGCGACAGCGCGGCGACATGAGCCGCCACGATGCCGTAGGCCAGCACGAGGTAGACCATCAGCATGTAGGACGTGCCGTCCACCACGCCCGCCAGCATGGCCAGAACGCTCGCGCCGAGAGCGAAGGCCGATCCCGACAGCACCGCGGAGAACAGGCTCGCCATCCACTGGCGGAACGTCCCGCCGGTAAGGAACGCGAAGAAGAACTGGCTGGCCATCACGAGGAAGAAGGCGGTGTTCAGCACCCATGACGTGACCGACGCGCGGTCAGGCACCGTCGCGCCAAAAACGAGGTCCACGATCAGGCACAGCGCCGCCAGCACCGCGTGGAACGCGAGGAACACAAAGGCCGCGCTGTTGCGGAGTGCCGCCGCAAGGCCCCCCGTCAGCGCGAGGCACAAGGCCGCGAAGACAGGCGGCAGGGACGGATCGTCGGGGATCGCGCCAGCCCAGACCGCGACGCCGCCGGGCGTGAAGGCCACCGGCACCGCGATCCCGGCCGCGGCGAAAAGCGGAACGAACGCCTCGCCCGCGACCACGGCGGACAGCGCGACCACGGCCGGCAGAAGCGCGGCCAGGACCAGTGCGCGCGCAACCGCCCGCCCCGAGCACCGCACCGCCCGACGGTCCCGGCCCTCGATGTCGAGGACGCTCGACACCGACATGGCGTGCCTGCGCAGTAAGGCGAAGCAGGCCGACACGCCTGCGAAGAACGCGACGAAGACGAGATGCTCAGCCGTCATCGCTGCCGATCGGAAGCGAGCCACCCTTGCGGAACCTCGACGTCTTGTCCCAGTGCGGCGCGAGCCCCGAGACCCGGTCGCGAAGAAGGTTCATCACGCCCGAGCACGACGCGAACATGCTGATGAAGGATGACAGGAAAATCAGCGGCATGGAGCGGATGGCAACGGTCTGGCGGTCATGCACGCAGCCGCCCGCGATCTGGAAATAGGGGGCGAAGTTGCCGATGGCGGAATAGCCGAAGAAGGACACGACCGCCACGAGCGGTGCGGCGCTGATCACGCCAAGGGCGGGCGACAGGATGAGGATCACGAGCGACACCAGCGAAAGCACCGGCACGATGTAGAAAAGAAGGACCACCGCCGCATCGAGGCGCGCCCAGATCGAATGATGCGAGGCGCGCAACACCGGCAGGAAGTAGCGGAACAGGCAGTCGTTGTGCCCGTAGGCCCAGCGTCGGACCTGCCGGAAGCGGACGCGCCAGTCCTCGGGGCTTTCCTCGTAGCAGGCGGCCCCGAGCAGGTATTCCACCCGGTACCCCGCGATGAACAGCCGGTAGGTCAGATCGGTGTCCTCGGCCAGAACGGTGGTGTTCCATCCCCCCACGGCCGCCAGGGACGAGGCGCGAACGGCCCCGCAGGTGCCGCCGAACTGCGGCAAGAAGCCGAGCCTGTGCCGCATCTCCTGGTCGATGACATAGCCCCCGCGCCGCTCGAGGTCGATGAGCTTGGTCAGCAGGTTGGCGTCGGTGTTGTAGGGCACGACACGTCCCATCGTCGCCCCGACGGCGGGATCGCGGAACGGCGCGACGAGGTGCCGGACGAGGCGTGGGGACGGGACGTAGTCGGCGTCGAAGAAGATGAAGGCGTCGCAGGTGTCGGACAGTGCCGCGATCGTTCCTGCAAGCGCGGCCGGCTTGCCGGGCTGCATGTCGTCGGTGCGGTGGATCACCTCGATCCGGGCGTCCTCTGCGGCGTGGCGCTCGGCGATCGCGCCGGTGGCGTCGCGCGAGCGGTCGTTGATCACGACGATCCGCGTCCGGTCGGCGGGGTAGTCGATCCGGCGCATCGCCTCGAGACAGCCGTCGATCACGCGTTCCTCGTTGTGCGCCGGGATCAGGATCGCGACCCTCGGCGCGTCCTCCTCGACCCAGTCCACGGGCGGCCGCGGCGTGGTGAACCAGAACGCAATGGTCAGCACGAGTTGCCGCACCATGACCAGCGCGACCAGCAGGAACGTCGCGACGAGGACCAGTTCGACGACGATCACGGCATCGTCATGTCGTCAGAAGTCGAGCTTGAGGCCAAGCGCCACACCCGAGATGTCGAAGGTTTCGGTGTCGACATATTCGGCGCTCACGATGATCTCGGTGGCCTCGGAGGCGTTGAAGCTCACGAAAGGGCGCAGGGCGACGAAATCGTTCTCCACCGGCGACGCGTTGAAGGGCTCGTAGCCGATCGTGCCGGTGCTGGCGGACAGGCCCACGGACCAGCTGCCGGGCTGAACGTAGGTCACGGCGGCGGTCGCGGACCACCCCGTCTCGGAGCCGGGCTCGGAGGAGACGAGGCTTCCGCCCACCTGCCCCACGAGGAAACTGCCGTCGGCGAAGGCCGGGAAGAACTTCACCGCCTCGCCGCTCAGCGTCGTGGACTCCGTGCCGTTTGCGTAATCCGCATAGGAAAGGCCCGCCCGGTAGACCAGACCCGTGGCGGGCGGCGTGACGAATTCGTAGCCGAGCGCCACCGTCCATTCGGGATAGATCCCGAGGTCGGAGTCCGATCCGCCCAGCGACACGCTTACCGAGGACCCGCCGCCGATATCGACCGCGGCGCCGAAGGACAGGAACGAAGCGTCCTCCTCGCGGGACTGCGTCGCGACCTCGAACAGAAGCTCCGTGCCGGAGCTCACGCCGTGGCGCAGGAAGGCGCTGGCGTAGTCACGATCCGAAAGCCCGCTGTCCACGTCGAGATGGCCGAAGGTCAGTTGAAGGCTGCTGTCCTGCGCGGCTGCCGCGCCGGCGCAAACGCCGAGGAACAGGGCTGCTGCCGGAACGTGTCTGATGCTCATGACGACTGCTACTCCGATCATGTCATTGTAACGCCGGCGAAAAGCCTTGCGCATTTTATCCTTTCAATTGACCGCGCCTCCCCTCCAGGTCAAGCGCGACGGCGGGCGCCCGGCGGCCAAACGGGACCACTGGTGCAGATTTGCCCACAGGCCGGCCGTGACCGGCCAGTCGCGCGAAATGGTCGGCGATCCGGCGCGCCGCGTTGCCGTCGCCAAAGGGATTGCCGCCCCGCGCCGCGCCGGTCCCGTCCCGGCCCCGCGCGAGCGCGTGCGTCGCGCGCGCCACGATCAGGCCGCGGTCGGTGCCGACGAGTTCGGCCATCCCTGCCTCAACCGCCTCGGGCCGCTCGGAGGTGTTGCGCAGCACCAGAAGGGGCACGCCGAAGGTCGCGGCCTCTTCCTGGACGCCGCCCGAGTCGCTCAGGACGAGATCGGCGTTCATCATCGCGTAGAGGAACTCGCGGTAGCCGAGCGGGCCCGTAAGCTCGACGTTTGGCAGGCCCGAAAGGGCCGCCCGCATCGCCTTGCGCACCTCGGGATGCGGATGGACGGGCACGACGAACGTCCGTGACGGGAACCGCCCCGCAAGATCGGCGACCGCCGCCGTGATCCTGCGCATCGGCGCGCCGTGGTTCTCGCGCCGGTGGGCGGTGACGAGCACATGCGGCCGCCCTCCCGTGAGCGCGAGAAGCCATGTCGCGAGGTCGGCCCGCACCTCCGCGTCGTCGAGCATCCGGTCCCTCATGCGCACCAGCGCATCCACCACGGTGTTGCCCGTGATCTCGATCCTGTCGGCGGGAACGCCCTCGGCCAGGAGATTGTCGGCCGCGCGCCGGGTCGGCGCGAAATGCGCGCGCGTCACAACGGCGGTCATCTGGCGGTAACCCTCCTCGGGCCAGGGCTGCGCGAGGTCGCCGGTGCGAAGACCGGCCTCAACGTGGGCGACGGACACGCGTGCGTGGAACGCCGCGAGCGCGCCCGCGAGGGTCGAGGCCGTATCGCCGTGCACGACGATCCAGTCGTGCGGCTCGCTCGCCAGGAGCGATGCGAGCGCGCTCTGGAAATGCGCGAACCGGTCGGCGAGCGTGCCCTGCCCGCCCGCCACCGGTAGCGTCCGGTCCTCGGCGATGCCGAAGTCCCGCAGCGCCGAACGCGCGAGGTCTGGGTGCTGCCCGGTCAGGCAGACGGTCGTGGCCACGCCCGGCAGCGGCTTCATCGCGGCGATCACCGGGGCAAGCTTGATCGCCTCCGGACGGGTGCCGATGGAAATGAGTATCTTCATGAAGGTATCGCCCCGATGCCCCTGCGTCGCCGGCTCATGCCCCAAGCGCCGCGTTCCGGGAGAAAGCCTTCGCCGATAGTGCTTAAGGTGCGATTAATCGGGATGCGGAACGGTGCCGGTTCCGGCGGCAACTGCGCGAGGCGTGCGCGCCGCGACGGCGCTGACATGCCGCGGATCGAAGACGCTCTTCCGTCTTGTTCCAACTCAGGAGGCCCAGGCAGGTCCCGCGCAGCCATCCGGTTCCAGTCGCGAACGACGGACGGCTACTCAGCAGCGTGGGCGGCGCGCTCCTGTCTGGGCGGAAAGCCGAACTTGCGGGCGTATTCCCGCGAGAACTGGGCCGAGCTTTCGTATCCGACCCCGAACGCGATCCTCGAGACCTTTTGCCCTGTGCTGCGCAACGCATCGCGGGCGCGCAGAAGCCGCAGGTCCTTCTGGTACTGCAGGGGCGAGGTGCCCGTGACGGCCTTGAAGTGCTCGAAGAAGGCGGAACTGCTCATGCCCGCCCGCTCCGCGAGTTCGGCGACCACGAGCGGACGGGCGAGGTCCGACTGGATCTCTCTCGTGACCTGAAAGATGCGGCTGGCCGTCGTCTCGTGCCAGAGCAGCTTGCGCAACGGCTCGGCATGGGGACCGAGCAGGAGCCGCGCATGGATTTCACGCGCCGTGATCGGAGCGAGCAGGCGGCGCGGTTCGTCGTGATCGCAGTGCCGGAGGTACCGCAGAAGCGCGCCCTCCATCTCCAGGTCGGTCTGGCAGAGCGAGATCGAGAACGGGTCTTGCCGGCTGGCGGCTCGGGCGGGCGTCACGTCCGCGGCCACCGCCCGCAGGAGATCCAGATCGACCGGAAAGACCAGCGCGACGTATGGACGGTCCGGCGTGGCCTCGGTGACGCGCGAAACGACAGGCAGGGCGTGGCTGACGACGAGCGATTGCCCGTCGGCGACGCGCAGGGTCTTCGTGCTCGTGCCGACCTCCTTGGCGCCTTGCAGCACGAGGCACAGAAGCGGGCGGTAGACGGTCGCGTCCTTCGAGGTCGGGGCCGGGAACCGCAGGAAATGCAGGCCGCTTGGGGCGTGCGCAAGCGCGCCCTGCGTCGGTCCCTCTCGTTCGAGCAACGCCGTTACGTGATCCAGAAGGGCTGAGCGGGTCATGCTTTCTCCTTGCGCCCGGTCTAGCACGAGGACTCCTCGCCCTTGCACGAAATTTTCAAGCCTTGGAGGATCAGGCAAGAATTCCGGCCAAATGAGAAAGAATGAACGCCGTCGCCGCTCTAGGGTCGAATGACGTTTGCACGAGGAGAACGACCATGGCGAAGGTCCTGATCACGGGTATTGCCGGTGGCTTTGGCAAGCCTACGGCGCTGGCGCTGCTGGAGCGCGGGCATGAAGTCGCCGGCAGCGTGCGCCGCCGCGACGGGCGTGGCGCCGGCGCGGTGGCGGAGCTGGAGGCCGCGGGCGCGCGGATCGTCGAGATGGACGTGACGGACACCGACGGCACAAAGGCAACCGTGTCCGAAGCCATCGCCGCGCTGGGCGGTCTGGACGTGGTGATCAACAATGCCGGGATCGGATCCTACGGCATCCAGGAACTGAGGTCGCCCGAGGACATGGGCCGCGTCTTCGACGTGAACGTGACCGGCGTTCAGCGTGTGATGCGCGCGGCCCTGCCCCACCTGCGGGCGCAGGGACGCGGCACGGTCCTGTACACGTCGAGCCTGATCGGCCGGATCGCCACGCCTTTCTACGGCACCTATTCGGCGTCCAAATGGGCGCTGGAAGCCATCGTGGAATGCTACCGCACCGAGTTGTCCGGCTTCGGCATCGAGTCCTGCATCATCGAGCCCGGCGCGATGCTGACGGCCTTCTTCGAGGGCATGGTCACGCCGGAGGACCCGGACCGCGAAGCCGGCTACGGAGATTTCGCGCGCGTGCCCGCGATTTCGGCGGAGGGCCTTGCCCGGATGCTCGACGCCAATCCCGACCAGCGCCCCGAGCGGATCGCAGAGGCGGTGGCCGCCCTGCTGGAGATGCCGTTCGGGCGGAAACCCTTCCGGACGGTCGTCGATCACACCGGCGTCGGCCCCCAGATCGAGCACTACAACGACGTGCTCCACGACGTGACGCGCAATGTCCTGTCCAATTTCGGGATCGAGCGGATGCTCGACCTGAACGCCTGAGGAACTGCCCCATGAAGACCATCCTGATCACCGGCGCCTCATCGGGCATCGGAAAGGCAACGGCGCTGCGGTTCCAGTCCGAGGGCTGGAACGTCATCGCCACGATGCGCGATCCCTCCGCCGCGGGCGAACTCGCGGCGCTCGACAACGTCCATGTCAACCGGCTCGACGTGACCGATGCGGGCTCCATCGCCGCCGCGGTGGCCGACGGCCTGTCGCGGTTCGGCCGGATCGACGTGCTGCTGAACAACGCCGGCTACGGCGCCTACGGCCCGCTCGAGGCCTTCTCGACCGAACGCATCCGCCGCCAGTTCGACACCAATGTGATCGGGCTGCTGGACGTGACGAAGGCGGTGCTGCCGCACATGCGGGCGACCCGCGCGGGCACCATCGTGAACATCTCGTCCATCGGCGGGCAGATCACGTTTCCGCTCGGGACGCTCTACCACGGCACCAAGTTCGCCGTCGAAGGCCTGTCCGAGGCGCTGCACTACGAACTCGAGCCGCTCGGCATCCGGGTGCGGATCGTCGAGCCCGGCATGATCAGGACGGATTTCGGAGGCCGTTCCTTCGACTTTGCGATGGACGAGACACTTTCGGACTATGCCCCGACCGCCGAGGGCATGGGGCGCTTGTTCGGCAAGCTGGCCGCCAACCCCTCACCCCCCGAGGTCGTCGCCGAGGTGATCTGGCAGGCCGCCATCGAAACCGGAAACCGCCTCCGCTTTCGTGCGGGAAAGGATGCCGATGACTTGCTCGACGAGCGAAAGGTCAAGGACGACGCAGCGTTCATAGGCGCCATCAAGGACATGATGGGCAGCTGACGTCGGCCTGTCGGACAATCACCGTCAGGGGGACACGAGAGGTTTGGAGACCGCGCCCCAGGACGCGCCCCATCCACCTGGGGCGGGTCATGGCCGCGTTCCGCGACGGGCGCGAACGCTGCAGGAAGGGACGCGCCAACGACCGGACGTCATTCGCCTTCCCGGTCGGCGCTGTCCTTTTCCGGCACGATGGTTCGCATGGCCATTCTGGTCATCCGCGACCGCCGGCTAGCCCGGCGGAGAAGCCCGCTCGCGCGGGTGTGCTGTCGTCCCATGAGGAACCGGGCGGCGTGCCCGCCAAAATGATCGACGGCTTTTCCCAGATGCTCGCGAGCGACGGTGCCTGTCTGGCGCTCGCCGATGTCGCGCCCGGCGTGCGCCTCACGCGCACCGTCGACGACATCACCTGGGGCGTGGACAAGGTGAATGCCGTCACCATGGTCTCACTGGAAGCCCGCAGCGGCGTTCACCGCCCGTCAGGCCCCACCCTGGCCGGCGCCCGCGACCAGACGATCGCGGGCTGGCCATTTTCTTGGAGGCAACCGTCAGACAGCGGATCCTTGCCGCCGCTTCAGCAGCGCGTCTCCTGTCTTCAGAGATCAGCGGCGCCAAACCATTCGGAACAGTGCTGCCGTCAGCCACACCAAGGCGATCCAGCACAGCCAGAGGAACGTCATGAGCCCGATGGTCAGAGGCCAGAGGTTCGCGGCCCCGCGTTCGGCCAAAATCTCCGCGATCAAGTAGACAGAGAAGCCTGCCCAGATCGCTGAAGGCAGGGCAACGGGCAGGAGCGGAAGGAGCGAACGTCTTTGGTCACCCCGTGGACGAACCGCGGAGGCGTTCAAGAAGGCAAGCCCCCCGCCAAGAGTGGCCAGGACCACGGCGATGACAGTGACACCGAGTAGTTGGCCCAAGACCTCCATTTCGGCGTGCTACCACCGAAATGCGTCTGGCATGTGACGAGGGATGGCGCGCCTGTGACGGTTTCACGCCAGCCCTGGCCCAGTTGCACAATTGCCTTGTGCGAAAGATACGCCGAGCGCTGTCGAGGCGGCGGCAACGCCAGTCCAACGGCCCCGAACGCATTGCGATCGGTGCTCCGCGCGGGCCGATCCTAGCAGACGTCCTGATGTCCTTGAACGGGATCGTTTGGTCACATGCGGACGCAAGTCGGCGCCCTGCCCCGCCTCAAGCCCAGTTCCTCCGACAATGCCCAATGCATGCCCTCCAAATTTTTTTGAACGAACCGGCGATGTCCTCCGACCCACGTTCACAACCGGCGCAATGGTGGCGCCCATCAAGGAAGGATGTAATTGAATGCAAGCAATCAGGATGATGACGTGGGGACTGCTGGGACTGTCGATCGCAATGGCGCAGCCCGCCCTGGCGCAGGAGCGTGGCGCCGCCACGCATGAACAGAGCGGCGGCGACCGCGGTGGCGCCGAAGTGCGCGGCGGCGATGACGAGGAAGGGCGCGCAGGGCGCGGCGACGACCGTGGAAGCAGCGCATCGCAAGCGACGCCCAGTGTGCCAATGGCAGACACCCGCCGCGTAGGAACACGGAACACGACCACGGCGGGCGGCCCGATCACGGACGAAGAGCTTGAACTCACCTGCGGTGACGGTGGCTGGATCGAAACCTGGCTGGAGGATGCCAACGGCAACGTCATACCTGGCACCTACGAATACTATTGCATGGACGACTGACGCGCGGGACGTTTCTGCCCTGCTGCGGCAGGGACTGCCAGGCAGGTCGAGTGGACATTCAGGCGACGGGTCTGAATGTCCACTCCCAACGATTTACCTGCTGCGAACTGCTCCGGTAGATACCCGTTCTCAAAAGGGGGCGAACGCCATCTCCGATGATGCCGGGCGCTCTCTTGAGGATGCCCCTGCCGACCCATGCATGAGCCAGCGGCCCGTGCAGTGCAAATAGGGCCGGAGGCTTCTTGCCCCCGCTAGCTACCATCCGTCATTGCGTCTTGGTCGATACGGGGGCATTGGCGTTTTTCGGTGAACGCTCCCTTCGGCGGCAGCATTGTAGTCGACACCACAGTTAGGGCAGGTCGAGTGTTCGTCGTTTAAACGCTTTAGCCTGTAAAGTTTTCCGTCTTCCTTCACCTCGCATGTCGGACAGAACGGTAAGCCAATAGGTCGGCCATCCCCGGCGTCTTCATACTTAAAGCCCTGCACTTCGACGAGGCTGTGCTGTTTCTCGACGCGTCTGCGAAGTTCGGAAAGCTCGGCTTGCAGCGCAAGCAACTCCTCATCTTTGCCGAGCAAATCGCTTCTCACGTTGACCAGCAATTCCCTCAGAGCGACGAGTTCTTCGCGCTGCTCAACTGTCTTCAGCGCGTCGCCGAGTTTTTGGAGGCGCTGCACTGCACTCGCTATGTCTTTGATGGCCTGCGTTGGCATATCGCACGTTCCATTCTCGCTAAAGCATTGGTGGAGAATGACTACATGTTGCAATTAAGTGCAATCAGGATGGCAGGTAGGCGGGAGGGGCGAGCGGCGCGCACCCCACAAGCTCCTAAATTTATTTTGTTTTTTTGATAGTGGCGGAGGGAACGGGACCGGGATCGGACATTCTCCACCTCAAAGCACTGAAAAAAAATGGTTAAATGTTAGAGCTGGGGGTGTGTTTGGTGGCCGAATTTCAAGTGTCGGGTCCCTATTCAGGCGTCAGGGCGCGCGGCGATCTCGTCACGGGCGGGTGAATACCGACAGCGCGAGGGTAAGCATCTCGCGGATGCGGGCGGGGTCTTCGCCCGATGCGCGTTGGGTGATGGCGAGGGCGATCTGCTCGCCGAGGTATTGCGCCCCGGCCTCTACCAACAGTCCGTCTGGCCACCCCTCGGCGTCGCGACAAGACTGCAGGAACGCCACGTAGGCTTCCTGCGCCGCCGCATCGATCTCCTCCACCCGCGCGCGCGTTTTTGGCCCCAGCCGGTGCTTGCCCGCGCGCATCTTGTAGAACAGGCAGCCGGTTTCCATCCGCGGGTCCACGCTCGCGAAGTCGATCAGGGCTGCAAGCGTCGCCTGCAAGCCCTTTCCGCTGTGCAGGATCGCGAAGACGGCCGAGAGCACCCGCTCGGCATAGCTGTCGAGCACGGCACGCGTCAGACCGTCCTCGCTTCCGAACTCCCGATAGAGCGACGGCTTGGATATGCCCGCCTTCTGGCAGATCGCGTTGACCGACACGTCGGCCGGATCGCTCTGCCAATACGCCGTCATCGCGACGTCGCGCACCTCGTCCGCGTTCATCGTGCGCGGTCTGCCGCGCGCGAGTTTCGGCTCGTTGTCACTCATTTTGGTACCGGTCGGTATTTTATATCTTGACGTAGAGTCGCCGATATTCGTACCAGTCGGTAACGCAGCATGCAAGCAGGAGCACTAGCCATGACAGGGACAGGCAAAACGGTCGTCATCACGGGGGCCAGCAGCGGCTTCGGCGCAGCGGCGGTGCGCGCCTTCGCCGACCGGGGTGACCGTGTCTGGGGCACGATGCGCGATGCCGAGGGACGCAACGCGGCCAGGAAAGCCGAGCTGGAGGCTTACTCCCCCGGCATCGCCATCGCCGAGATGGACGTCACCAGCGACGCCTCGGTGACTGATGGCTTCGCCCGCATCCTCGCGGAGGGCCCCGTCGACATCCTGATCAACAACGCCGGCATCATGTATATCGGCGTGACCGAGGCCTACACTGTCGGGCAGGCCGCGGAACAGATGGACACCAACTATTTCGGGGCCATCCGCGCGATGCAGGCGGTGCTGCCCGCGATGCGCGCGGCAGGCAGCGGCCTGATCGTCAACACCAGCTCCATCGCTGGCCGTGTCTCGGTGCCCTTCTTCGGAACCTATTGCGCGACGAAACACGCGCTGGAAGCCTACAGCCAGAGCCTGCGCTACGAGGTGGCCGCCTTTGGCATCGACGTGGCGCTGGTCGAGCCTGGCCCGTTCCCCTCGAACCTGCTTGCCGCTGGAAAGCCGCCCGCCCACGCAGATGTGCTGTCGTCCTATGGCGATCTTGGCGACGTGCCTGCCACCATGATCGCAGGCTTCGCCGACATGCTGGCCAGCGAAGCCGCCCCCGACCCGCAACTGGTTGTCGACGCCTATCTCACACTCGCCGAGGCCGCGCCGGGCAAGCGCCCCACGCGCACGGTCGTCGGCATCACTTGGGGCGTCGACGAGATGAACGCCTTCACCCAGCCGCGGCAGGACGCACTGTTGGCGGAGATGCAGCTCGACGGCGTGCTCGGCGGCACCGACGCCTGATCACCAACCATCAACTTTGAAAGACTTCTGCAACCGAAAGGACCAATTCAATGTTCAAGACACTGATCGCTGCCGCCACGGCGGCCTTGCTGACAACGGCCGCATTTGCCGAGAACCACGCTCATGGCGATCACCATGTCGCCCTCGCGAACGTGGAGTGGGTCGATGCGCCCATCCCCGGAGTGCAACTGGCCCTGGCCTGGGGCGACGACGCCACCGGTGCGGCCTGGCTGTTCAAGATGGATCCGGGCGTCGCGCTGCCGATGCACACTCATACCCATGATTACTGGGGGCTCAGCATCGCGGGAACATGGGTGCATATCGAGGCGGACGGCACCGAAGTCCCGACCTTGCCCGGCGACTATTCCCTGGTCGAAGGCGGCGCTGTGCATGCCGACCGCTGCGACAGCGACGTTCCCTGCATCGGCCTGCTCGACTTCACGGGCCCCCGCGACGTCGCGCTGGCCGAGTGACTACAAGATAACTCCAAGCATGTTGAGCGGCCTTGCCGCAGTGTTCGGTTCGAGGGGTTGTCGCGCTTTTCGCGGCAGTCCCGAGAACTCCGAAGCCCTGAAGACTCCTTGTACTGCGCATCACTTCCTGAGCGACCGGCCTGCATGTCCGGTGAAATCGGTTCCCGGTCGCGTTGGCGGAGGAGACAAGCATGACATCAGATCTCTTCCGCAAGGTAATGCTTTGATTTTAACATACGCCAGTAAGGAGCATACCTTGCCCGCCCATTTGTCCGACTGCAAAAATCCACCCTAATCAGAGGCTCGCTGCCCGCCCAGAGGTCGAAGGTGCTCGAGGAACGCCTGCACCTTGGCTGTACGGTGCAGGTCGACATGGGTCACGATCCAGAGTGCGGTGGACCACGCATCGCCCGGCGGGATGATCTCAACAAGGTCGGGCCGGACACAGGCGTCGTGTTCGGCTAGGAACCCAAGGCCGAGCCCTTCACAGACGGCGCTGTGCAGGACCTGCTGGTCGGTCGTCTGCAGTGCCAGCGCCTCTGGTGAGACCTTGGCGTTCATCCAGTGTGCGTAGGGAACCGGACGCGGTACCGCGACCGAACCGACGAAGCAGTGCTCGTCGAGCCGGTCAGGGTCCGGATATCCAGAGCGATCTATGTAGCCTTGGCTGGCATAGAGGCCGAAGCGCAAGCGGCGGAACAGCGTCACGACATAGTCGGGCATCCCCGGTTTCGCGCCGGCGCGGATCGCGACGTGCGCCTCTCCATGCTCCAGCCGGGCAAGCTGGGCGCCCGCCACGAATTCCAGCGCGATCTGCCGGTGGGAAAGGTGGAAATCTCGGATCGCGGGCATGACCAGCGGCGCCACGCCGGACAGCGCCGTCACGATCAGCGATCCCGACAGTTGCCCCGCTTTGCCTCGGGCGCGCCCCGCCAGATCGGCGAACATCTCGTCAGCACGGGCGGCGACCTCCAGCATGTCGCGGCCCGCGTCGGTCAGCGCATAACCCCGCGCATGCCGCTGGAAAAGCGGCGCGCCGAACGCGCCTTCCAGCGTCTCGATATGACGATTGACCGTTGCGCGGTGCACGCCGAGGGCTTCGGCCGCTGCGCTCACCGTGCCCAGACGCGCGACCATTAGCGCGGTGCGGAGTTCTGTCCAGTAGTGCATCGGCACTTCTAGCACCGGCGCAATGTCGCAGCAACGCGCAGGCAGCGCGCATTTCGATCTGTGGTGCGGTCAGAAGGCGCATCGCAGACTCCGACATGACGTTTCCAAGATCGCTGCTCCGGCGGCGCACCAATGGCAACAGAGAGGAAATCCGAATGTCCGTCCGAACCTTCGCCACGTCCCTGTCCGTGCTGGCCCTGACCGCCGGCGTTGCGCAGGCACAAGGCCTGCAATCCGCCACGGTTCTTGAATTCGCCGACGCCGACACACTTTTCGTCGCCGACAGCACCGGCGGCGCGATCCACGCGATCGGCCTGCCAGAGGCGGTCGCGGCCCCCGCAGAGCCGGCCCCCTACAACCTGCTCGATCTCGACGGCCTCTTGGCCGACGCCCTCGGCGCCGATCCGCGACGCATGACCTATCACGATCTGGCGGTGCATCCCGTGACGCGGGAGGCCTACGTTTCGCTTACCGCGACGATCGATGACGCGGAACAACCCGTCATCGTCACCGTGGCGCGAGACGGCACGGTGCGGCGGCTCGACCTTGCGGCGATGCCGTCCAACACGCTCACCCTTCAGGATCCGGCGGATGACGGCGTGACGTTCTGGCGCGACATCCCGGCAGCCACCTTCACGGTGACCGACCTCGACTTCGCGGGGGGCGAGCTTTTCGTCTCGGGCCTGTCGACGGGTGAGTTCGCCTCGACGCTGCGCCGGGTGCCGTTTCCCTTCACCGACACTGCCAGTTCGACGGGCGTCGAGATGTTCCACGCCGCCCATGGCCAGACCGAGACCCGTGCGCCGATCCGGGCGATGACGGTCATGGACGTGGGTGGCATCAGCACGGTCGTTGCCGCCTATACTTGCACGCCGCTGGTCACCGTGCCGGTCGACGACTTGGCGGACGGGACCAATGTCACGGGTCGCACCATCGCCGAGCTGGGCTACGGGAACACACCCCTGGAAGTGCTCGATTTCGAGGTTATGGACCAGCAGGGCAACGCCGCCACCTTTGTCCTCGTGAACAACCGCGAGATGGATGCGGACCTGATTTCACTCGCCGACCTGACCGCTGCGGCCGCCGCCCTGGGGATCACGGAGCCGGTCGCGGCCCTCGGCGACACGCTCGGCGTCGCCACGACGCCGATCCCGTTGGCGGGCGTGTTCCAAGCCGCCGACCAAGACGCGCAATTCCTTCTGACGCTGCGGCGGAACATGGACACGGGCGCGATGGACCTCGTGTCGTACCGCAAGGGCGTCTATCTGCGCCTTAGCGAGTTCGTCGCCGAATACAACTTCCCCGACTACGTCTACGCCGACACGCAATATGCCGACGGCGCGCGCATGTTCCAGAACATGCTGAAGCTCGACGAAGGCTTTCCGGACCAGGTGCGCTGAGGCCCGGCGATGCGCATGTCCATCGCCTCACTGCTGGTGGCCCTTGAGGCCGGCAGCGCCGCAGCCTGCCCGGCCCCCTCGGCGAACGGGCCGGTCGAGATTTATCCGACCGCCATGGAATTGCCCGCCAACCTGTTGCGGTTCTTCGTCTATTTCCCGCGCTCCATGGGTCGTGGCGACATCCTCGACCACATCATACTTGTCGATGATACAGGACGTGAAGTCACGGGCGCCTTCCTCCACAATCGCTATGATCTCTGGTCGCCCGATGCCACGCGGCTGACCGTTCTGCTTGACCCAGGGCGGGTCAAGACCGGGCTTGCGGCGCATGATGCCATGGGCCGCGCGCTGGAAGAAGGCGGACGCTACGCCTTCGTCGTGCGTGCGACGGCCGAGGACGCGGCAGGATGCAAACTGGGGGCGGAGACGGTGCAGCACTTCGTGGCCGGGCCACCGGACCTTGAGCCACCCACGCCCGGCACCTGGGCGCTGCATCGGCCCGCAGCGGGTACGCGGGCCCCTCTGGCGGTCGATCTCGGCACCTCGCACGATCATCTGTCGCTGGTCTACCGGCTGCGCGTGCTGGACGCGGCAGGCGAGCCGGTGCCGGGGCACATCGACCTGGGCGACGGCGAGCGCGTCTGGCGGTTCACCCCCGCGGCGCCATGGACCGGAGCGCCGCATTACCTCGTGAGCGACGCGCGGCTGGAGGATCTCGCGGGCAACCGCCCGGGCGGGCTGTTTGACCGGCCCATAGACACACCCGACACGGGCTGGGCGCGTAGGATTCCCTGGTCGCCAGGACCGGCGGTCCGCTGAACCAACTCTGTCATGTCGCACCAGCGCGCACTAGGGGCGCAAATCGATGGCTGGTGAGCACAGATCCGCGAAGGCACGCTGTCTCTTGAAGGCATCAAGAATGAGGCTCCCGGCCATGCAAAGATACCACCCCCTCCTCGTCGCGCTGCATTGGCTGATGGCGTTGATGATCCTGGTCGCGCTGGCCGCAGGTGGCCTCGTGCTCGCCAACATGCCCCCCGACAGCCCGGACAAGGTCTCGGGCCTCGGCGGGCACATGATCTTCGGCATGGCGATAGGTGTGCTGCTGATCCTGCGTCTCGTCACCCGCACCCGCAGCGTGCACCCACCCCATGCCGAGACCGGACATGCCCTGCTCGACCGGATCGGGCGCTGGACGCATTGGGGCTTCTACGCCCTGATCGCGGGCATGGTTCTGACAGGTCTCGCCACGGCGCTCGGCGCGGGGCTTTTCCCCATCGTCTATGGCGGCGCAGCCGAAACGCTGCCGCCCGAACTGGCAGCGATGCCGACACGCGTGGTGCACGGGCTCATCGCGACACTGCTGTTGGCGCTGATCGCCCTGCACTTTTTGGCGGCGCTTTATCACCAGATCGTCCTGAAGGACGGCCTTCTGCGCCGGATGTGGTTCGGCAAGCGATCCGCGTGACCATTCGAAAGGATTCCCGATGACCATTCTCGCCTTCGCGGCCACGAACAGCCGCCACTCCATCAACCGCGCCCTGATCGGCCATGCCACGATGCGGCTCGCGAAAATCGTCCCCGACGTCCGGATCGAGACGCTCGACCTGAACGACTACGAGATGCCGATCTATTCCATCGATCGGGAAAAGGCCGACGGTATCCCGGCTCCGGCGCAGGACTTCTTCGACCGGATCGGCGCCGCGGATGCGATCCTGGTGTCCTTCGCCGAGCACAACGGGTTCGTCACCGCCGCCTGGAAGAACGTCTTCGACTGGATGAGCCGGATCGAGGCGAAGGTCTGGCAGGGCAAGCCGGTGGCGATGCTGGCGGCCTCCCCTGGCCCTCGCGCGGGCGCCAACGTGCTGGCAAGCCAAGAGATGCTCGCACCGCATTTCGGCGCCGACCTGCGCGGCAGCCTCGGCCTCGGGAGGTGGCCGGAGGCCTGGGACGCCGAGGGCAAGCAGCTGCTGCGGCCCGAGGATACAAGGGCGCTGGACACCCTGCTCGGCCAACTCGTAGCACCCGCGAAGACGGCAGCAGCATGAGCGGAACTGAGCGCCAAAGGTTCAACGGCAAGACCGTCGTCGTCACCGGCGGCACCTCCGGCATCGGTCTGGCGACGGCCCGGCGTCTGCTGGACGAGGGCGCCACCGTCATCGTGACCCATTCCCGCGAGGCATCGCGCAGCCGCGCAGAGCCCGAGTTGCCCGGCACGGAATTCATCCTCAACGATTTGTGCGATCCCGGGCCCGCCGCGACCGATCTTGCAAGCGCCATTAGCGACAGGCGCATCGACGGCCTGTTCCTGAACGCTGGCCAGGCAACCTTTGCTCCGCTTGGGCAGATCACATCCGAAGAATTCGACCGCCAGTTCGCGATCCTCGTCAAGGCGCCGCTGCTACAGGCCCAGGCGCTGGCTCCCACCCTTCGCGACGGGGCATCGGTCGTCATCACCACCTCGACCGCCAACCGGATGGGCGCACCCGGCACCGCGATCTACGCCGCCGCTAAAGGGGCGACGCGGTCGCTGATCAGGGTGCTGGCGCGTGAACTGGCGCCACGCCGGATAACCGTAACCGGGCTGAGCCCAGGTCCGATCGAGACGAACTTCGCCGAGCGCACCGGGATGGATGCCGAAGCACAGGCGGGCTTTCGCGAGAAGATCGCGGCCAAGGTGCCACTCGGCCGCAGGGGCACGGCGGACGAAGCCGCGGCGGTCGCGGCATTCCTGCTGTCGGGCGAGGCGAGCTTCGTGACTGGCTCCGAATACCTCGTCGATGGCGGCGTGACCGAACTGTAACGGACCACACACCCTTCCCGAGCATCGAAACTGAAGGAATCTCCGTATGACCAAGACACAGACTACCGCACTCAAGATCGCCGCTGTCCTGTGGGTGATCTGGGGCCTTGTCCACACGCTTGCCGGCGTCATGACGATCATCCAGGCCCCGTCCGAGGGCTTTGCCGCCATCGCCGACGCGGTCGACCCCGCACTCCTCGTGGCCGACTATCACCCGGCGGTGGGCGGCGTGCTGAACCAGCACGGCTTCAACTTGCTGTGGATCGGGTTGGCTACGATCGTCGGCGCCATCTTCATCTGGCGCGGCACCATGACGGCGATCTGGGTCACGGCCATGGTCGGGGGGCTGGCGGATGTCGGCTATTTCCTGTTCGTCGATCTGCCGGGCTACGTGAACTTCTTCCCCGGCACGGTGATGACCCTGATCTCCGCGACGGCCATCCTCCTCAGCTTCTGGGTCTGGCTGCCGATCCGCAGATCCGTCCCCGCGTCCTCCTGACGGTGCTGTCAGACGAATTCGAATTTGTCCCAGCTAGGGTCAGGACTCATAACCAGTAGATGACGGTCGCAGCGAGGGCGATGGCCGAGAGGAAGACCTTTGGACAGCGGTCGTATCTGGTCGCCACGCGCCGCCAGTCCTTGAGCCTGCCGAACATGATCTCGATGCGGTTACGTCGTTTGTATCGGCGCTTGTCGTATTTGACAGCCTTCTTACGCTGCTTTCTGCCAGGGATGCAGGCGCGTATCCCTTTGTCTTTCAACGCCTCTCGGAACCAGTCGGCGTCATAGCCACGGTCACCGAACAGCGAGTCGACCTTTGGCAGGCTGCTGAGCAGCGCCCGCGCGCCGATGTAATCGCTGACCGGCCCTGCAGTGACGAACAGGTTGAGGGGTCTGCCTTGGCTGTCACAGATGGCATGCAACTTCGTGTTCATGCCGCCCTTGGTGCGACCGATCAGGCGTCCACGCCCCCTTTTTTCGCGGCCATGCTGGTCGCTGTGCGGTGAGCTTTCAGATACGTCGCGTCGATCATTACGGTCTTCTCCTCGCCGTGCTCGGCAGCCAGCCCGGCCATCATCCGTGCGAAGATGCCTTTCTCGCTCCAACGCTTCCACCGGCTGTAGAGCGTCTTGTGGGGACCATAGGCGGCAGGGGCATCCCGCCAGCGCAAGCCGTTGCGATTGATGAACATAATCCCGCTCAAGACCCGTCTGTCGTCGACCCGAGGCTTGCCGTGGGACTTCGGGAAGAAAGGGGAAAGTTTGGCAATCTGCGCGTCGGTCAGCCAGTACAGGTCGCTCATGTCACCGCTCCGTTTTTTCAGGCCGTGAACCACGCAGAGCGCTGACAATCAATGCATCCTGACCCTAAAACAACGGAAAAATCCAGCCGCAGCCGGATCGGGAGAACGCTTTCGCGGGGGCAAGTGGCGGAGAGACAGGGATTCGAACCCTGGAGACGGTTTCCCGCCTACACGCGTTCCAGGCGTGCGCCTTCGACCACTCGGCCACCTCTCCGGCGCACGACCCGATAGCGCAGCCGGGGCTGCGGGCGCAAGGGGCAAGTCTGCGATCGTGCGAACGCGACGGAGACCGTGCCGCCGCGGCGTGGGAGGAGTTCAGCAGAGCTCCACGGTGACGCGGCGGTTCTGGCGGCCCTTCTTCTCGATCCTGGCGATCCGCAGCTTGCCGATCTCGCCCGTGCGCGCGACATGGGTGCCGCCGCAGGGCTGCAGGTCGACGGTGTCGCTCTCCTCCCCGATGCGCACGAGCCGGACGCGCCCGGCCCCGCGGGGCGGCGCCACCGACAGCGTCTTGACGAGCGCGGGGTTGGCGTCGAGATGCTCCTCGCTGATCCAGGTCTCGCTCACCGGCAGATCGCGCGTGATCAGCGCGTTCAGCTGCCCCTCGAGGATCTCGCGGCCATGCGGCGCCTCGGGCATGTCGAAGTCCAGCCTGCCCTTCTCGGAGTTGATCGCGCCGCCGGTGACGGCAAGCGGGATGACGACCGACAGCAGGTGCAGCCCGGTGTGGATGCGCATGTGGCCAAAGCGCCGCTCCCAGTCGAGGCGCTGGTCAAGCTGCGTTCCCACGGGCGGCAGGCCGCCGGGCTCGGCCGGGACCAGAACGATGGCGCTGCCCTCGCCCTTCACGGCGGTGGCGATCTCGATGCGGCCGCCCGACCAGACGAGGGTTCCGGAATCGCCGGGCTGTCCGCCGCCGCGGGGGTAGAAGATCGTCCGGTCGAGGACGATCCCGCCCTCGTCGGTCAGGGCGGTCACGACGCCTGGCGCCGACTTGCGGTAGGGATCGGTGGCGTAGAGGGGTTCGGTCACGCTGCGGTGCCTCCGGTCTTGTCGGGGATGGAAACCGCCCTCGCGGCGGGCTCGGCGCCGCGTGGTCCCGGCACGTCGCGCACGAGGACCTCGGGATTGCGGAGCCAGATGTCGCGCTGTGCGAAGGGGATCTCGATGCCCTCCTCGGCGAAGCGTTCCGCGATCCGGTGATGCATCTCGGTCTGCACGTCCAGAAGCTGGTTCACGTCGCGCAGGATGGCGCGGATGCGGAAGTCGAGGCTGTCGGCCCCGAAACCCAGGAAATCGACGCCCGGCTCGGGATAGGCCGCGACGACGGGATGCTCGCGCGCGATCTCGAGAAGGATGCGCTCCACCCGGCGGGTATCGGTGCCGTAGGCCACGCCCACCTTCACGATGGCGCGGCCGATCGTGTTGCTGCGGGTCCAGTTCACGACCGTGCCCGAGATGAAATCGGCGTTGGGCACGATCACGTCGGTCTTGTCGAAGGTCTCGATCCGGGTCGAGCGGACGGAGATGTCCTTGACGATGCCCATGGTGCCGTTGACCTCGATCCAGTCGCCCTCCGAGATGGGACGCTCGATCAGCAGGATGATGCCCGAGACGAAGTTGTTCACCACGTTCTGCAGGCCGAAGCCGATCCCGACGGAAAGCGCGCCGATGACCACGCCGAGCGCGGTGAGATCGATGCCGCCCGCGGTGATCGCGACGACCGCCGCCAGCCCGATCCCGACATAGCCGATGCCCGAGGTGATCGCCGTGCGCGCGCCCGCGTCCATCTGAGTGCGCGGCAGCACGGTGGACTTCAGCGCGCCCTGCAGCAGTCGCGTCGCCACCAGCCCCATCGCGAAGACGAGGACGACCGCGAAGATGCTGCCGGGCGTGATGCGCACGTCGCCAAGCTGGACGCCCTCGCGGAACCGGATCAAGACGTCGAGAAGCTGGTCGGACCGCACCCCCCATGTCAGCGCGAGGAACGGCAGCATGGCGAAAACGAGGACGAAGTTCACCAGCACCGGGATCAGCGCGGCCGAGGCCTCGCCCGGGGTCTTGCGGAAGGCGAGCGCGTAGAGGTCGCGCACGACCGGCTGCAGCGCCATCACGATCCCCACGAGGCCGAGGCTCTGGGCGGCGGGCACCATGATGGCCTCGGTCGCATTGACGTAGCCCACAAGCGCCAGAAGCGGCCCGACGACGCCAAGAGCGACAAGCCCGGTCGCCGTGATGGCGAGCGCGCGCTGCGCGAATCCCAGGCCGTCCTCCTGCACCTCGAGCGACGGGATGGCCGCGCGCAGAAGCCGGGCCGAGGCGATGTAGAGGTAGCCCAGGATCAGGAACGCCGGTGTCTGGATGACGCCTTGGGCCGCGGGCGACACCTCGTCGAAGGCCGAGACTGCCCCGAGCACGATGGCGAAGCCGACCGTCACGCCGATCGCGACGACAATCCAGCGCGCGGCAGCCGCCTTGCCGGGCTGCGAGCGCAGGTGCGAGAAGGCCCCATCGGAGTCCGAGCGGAACAGCCGCCCGCCCAGCCAGAGCGAGATGTAGACCGTCCCGGCGGCCGCCGCGAAGGCCTCGAGCAGCGTCATCGCCTGGGACGAGACCATGCCGGTCGCGACGAATGCCGACAGAATGAGGAGGACGCCCACGAAGGGGACCGTGATCTGCAGGAGCGAGACGAGAAAGGCGACGGCCACGCGCCCGCGCGTCACCGCCCGCGCCTGCAGACGCTCGGTCAGCAGCGTCGTCCAGCGCCGCCCGCGCAAGATGGCGAGCAGCCCGACGAGCAGCAGGAACACGATGCCCGGCGCGTTGTCGACCAGTTCGCTCCGTCGCACGGTATCGCTCAGGCGCCCGGCGATCTGCGTGCGGATCGATGCGACCACGTCCAGGATGTCCGACGCCGCCGTGGTCCAGTTGATCGGGTTCGCGGGGCTGGGATCGAGTTGCAGGAGGCGCTGCTGCTCGCGTTCGCGCAGGACCGCGTCGATCTCGGTGATGAGGCCCTCGGCGCGCGTCAGGGCCGCGGCCGCGCTCAACTGCGGCTCCTGCAGCCGCGAGAGCTGCTCGTTGAGGCCCGCGCGGCGATCGGCGATGGCGTCGGGCTCGGCCGCGCCTTCGCCCGGCGGCGGCCCCAGCGCGTCGATCTGGGCCCGGATCGTGGCGATCCTCGTGGCATTGGCGCTCTGTGCGCCCTGAAAGCGCGTGCGCCACTCCACGAGCGTGCGTCGCATGTTCTCGAAGAAGGCGGTGGAGGCGGTGCCCGCCGCGATCAGGTTCTCGACACGCGTCGCCTCCGTTTCCCAGCTTGCGTAGTCGAGCGATGCGCTCTCCTGGGCGGTGGCGGTCTCGGCCTCCTGCGCCACGGCGGGCAGCGCCGCCGAAAGGCATAGCGCCAGGACCAGCAGAAGGGTGGCGAGACGCCGCATCATTCCTCGCGGACGTCGGGGATGTCGCGTCCGGGGCCCTCGAGCCACGCGGGAACCGGCAGGCCCTTCTCCTTCAGGAACGCCGGGTTGAACAGGCGCGACTGGTAGCGCGTGCCGTAGTCGCAGAGGATCGTCACGATCGTGTGGCCCGGCCCCATTTCCTGAGCCATGCGCACCGCACCGGCCACGTTGATCCCCGACGATCCCCCGAGGCAGAGCCCTTCTTCCGAGAGGAGGTCGAAGACGTAGGGCAGCGCCTCGGCGTCATGGATGTTGCAGGAGAAATCCGGGGTGAAGCCCTCCAGGTTGGCGGTGATCCGGCCCTGCCCGATACCTTCCGTGATCGAGGAGCCCTCGGCCTTCAGCTCGCCCGTGGTGTAGTAGCTGTAGAGCGCTGCCCCGTCGGGGTCGGCGAGGCCCATCTTCACGCCGCGCGCCTGAAGCGCTTCCGCCACGCCCGCAAGCGTTCCGCCCGAACCCACGGCGCAGATGAAGCCGTCGACGCGGCCGCCGGTCTGCTCCCAGATCTCGGGGCCCGTCGTCTCGACGTGGGCCTGCCGGTTGGCGGTGTTGTCGAACTGGTTGGCCCAGATCGCTCCATTGGGCTCGGTGGCGGCCAGCGCCTCGGCGAGGCGGCCGGAATAGCGCACGAAGTTGTTGGGGTTGCGGTAGGGCGCGGCGGGCACCTCGACCAGTTCGGCGCCTGCGAGGCGCAGCATGTCCTTCTTTTCCTGGCTCTGCGTCTCGGGGATGACGATGACGGTCCTGAAGCCCATCGACGCTCCGACCAGCGCAAGGCCGATGCCCGTGTTGCCGGCCGTCCCCTCGACGATCGTGCCGCCGGGCGAAAGCAGTCCGCGGGCGATGGCGTCGCGGATGATGTAGAGGGCGGCGCGGTCCTTGACGGACTGGCCGGGGTTCATGAACTCCGCCTTGCCCAGGATCTCGCAGCCGGTCATTTCGCTGGCCTTCCTCAGACGGATGAGGGGCGTGTTCCCGACGGCGGCGGCGAGGTCTTTGTGGATCTGCATTGGACGGGTCTTTCGCGGGGGTGTCTGGGCGCCAACTGGATAGGCTTCGGCGCGCCCGAACTCAACCCGCGCCGGACGCGATCCCCGCTTCGGCGCGCAGCCGCGCACGGTTCGCGGCGAGCCATTGCAGCGAGATGATGGCCGGGGCGTTGACGAGGTCGCCCGTCTCCATCAGCGCCATCGCCCCGTCGAAGGTGACGAGATGGCCCTGGATGTCCTCGCCCTCGTCCTCGTGGCCGCCGAGGCCAGCGCTTCCGTCGGGCAGATCGGCAATTCCGACATAGGAGAACAGGACATGCGCCAGCCCGCCCGGCGAGGGATAGTAACGGGCCACGAAATGCAGCCCCTGGAGCGCCAGCCCCGCCTCCTCGGCCGCCTCCCGGCGCGCGGCCTCCTCGGGGGTCTCGCCCGCGTCGATCAGGCCCGCGACCGGCTCCAGGAGCCATGGCGACGGGTCGCCCTGCACCAGCGCCCCGAAGCGGATCTGCTCGACAAGCAGGATGCGGTCGCGGACGGGATCGTAGGGCAGCACCGTGGAGGCGTCGCCCACCCGGAAGATGGCGCGAACGACCTCGCGCTCCTCGGCGCCGTCGAAGCGGCGGTGGCGCGCGGTGATCTCCTCGGTCGCGTAGAAGCCGTCGTAGGGGTGGCGCCGCGCGAGGATCTCGGCGTCTGCGTGGCCGAAGCGACCGCCGACGCGTCCCGGCCGGCGCCATTGGCAGGCGCGCAGGACGGCATCGGCGCGCGCCCGGACGATGCCCGCGATGCGGCCGACCTCGTCGGGCTCCTGCCGGCCGATCCGGCGCAGGATGTCGGGCGCGGCCTCGCAGGTCAGGGGCGCCCAGGCCTCGGCCCAGGCCGTGAGGCTCCAGTGCTCGCCGCTTCCCGGATCGTCGTGGCGCGGCCGCCAGACCTGCGCCGCGAGACGGCCGCCCTCGGTCTCGACCTCGACGGGGGCGCGGTCATAGCCGAAGACCGCCTCGTACCAGTCGAGACGCCGCAGCGCCTCGGCGTCGGCTTCGACCAGCACGCCCTCCGCCCGCGCGGCAGGATCCTCGACCAGCACGGGCCAGTCCCCTCCGAGAGCACGCTCGCAGCGCGCGCCGGGAAGCGTGGCGGGAACAAGCGGCAGATCACGGCCCGCCACCAGCCGAAGCAGCGGGGCGTGCCGAAGGGTCCCGAACAGGAAGATCCGCGTGGGGGCCATCCTCAGCGCCAGATGCGCCCGATCGCCTCGACCACCAGACCGCAGAGCGCGCCGCCGACGATCAGCGTGGTCCAGACCGGGATCGTCGCCGACTGCACGAAATACTCGATCGCGAGTTCCAGCGTCGCGATGGTCGCTTCGCCGGGCGAGTCGTAGCGCAGGTTCGCCGATCGCATGAACATCGTCCTCAGCGAGAACAGCAAGATGCCGAAGAAGGCGATCTGCACCGAGGTGCGGATACCGTTCGCGAAGGCCTGCCCGATGCCGCGCCCTGCCCGGCCTCCTGCCACCATCCACCCCTGCCACGCGCCGATCAGGCCGATGGTCAGCGGGAAATAACCGGCCGGCATCTCGGGCGGAAAGGTCAGGAGCGTGTAGGTCGCGGCCTGCCATCCCACCCCGAAAAAGAGGATCGCCGCGAAGAGCTTGGCCGCGGTGGGCATCTCCATCTTCGAGGAGCCGGACTGGGTGTGAGGCGGAAACAGCATGGTCCTCACCGAAGCATCCGATTGGGGCCCATTTGTGGCCAAACCGCGCAGAGACGGCGGATTTTGCCGCATGCGGGCATCAATCCTCAGGCCGGCCGCCGGATCGTGATCTGCGTCACGTCGGTGTTCCTGAAGTGGAACGTGGCGGCGCAGGAACACAGGTAGAAGTTCCACATCCGCCGGAAGCGATCGTCGAATCCGAGGGCCGCGACCTCGTCCCAGCGGGCGTTGAACGTGTCGTGCCAGCGGCGCAGCGTCTGGCTGTAGCTTTCGCCGAACTCGATCGAATGGGCGACCTCGAGGCCCGCGCGCCGCACCTGCTCGCGCAGGATCCTCGGCGCCGGAAGCATCCCGCCGGGGAAGACGTATTTCTGGATGAAATCGACGCCGCGCCGATAGACGTCCCACCGCCGGTCCTGCACCGTGATGATCTGAAGCGTCGCCTGCCGGCCGGGCTTCAGCCGGTCGCGCACGGTATCGAAATAGACAGGCCAGTAGCGTTCGCCCACGGCCTCGAACATCTCGATCGAGGCGATGCCGTCGTAGATGCCGCGCTCGTCGCGGTAATCCTGCAGCTTGATCTCCACCCGGTCCGAAAGCCCCGCCTTCGCGATGCGCTCGACCGCGTAGTCGTGCTGCTCCTTGGAGATCGTCAGGCCGGTGACGCGCAGGCCCCGCTCCTTCGCGGCATACTCCGCAAAGCCGCCCCAGCCGCAGCCGATCTCCAGGACATGATCGCCCGGGCGGGCGTCCATCTGGTCGACCATCGAGGCGTATTTCGCGATCTGCGCGGCCTCGAGGCTTTCCTGCCCGGTCTCGAACTTGGCCGAGGAATAGGTCATCGTGTCGTCCAGCCAGAGCCGGTAGAACTCGTTGCCGAGGTCGTAGTGGTAGGAGATGTTCCTGCGCGCCTGCGCCTTGGAGTTCGACTGGAGCCAGAAGCGGAACTTCTCGTAGGCGCGGATCAGCCCCATCCCGAGAAAGCCGTCGTAGACCTCCTCGTTGTCGGCATGGATCAGGTCCATGAAGGCCTGAAGGTCGGGAGTGGACCACCAGTTGTCGAGATAGGCCTCGCAAAATCCCAGGTCGCCCTCGCGGATGAGGCGCGCGAAGATGTCGGTGTTGTGGATGTGCAACTCGGCCACGGGGCCGGGCTTGGGACCCTCGGTGCGGAACACGCGGCCATCCGGCAGCACCATGTCGAGGCGCCCATGTTCCATCTTCTGCGCCTGGTCGAACACCGCCTGGAAATAGCGCGGCAGCCCCGTTTCACCCTGGGTCGTGGTCTTTATCATCTTCTTTTTTTCCCCAACACCGCCGCATCTGATCCCGATGCGGTGGCCATGTGCAAGTCCCCGTGTCGAACCCCGCCGACGGTCCCCGTTAGCGGACCCCTGTGCCGGCATCAATCGCCAGCCCCTCAGAAGCCCCTGTTCTCGTAGGCCTCCAGCGCCCGCTTGCGCCCCTCGCCCGCGTCCACCACGGGACGCTCCGGGTAGCGGTCGTCCGGCGAAAGCCCCCAGCTCTCCGGCACCGCCTCGAAGTAGCTCAGGGCCGTCTCGGGCGGCGCCGAGGACAGTTCGGCCACCCACCGCCGCCTGTAGCGCCCGTTCGGATCGAACTTCTCGGCCTGCGTTTCGGGGTTGAAGACCCTGAAATAGGGCGTCGCATCCGGCCCGGACCCCGCCGACCACTGCCAGCCCATCGCGTTGGAGGCCGGGTCCCAGTCCACGAGGTGCTCCTCGAACCAGTCGAGGCCGATCTTCCAATGCGTGAGCAGATGCTTCGTGAGGTAGGACGCCACCAGCATCCGCGCGCGGTTGTGCATCCGGCCCGTCACGTAAAGCTCGCGCATCGCGGCGTCGACGATCGCCATGCCCGTTCGCCCGCGCAGCCACGCCACGACGTCGTCGCGCGCGGCGTCCTCGTTCCACGCGAACGCCTCCCACTCCTCGCGCCAGTTGCGCTCCACGATATGGGGCGTGTGGTAGACGAGGTGATAGGCGAAGTCGCGCCAGACGATCTCCTTGAGGAAGGTCTCGGCCCCCGCCTTGCCCTCCGCCATTGCGCGCTGCCCCGCCCACCAGCAGGTGCGCGCCGAAATCTCGCCGACGGTCAGGTTCTCCGACAGGTGGGATGTGCCGTCACGGGCGAGGTTGTCGCGTGCGTCGGCGTAGTCGTCGATGCCGCCCCCGATGAACGCGCCGAGCCGGCCCTGCGCGGCCCGCTCGCCCACCGCGAGGTGCGGCCGCACGACCTCGGCGCCCCGGCCCATCGCGGCCCCGAGGCCGTGCCGCGCGAGATCGTCGCCGTCCGGCCAGGACGCGGGCGCGACGAGGTCGGGCACAGGCAGCGGCGCGCCGGGATCGCGCCCGCGCACGGCCTTCCAGAACGGTGTGTAGACCTTGTAGAAGCCGCCGGTCCCCGTCTCGACCGTCCACGGCTCGAACAGGATGTGTCCCGCGTGGCTCTGGACCTCCACGCCGTCGGCCTTCAGCGCGGACTTCACGCCCTCGTCACGCGCCCGCGCGTCAGGATCGTAGAGGCGGTTCCAATGCACCTCGCGCGCACCAGTCTCGTCGATCAAGGCACGCAGCACGTCGAGCGCGCGTCCCCTCCGCACGATCAGCCGCGACCCCGCGCCCTCGAGCGCGTCGCCGAACGTCTCCGCGCCGAGGCCGAGCCGCCATTTCGGTGCGGCCCCGTGCCCCTCGACCACCTCGTCCACGATGAAGACCGGGATGACCGGCCGCCCCGAGGCCGCCGCCGCGCACAGCGCGGGGTTGTCGGCCAGCCGGAAATCCCGCCTTGCCCAGTAGAGGATGGGAGTGTCGTCCATGCGCCCCGTGTTCTTCTTCGCTCGCGTCGTGCCGCCCGGCGCGAATTAACCCCGCCAGAGCCGGGGTCAAGTCGGGCCCGGTCGCGGGCCGGGCGGGCCTCAGCCTTGCACGTCCACCACGACGCGCCCGCGCACGCCGCCCTTCAGGATCTCCGCGCCCAGCCTCGGCAGATCCTCGAGCGTGGCGGGCTGCACCATCGCGTCCAGCTTGTCGAGCGGCACGTCGCGCGCCACCCGGTCCCAGGCGCGCACGCGATTCTCGTAGGGCTGCATCACGCTGTCGATGCCCAGAAGGTTCACGCCCCTCAGAAGGAAAGGGATGACGGTCGCGGGGAGCGCCGCACCGCCCGCGAGGCCCACGGCGGCGACGCTCGCGCCGTATTTCATCTGGCCAAGCACGCGCGCGAGCATCGTGCCGCCAACGGCGTCGACGCACCCAGCCCATGTCTCGGCCTCGAGCGGGCGCTTGACCGTCTCGGCCAGTTCGGCGCGCGGCACGATGCGCCCCGCGCCGAGATCCCTCAGGTAGGCCTCCTGTTCGGGCCGCCCGGTCACGGCGGCGACGTCATGGCCAAGCTTCGCGAGCGCCGCCGTCGCGACCGATCCCACGCCGCCGGCCGCACCTGTCACGAGAACCTCTCCCCCGCCGGGCCGCAGGCCGTGATCTTCAAGCGCCATGATCGCCAGCATCGCGGTCAGCCCCGCCGTGCCCACGGCCATGGCCTGGCGCGTCGTCAGCCCCTGGGGCAGCGGCACCAGCCAGTCGGCCTTCACCCGCGCCTTTTCGGCGTAGCCGCCCCAGTGCGCCTCGCCCACGCGCCAGCCGGTCAGGACCACCTTGTCTCCGGGCGCGTAGCGTTCGTCCTCGCTGGCCTCCACCGTCCCCGCGAAGTCGATGCCAGGCACATGCGGGTAGCTGCGCACAAGACCGCCGCCAGAACCGAGGCAAAGCCCGTCCTTGTAGTTGAGCGTCGAATACTCGACCGCGACGGTGACATCCCCCGCGGGCAGACGGTCGTCCTCCAGCGTCCGGACCGAAGCGCTTTTCGCGCCCTCGGCGTTCTCCTCGACCAGCAATGCCCGAAACGTCATCTCGCAGTCCTCCTCTTTCGGCCGATGGCGGCTCCGCATCCACAAGCCCTGCCCGCGCGCCCCATCTCGAAGGGTGCCTAGCATCCCCGGGCGCGCGCCGCAGCCCAAAATGCCGCGCAAAGTCGCCCGAGGCGGGCCAATGACGACTTTCTGGGCGCATTTTGCGCACGCCCCGTGTCAGCTTGCGGGAAAGCCCCGGTTTGCCCTTGCGGGAAAGGGGGCCGTTTTCTAACGTCGGAACCGGCAATTCACACGGAACCAACAGGGATTTCTGCCATCATGACCCATCGTATCGCGCTTGGCACGGCGCTGTCGCTCACCCTCGGACTGCCCGCCTACGCGCAGGATCTCCTCGTGTTCGACTATTCGGGCTTCGAGACGCCCGAGTTCCACCAGCCCTACATCGACACCCACGGCACGGCGCCGGAATTCGTGTTCTTCGGGGACGAGGACGAGGCATTCCAGCGGCTGCTCGCGGGCTTCCGGTCCGACGTGACGCATATCTGCGCCGGATCCGTGCCGCGCTGGGAGGCCTCGGGCATCATCGAGCCCTGGGACCCCTCGCGCATCGACGCCTTCGCCACCCTGAACAGCGACCTCGTGGGCGAGGATGTCGCCGCCGGCGCGGAAGACCTTTACTTCCTGCCGACGGATTACGGCTCCACCGCCGTGGTCTACAACAGCGACGAGGTTCCCGCCGAGGACGTCGCGTCGCTCGAGATCTTCAACGATCCCGACTATGCGGGCCGCCTCTCGATCCCCGACAACGTCGATGACGCCTACGCGCTCGCCTACCTCGCCACCGGCGTGAGCGACTGGTCCGACGTGACCGACGCCCAGTTCGAGGCGGCGACCGAGTGGCTGCGCGGCATCCACCCGAACCTCGTGAACTACTGGGTCGATCCCGCCGAGATCCAGCAGCTCATGGCCTCGGGGCAGGTTCTGGCCGCCTGGGCCTGGAACGAAGTGCCGGTGTCGCTCGCCGACGAGGGCTTCCCCACGGGCTTCGCGCGCAACACTGAGGAAGGCACCTCGGTCTGGCTTTGCGGCTACGTCAACATGGCCGAGGGCGAAGGCTCGGAGGATCTTGCCTACGACTACGTCAACGCGCTCCTGTCCGAAGCCTCCGCCGGCCCGCTTCTTGAAAACGGTTTCGGCTCGGCCAACGACGCCGCGCTTCAGGCGCAGGGCCCCGAGGCGCTCGAGGCCGCGGGCCTCGGCGAGGTCACGGTGCCGGTGCTGGCGCAGCTGCCCATCTCCAACGAGCAGCGCGAGCGGCAGGCCGAAGCCTTCGAGCGGATCAAGGCCGGCTTCTGATCCCCGTCGCCACCGACGATCGACAAGGGGCGCCCGAGACGGCGCCCCTTTTGCCGTCGCGCCGCCGCGCACGGCCCTGCACGCGCCGCCGCCATGTGGTATGCTTGCGCCGAACCGGCATCGTGCGAGGCGCCCATGTCAGGCACATCGACGGCCCTGCGGCCGAGGGCGAGGCCCCAGACGGAGCGGCCGAAGCTCTACAAGGTCATCTTGCTCAACGACGACTTCACCCCGCGCGAATTCGTGGTGAAGGTGCTGAAGGCCGTCTTCCGCATGGACCGCGACGAAGCGTTCACGGTGATGCTGACGGCGCATCAACGGGGCGCCTGCGTGGTCGCGGTCTTCACCCTGGAGATCGCCGAGACCAAGACCGCGCGGGCCAACGCCATGGGCGAAAACGCGGGCTTTCCCCTGACCTTCACGACCGAGCGCGAAGAGTAGCGCCGCCGCCTCTGCGACCTTGAAAACGGCCCGCCGGACGCGTATCTATGCGGTGTTCCGGCAACGGGACTATGGACATAAACGCGCTCGTAATAAGCGGATCGGACCCGGGGGCGGTACCCGGCGGCTCCACCACACCTCCGTCATTTGCGGAACATGGGGCCGAAACAGGATCGACGAACGTCTAAAGGGGTTTGCTTTGTCCCGGTGAGGTACCACCGTTATCGGTCCGAAACGTACAGTTGCAAATGACAACCGTGCTCCGGCAATGGCTGCGGCAGCGTAAGCTGTCAAAGTCGCCGAACTTAAGCCCTTGCGTCTAGCAACGTAAGGCGGGGTTCGCAGGCACCTGGCAACAGAAGCCTGCACTTCCCTTCCCCGTCGCGACCACGCCCCCGCGCAGCACAGCCGCGCGGCGCGGGCAGCCGCAATTTCAATCCCACGCCCGCGCAATCACGTCCGCGTGAATATTTTTACAGGTGCTAGTGATCCAACGGATGATCCCGCTCGTTTAAGGGTAAACCATTCGGTGGAGACCTTCATGCTTGGCGCGATGACGCTCGTCGACCTGATCAACATGGCCGTGGCGCTGCTGACGATCGGCCTCGGCCTCCTGGGCTGGCTCGCGCCGCGCTGGACGATGCAGCAGCTCGACATGGTCGCTGGACCCTCGCACATGGCCTACACCGAGATCTCGGCCGTCTCCGGCTGTCTCTTTGTGGCCCTCGGCCTTGGTGCGATGGTCCTGAACGAGCCTATGGGCTGGGTCGTCATGGGCATCGCCTACGCCGGCGCCGCGGTGGGCCGGGTCACGTCGATCTTCCGCGACAACGCCGGGTCGCGCCAGGCCTGGACCTTTTTCGGATCCGAAGCGGCGCTGGCCTCGTGGCTCCTGATCGCGAACTTCTGAACGGCGTGGCACCTTCGCCGCCGATCGAAGACACGCAACCTTTCATATCGTAGCGAATCTTCTATGGTGATCGCGCAACAACCGCCGGTGTATTGCCCCCCCATGTCCGACCGCCCCGACACCATCGCCTACGGCCGCCTCATGCACCACGCCATGCGGGGCCTGATCCAGACGGTTCTGACCGACGTGGCCGAAGGCGGCCTGCCCGGCGAACATCATTTCTTCATCACCTTCGACACCCGCCACGAGGGGGTCGAGATCGCCTCGTGGCTGCAGGACCGCTATCCCGAGGAGATGACGATCGTCATCCAGCACTGGTATGACGCGCTGGAGGTCGACGACGACGGCTTCGCGATCACGCTCAACTTCGGCGACAGCCCCGAGCGCCTGCGCGTGCCGTTCGACGCCATCCTCACCTTCGTCGATCCCTCGGTGGAATTCGGCCTCCGTTTCGAGACGGCGCCGGCGCCAGATGGTCCCGGCGACGATCCCACGACCGGCGGCGACGAGCCCGACGATGGAGAGCGTCGCGGCAAGGATGCCGAGGTCGTCAGCCTCGACACGTTCCGCCGGAATCACTGACCCCATGCCAGCGGCCCGATCCCCGTCGCAGCGCGGCTGGCCGGCGGCCTGCGCACGGGGTGCCGTCATGGCCGCGGTCCGGGCCATGTTCCCCTAGAACGGCCAGGCGTTTCGGATGCCCAGATCGGACCTATCGCTGTTTCTTGGGCAGCTTCTGCGCAGGCCGCACCAGGTCGTGGCCCTTGCGCCCTCCTCGCGGTTTCTCTGCGCCGAGATGACCGCCGGGATCGACCCCACGGCAGGCCCGGTGATCGAGCTTGGCGCGGGCACGGGCAACATCACGCAGGCGATCCTCGATCGCGGCGTCCGGCCCGCACAACTTCATTCCATCGAGATGAACCCGGATTTCTGCGACCGTCTCCGCGCCCGGTTTCCCGGCCTCAACGTGCATTGCATGAGCGCGGGCGACGTGGGCTCCCTTCCTGTCGCGCGCGCGCAGGCTGTCGTGTCGGGCCTGCCGCTTCTGTCGATGCCGCCCGAGCTGCAGCGCGCCATCCTCGGCGGCGGATTCGCGCGCCTGCGTCCCGGCGGCACCTTCGTCCAGTTCACCTACGGCCCCAAGCCCCCGGTCGCCCGGCCCGTCCGCGAGGACCTGGACCTCGACTGGCGGGTGAGCGGGCGCATATGGTGGAACCTGCCGCCCGCGCGCGTCTACCGCTTCCACCGGCCCGCCGCGCAGGCATGAGGCACTGCCGCGCATTGCGCGCGCCGACCCCGATGGCTAAACGGTATGCAAGCGCATACCGGAGTGACGAGAGATGACCGCGACCAGAACCGAATCCGACAGTTTCGGCCCCCTCGAGGTGCCTGCAGACAAGTACTGGGGCGCGCAGACGCAGCGCTCGATCATGAACTTCCCCATCGGCTGGGAAAAGCAGCCCGTGGCCGTGGTCCGTGCGCTCGGCGTCATCAAGCGCGCCTGCGCCGAGGCCAACAAGGCGTCGGGCAAGCTGGACGCGCGGCTGGCCGACGCCATGATCGAGGCCGCACAGGAGGTCATCGACGGCAAGCTCGACGACAACTTCCCCCTCGTGGTCTGGCAGACCGGTTCCGGCACGCAGTCGAACATGAACGCCAACGAGGTGATCGCGAACCGTGCCATCGAGATCCTCGGCGGCGAGATCGGGTCGAAGGACCCGGTCCATCCCAACGATCACTGCAACATGGGACAGTCGTCGAACGACACCTTTCCCACCGCCATGCACATCGCCTCGGCCGTCACGGCGCACGAGGTTCTGATCCCGGGGCTCGAGAAGCTGGCCGAGGGGCTCGAGACGAAGGCAGAAGCGTTCCGCGATATCATCAAGATCGGCCGGACCCATACCCAGGACGCAACGCCGCTGACGCTGGGCCAGGAATTCTCGGGCTACGCGATGCAGGTCCGCAACGGGATTGCGCGGATCAAGATGGCGCTTCCGGGCATCTACGAGCTTGCACAGGGCGGCACGGCGGTGGGCACGGGTCTGAACACCGACAAGGGCTGGGACACCACGGTTGCCGCCCACATTGCCGGGATCACCGGCCTGCCCTTCGTGACCGCGCCCAACAAGTTCGAGGCGCTGGCCGCGCATGACGCGATGGTCTTCATGTCGGGCGCGATCAAGACTGCCGCCATGGCGTGCTACAAGATCGCCAACGACATGCGCTTTCTCGGCTCGGGGCCGCGCTCGGGACTGGGCGAGCTGATCCTGCCGGAGAACGAGCCCGGATCCTCGATCATGCCGGGCAAGGTCAACCCGACGCAGGCCGAGGCGATGACGCAGGTCTGCGCCCATATCCTCGGCAACGACGCGGCCATCGCCTTCGCAGGCAGCCAGGGCCATTTCGAGCTCAACGTCTACAATCCGATGATGGCCTACAACCTGCTGCAATCCATGACCCTTCTGGGCAACGCCGCCGACAGCTTCACCGAGCGGATGCTGGCGGGCACCGAGGCCAACGTGGAGCGGATCGAGAAGCTGATGCGCGAAAGCCTGATGCTCGTCACCGCGCTGGCGCCGACGATCGGCTACGACAACGCAACCAAGGTCGCCAAGACCGCGCACAGGAACGGCACCACGCTTCGCGAAGAGGCCGTGCGCCTCGGATTCGTGGACGAGGAGACGTTCGACCGCGTCGTGCGCCCCGAGCAGATGATCGGGCCGAAGTGACGGGCAAGCTCGTCAGCCTGTCGCGCGCGCGC
>NZ_JARRSA010000014.1 GCF_029624655.1 Roseicyclus salinarum
GGGGGCTTTGCCCCCGGACCCCCAGAGTTTAAGGCAAGGATGAAGTCCGGTGTCGGGCTCAGCCCGTCGCCGCGAGGTCGCGCGTGAGCCGGTCGATGTCTCCGCCGCGCGCGTCGAGCATCGCGCCGATCTCGGAGCGCTCGGAGATCACGAGGCTTACGCCCTCGATCAGGACATCGATGAAACGGTCCTGGCCGCTGCGGTCCCAGACCCTCCATGAGATGTCGTAGGGCGCCTCGCCGGGGACCGTCACGCGCGAGGCGACCTCGACGTAGCGCGAGGTGGATCGCGCGCCGGTCACGGTGATCCGCCCGCCGATGAATTCGCGGAAGCGCCGCCCGTACTTGCGCGCCATGTAGCCTTCGAAGGCGGAGGCGAAGGCGCGCATCTGGCCGGCGCTGGCGGTGCGGGCCGGCGGCCCGAGCACCGACGCCGCGATGGTGGGCACGTCGCCGTAGGTGCGGAAGATCCGTCCGAACTCGCGGATCATCGCCGCCTCGCTGCGGCCGCTGTCGATGACCGATTGCACCTCGGCGACGACCCGGTTCACGAGCGCGGCCGCGGCCTCCGGGCTCTGGGCGCGGGCGCCGTGCGGGAGAGCGAGCGCGAAACCGGCGGCCGCGGCCCCGGCCAGGAGGCGGCGCCGTGCGATCCGGACCTGTGCCATCGTGCCTGCGGTGCCGTCGGTCGTCATTTCGCGGGTCTCCTGCGGGCGGTGCCGCATCATTGGCCGTAGGGGTCGAGGTAGGGATCCACGTATGGGTCCTGACCGGCCGCGTCGCCCGCGCCGGAGAGCGGCCGGGTGGAAGCTGCGCCGCCCCCGAGCTCGAATCGGCGGTTCTGAAGGTAGAGCGATCGCAGCTGGGCGTAGCTGTCGGCGGAATTGTAGAGCACGTCGTCGATCGTGTCGTCGTAGGTGTAACGGTTACCGAAGCCTGCGAGCGCGCGGGTGCCGAGAAGATAGGTGGACTGCGGGGGCTCGGCCACATGGCGCAGCGGGTTCATGACGAGGTCGACCACGAGGCCCACCGAATCCCGCGTGGTCGAGGGCCCGAAGACCGGCAGGACGTGGTAGTCCCCTTCGCCCAGACCGTAGATGTGCATGGTCTCGCCGAAGTCCGTCTCTTCTGCGGGGAGACCCAAGGCGGTGGCGGGATCGAGAAGCCCCGCGAGCCCAATGGTGGAATTGATCGCGAACCGCAGGGTGTTGCGCGCGGCGTCGTCGATGCGGGCCTGCAGCAGGTTGTTCAGAACGTAGCCCGGCTGGTTGAGATTGGAGGCGAAGTTGCCGATGCCGCGCCGGACCGGTCGAGGGACCGCGGCGCCGTAGAACTCCGCCGCCGGGTCGACGATGCCGCGGTCGAGCGCGACGTTGAAGCGGTGGGTGGCGCGATTCTGCTCTTCGCTCGCATCCGCGATGCGGTCGCCGGGCGGAAGCGGCGCCGGACCGCAGGCGGACAGGACGAGGCAAAGAAGGGCCGCGACGCAGCCGGCCGCGCGGGTCCGGCGGCGCGCGGCGGGGCGCGGAAGAAGGTGGGCGAAGGGCAAGGCGGCATTCCCGGCAGCGTGGAAGTCCCGTGCAGCGTAATAGCCGGGGCAGCGGGGGGAAAGGGCAAGATGCCGAAAGTGCCATCGACCCGGTGCGGCGGCGCATCGGCGCACCGGCGCAGCGGCGCGCGCGCGGGCTCTTTCCCTTTCGCCACCGGGCGGATAGCGTCCGCCGCGACGCGGGACTGCCGCCAAGTGGAGGGAAGAACGACATGAGTGGAAAGATCGAAGCACGTCTGGCCGAGCTTGGGGTGAGCCTTCCCGACGCGCCTGCGCCGGCGGCCAACTATGTGCCGCATGTCACCGTGGGCGACATCGTCTACGTCTCGGGCCAGGTCGCGATGCGGGACGGAAAGTTCCTGACCGGCAAGCTGGGTGCGGACATGGACGTCGAGGCGGGCGCTTCCGCCGCGCGGCTTTGCGCGATCAGCCTTCTGGCGCAGGTGCGCGCGGCCTGCGGCGGCGATCTGGACCGGCTCGTGCGGGTGGTGAAGCTGACCGGGTTCGTGAACTCGACCGCCGATTTCGGGGACCAGCCCAAGGTGGTGAACGGCGCGTCGGACTTCCTCGTGGAAGCGCTGGGCGACGCGGGCCGGCACAGCCGCTCGGCCGTCAGCGCGGCATCGCTGCCGTTCGGCGTCGCGGTCGAGATCGAGGGCGTCTTCCAGGTTCGCCCCTGATGCCAGCGCGCTGCGCATGATCCTGCCGCCCGCGTTTCTCGACACGCCGATCGCGCATCGTGGCCTGCACGACGCCGCGAACGGCATCCCCGAGAACAGCCGCAGCGCCGTCCGGCGCGCGGCCGGGGCCGGCTACGGCGTCGAGATCGATGTGCAGCTGTCCTCGGACGGGCGGGCGATCGTGTTCCACGACGACACGCTGGAGCGTCTGACACACGCCAGCGGGCCCGTGAACGGGCGCACCGCGCGCGACCTGTCGGACCTCGTTCTCAGGGACAGCGAGGACCGGGTGCCGACGCTGGCCGACATCCTCGCGCTGGTGGCGGGGCGCGTGCCGCTTCTGGTCGAGATCAAGGACCAGAGCGGCGCGCTTGCCGAGGGACCGGGCGGGCTGGAGCGGGCCGTCGCCGCCGACCTGAGCGGCTATGGCGGTCCGGTCGCGGTAATGAGTTTCAATCCCTTCGTCGTCGCCGCGATGAAGGACATCGCGCCGGAACTTCCGCGCGGCCTCGTCACCTGCGGGTTCATCCCGTCGCAATGGCCGCGGCTTTCGGCGGAACGCTGCGCCGCGCTGCGCTCGATCGCCGCGTTCGGCAAGGCGGGCGCGCGCTTCATCAGCCATGACAGGACCGACCTCGGCAGTCCGCGCGTGGCGGACTTGAAGGCGCAGGGCGTTCCGGTGCTTTGCTGGACCGTCAGGTCGCCGCAGGTCGAGGCGGAGGCGCGCCGCGTCGCCGACAACATCACCTTCGAGGGCTATCTTCCGGACGTTCCCGGGCAGGATCCGGCGCGCTGGGCCGGGATTGACCTCGGGCCGGGACGCACCACCTAGAAGCGTGTTCCAGGCGGCAGCCCCGGACCGGAGGCAGACGTGGACGGAAGTGCACAGATCGAAATCGAGGTCCTGAACAGCCTCGCCGACATCGATGCGGCGGAGTGGGATGCCTGCGCCTGTCCCGAGGCGGCGGATGGCGGGCCCCCGAACGACCCCTTCACCACGCACCGCTTCCTGCGCGCGCTCGAGACGTCGCGCTCGGTTGGGACGGGCACCGGCTGGCAGCCGCGCCACCTCGTGGCGCGCATGGGCGGACAGGTCATCGCCTGCGCGCCGCTCTATGCAAAGGGTCACAGCCAGGGCGAATACATCTTCGACCACAACTGGGCCCATGCCTACGAGCGCGCCGGCGGGCGATACTATCCCAAGTTGCAGATGGCCGTGCCCTTCACGCCGGCCACGGGGCGGCGCTTCCTGACGAGGCCCGGATGGGAGGAGACCGGGCGCGCCGCGCTGGTGCAGGGCGCCGTGCGTCTCGCCGAGGACAACGGCGTATCGTCGCTGCACGTCACCTTCTGCACCGAGACCGAGGCCCGCGAGGGCGAGGCCATGGGCCTGATGCGCCGCTGGAGCCAGCAGTTCCACTGGTTCAATGACGGCTACGAGGACTTCGACGGGTTCCTCGCCGCGCTGAGCTCGCGCAAGCGCAAGAACATCCGCAAGGAACGCGAGCGTGCGCAGTCCTTCGGCGGCGAGATCGAGATGCTGACCGGCGACGCGATCCGGCCCGAGCACTGGGACGCGTTCTGGGTCTTCTACCAGGACACGGGCGCGCGGAAGTGGGGGATGCCCTATCTCACGCGGCGCTTCTTCGACGAGGTGCAGGAGACGCTGCGCGACGACGCGCTGCTGGTCCTGGCGCATCGCGACGGGCAGCCGGTGGCGGGCGCGCTGAACTTCATCGGGCGCGACGTCCTTTACGGCCGCTACTGGGGCTGCATCGAGGATCACCCCTGCCTGCATTTCGAGCTGTGCTACTATCAGGCCATCGACTTCGCCATCGCGCGGGGCCTGGGCCGCGTCGAGGCTGGCGCGCAGGGCGAGCACAAGCTGGCGCGCGGCTATCTGCCGGTGGCCACCCAGTCGCTGCACTGGGTCCGCGACGAGGGGTTCGCCCGCGCCATCGAGCAATACCTCCGGGCCGAGCGTGAAGCGGTCGACCAGGAGATCGAGGTTCTCACGTCGTGGGGGCCGTTCAGGAATGCGCAGGTGGAGGAACAGGAATGACGCAGCCGCACAAGCTGGAAGGCGAGGACCGGACGAAGGCGCTCGAGGCGCTTCGCGCACATGGCTGGTCCGAGGCCGAGGGGCGCGACGCGATCACCAAGACCTTCACGTTCGGCGATTTCAACGAGGCGTTCGGCTGGATGGCGCGGGTCGCGATGGTGGCCGAGCACATGAACCACCACCCCGAATGGTTCAACGTCTACAAGACGGTCGAGGTGACGCTGGCCACCCATGACGTGGGGGGGCTGTCCAATCTCGACGTCGCGCTGGCCTCGAAGATGGACCGCATCGCGAGCTGAGGGGGGCGGGCGGCGAACGCGCGGTCCGCGGCCCGAAAGGTCTTTCGCCGGCTCTCAGATGACCTCGAGCAGCGCCTCGCCCGTCGAGACCGCGCATTCGCCGGGCTTCTCGAGCTGGAGATGGGTGACGACGCCGTCCTCGGCCACGAGCGCGTAGCGCCGCGACCGGTCGTAGAAGCCCACGGCCGCATTGTCGAAGTTCAGCCCCAGCGCCTTGGTGAAGGATGCGTCGGCGTCCGCCAGAAGCGTGATCCCGGCGTCCGTGGCGCCGCTCGTCTCGCCCCAGAGCCGCATCACGTGCGCGTCGTTGACCGAGACGCAGATGATCTCGTCGATGCCCTTCGCGTCGAAGTCGGGTTTCGTCCGCACGAAGCTGGGCAGGTGACGCCCGTCGCAGGTCGGCGTGAAGGCGCCCGGCACGCCGATGACGACCACGCGCCGGCCGGAGGTCCTTTCGGACAGGGTGACAGTGGCCGGGCCCTCGGGCGTCAGCACGGGAAACGTCGCCTCGGGCAGGCGGTCGCCGATCTTGATCATGGTGCGCGTCCCGTCGTCAGAGCGTTTCGAGAAGCTGTTCGCCCCGCGAGATGTCGCAGGTGTTCGGCTCGTCGATGTTGGCATGGGTGACGACGCCGTCGTCCAGCACCACGGCGTAGCGGTTCGAGCGCCCGTAAAGCCCGATCGGCGGCGCCGTGAAGTCCATGCCGAGCGTCCTTGTCAGCGCGCCGTCGGCATCGCCCAGCAAGGTGATGCCCGCCTCCGTTGCGCCCGTCGCCTCGCCCCAGGCCTTCAGCACGAAGGGGTCGTTGACGGCGATGCAGATGATCTCGTCGATGCCCTTCGCGCGGAAGTCTCCCGCGGTGCGGATGAAGCTAGGCAGGTGAGACGTGCTGCACGGGCCGGTGAAGGCGCCGGGCAGGCCGAACACCACGACCTTTCGGCCCGCGACGTACTCCTGAAGCGCGACGGTCTTCGGACCGTCCTCGCCAAGCGTGACGAGGCCCGCGTCGGGGAATTTCGTGCCGATCTCCAGTGTCATGTGCAGTCCCTCATGCAATTGCGTTTCGTTTTGTCGTGGATATAGGTGTCGGGGCGCCCAGCGCCAGTGAAGGAGTGGTGGCATGGAAAAGATCGTCGTGATCGGTGCGGGGCAGGCGGGCGCCTCCTGCGTGGCGAAGCTCAGGGCCGAGGGGTTCGACGGGCGGATCACCCTGATCGGCGAGGAGCACGTCCCGCCCTACCAGCGCCCGCCGCTGTCCAAGGCCTACCTGCTGGGCGATATGGCGCTCGAGCGGCTCTTTCTCAGGCCCGAAAGCTATTACGCCGAGAACGGTATCGACCTGACGCTCGACACCACCGTGCAGGCCATCGACCGCGCCGAACGCAAGGTGATCGCCGGGGGGCGTGCGGTGCCGTACGACGCGCTCGTGCTGGCCACGGGCTCGGTGCCGCGCAGGCTGCCCGCCGGCATCGGCGGCGAGCTGGACGGCGTGCATGTCGTGCGCACCCTGAAGGACGTGGACGAGATGGCGCCGGGGATCGTGCCGGGCGCGCGCGCGCTGATCGTGGGGGGCGGCTACATCGGGCTCGAGGCCGCTGCCGTCTGCCGCAAGAAGGGGCTGGAGGTCACGCTGATCGAGGCCGCCCCCCGCATCCTCGCCCGCGTCGCCTGTCCCGAGACCTCGGCGTGGTTCCGCGAGCTGCACGCGTCCCACGGCGTCGATCTTCGCGAGGGGGTCGGGCTGACCCGGCTCGAGGGTGTCGGGGGGCGCGTCGGCGGCGCGATCCTTTCGGACGCGAGCGCGCATCCCTGCGACCTCGTGATCGCGGGCATCGGGGTCACGCCCGCCACGGCCCTGGCGGAGGCCGCCGGCATCGAGGTCGAGAACGGCGTCCGGGTGGACGCGACGGGCCGCACGAGCGACCCGGCGATCTGGGCCGCCGGCGACTGCGCCAGCCTGCCCTTCCGCGGCGCGCGCATCCGGCTGGAGAGCGTGCAGAACGCCATCGACCAGGCCGAGGCCGTGGCGCGCAACATCCTCGGCGCGGACGAGGACTACGTGCCGCATCCATGGTTCTGGTCGGACCAGTACGACGTGAAGCTGCAGATCGCAGGCCTGAACGCGGGATACACCGATGTCGTCGTGCGGCAGGCGGGCGCGGGGCGGTCGCACTGGTACTACGCCGGCCCGACGCTTCTTTCGGTGGACGCGATGAACGATCCGCGCGCCTACATGGTCGGCAAGCGCCTGATCGAGGGCGGCATGTCCCCCGACCCTGCCGCGGTCGCCGACCCGCAGACGGACCTCAAGGCGCTGCTTCGCCCATGAGGATCGTGGCGGGGCGTTGGCGCGGCAGGACGTTGGCCGATGTCGGCGCGGGCGACGCCGGGGCGCATCTGCGCCCGACCACGGACCGCGTCCGCGAGAGCCTGTTCAATCTCCTGCTGAACGGAAAGCTGGGGGACCCGGTGACCGGGTCGCGGGTCCTCGACCTGTTCGCAGGCACCGGCGCGCTGGGCCTCGAGGCGCTGTCGCGCGGGGCCTCGCATGTCACCTTCGTCGACAAAGGCACGGCCGCCCGGGCGCTTCTGCGCGAGAATGTCGGTCGCTGCGGGGCGCAGGGCGCGACGAAGATCTTCCGGCGCGACGCCACCGATCTCGGCGAGGGGCGCGGCGCGCCGTTCGACCTTGTCTTTCTCGACCCGCCCTATGGCCAGGGCCTCGGCGAGACGGCGCTTGCCTCGGCCGTCGCGGGGGGATGGATCGCGCCCGGCGCGCTGGTCGTGTGGGAGGAGTCCGCCGCGCCGCTGCCGCCGCCGGGCTTCGAAAGGCTGGACGAGCGCGCCTATGGCGGCACGCGCATCACGATCCTGAGGGCGCCATGACGCGCCGCCGGCACGGGCCCCGCGGGGCGGCCGCGCCTTGAGCGCCGCCGCGCATCACTGCCCGGCTTGCGGCACCGCCCTTCCCGCCATGACCCGGTATCCTTGGTACATCTGCGCGCTCTGCCGCGAGCGGATCACGGACGTCGACGGCTATCGCCTCGAATTCGCCAACACCTCGGTATCCGGGGGCTTCGCGTGGCGCCGCGCGGGCGAGCCCGCCTTTCACGAGGCGCGCGGCTATCTCGGGCTTCTGGACGGGCGTCCGGTGCGCGTCGGGGAGGCGCGCTTTGGCGGCATCGTGGCCGAACCCGTCGCCTCGCCGCTGGGCGAGCTTGGCCCCATCGGCCCCGTCGAGGGGCCGCCGCCCGGCGATTGATCTCGCGACGAGATGTCGTGGGTCTTGTTTACGATTCCTCAATATGGGACCCTGAGGATCAATCGCGCAAAATCAAATAAAACCCTGCAGGCCCCGTTCCCATGCTTGAGACACGCCCCGACCCATCGGCGCTTCTGTCCTCCGTTTTCGGATTCGAAGGGTTCCGTCCGGGCCAGGCGGAAATCGTCGCCTCGGTCGCGGCGGGGCGCAACGTGCTTGCCATCATGCCGACGGGCGGCGGAAAATCCCTGTGCTTCCAGTTGCCCGCGCTGATGCGCGAGGGGGTGACGGTCGTGATCTCGCCGCTCATAGCTCTGATGCGCGACCAGGTGCGCGGGCTGCGCGAGGCCGGTGTGACCGCGGGGGGCCTGACCTCGGGCAACACGCCCGAGGAGACGGACGAGGTCTGGCAGGCGCTGGAGGAGGGGCGGCTGAAGCTGCTCTATATCGCGCCCGAACGCCTCTCCTCGTCGGGGACCGAACGGATGCTGCGCCGCGCCGGCGTCTCGCTGATCGCCGTGGACGAGGCGCATTGCGTCAGCCAGTGGGGCCATGACTTCCGGCCGGATTACCTGAGAATCGGAGAGCTGCGGCGCACGCTGAACGTGCCGCTCGCGGCCTTCACGGCCACCGCCGACGCCGAGACGCGCGACGAGATCGTGAACCGCCTTTTCGACGGCGCGCCGCCCGAGACGTTCCTGCGCGGCTTCGACCGGCCGAACCTCGGCCTCGCCTTCGAGGTGAAGAACCAGCCGAGGCAGCAGATCCTCAGCTACGCCGCCGCGCGCAAGGGCCAGTCCGGCATCGTCTATTGCGGCACGCGCGCCAAGACCGAGACGCTGGCGCAGGCCCTGCGCGAGGCAGGTCACAACGCCGTAGCCTATCACGGCGGCATGGACGCCGAGGCGCGGCGGCACGTCGAGCATCGCTTCGCCACCGACGACGGGCTGATCGTGGTGGCCACGGTCGCCTTCGGCATGGGCGTGGACAAGCCCGACATCCGCTGGGTCGCGCAGGCCGACCTGCCCAAGTCGATCGAGGCCTATTACCAGGAGATCGGGCGCGCCGGCCGTGACGGGGCGCCGGCCGACACCCTCACGCTCTACGGGCCGGACGACATCCGCTTTCGCCGCGGGCAGATCGACGAGGGCCTCGCTCCGCCCGAACGCAAGGCCGCCGACCATGCGCGCCTGAACGCGCTTCTGGGTCTGGCCGAGGCCACGTCCTGCCGCCGCCAGAAGCTGCTGGGCTACTTCGGCGAGACGTCCGAGCCCTGCGGCAACTGCGATCTCTGCGCCGCCCCGCCCGAGACATTCGACGCCACGACCGCCGTCCAGAAAGCCCTGAGCGCGATCCTGCGCACGGGCGAGTATTTCGGTGCCGGACATCTCGTGGACATCCTGACCGGCACCGACACCGAGAAGGTGCGGGCCCGCGGGCACGACCGGCTGCCGACCTTCGGCGTCGGCACCGAGTTCGACCGCAAGGGCTGGCAGGCCGTGTTCCGCCAGATGATGGGCCACGACCTCGTGCGTCCCGACCCCGAGCGACACGGCGCGCTGCGCGTGACCGAGGCCGCGCGCCCGGTCCTTCGGGGCGAGACCGCGATCACGCTGCGCAAGGACACGCTCGCCCGTGGCGCGGCGCGGCGTCCCGCCGCCAGGGCGCTGGTCTCGGACGAGGACGCCCCGCTTCTGTCCGCGCTCAAGGCCAAGCGCCGCGCGCTGGCCGAGGCGGGGCGCGTGCCGGCCTACGTCATCTTCACCGACAGGACCCTGATCGAGATGGCCGAAACGCGGCCCCAGAGCATGGACGAGTTGGCCCGCATCTCGGGTGTCGGCGCGACAAAGCTGGAGCGCTACGGCGCGCAGTTTCTCGCCGTGATCACGGGCGAGGCGGCCGCGCCCGCCCATCCCGCGCGCCGCAAGCTTGCCGGGCGCGACGCCGGCGCGGTCTACGACCGGCTCCTGTCGATACAGGCCGACCTCGCGCGGGGGGAGACGGGGCTCGACAAGCCGCTGTCATGCTCGTCCTCGCAGCTTGCGAAACTGGCTGACTTGCGCCCGACCGACCGCGAAACCGTCGAAAGACTGCTCGGCGACAGGCGCGCGGACCGTTTCGCCGACGCCTTTCTGGACGTTCTGCGCGAAGCGGGCTAGGTGCCCGCTACCGCATGCAACACCGCCCCGACCGACGAGGAGGAATGCCCTATGCTGACCGTGATTTCCCCGGCGAAGCGTCTCGACTGGACCGAACGCGAGACGGAGATGACCGAGCCGCGCTTCCAGCCCGACGCCGAGGTGCTGGCCCGTGTCGCCCGGGGTCTTTCCACGGACGAGCTCACGAAGCTCATGGGGATCTCGCATGATCTCGCCAAGCTGAACGCCGAGCGGTTCGCCCGCTTCGGCGAGGGCGACCGCCGTCCCGCGGCGCTCGCGTTCGCGGGCGACACCTATGCCGGGCTCGAGGCCGCGAGCCTCGATGCAGACGCGATGCGGTACGCGCAGGAGCGCCTGCGCATCCTGTCCGGTCTCTACGGGCTTTTGCGGCCCCTCGACGGGATCGAGGCCTACCGCCTCGAAATGGGCAGCCGCCTGAAGACCGATCGGGGCCGGTCGCTGTATGACTGGTGGGGCGACAGGATCGCGCGGACGCTGAACGAAGAGGCGCGGGCGGTCGGTGCGCGCACGCTCGTGAATTGCGCCTCGGTGGAATACTTCTCGGCCGTGGACGCGAAGGCGCTGGACCTCGATGTCGTGACCCCCGTCTTTCTCGAGGAGAAGTCCGACGGCCCGCGCATCGTCAGCTTCTTCGCCAAGAAGGCGCGCGGCGCGATGGCCCGCTTCATCGTCGAGAAGCGGCTCGACGCGCCTGAACAGATCCTCGACTTCGACACAGGCGGTTATGCCCATGCGCCGGGGTTGAGCGAACCTGGCAAGCCCGCGTTCCTGCGCAGCGCCGCCGCCGAGCAGGCCGCCTGAGCGCGCTGAGGCCGGCGCGTCCGGGCCGCGATGCCTCAGTGACCGGGGTGCGATTTCCCGAAGGCGGCCTTCTGGTCGTCGGTCGCCTCGGACTGGAATTTCGCCTTCCACTCCGAATAGGGCATCCCGTAGACGACCTCGCGGGCGGCCTCCTTGTCCATCTCGACGCCCCGCTCCGCCGCGGCTTCCTGATACCAGCGCCCAAGGCAGTTCCGGCAGAACCCGGCAAGGTTCATCATGTCGATGTTCTGCACGTCCCGGCGTTCGTCGAGATGGCGGAGGAGCCGGCGGAAAGCGGCGGCCTCGAGTTCCAGCTTCGTCTGTTCGTCCATGTCGGATCCTCCGGTTGGTGCTTGCTCAGAGGTCGGCAATCCTCAGCGCCGCGTCAAGCATCGGCGCGAGGCGGGCGCCCCATGCCGCCTGCTGCGCGCCTGTCGCGATCAGGTCGTTGCGAACCTCGATCAGGACGTGCGGCAGGCCTGTCCGCACGCCGTGCCGGTCCAGGGCGTCGCCCGGCAGGTGGCCCGAATAGGGCTGGTTGTCGCCGACGCACAGGTCCGCCTCGGCGTTCAGCCGCGCCAGAAGCGGCAGCGCAAGCCGCGTGTCGCCGGCATAGAGCACACCCACATGCCACGGGCGCGGCGGCCTGCCGACGAATTGCGGCGTGAAGGAATGCACGGCGACGATCACCGGGTTCTCGCGCGCCGCGATAAGGCCCTCGATCGCCTTGTGGTAGGGCCGGTGGTAAAGGCGCAGGCGGCGCTCGACCTCGGCCGCGTCCGCGTGGCGGTTGGCGGGAATGATCGAGCCGTCGTAGACCTTCATCAGGAGCGTGGGATCGTCCTCGCCCCGGTTGGGGTCGATCACCAGCCGTGAAAAATCCGACAGGATCGCCGGGGCGTCGAGCGCGCGCGCCAGAGCCCGCGCCACGCCGGCGGCCCCGACGTCATAGGCGATGTGGCGTTCCATGTCCTCGGGCGGAAGGCCGAGGTCCCCGCCCGCGACCTCTAGGGGCACGCGGTTCGAGGCGTGGTCGCACGTCACCACCCAGCGCGACGGGCGGTCCGCGCCTTCGACGTGACAGACGGCATCGGCAGGATCGGGCGGCGTCATGGTCCCGTGGCATCCCCTTCGTTCGACGCGATGCCATAAGCGAGGCGTGACGGGATGGAAAGCCGTGCGTGGACGGGTCCGGTCGCGGCTGCGCGGCATTGCGCGGTTGTCCTGTCGCCGGGAATGCGCCAATACGGGCACAACCCCGGTGTGAGCGGTAACGGACGTGGCAACTCAGGCCGCAGGGTCCGCACGGCCGCGCCGCAACCGGACAACAGGGACAAGGTCACGAAAGCGAGCGGACCCATGAAACGCGCAAGACATGTGAAGATCGTCGCCACGTTGGGGCCGGCCTCGGACGGCTACGACATGATCCGGAAACTGTTCGATGCCGGGGCCGACGTGTTCCGGCTGAACATGAGCCATGGCGGCCATGACGAGATCCGCGCCCGCCATGCCGCCATCCGTCAGGTCGAGAAGGACACCGGCAGCCCGATCGCCATCCTCGCCGACCTGCAGGGGCCGAAACTGCGCTGCGGGACCTTCGCCAACGGCGAGGGCTACGAGCTGGAGAACGGCGCGCGTTTCCGCTTCGACCTCGACCCGACGCCGGGCGACGCGCAGCGCGTGCAGCTGCCGCACAAGGAGATCTTCGAGGCGATCGAGCCCGGATCGAGGCTTCTGGTCAACGACGGCAAGGTGCGCCTTCGCGTCGACGAGTGCGGCCCGGATTTCGCCGAGTGCACCGTGCTGGCGGGCGGGCCGATCTCGAACCGCAAGGGCGTGAACGTGCCCGACGTGGTCCTGCCGCTGGCCGCACTGTCCGAAAAGGACCGCAAGGACCTGGAATTCGTCTGCGATCTGGGCGTCGACTGGCTGGCGCTGTCCTTCGTGCAGCGCGCGGCGGACGTGCACGAGGCGCGCGGGCTGGCCAAGGGCCGCGCCGCGATCCTCTCCAAGATCGAGAAGCCCGCCGCCGTCCAGGCCTTCGAGGAGATCCTCGACGCCTCCGACGGGATCATGGTCGCGCGCGGCGATCTGGGTGTCGAGCTTCCGGTCCACGCCGTGCCGCCGATCCAGAAGCGGCTGGTGCGCAAGTGCCGCGCGGCGGCCAAGCCCGTCATCGTCGCCACGCAGATGCTGGAAAGCATGATCGAAAGCCCGATGCCAACGCGCGCCGAGGTATCGGACGTCGCGACCGCGCTCTACGAGGGTGCGGACGCGGTGATGCTGAGCGCCGAAAGCGCCGCCGGCAGCTACCCGATCGAAGCAGTGACGACGATGCACAACGTCGCGGTCGAGGTCGAAAGCGACAGCAACTACCGCGACATCATGCAGGCAAGCCGCGCCGTGAAGCGCAACTCGACGGCGGACGCCATCGTCTCCGCCGCCCGCGAGATCGCCGAGACGGTCGACATCAAGGCGATCTGCTGCTTCACGCAGTCGGGCAAGACCGCCGCGCTGGTGGCGCGCGAGCGTCCGGGTGTGCCGATCCTCGCGCTGACGCCGCTGATCGGGGTGGCGCGGCGGATGTGCCTGACATGGGGCATCGTCAACATCGTCACCGAGGAGCAGGTCCGCTTCAAGGGCGCGGTCGTCAACGCCGCGAGGGCCGCGCGCTCGGGCGGCTACGCGACCGAGGAAGACCAGATCATCGTCGTCGCGGGCGTTCCCTTCAACGTGCAGGGCTCCACCAACATCCTGCGCGTCGCGCCCTGTGCCGAACGCCTGATCTACGCCACCGATCCCGAGTGAGGGCGCGATGGCGATCGGCGCCGACATCCTGATCGTCGCCGCGACGCTGGTCCTCGGGGTCTCGATCGCCTCGGTCGTGGCCCGCTGGAGCGAGCGGCGCTGGTCCGTTCCCGGCCTCGTCGGGCTGGCCGTGGCGGCGGGGCTGTTCGTTCATGTCCACCTGCGCACGGAAGGCGGGCTGACATGGACCGACGTGCCCGACAGCTTCATCCTTGTGGCGGCGCGGGTGCTGAACTGACGGCTTGCCAGTGTGACGCTTAGGATGTAAGCGACCCGCTCCAACGGTGCGACCGGCCAGAACGGCATGCCGAGTCGCGCCCGAACCGCTCTATCAAGAACAGGAGACGGAAATGCCGAAGATGAAGACCAAGTCGAGCGCCAAGAAGCGCTTCAAGGTGACCGGCACCGGCAAGGTGGTGGCGGCGCAGGCCGGCAAGCGGCACGGGATGATCAAGCGGACGACCAAGTTCATCCGCACCGCGCGGGGAACGACGACGCTGTCGGCGCCCGACGCGAAGATCGTCAAGTCCTACATGCCCTACGACCGCTGAGGAGGCCTGAACCATGTCCCGCACCAAAGGTGGAACCGTCACCCATCGCCGCCACAAGAAGGTTCTTGACGCGGCCAAAGGCTATTACGGCGCGCGCTCGCGGAACTTCCGCACCGCCACGCAGGCCGTCGACAAGGCGAACCAGTACGCCACCCGCGACCGCAAGAACCGCAAGCGCCAGTTCCGCGCCCTGTGGATCCAGCGGATCAACGCGGCGGTTCGCGCCCATGACGAGGCGCTGACGTATTCGCGCTTCATCAGCGGTCTGGCGAAGGCCGGGATCGAGGTCGACCGCAAGGTCCTCGCCGATCTCGCCGTGCACGAGCCCGACGCCTTCGGCGCGATCGTCGCGCAGGCGAAGGCCGCGCTCTGAGCCATCGCTTCGCAGGCTGAATTCGGGCCCCCGCCGGACATCTCCGCGCGGGGGCCTTTCCTTTTGCGGGGTCCGGCCCGCCTTGCAATCCGGGCGGCGCGTGGTAGGGGAAGCGCCGGACCCGAAAACGGCGGAGTGCGCGGATCATGGACGGTTTGGATCAGCTGAAATCGGACTGGCTCGGCCGGATCGGGCAGGCCGGGGACGAGGCCGCGCTCGAGGAGCTTCGCGTCGCCGCGCTGGGCAAGAAGGGCGAGATCAGCCTCAGGATGCGCGAGCTGGGCAAGATGACCCCGGAGGAGCGTCAGGTCGCGGGCCCGGCGCTGAACGCGCTCAAGGACGAGGTCAACGCGGCGATCTCGGCGAAGAAGGCCGCGCTTGGCGACGCCGCCCTCGACGAGCGGCTCAGGGCCGAATGGCTCGACGTCACACTGCCCGCCCGCCACCGCCGCGCCGGCACGATCCACCCCGTCAGCCAGGTGACCGAGGAAGTCACGGCGATCTTCGCCGACATGGGCTTCGCCGTCGCCGAAGGCCCGCAGGTCGAGACCGACTGGTACAACTTCGACGCGCTGAACATCCCCGGCCACCACCCCGCGCGCGCCGAGATGGACACCTTCTACATGCACCGCGCCGAGGGCGACGACCGCCCGCCCCACGTCCTGCGCACCCATACCTCTCCGGTGCAGATCCGGCACATGGAAGCCTATGGCGCGCCCTGCCGCGTGATCGCGCCCGGCCGGGTCTACCGCGCCGACTACGATCAGACCCACACGCCGATGTTCCACCAGGTCGAAGGCCTGGCCATCGACCGCGACATCTCGATGGCGAACCTGAAATGGACGCTGGAGGAATTCTTCTCGGCCTATTTCGGCACGAAGGTCAGGACCCGTTTCCGCGCCTCGCACTTCCCGTTCACGGAACCCTCGGCCGAGGTCGACATCCAGTGTTCCTTCGAGGGCGGCACCGTGAAGGTCGGCGAGGGCGACGGCTGGCTCGAGGTTCTGGGCTCGGGGATGGTGCATCCCAAGGTGCTGTCGGCAGCGGGCGTGGACCCGTCCGAATGGCAGGGCTTCGCCTTCGGCATGGGCATCGACCGGATCGCGATGCTGAAATACGGCATCCCCGACCTGCGCGCGTTCTTCGACAGCGACCTGCGCTGGCTCAGGCACTACGGCTTCAGCGCGCTGGAGGTGCCGACGGTCCACGCGGGGATGTGAGCGCCTTCTCACGTCGAGGCCGCTTCGCCGCGGTGGCATGGCCGCGATGATGCGCCTCGGCCGACGGGGCCGCGCCATTTCCCCGGGTGGACACCGCGCACAGAGACGCTAGAACGCGCTGAACCGCGCGACGGAGCCTGCACGCATGAAATTCACCCTGTCCTGGCTGAAGGATCACCTTGAGACCGATGCGTCGGTCGAGGAGATCGTGGAGACGCTGACCGACCTCGGCCTCGAGGTCGAGGACGTCGAGGATCGCGGCGCGCGGCTGCGTGATTTCACAATCGGCAAGGTGGTCAGCGCCGAGAAGCATCCCGATGCCGACCGGCTCCGCGTCTGCCAGGTCGAAACCGACGAGGGCGTGAAGCAGATCATCTGCGGCGCGCCGAACGCACGGGCGGGGATCACCGTCGTCGTGGCAAAGCCCGGCGTCTACGTCCCCGGCATCGACACGACCATCGGCGTGGGCAAGATCCGCGGGATCGAGAGCTACGGGATGATGGCCTCGGAACGCGAGATGGAGCTGTCCGACGAGCATTCCGGCATCATCGAGCTGCCCTCGGGCGATGTCGGGCAAAGCTTCGTGGACTGGCTTGCAGTGAACGACCCCGCCAAGGTCGATCCGGTGATCGAGATCGCGATCACGCCGAACCGGCAGGACGCGCTTGGCGTCCACGGCATCGCGCGCGATCTGGCCGCGCGGGGTCTCGGGACGCTCAAGACGCGCAACGTGGAGCCGGTGCCGGGCGCCTTCCCGTGCCCCGTCGAGGTGCGCATCGACGAGGACACGCTCGACGTCGCGCCGCATTTCGCCGGCCGCCTGATCCGTGGGGTGAAGAACGGCCCGAGCCCCGCATGGCTTCAGGACCGCCTGCGCGCCATCGGGTTGAGGCCGATTTCGGCGCTCGTCGACATCACCAACTTCTTCACCTACGACATGAACCGTCCGCTGCACGTCTTCGACGCCGGCAAGGTGCACGGGACCGTCCGCGTGCACCGTGCGCGGGGTGGCGAGACGCTCGAGGCGCTGGACGACCGGACCTACACCTTCGCGCCGGGCCACACGCTGATCTCCGACGACAACGGCGTCGAAAGCATCGCGGGCATCATGGGCGGCGAGGCCTCGGGCTGCACCGAGGAGACGGTCGACGTCTTCCTCGAAAGCGCGTGGTGGGACCCGGTCCATACCGCCTACACGGGCCGCGATCTCAAGATCAATTCCGACGCACGCTACCGCTTCGAGCGGGGGGTGGACCCCGAATACACGCTTCCCGGCCTCGAAGCCGCGACGCGCATGGTGCTGGAGCTGTGCGGCGGCGAGGCCTCGGACGTCGTCGAGGCAGGTGCGCCGGTGAAGACCGCGCGGAGCTATCCGCTCGACACCGCGCGGGTCATCAGCCTCGTGGGGATGGAGATCCCCAAGACCGAACAGGTGCGCATCCTGACCGCGCTGGGCTTCTCGGCGACGGGCGCGGGCGACGTGCTCGAGGTCTGGGTCCCGTCGTGGCGTCGCGACGTTCAGGGCGAACCGGATCTTGTAGAAGAAGTAGCGCGCGTCGCCTCCCTTACCCGACTGGAGCCGAAGCCGATGCGCCGGCCGAAGCCGGGCGTGCCCGCGCCGGTCCTGACCGCGGGCCAGAAGCGAGAGCGCGCCGCGCGCCGGACGATGGCGACGCTCGGCTACAACGAATGCGTGACCTACAGCTTCATCGACGAAGCTTCGGCCGCGCTGTTCGGGGGCGGGGACGCGGCCACGCGCCTCGAGAACCCGATCTCGTCGGAACTGAGCCACATGCGCCCCGCGCTTCTTCCCGGCCTCCTGCAGGCGGCGGCGCGCAACCAGGCGCGCGGCATGTCCGACCTTGCCCTGTTCGAGGTCGGGCACGCGTTCCACGGCGGCGAGCCGGGCGAGCAGCACGTCGAGGCCGTGGGCCTTCTGGTCGGCCATTCGGGCCCCCGCGACCCGCATGGCGCGCGCCGTCCCGTCGATGTCTTCGACGTCAAGGCCGACGCCGAGGCGGTCCTGTCGGCGATGGGCGCGCCCGCGAAGGCGCAGATCCTGCGGGGCGGCCCCGGCTGGTGGCATCCGGGGCGTCACGGCATGATCTGTCTCGGGCCGAAGAAGGTCCTTGGCGTCTTCGGCGAATTGCACCCGCGCATCCTCAGGGCGATGGACGTGAAGGGGCCTGCCATGGCCTTCACGCTGTTCCCCGCCGAGATCCCCATGCCCAAGGACACCAGCGCAAGCCGGGGCGCCGCCACGCTGTCGGACTTCCAGGCCGTGGACCGCGACTTCGCCTTCGTCGTCGATGCCGGGGTCGAGGCCGGGGCATTGGTCAACGCGGCGCAGGGGGCGGACAAGTCCCTGATCGCCGGGGTTCAGGTCTTCGACGAATTCGTCGGCGGCAGCCTTGGCGAAGGCAAGAAGTCGATCGCGCTGAGCGTGCGGCTTCAGCCCTTCGACCGGACGCTGACCGAGGAGGAGATCGAGGCGGTCGCGGCGAAGATCGTGGACAAGGTCTCGAAGGCGACGGGCGGCGTCCTGCGCGGCTGAGGAGCTGCGGCGCGGAACCCGTCCCCTTCCAGCCGGGTTTCGGGGAAAACCGTCCTAGGGGAAGGGGCCGCCCATGTTCGATACCCGCGAAGCCGCCGCGCGGCCTCTGGCCGAAGCCGTCGTGGCGGCTGCGCCCCCCGACCCGGTCGTACTCGCGCTTCCGCGGGGGGGCGTGCCCCTCGGTCGCATCGTGGCCGATGCCCTCGGCGCCCCCCTCGACCTCGTCTTCGTGAAGAAGATCGGTCTGCCGGGCCAGCGCGAGCTTGCGGCGGGGGCGCTGGTCGACGGCGCTTCGCCGCAGACGCTCTGGAACAGGCAGGTCCTGTCGCTTTCGGGCCTGTCCGAGGCGGATTTCGAGGACGAGATCGCGCAGCTTCTGGACCAGATCGCCGAGCGCCGCCGCTGCTATCTCGCGGGCCGCGATCCAGTCCCGCTGAAGGGGCGGACGGCGATCCTCGTCGATGACGGCATCGCCACGGGCGCCACCGTGCGGGTGGCCGTCGAGGCGATGCGCAAGGCGGGCGTGCGCGAGGTCTGGGTCGCCGTGCCGGTCGCCCCGGCCGACATCGTTCCAGCCCTGGAGGCCGAAGCGGACCGCGTCATCTGCCTGCGCGTGCCCGACCCTTTCTACGCCGTCGGCGCCCATTACCGCGATTTCGGCGAGGTGACGGACGAGGATGTCATACGCTTGCTGGGTTCGCAAAGCGACTTGCCCGGGACGGTCGACGCGTTACCGTCGGGCCCGCACATGGACGGCAAGGAGCGGAAGACATGACGTTGAACGTATATCTCTCGGGCGAGATCCACACCGACTGGCGCGAGCGGATCACCGCGGGCTCCGAAGACCTCGACGTGGAGTTTTCCGGCCCGGTGACGGATCACGCGGCAAGCGACGATTGCGGCGTCGCGATCCTCGGCGCGGAGGATCGGAAGTTCTGGCACGACCACAAGGGCGCGAAGCTGAACGCGATCCGCACGCGCAACGGGATCGAGATGGCCGACATCGTCGTCGTCCGCTTCGGCGAGAAGTACAAGCAATGGAACGCCGCCTTCGACGCGGGCTACGCCGCGGCGCTGGGAAAGCCTCTGATCGTGCTGTCGATGCCCGACCACCAGCACGCGCTGAAGGAGGTGCACGCCGCCGCGCTCGTCGTCGCCGAGGAGCCCGAGCAGGTGGTCGACGTCCTGCGCTATACCCTGACCGGCAGGCTTCCGGGCTGAGGCGCCACCGGCGCCCGCTTGCAAAGACGGCGCGCCCGCGCTTGACTTGCGACGACGCTCGCCGGTCCGGCGCGGGCGATGACAGACTGGTAGAGGGCAATGATCAAGGAATTCAGGGACTTCATCGCTCGTGGCAACGTCATGGACATGGCCGTTGGCATCATCGTCGGCGCGGCCTTCACCGCCATCGTGACATCGCTCGTCGGCGACCTCATCAACCCGGTGATCGCGATCTTCACGGGCGGAATCGACTTCTCGGGGTGGTTCTACGCGCTCGACGGGGAAAGCTACGCGTCGATCGCCGCGGCGCAGGAGGCCGGCGCGCCGGTCTTCGCCATAGGCAACTTCGTCATGGCGCTGATCAACTTCCTGATCGTGGCCTTCGTGGTCTTCCTGCTGGTGCGGTCGGTCAACCGGATCAAGGAACGCTATGCCGAGCCGCCCAAGCCCGCGGCGGAAGAACCGAAAGGGCCGACCGAGCTCGATATCCTGATGGAGATCCGCGACGCGCTGAAGAAGTCCTGATCGGAGGCAGGCACGATGGCGGCGGCGCCCGGTCCGCGACTTCCGCTGAGATCGCGCCCGGTTCATGTCGCCCGCCATGATCGAGGTCGCGAGGACCGGGAAGGGACCAAGCGAACAGGTCCCCTCCATCGGCTTCTCCATCAGGTGGACGCCGGCCTGAGCCCTCAGCCCTTCACGATGAGCGAGGGCGAGGTCACGTCAATCCCCAGCGCGTGGCCGACGGCGTAGTTCGTCAGCCTGCCGTCATGCGTGTTCAGCCCGGCGAGCAGATGCGCGTCCTGCCGGCAGGCCTCGCGCCAGCCCTTGTCGGCCAGCGCGATCATGAACGGCATCGTGGCGTTGCCGAGCGCGATGGTCGAACTGCGCGCCACCGCGCCGGGCATGTTGGCGACGCAGTAGTGAACGACCCCGTCGACCTCGTAGATCGGATCTTCGTGCGTGGTCGCGTGCGACGTCTCGAAACATCCGCCCTGGTCGATGGCGACGTCCACGATCACCGCGCCGCGCTTCATCGAGGACAGCTGCGCCCTGCTGACGAGCTTCGGTGCGGCCGCGCCGGGGATTAGGACGGCACCGATCACGAGGTCTGCCGTCGCGACAAGCTGCGCGGTCGTGTCGGCGCTGGCGTAGCGCGTCCTGAAGGCGCCGCGATAGACGTCGTCGAGGTATCGAAGCCGCGGCAGCGAACGGTCCAGCACCGTCACGTCGGCCCCCATGCCCGAGGCGATGCGTGCGGCCTGCGTGCCGACCACGCCGCCGCCGATCACGACGACCTCGGCGGGGCCCACGCCCGGCACGCCGCCCATGAGGACGCCGCGCCCGCCATTGGCCTTCTGCAGCGCCCATGCGCCGACCTGCGGCGCGAGACGCCCCGCGACCTCCGACATCGGCGCCAGAAGCGGCAGGCCGCCCGCCGCGTCCGTGACGGTTTCATAGGCGATCGCGGTGACGCCGCTGTCCAGAAGGTCGCGCGTCTGCTCGGGATCGGGGGCGAGGTGCAGGTAGGTGAACAGGACCTGCCCCTTGCGGAGGCGCTTGCGCTCGACGCTCTGTGGCTCCTTCACCTTCACGATCATGTCCGCCTCGGCGAAGACCTCGTCGGCGCTGGCTGCGATGCGCGCCCCGGCGCTGCGGTAGTCCTCGTCCTCGAAGCCCGCGCCGAGCCCCGCGCCGGTTTCCACCAGCACGTCGTGGCCATGAACGATGGCCTCGCGCGCGGCGGCGGGTGTCAGGCCGACGCGGTATTCCTGCGCCTTGATCTCCTTCGGGCAACCGATCTTCATGTGTTCTCTCCCTTGCCTCTCTATGGTGGAGGATGCCCCTTCCGCGTATCTATTGCTTTGATCTTTCAGGCGCAGAGGGTCACAATGGCGGGAATATTTCCCGCATATGGGCCGATAAATGAAAGAATCCCTCGTCAATCCGCAGCTCGACGACATGGACCGCGCCATTCTGCGCAGCTTGCAGAAACACGGGCGCATGACCCATGCCGAGCTGAGCGAAAAGGTGCACCTGTCGCCGTCCGCCTGCCACAGGCGGGTGCAGCGGCTGGAGGCGTCGGGCGTGATCCGGGACTACGTCGCGCTCCTGAATCCGCGCGCCGTCGGGCGCATCGCCACCGTCTTCGTCGAGATCCGGCTGACTGGACAGTCGGACGAGATCCTGGACGCATTCGAGAAGGCCGTGGCGCGCGTGCCGGACGTTCTGGAATGTCACCTCATGGCGGGAAGTGCCGATTATCTTCTGAAGGTCGTCGCGCAAGATTCCGAGGATTTCGCGCAGATCCATCGCCGCCATCTCGCACGGCTGCCGCACGTCGCGCAGATGCAGTCCAGTTTCGCGCTCAAGACCGTGTTCCGGACCACCGCGCTTCCGGTCTGAGGCGGATCAGGCGATCAGGCCGACACCCAGGAAGGTCGCGAACCCCGCGAGGATCCCCCAGATCGGGTTCTTCGTGGCATAGCCCACGCCCAGCGTCGCGGCGGCGGCGGCGAGGCGCGAGGCCTCGGGCTGCCCGTCCGTGGCCGGGGGCCAGAGCACGAGCGGAGCGACGAGCGCCGGCAGGATCGCGACCGCTGTGTAGCGCAGGTGCCGCAAAAGCCATTCCGGCAACGGCCTGTCGCCCACGAGGCCGAGGAAGGAAAACCGGATCAGGAAGGTTCCCGCACCCAGCAGCGCCACGACCCCCCAGATCTGCGCGTCCGTGTAGCTCATGTCGTGGCCTCCCTTGCGCGGCGGGTCATGCGGCGCTCGACCTCGGCGCCGGCGGCCATGCCGGCAAGGCCCGCCACCAGCAGCCCGAGGTTCCACGGCAATCCGGCCAGGAGCAGCATCACCGTCACCGACGTGACCGCCGCCGTGACATGGGCGCCGGTGCGCAACGCGGGCGCCGTGAGCGCGAGAAAGGTGATCGGGACCGCGAAGTCTAGGCCCCATTCGGACGGGATCGTGCTTCCCAGAAGGGCGCCCGACAGGGTGCCCGCATACCACAAGGGAACGATGGGAATGCAGGTGCCGAAGAAGAAGGCGACCTTGGCCGGCACCGTCAGGGGCGGCGCGCGCTCGTAGCGCTGCGCGGCAAGCGCGTAGGTCTGATCGACGTTCATGTAGGCGATCAGCGCCCGTTGCCAGACCGGCGCCGCGCCGAGATGCGGGGCAAGGGCCGCGGAATACATCGCCATGCGCAGGTTCACCGCCAGCGCCGAGGCCACGACGATCAGCACCGGCGCGTTGTCCGTCATCAGCTGAAGCGCCGCGAACTGCGAGGCGCCCGCGATCACGAGGAACGAGAACCCCATCACCTGCGCAAGGTTCAGGCCCGCCTCCGTGCCGACCACGCCGAAAAGCACCGCGAAGGGCACCACGACGATGGTGAAGGGGGCGGAATCCCGGGCGCCCTGCCAGAGGGCCTGCAAGGGTGTGGTCTCGGCGTGCATCAGTGGGTTCTTTCGAAGGGCCGGCACCTCGGTTAGACCGGGACGTGCCGGGATGCAAACGCCGTTGCGCGATGACGTGCATCAGCAGTCGCGAAGGATCGGGGGACGATGGCCTGCGAGGGGGAGGATGGCGGGAACGGGGACGACGCGCGACCTCTCGCGGTCATCCTCGCGGCCGGTGCGGGACGGCGCATCGGCGGCGGCAAGGCGCTGGTGCCGCTTGCGGGGCGGCCGCTCGCCGCGCATGTCGTCGAGAGGCTTGCGCCGCAGGTGTCGCGCATCGCGCTGAACGCGGCCGAGGCGCCTGGGCTGGAGCGGCTCGGCCTGCCCCTTCTGCCCGATGCGCGGCCCGGTCTGGGGCCGTTGTCGGGAATTCTCGCCGCGATGCGATGGGCGGGCTCGCAGGGCGCCGCCCGTGTTCTGACGGTAGCGGTGGACACGCCCTTCCTTCCAGACGACCTTGCGCGGAGGCTGGCGGCGGCGGGCGCGCGCGCGGCCTTCGCCGAAACAGCGGACGGCGCACATCCGACGACCGGGCTCTGGTCCGTCGATCTGGCCGGGGCGCTGGACGCGGCGCTGTTCCAAGGCACGCGGAAGGTCCGCGACTGGACGCGCGCCGTGGGCGCGCAGACGGTCCGGTTCGACGACGCCGATGCCTTCTTCAACGTCAACACGCCCGAGGACCTGCGGATCGCCGAAGCGAGGCTGAAGGCGTGAGGCGCTTCGACACCGTCGTGGTCGTGGACTGGTCCGCCCGGTCCGTGCCGTCGCCCGCGCGCCCGGCGAAGGACGCGATCTTCCTCGGAATAGCGCGCAACGGCCGCGAGGAGGTACTCTACAGCCGGACCCGCGCCGAGGCGATGCACGGACTTGCGGACCTCCTCGGGGACGAGCTTGCGGCCGGACGCAGGGTGCTTGCGGCGTTCGACTTTCCCTTCGCCTATCCGGCAGGCTTCGCGCGCGCGCTGACGGGCGGGGACGCGGCGCTGGGTCTTTGGGCGAATCTCGCGCGGATGGTCGAGGACGACGACCGCAACCGCAGCAACCGCTTCGACGTCGCCGCGCGCCTCAACGCGCTGTTCGACGATGCCGGGCCGTTCTGGGGCCACCCGGTCGGGCGCGAGGTTCCCGGCCTGCCGTTCCGCAAGCCCGCCTACACGGCCTTCCCCTTCGCCGAGCGCCGCCGGATCGAGACCCTGATCCCGCGCGCCAAGACGTGCTTCCAGCTGATGGGGGCGGGGTCCGTCGGGTCGCAGGCGCTTCTCGGGATCGCCCGCCTCGAGGCGTTGCGCGACCGGTTCGGCGCGGCGGTGTCCGTCGCCCCGTTCGAGCCGCCCGATACGCCCGTCGTGCTTGCCGAGTGCTATCCCGGTCTTTTTGCCGACGCGATCGCGGCGCGGCGGCTGGACGGCGAGATCGCGGACCGCGCGCAGGTCAGGATCGTCGCCGCGGCGCTGTCGCGGTTGCCGCCCGCGCGCCTCGACGCGCTCCTGCGGGAGGGCGACGCTGTCGAGGGATGGATCCTGGGGCAGGGCGCGGCGGACGAGTTGACCGCCGCGCTGGACCGGTCACTGCAGGTCTGAGAACGCCTGCTGCATCCGCGCCACGGCCTCTTCGACGACGCTGCGGTGCGTGGCGAGGTTGAAGCGGTTGAACAACTCGCCGCCAGCGCCGAACCCCGGGCCTGGGCTCACGCCGATCTTGGCCTCGTCGCGGATGCGCGCCGCGATCTCCTCCGGCGTCATGCCGGTGCCGGCGAAGTCCACCCAGGCGAGGAATGTCGACTGGAGCGGCATGGAATGCAGGCCGGGAATCGCGTCGATGCCCGCGTCGAAGACCCTGCGGTTGCCATCCAGATAATCCACGAGGTCGTCGACCCAAGCCGCGCCCTCTGGGCTGTAGGCCGCCTGCGTCGCGGTCACGCCGACGGTGGCCGGCGCGTATTCCAGCATCGAGAGGCGCCGCATGTAGGCCGCGCGCAGGGTGTTGTCAGGGATGATCGCGTAGCCCGTGCGAAGGCCCGGCAGGTTGAACGTCTTGGATGACGCGCTCATGGCGATGAGGCGGTCGGAGTGTTCCGGCGCGGCGACGCCCATCGGCACATGCCGCGATCCGGGAAACACCAGGTCGCCGTGAACCTCGTCGGAGACGAGGATCAGGTCGTGTCGCGCCGCGAATTCGGCGACGGCCCGCATCTCGTCCGCGGTCCAGACCCGGCCCGAGGGGTTCTGCGGCGCGCAGAACAGCAGGACCTTGACCGACGGGTCCATGGCCGCGTCGGCGGCGTCGAAGTCGAGGACGTAGCGATCGCCCTCGCGCGCCAGCGGAATCTCGACGGGACGGCGCTCGGCCCGCAGTGTCTTGTTGCGGAACTCGTGGTAGACCGGCGTGAAGAAGCAGACGCCGTCACCGGGCTGCGTGAAGGTCTCGCAGACCATGCCGATGGCGTGCCCGAGGCCCTGGGTCGTGACGATCCAGTCGGGGTCGATCGCCCAGCGGTGGCGTGTCTGCTGCCACCAGCCGACCGCCGTACGGTAGCCCGCGTCGTCGCAGCCGTAGCCGAACGCGCCGTGATCGACCATCGCCTGAAGCGCGCTCAGAACGGGCGGGGCGGTTCGAAAATCCGAGTCCGCGACCCACATTGCGATCCCCTCGTCGGGATCCACGCCGCAATTTTCCTGTAGGCGGTCCCACTTTGTGCAATGGGTTCCGCGCCGCTCGAGCTTCTCGTCGAACATGCCAGTCTTTCCGTTTGTGTACTTCGGGCAGAACGTAGCGGTTTGCCGGGCGGCCGCAAGCCCGGCCGGCGCCGCGCACCCGCTCGTCTTGCGGGAGGGCGGAGCTGTCGCTAAATCAGGCTCATGAAGATGCCCATCCTGATCCATCCCGACCCGCGCCTGAAAAAGGTCGCGGACGCGGTTCCCGACCTGTCGGACGGCCTGCGCCGGCTCGCCGACGACATGCTCGAGACGATGTACGACGCGCCCGGCATCGGCCTCGCCGCGCCGCAGGTCGGCGTCTCGAGCCGGCTGATCGTGCTCGACTGCGAAAAGGAGGAGGGGGCGACCCCGCGACCGCTGGCCATGTTCAACCCCGAGGTCGTCGCCGCCTCGGACGAGACGTCGGTCTATGAGGAAGGGTGCCTGTCGATCCCCGAGAACTTCGCCGACGTGACCCGACCCGCCGAGGTGACGGTGCGCTGGATGGACCGCGACGGGAACCCTGCCGAAGAGACCTTCGCGGGCCTCTGGGCGACCTGTGTGCAGCACGAGATCGACCACCTGAACGGCAAGCTCTTCATCGACTATCTCTCGCCGCTGAAGCGCCAGCTGATCACCCGCAGGATGGTCAAGCTGAAGCGCGACCGCGCCCGCGAGAAGGAACGCGCGTGAGCCTTCTGGAAATCCGCCGCTGGCCCGATCCGGTGCTGTCGCTGCGCTGCGAACCGGTCGGCGATCCCTCCGGGGTGGCGACGTTCGCGCAGGATATGCTCGAGACGATGTATGCGGCTCCGGGGCGTGGCCTCGCCGCGCCGCAGGTCGGCCGTCCGATCCGCCTTTTCGTCATGGACGTGACGTGGAAGGACGGCGCGCCCGACCCGTTCGTCTGCATCAACCCCGAGATCCTGGACCGCGCGGACGAGAGCCTGACCGGCCCCGAGGGCTGCCTGTCCATTCCCGGCGTGACCGCCGAGGTGCCGCGCGCGCGGTGGATCGTCCTGCGCTGGCAGACGCCCGCCGGCTCGTGGCGCGAGGCCCGGCTCGAGGGGGCCGCGTCGATTTGCGCGCAACACGAATACGACCATCTCGACGGCATCGTGACCTTCGACCGCGTGCCCCCTGAACAGAGGGCATCGCTCGAGGCGGACTATGCCGGTTAGGTCCTTCGTGCCCTGGCCGGACCGCCGCCTGAGGACGCCGGCCGGTCCCGTGGGTCCGATCACCGACGAGATCCGGGCGATCTGGGACGACATGATCGACACGATGGAAGCAATGCCGGGCCTCGGCCTCGCCGCGCCGCAGATCGGCGTTTCGCTGCGCCTGGCCATCGTCGATTGCGGCGCCGAGCGGGGGCAGGCCGTGCGCATGGCCGATCCCGAGATCGTTTCGGCGGGCCCGGAGACCTTCGGCTGGGAAGAGGCGAGCCCGAACCTGCCCGGCGTCAGCGCCCGGATCGAGCGGCCGGCCCCGGTCGTCGTCGCCTTCACCGACCAAGACGGGGGCCGCGTGCGGCGCACCTTCGAGGCGGGCTGGTCGACGTCCGTCCAGCATCAGATCGACCACCTCGAGGGGCGCATGTTATTCGATCGGCTGTCCCGGACGCGGCGCGAGATCCTTCTGCGCCGCGCAAGGAAACGCGCCTGATGCGCGTGGTCTTCATGGGAACGCCGGACTTCTCGGTGCCGGTTCTCGACGCGCTGGTTGCGGCGGGGCACGAGATCGCCTGCGTCTACTGCCAGCCGCCGCGGCCCGCGGGCCGCGGCAAGAAGGAGCGGCCAAGCCCCGTGCAGGCCCGCGCCGAGGCGCTGGGCCTGCCTGTGCGCCACCCCGCCAGCCTGAAGCCGCCCGAGGCGCAGGCCGAATTCGCGGCGCTGGACGCGGACGTGGGCGTGGTGGTCGCCTACGGCCTGATCCTGCCGCAGGCGGTGCTGGACGCGCCGCGCCTCGGCTGCCTCAACATCCACGCCAGCCTCCTGCCGCGCTGGCGCGGGGCGGCCCCGATCCAGCGCGCGATCATGGCCGGCGACGACACGACCGGCGTTTGCATCATGCAGATGGAGGCCGGCCTCGACACCGGGCCCGTCCTTCTGCGCCGTGAGCTTGCCATCGGCGCCGAGGAAACGGCCGGTCAGCTTCACGACAGGCTGTCCGCGCTGGGCGCGGAGGCCATCTTCGCGGCGCTGGAGCGGATGGGCGCGCTTGCCCCCGAGGCCCAGCCGGACGAGGGCGTCACCTATGCGCACAAGATCGACAAGGCCGAGGCGCGCGTGGACTGGACGCAGCCCGCGGAGGGGATCGCGCGGACGATCCGCGGCCTGTCGCCCTTTCCCGGCGCGTGGACGCTGATCGGCGGCAAGCGCGTGAAGCTTCTTGGGGCGCGGGCCGCAGAGGGCGTTGGTGCGCCCGGAACCGTGCTGGAGGGGCTGACGGTGGCGGCGGGCGAGGGCGCCGTCGAGATCACGCGCCTCCAACCCGAGGGAAAACCGCCGATGGACGCGGCGGACTGGCTGCGCGGCGCGCGCCTCGCAGCCGGAACGCGCATCGGGGAGGGGTGACATGGGGATCTTCGCCTTCTTCGGATCGATGATGATCGCGGGCATCGTCGGCTACCTGTTCGAGAAGTGGGGGTTCAGCCACAACGGCGTGCTGCCCTCGATCTTCATCGCGCTCGGCGCAGTGGTCGTCGTCTTCATGGTGCGGGTGATGTTCGGGTGGAGCTTCGGCTCGCCGGGTCTCGACGCGATCATGGGGGCGTCTGCCGCCCTGATCCTGATCCCGACCGAGGTCGCGCATCGCCGACGGAAGAACCGCCGCCGCTGATGCCGCGATGCAGCGCTTGCGTTCGCCGGCGCAGCAATCTATCCCGTGGGGAGCAAAATACGAAACATACTTTCGCGAAGGAATCCGCATGAGCTTCCGCATCCAGCCGCAACCCGTCGCCCGCCCGAACCGCTGCCAGCTTTTCGGCCCCGGCTCGCGGCCCTCGATCTTCGAGAAGATGGCGGGGTCCGAGGCCGACGTGATCAACCTCGACCTCGAGGATTCGGTCGCCCCAGACGACAAGGCGGCGGCGCGCGCCAACGTGATCGAGGCCATCGGCGCCGTCGACTGGGGCCGCAAGACGCTGAGCGTGCGGATCAACGGGCTCGACAGCCCGTGGTGGTATCGCGACGTGGTGGACCTGCTCGAGCAGGCCTCCGAACGGCTCGACATCATCATGATCCCCAAGGTCGGCTGCGCCTCGGACATCTATGCGGTCGATGCGCTGGTATCGTCCATCGAGGCGGCGATGGGGCGGCAGAAGCGCATCGGCTTCGAGGTCATCATCGAAAGCGCCGCGGGCATCGCCTATGTCGAGGAGATCGCCGCCGCCTCGTCCCGGCTGCAGGCCATGAGCCTTGGCGCGGCGGACTTCGCGGCCTCGATGGGCATGCAGACCACCGGCATCGGCGGGACGCAGGAAAACTACTACATGCATCACGCGGGCCAGCGGCACTATTCCGACCCCTGGCACTGGGCGCAGGCGGCCATCGTCGCGGCCTGCCGGACCCACGGCGTCCTGCCCGTCGACGGGCCCTTCGGCGACTTTTCCGACGACGAGGGGTTCCGCGCGCAGGCGCGCCGCTCGGCGACGCTGGGGATGGTCGGCAAATGGGCGATCCACCCAAGGCAGGTCGCGCTCGCCAACGAGGTCTTCACCCCCTCGGAGGAGGCCGTGAGCGAGGCGCGCGAGATCCTTGCCGCGATGGAGGAGGCCAAGGCGAGCGGCGCGGGGGCGACCGTCTACAAGGGCCGCCTCGTGGACATCGCCTCGATCAAGCAGGCCGAGGTGATCGTGCGGCAGTCCGAGATGATCGCGGCCGGCTAGCCCGCCGTGGCGGCCGGCGGCGACGCGTCAGTTGCATCCCGTCGCGCGCGCCTTCATATACTGCCTGCCGGATGAGCGAGGGTGCGCGACGCGATGACGAATTATCTCGATTTCGAGAAACCGCTGGCCGAGATCGAGGGCAAGGCGGAAGAGCTTCGTGCCCTTGCCCGGCGCAACAAGGAAATGGACGTCGAACAGGAGGCCTCCGCCCTCGACAAGAAGGCGGCGGACATGCTCCGCGACCTCTACCGGAACCTGTCGCCGTGGCGGAAATGCCAGGTGGCGCGACATCCCCAGCGGCCGCATTGCTCGGACTACATCGACGCGCTGTTCACCGAGTTCACGCCGCTGGCCGGGGACCGGAACTTCGCCGACGATCATGCGGTGATGGGCGGGCTGGCGCGGTTCGACGACGTGCCGGTCGTGGTGATCGGCCACGAGAAGGGCCATGACACCCGGACCCGGATCGAGCGGAACTTCGGCATGGCCCGTCCCGAGGGCTACCGCAAGGCCGTGCGCCTGATGGACCTTGCCGACAGGTTCGGACTTCCGGTGGTGACGCTTGTCGATACGCCCGGCGCCTATCCCGGCAAGGGCGCCGAGGAGCGCGGGCAGTCCGAGGCCATCGCACGCTCGACCGAGAAATGCCTGCAGATCGGCGTGCCGCTGATCTCGGTCATCATCGGCGAGGGCGGCTCGGGCGGCGCGGTTGCCTTCGCCACCGCCGACCGTCTCGCGATGCTGGAACACTCGGTCTACTCGGTGATCTCGCCCGAGGGCTGCGCCTCGATCCTCTGGAAGGACGCCGAGAAGATGCGCGAGGCGGCCGAGGCGCTCAGGCTCACCGCGCAGGACCTGCACAAGCTTGGCGTCTGCGACCTGGTGATCAAGGAGCCGCTCGGCGGAGCGCAGCGCGACCGCGAGGCCGCCATTTCCGAGGTCGGCAAGGCCGTGCGCTCGATGCTGGCCGATCTGAAGGACGCCGACCGAACGAAGCTTGTCGCGTCGCGCCGCAGGAAGTTCCTGAACATGGGGTCCAAGGGCCTCGCGGCGTGATCGCGCGCCGCGCGGCCCTTGCCGGCGGCGCGGCCTTCCTCCTCACGGGGGTGCCCGACGCAACACGGGGAGCGCCGCGAGACATGATCCCGGTCACGGATGCCAGCTGGACCTACCTCGCGGACACCGTCATGGGTGGCGTCTCGGAGGGGTCGGCCACGCTCGAAGACGGCGCGCTCAGGTTGCGTGGCCACGTCTCGACCCGCAACCGCGGCGGCTTCATCCAGACCCGGACCGAGATCGACGGCGCCCCCGATGGCGCGCGCGGCCTGCGCATCAGGGTCCGGGGCAACGGCGAGGCCTACTTCATCCACCTGCGCACGACCCGCACCCGGCTTCCGTGGCAATACTACCAGGCGCGGTTCGAGACGTCTTCGCAGTGGCGGGACGTGACGCTCGACTGGGCGGATTTCGCGGCGTCGGGGCGTCTGTTGCCGTCACGGCCCCGCCCTGCCGAGATCAGGTCGCTGGGCCTTGTCGCCTATGGCCGCGACCACGACGCCGACGTATCCCTGTCGGCCTTCGGCTGGGTCTGAGGGGTCCCCTCGACGACCCTGCCGGGACGACGCGGGGCCTACCACATGCGCGGGCGGGCGTAGTCCTCGTAGCCGGTGTCGTAGGTGTCGGCGTCGAAGTCCGCGACCTGCTCCTTCACGAACTGGCCGGCCGTCGGCAACCCGGCGGCGTCGTCACGGGACCACAGCCCCGAGCGCATGAGCGCCTTGGCGCACTGGAAATACATCTCGCCGACCGTGATCACCGTGACGCTGCGCGGGTGCTTGCCTTGCTGGTCGAACTGTGCCGTGACGGCCTCGTCGTCGGTCAGGACGGCCGTGCCGTTGACGCGCACGACGTTGTTCGATCCCGGAACCATGAACAGAAGCGACACGCGGCTGTCCCGCACGATGTTGCGCAGGCTGTCGAGACGGTTGTTGCCCCGCCAGTCCGGAAGCCACAGCGTCGTTTTGTCCACGATCCGCACCACCGGCCCGTCGTCGCCGCGCGGCGTGGCATCCGTGCCCTCGGGGCCCACGGTCGTCAGGATGCAGAAGCGCGACGTCTCGATCCAGCGCCGGTAAAGCGGCGTGATCCGAGGCGTCACCTTCTTCAGCGAATTGACTGCTGGCGCGTCGTAGAGCGCCTGCAGCGTCTCGATGTCGTCAATCGTGCGCATGGAATCCGGCCTCCTTCATCAACCGGTCGGACGCCGTCTCGATCCGGGCCTCGAGGTCCTGCATGAAGTCCGTCGTCGTGCGGCCGGGCTCGATCGGGTCGAGGAACTCCACCACGGCGACACCGGGCTTGCGGTAGATGCCGGTGCGCGGCCAGAACACGCCCACGTTCGTCGCGGCCGGGACGCAGGGCTGTCCGGTCTGCTCGTAGAGGATCGCGGTGCCGATCTTGTAGGACGCCTTCACGCCGGGCGCGACGCGGGTCCCCTGCGGATAGATGATCAGTTGCCCCGGCTCCTGCACGCCGGCCTTCACGCCCGCCTTCATCTGCTGGATCGCCTGCGCGCGCTTGCCCCGGTCGACCGGAACGCAGCCGATCCTCAGCGCGTACCACCCAAGGATCGGCGCCCATTTCAGCTGCTTCTTCATGATGAACTTCGGCCGCGGCAGGACCGAGACGATCATGATGATGTCGAGGAAGCTCTGGTGCTTGGACGCCACGAGGACCTCGCCCGTCGGAGGCGTTCCGCGCACGTCGGTCTTCAGCCCGACCATCCAGCCGGCCGTCCAGCGCACCCAGCGGCAATAGGTGCGCACCCCGGCGAAGGCGCCGCGGCGGTCGACGATGGCCCAGGGCGTGAACCACAGCGCCATCACCGCCATCATCGCGTACATCTGGGCCACGAAGGCCAGCGACCTGAGCCATTGGATCATTGCAGCCCCCTGAGCGTGCGGAAGGCCGCGACGCGTGTCGCGCCGAAGGCCACGAGCGCCGCGAGCGGCGGGATCGCGAGCGGCCACAGCCACCCCGCCCCGGAAAAGCCGAGGCCGGTCAGGAACGACGCGGTTTCGTCGGCCCGCGGCAGGAACGCCACGCCGATCATGCCGGCCGCCGTGCCCGCCGCCGCGCCGGACAGCGCCCTGAGCGTGAAGCGGCGCACGAAGGCGCGCGCGATGTAGGCGTCGCGCGCGCCGACGAGCCGCAGGACGCGGATCACCTGCTCGTTCGCAGAAAGGGCGGCCTGCGCGGCCAGCGTGACCATGGCGCCTGTAGCCGCCGCGATCAGCGCGAGCGACGCCCAGCCAAGAAGCCTCAGGCCGCCAGCCGCCTCGACCAGTGGCCTGCGCCAGCGCGTATGGTCGTCCACGACCGCGCCGGGCGCCTCGGCGGCGAGGCGCTGCCGCAGGCCGTCGGCGTCGTAGCCCTCGGGCGTCTCGACCACCTCGATCAGGCGCGGGATCGGCAGGTCCTCCACCGGCAGTTCAGGCCCGAACCACGGTGTCAGAAGCGCGCGCTGTTCCTCGTCGGTCACGGTTCGCGCCGCCGCGATGCCGGGCGTCTGCTCGAGGACGGACAGAACGGCGCGCGTCTGCGCCTCCAGTTCGGCCGCGGGCGCGGAAATGCGGATCGTCGAGGACTGCGCCAGCGCTGATGACCAGCGGTCGGCGAGACGTCCCGAGGCCAGCGACAGCGCCAGCGCGAACACCGCGAGAAACGCCATCGCCGCCGACGTCAGAAGCGAGAGGCGCGCGGCCTGCCCCGTGCGCGGCACGACCCGGTCCGCCTGCACGTCGCCGCGCAGAAGCGCGATGGCATCGCCCAGAACGCTCACAGGTCGGCCCCCGCAATGGCGACGTGGCCGTCCTTGATGCGCAGGACGCGCGCCTGGACCTGGCTTTTCGCGGCGCGGATCAGCGCAAGGTCATGCGTGGCGATGACCACGGTCTTTCCCATGCGGTTCAGCTCCACCAGAAGCTGCAGAAGCCTCAGCGACATGTCCCAGTCCACGTTGCCCGTGGGCTCGTCGGCGAGGATCACGTCGGGGTCCATGATCACCGCGCGGGCGAGGGCGGCCCGCTGCCGCTCGCCCCCCGACAGCTCGGGCGGCAGCGCGCGCGACCGCGCCGACAGGCCCACCCAAGACACGAGTTCCTCGATGTCGTTGCGGTGCGCGGGCGTCGCGCGGCCCGTCACGGTAAGCGGAAGCGCGATGTTCTCGTCGGTCGGCAGGTGGTCGAGGAACTGGCAATCCTGGTGCACCACGCCGATCCGCGCCCTGAGGTCGGCGACGCTGTCGCGGGTGATCGCGCCCGCGTCATGGCCGAGAAGCGTGACCTGTCCTGCCGTGGGCAGAAGCTCGGCGTAGCAGAGCTTGAGGAAAGTGGTCTTTCCGGCGCCGGACGGTCCGGTCAGGAAGTGGAACGACCCCGGCGCAAGCTCCAGTGTCAGGCCCGAAAGAAGCGGCCCGGACCCGTATCCATACGCGGCGTCCTGCATCGAGATCACGTCTGCGGCCCCTCGCTCGCTGGCCCTTTACGGCGCGTTTCGCCGTGGGAAGCGTCTTGCACCTTATGGCGCACGGTTGCAATCGCGCCTCGGTCCCGCGCGCAGATCGGCGGAACGAATCGCGACTCTTGGAATAAAATCACCCTGTTGATACAAGCGTTGTCAGGATCAACCACCGGCTTGGCCCGGCGCGTATGCGCTGGGGGACAGGGATATTCATGCGGCTGACATGCCCCAATTGCGGCGCACGTTACGAAGTGGACGACGCGATGATCCCTCCCGAGGGCCGAGACGTCCAGTGTTCGGACTGTTCGACAACGTGGTTCCAGCCCGGCCGCATGGCCGAAGCCGGCATGCCGTCGGAGGCGGCCGACGAGGCCTCCGCGCCACAGGGGACCGAGGACATGCCGCAGGACGACGGCCTGCGCGGCGGTGCGGAAGCGGACGAGGACGTCGGCGAGACGGCCACCCCGTGGCAGCCGGAGCCTGAACCCGAGCCTGAACCCGAACCTGAGCTCGAGCCCGAGGGGCCGCCAGCGGCGCCGATCCCGCCCGACACGGAGACCGCGACGCGGGTCGTGCCCTCGAACGACGCCGCCGACCACGAGGAGGCCGAAGAGGCGCCCGAAGAGGCCCCGACAGGACGGCGGCCCATCGACCCTGCGGTCCGCGACATCCTGCGGGAGGAGGCGGCGCGCGAGGCTCGTCTGCGCGAGGCCGAGGCCGCGCCGGTCGAGACCCAGTCCGAGATGCCGCTTCACGAGGAACCGCAGGAAACCAGCCGGGCCCGCCGCCGCGCGGAACTTGCCAATGCGCAGGACGCCTTCGCGATCGGGGCGGCCAATGCCGCGCAGGCCAATGCCTCGCGCCGGGACCTCCTGCCAGACATCGAAGAGATAAACTCGACGCTGCGCGCCTCGGACACGCAGCAGATGCGCGACGAAGACCACGAAGACGAGGCGCCCACCGAGGCGACGCGCAAGCGTCGCGGCTTCCGCATCGGGTTCCTCGTGACGCTCGCCGTCGCCGCCGGGCTGTTCTACGCCTACCTGAACGCGGGGCCGCTGGCCGAGCAGGTTCCCGCGGTGGCGCCGGCCCTCGAGGCGTTTACCGAACAGGTGGACCGGGCGCGGTTCTGGCTGGACGATCTGGCCCGCGAGATCGTCGCCGCCGGGGAGACGAGCGCGGAAGACTAGAGCGCGGAAGGCCCGGCCGCGTGACGCCGGGGCCCACCCGCCTTCAGAACTGGTCGAGAAGACGGCGCAGGTACTCCAGCTCGACGTCGGGGCGGTCCTGTTCGGCAGAGCGGCGGCGCAATTCGTCGAGCAGCTCGCGTGCCCTGCGGAAGGCCTCTTCACGCGCCTCGATGTCCTCGTCCGATCCGAAGGAGCCCGCGTTGCCGGCCTGCCGGCCCAGCGGGTCCTGAAGCGGCCGGTCGGTGGGCATCTCGCCCTCGGCCTGACCCTGACCGGGCTCGCGGCCCTCTTCGCGCGCCAGCGCGCGCCCAAGCGACGTCATGCCCTCGCGCATCGCCTCCATCGCGTCCGACTGCAGGTCCAGCGCGCCGGCGATGTCGCCGTTCTCGAGCGCGTCGGCGGCCTCGTCCATGGCGCGCCCGGCCTCGTCGAGCTGGCGCAGAGCCTCGTCGCCGTCCTCGGTCCCGGCGCCGGGAAGGCGTCGCTGCTGATCCTCGAGCTGACGGCGCAGCGCCTCCTGCCGTTCGGCAAGCGACATCTGACCGTTCTCGCCACCCTCGCCTTCGCCGAACTCGGTGCCGGGCGGTCCCGGCATCTCGCCCGGCTCCTGGCCCGGATCGCCCTGTCCCGGCTGTTGCGGAGTGTCGCCGGTCTGGCCCTGACGCTGCCCCGGCTGCCCGGGCTGACCCTGCTGCTGGCGGCTTTGCTGACCACCGAACTGTTCCTGCAGATCCTGGAAACTGTCGTCGGACAGCTCCTGCTGCTCGCGCAGCGTGTCCTGCAGGCCTTCCATCGCTTCCTGGCCGGGCGTCTGCGGGCCATCGCCGCCCTCGCCTTGCGTGATCTCCATGTTTTCCATCATCTGCTGCAGGGCGTTCAGCATCTCCTGCGCCTCGGCCGTGCGGCCCTGCTGCATCAGCTCCTCGATGCGCCGCAGCATCTCGTCGAGATCGGCCATCGACATCTCGGTGCGCTCGCCCCGGTCCGGCTGGTCGGTGTCGTCGCCCGGCTCGGCGTTCTGCGCGAGCTGGCGCATGTAGTCGTTCATCGCCTCGCGCAATTCCTGCATCAGCTCCGAGATCTCCTCGTCGCTCGCGCCCTGGCGCATCGCCTCCGACAGCCGTTCCTGCGCGCGGCGCAGACGCTCCAGCGCGTCGTCGAGGTCGCCGTCCTCCAGCTCCAGCGCGACGTTCCAGAGGATTTCTGCAACCTGGTCGCGGGTCTCGGTCGAAATCGCGTCGATGCCGGACTCAAGCCTGCGGATCGCACTGCGAAGCTGCAGGTAGACACCTTCGTCGAGGTCGCCCTCGGGGATGTGCGTCAGCGCGCGCAGGAGGTCCGCGGTCCTGCCGGCGTTCCCGCGGCTCCAAAGGATGTCGCGGCGCAGTTCCACGACGGCGTTGGCCATCGGGTCGAAGAAGCGGCGGCCCGGAAGGCGCGGTATGTCGTAGCTTACGGTGCCGATCTGGCCAGCCTCGTCGGTGACGGTCAGCGTCAGCGAGACAGGCAGGTTGGCGAAGGGATGCGCGGCGAGGTCCTCGACCAGAACTTCGGTGAAGTCCTCGCGGCTGCCCCGGAAGGGAAGCGGCAGGTCGAGCACCAGCGCCTCGCGCGGCTCGGGGTCAACGGCAAGGCCGTAGCGGCGGTCGGCGGCGCCGGGGTCGAGGCGGAAGCTGGCCGTGCCGGACGCAACGCCGTAATCGTCACGGCCGCTGAATGTCATCTGCATCTGTCCCGGGGGCTCGCCTTCCAGCGTGCCCTCCAGCGCGACCTCGGGCGGCCCGTCGGCAAGGACCGAGATCTCCCAGCTGCGCGTGCCGGACGGGGCGTGCACGGTCAGCGCGCCGGACCGCTCCAGCACCAGCGTCCGCGCGGCGCCGCCCGCGTCGCCGGGAGGCGGTTCGCCCAGTCCTGATTCGACGGTGATGTCGGCCGGGTCGCCGTAGAAGCGCAGGCTGATCCGGCTGCCTTCTGGGGCCTCGAACGCGGCGTCCCTGATGTCGTTGAGGTAAAGCGACGGAAGCCCGGTATAGATCGGCGGCTCCACCCAGCCCTCCCAGGAGGGACCGGACGCAGAGGCTGCGCCGGGGCCGAACGCGACGGCGTCGCCCACGTCCGTGACCCTGTCCAGCGTGCCGAACAGAAGCGCCATCGCCAGCGCCGTCGCCGCGACGTAGCGCAACGCGAAGGGGTCGCGGGACGACAGGCGCAGGTCCGGTTCGGGCGCGCGGGCGCGCGCCGCCTGTGCGGCCATGCGCGCGACGTGCGCTTCCCAGACCGAGCGCGTGGCCGGGTCCGAGCCGCCGACCGCGACGGTATCCAGAAGCGCCGTAATCGGACGTCCGGGCATCGTCCGGTCGAGCCGCTCGAGCGCGTCCTGCCTGCCGGGAAGCCGGAAGCGCCTGATACCGCCGAGCAGGCACCACGCGAAGACCGCGAGCGCGAGTGCGGCGACGGCCCACAGGACCGGCCGGCTCACGGCCTGCGCCAGGCCGAAGGCGAGCGCGGCGAAGAACACGAAGACGACGGACCACGACGGCCAGAAGGCGCGCGCCGCGCGCTCGGCCACCATGCCGAGGCGTGTGAGGCGCAGGGGCCAGATCAGGCGGTCGAGGGCCGCCTGGTGCGCGGAGCGTTTCTCGGTCATGCTCCCTTTCGGGGCCGGTGGCCCGGGCGAGATGGGCTCATACCCATTCGGGAACAGTATCGCGCTTTATGATCTCGTCAAACGATGGCCGGGCCCGGATGACGGCGAATTGATCTTCCTTCACCAGAACCTCGGGGATGAGCGGGCGCGTGTTGTATTCGCCGGCCATGACCGCGCCATAGGCGCCGGCAGACCGGAAGGCGACGATGTCTCCCTCGGACAGGGGCGGCATCTGGCGCTGCTTCGCGAAGGTGTCGCCCGTCTCGCAGACCGGACCCACGATGTCGTAGGGCGCCTGTTCGACGCCCGGCACGGGCTCGACCACCGGGACGATGTCGTGCCAAGCGCCATACATCGCGGGGCGGATCAGGTCGTTCATGGCCGCGTCGAGGATCAGAAAGTCGCGCCCGTCGCCATTCTTGACGTAGACGACCGACGTCACCAGCAGCCCTGCGTTGCCCGAGATCAGGCGCCCCGGTTCGATCTCGACCTCCACGCCCAGATCGCCGACGGTGCGCCGGATCACCTCGCCGTATTCCACCGGCAGGGGGGGCGCGGTGTTCGACCGCTCGTAGGGGATGCCGAGGCCCCCGCCGAGGTCGAGCCTGCGGATGTCGTGCCCGTCCTCGCGAAGCTGCCGCGTCAGGTCGGCGACCTTGGAATAGGCGATCTCGAAGGGCTCCAGGTCCGTCAGCTGGCTGCCGATATGCACGTCGATGCCCACGACCTCGATCCCCGGCAGGCTGGCGGCGCGTGCATAGACCTCGCGCGCGCGGGCGATCGGGATGCCGAACTTGTTCTCGGACTTGCCCGTCGCGATCTTCTCGTGGGTGCGGGCATCGACATCGGGGTTCACGCGCACGGTGATCGGCGCCGTCGCGCCGAGCCCCGTGGCGACTGTCGACAGGCGCTCGAGCTCGGGCTCGCTTTCGACGTTGAACTGGCGGATGCCGCCCTCAAGCGCCATGCGCATCTCGTCCGCGGTCTTGCCGACGCCCGAAAAGACGATCCGCTCGCCCGGCACCCCGGCGGCCCTGGCGCGCAGGTATTCCCCCCCGGACACCACGTCCATGCCGGCCCCGAGGGACGCCAGGTGGGCCAGGACGGCCACGTTCGAGTTCGATTTCACCGCGAAGCAGACAAGATGGTCGAGGCCCGAAAGCGCCTCCTCGAAGAGACGGAAGTGACGGGTCAGGGTCGCGCAGGAATAGACGTAGAAGGGCGTCCCGACCGCCGCGGCGATCTCGGGGATCGCAACGTCCTCGGCGTGGAGCACGCCGTTCCTGTAAAGAAAGTGGTCCATAGGCCTTCGGTCCCGCGATTCCCGTCGCGCGCAGGTAGCACCCCAGACCGGCATTTCAAAGAGGCTGGACGGCAGCCCTGCGCCCGCTAGGCTGCGCGAAACTGAATCTTGCGCGAGGACGACATGGCGAAAACGGCGATCATCGAGGAACCGGGCGGCCCCGAGAAGTTCCGCATCGTGGACCGCGAGGTCGGCGATCCGGGTCCCGGTCAGATCCGCATCCGGCACGCGGCCTGCGGGCTGAACTTCATCGACGTCTACCAGAGGATGGGGATGTATCCGCTTGAGATGCCTCACGCGCTGGGCATGGAGGCGGCGGGCGTGGTCGAGGCGGTGGGCGAGGGCGTCACGCACCTCAAGGCGGGCGACCGCGCCGCCTATGCCGCCGCGCCGCCCGGAGCCTACACCGAAGCGCGCGTCATGAACGCCGCGCAGGTCTGCCCGCTTCCCGACGCGATCTCCTTCGAGGAGGGCGCGGCGATGATGCTGAAAGGCCTGACGACGCAATATCTTTTCCGGCGCACGACACCGATCGCCAAGGGCGACACGGTGCTGTTCCACGCCGCCGCGGGGGGTGTCGGCCTCTTCGCGTGCCAATGGGCCCGAAGCGAGGGCATCCGCCTGATCGGCACCGCCGGCACGGACGAGAAATGCCAGCTTGCGCTGGAGCATGGCGCAACCGACTGCATCAACTACCGCACCGAGGACTGGGCGGCCCGCGTGAAGGAGCTGACGGACGGACGCGGCGTCGACGTCGTGATGGACGCGGTCGGCAAGGACACGTTCGAGGGCTCGCTCGATTCGCTCAAGCCGCTCGGCATGATGATCTCGTTCGGCAACGCCTCGGGCGCGGTGCCCCCGTTCAGCGTCGGCATCCTCGGGCAGAAGGGGTCGCTGAAGATCACGCGCCCGACGCTCTTCACGCACATCGCCGACCACGAGACGTGCCAGGAGATGGCGCGCGACCTGTTCGGCAAGGTGACGGCGGGCGCGGTGAAGGTCCGCATCGACCAGCGGTTCCCGCTGCAGGACGTGGCCGCCGCGCATCGCGCGCTCGAGGCGCGGAAGACCACGGGCCAGACGATCCTGCTGCCCTGAGGCGGAACCGGCCGCGGGGCGGGCGCCGGCCCGCCCTACGGCTTGGCCTTGAGATAGAGCGCAAGCGGCAGGCCGCAGCTGACCCCGATCCCGAACGTCGCCGGGATCACCAGCACGAACCACAGGTTGCCGCGGAAGATCTCCACGACGGCCCAGATCGTGAGCGCCGCCGCGGCGATGGTCAGGTCGTAGACGAGGCCGCTGGTGGCGTCGTTGACGTACCAGGCGTCGATCATCGCGGCGAGCGACCAGCCGTTTTCCGAGAACCACGCGTAGAAGTAGCTCCACGGCAGGATCGTGCCGACGATGATGAGCGCGAGGTAGGTCAGGCGTAGCAGGCTCATGGGCTTCCCCTTTCCGAAAACGTCCCTTCGCGGGACCTAGCGCATCCGGCAGCCGTTCCCAAATGTCCCTTTGACGGGGCGTCTCTGCGACAAGTTGCATCCGCGTCACGATTGACCCGCGCCCCATGCTTCAATACGCAAACGCGAAACTTTGTTGCGCGTCACGCCATCGCGGCGATCCGCAGGGCTTGTCCTGCGGAGCGAAAGCTGGAGGAACGGCATGTCCGAGATCGAACGCGAAAGCATGGAATACGACGTGGTCATCGTCGGCGCGGGGCCCGCGGGCCTGTCGGCGGCGATCCGCCTGAAGCAGCTCGACCCCGACCTGAGCGTCGTCGTCCTCGAGAAGGGATCGGAGGTCGGCGCGCACATCCTGTCGGGCGCCGTGCTGGATCCCGTGGGCCTGGACCTTCTGATCCCCGACTGGAAGCAGAAGGGCGCGCCCATCGACGTTCCGGTGCGCGAGGATCGCTTCTACGTCCTCGGCGAGGGCGGTGGCGTGCGCATCCCCAACTGGGTGATGCCAGGGCTGATGAACAACCACGGCAACTACATCGTCTCGATGGGCAACGTCTGCCGCTGGATGGCCGGGCAGGCCGAGGAGCTTGGCGTCGAAGTCTTCCCCGGCATGTCCTGCTCCGAGATCGTCTATGGCGAGAACGGCGAGGTGAAGGGCGTGGTCGCGGGCGAATTCGGCCTGAACCCCGACGGCACGCCGGGCGACGGCTACGAGCCGGGCATGGAGCTTCACGGCAAGTATGTCTTCCTCGGCGAGGGCGTGCGCGGTTCGCTGACCAAGGAAGTCATGGCGAAATACGATCTTCAGGCGGGTCGCGACCCGCAGAAGTTCGGCCTCGGCATGAAGGAGATCTGGGAGATCGACCCCGCGAAGCACAAGCCGGGCAAGGTCGTGCACACCATGGGCTGGCCGCTGGGCAAGAACGCGGGCGGCGGATCGTTCATCTACCACCTCGACAACAACCAGGTCTATGTCGGCTTCGTGGTGCACCTGAACTACGAGAACCCGTATCTATACCCCTACATGGAATTCCAGCGCTTCAAGCATCACCCGATGGTGGCGGAGCTTCTGAAGGGTGGAAAGCGCATCGCCTATGGCGCGCGCGCCATCGCCGAGGGCGGGTGGCAGTCGATGCCGAAGGCCGTGGCGCCCGGCGCCGCGATCCTTGGCTGCGGCGTCGGCCTCGTGAACGTGCCGCGCATCAAGGGCAACCACAACGCGATGCTGTCGGGAATGCAGGCCGCCGAGGCCGCCCACGCCGCCATCGCCGCGGGACGTTCGGGCGACGAGCTCGTGGCCTACGACGACTACCTCCACAAGGACGGCCCGATCGCGCGCGACCTCAAGCCCGTGCGCAACGTCAAGCCGCTGTGGTCGAAATACGGGCTCACGGGCGGTGTCGTCCTCGGCGGCATGGACATGTGGACCAACAGCCTTTTCGGCGCGTCCGTCTTCGGCACCATGAAGCACGGCAAGTCCGACGCGGAAGCGACCGGCAAGGCCAGGAAGTTCAAGCCAATCGACTATCCCAGGCCCGACGGCGTCCTTAGCTTCGACCGGCTGACCAATGTCAGCTTCTCGATGACCAACCACGAGGAACACCAGCCGTCGCACCTGAAGCTTCTGGACGACAGCGTGCCGATCGCGGTCAACCTGCCGGAATACGCCGAGCCCGCGGAACGCTACTGCCCCGCCGGCGTCTACGAGGTGGTGCGCGAAGAGGGCAAGGATCCGCGGTTCGTGATCAACTTCCAGAACTGCGTCCACTGCAAGACCTGCGACATCAAGGATCCCTCGCAGAACATCAAGTGGACCGTGCCTCAGGGGGGGGATGGGCCAAACTATCCCAATATGTGACGCTCCGGCGCGCACCTTGCGGCGGACCGCGCGAAAGCGTGACCGGCAAAGTGCGCCGCCGCCGTCTGCCCGCGTTGCCCTGAGGGTCCTCGCGCCCTAGTGTCCGTCACGAGCGAAGGGGAGGTTCAGATGCCCATTTTCCGCCGACTTGGTTGCGCAGCGGCGCTTGCCGCCCTGCTGGCGTCGGCCGCGCCCGCAGCGGCGCAGCAGGACGCCGGGCTCGCCGGGGCCTACCTCGCGGCGCGGTTGGCCTCGCTCGAGGGCGATCACAGGGAGGCCGCCGAGTATTTCGAGCGCGCCCTTCGCGCCGACCCCGGAAACCCGATCCTCATCTCGAACGCGATCTTCGCGAATGCCGCGCTCGGGCGCTGGGACGCCGCGGCCGCCATCGCCGCCGACCTTCCCGAAGACGCCAACGGGCAGGAGCTTGCCGGCCTCGTGACCTTCGTGGAGACCTTGCGCGCGGGCGACCTTGAGGGAGCGCGAGAGGCCGTCGAGGCCGGGCGCGGCGGCGGGCCTTTCGTCGACGACCTCGCGCGCGGCTGGATCGCGCTGGGCGAGGGGAACATGGACCGCGCGGAACAGGCCTTCATGGCGCTGACCACTGAGCCCGGCCTCGCCGAACTTGCGTGGCTGCATCTGGGCCTCGCCCGCGCCGCGGTGGGCGATTTCGAGGCCGCCGACGACATCCTTTCGGGCGAAAGCGCGGGCCGCATCAGCCAGACCGAGCGCATCGTGCGGGCCCGCGCCGAGATCCTCGTGCAGCTTGATCGCCGCGCCGAGGCGCTTGACCTTCTGGACGGCTACACGCAGCGCGTCCCCGACCCCGCGCTTCTGGCGCTTCAGGCCCGGATCGGCGCCGGCGCCGAGGGCCCATACAGCTTCGTGACCAACGCCCAGGAGGGCATCGCCGAGGTGTTCTTCACCGTGGCGCAGGCCTTCGGCAGCGACAATTCCGGCAGCCTGCCGCTGATCTATGCGCGCGCGGCGCACGGCATCTCGCCCGCGCACAGCGACGCGCTGATCCTTGCCGCGCTGCTTCTGGCGGACAGCGAGCACTATGACCTCGCGGCCGAAACCTACGCGCTCGTGCCGCCGGGTGACGACCAGTATGTCGAGGCGCAGATGGGCCGCGCCGAGGCGCTTGAGCAGCAGGGCGCGACCGAGGAGGCGCTCGCGTCGCTGGGCGCGCTGTCCCGGGAGCGTCCGGACCTCGCCTCCGTTCACGCGGCGCTGGGCGACATGCAGCGCCGCAACGAGCAATGCGCAAGCGCCATCGAAAGCTATACCGCCGCGCTCGATCTCGTGGACGCGTCGCAGCCGCGATACTGGTTCATGTATTACGCCCGCGCGATCTGCCATCACGAGGTCGGCGACTGGCCGCCCGCCGAGGCCGATTTCCGCCGCGCGCTGGACCTGAACCCGGGCCAGCCCGAGGTCCTGAACTTCCTCGGCTATTCGTTGGTGGAGCAGCGCCGCAATCTCGACGAGGCGCTCGGCATGATCGAGGAGGCCGTCGCCGCGCGGCCCGACAGCGGCTACATCGTCGACTCGCTTGCCTGGGTCTTCTACCGCCTCGGGCGGTTCGACGAGGCGGTGGAGCCGATGGAGCGCGCGGTCGAGCTGTTGCCGACCGACCCGATCATCAACGACCACCTCGGCGACGTCTACTGGATGGTAGACCGCCGGCGCGAGGCCCGTTTCCAGTGGGAGCGCGCGCTCAGCCTCGAACCGGCCGACGAGGATGCGGAGCGCATTCGCCTCAAGCTGGAGATCGGCCTCGACCAGGTGCTGGAACAGGAAGGCGGCGTGGGCGAGACGCAGTGAGGATTTTCGCGCCCGCGAAGGTCAACCTGGCGCTGCACGTCACCGGGCGCCGCGACGACGGCTATCACCTGCTCGACTCGCTCGTCGTCTTCGCCGGCACGGGTGACTGGCTCGACATCGCGCCGGCGCCCGAGCTTCGTTTCTCGGTCAGCGGGCCTCGTGCGCGGGGCGTCCCGGCCGATGCCAGCAACCTCGTCTGGCGCGCCGCGGACGCGTTCCGAAGCGGGCGTGGCGCGGCCATCCTTCTCGACAAGCACCTCCCTCATGCCGGTGGTATCGGCGGCGGTTCGGCCGATGCGGGCGCCGCGATGCGCGGCCTTGCCGTGTTGTGGGGGATGCCGGCGCCGTCTCTGGCAGACCAGCTCGCGATCGGGGCCGACATTCCCGTCTGCCTGGCCAGCAGGCCCGCACGGATGCGGGGCATCGGCGAGGTTCTGGACCCCGTGCCACCCATGCCCGGTCTCTGGCTCGTCCTTGTCAATCCAGGCGTCGAGGTGCCCACGGGACCCGTCTTCAAGGCGCTGCCTGCCGTCGACAACGCGCCGATGCCCGTGCCCGCATGGACCGATGCCGAAGGGCTGATCGGGTGGCTTCGGGATACGCGCAACGACCTGGAGGATGCCGCCTGCAGCCTCGTGCCGCAGGTTTCGGACGTGCTCGAAGCCCTCTCGCGCGGGGGCGGCTGCCGCCTTGCGCGGATGAGCGGGTCTGGCGGCACCTGCTTCGGGCTTTTCACTGGGGAGGCCGAGGCGCGCGAAGCGGCCGCGCGGCTTCGCGGCGAGAGGCCGGACTGGTGGGTCGCCGCGGCGCCCGTGCTGCGGGACGCGCCCTGAGCGGCGTCAGGTCAGGCGCGCGACCACATAATCGGCGAGGTCCGAAAGCATCCCGGTAAGCTCGTGCGCCGGAACGTGCGACAGCGCGTCCTTGGCGTTGGCGGCATGGCGGCGCGCTTCCGCCCGCGTCTCCTCCAGCGTGCCGTGCCGGCGCAGGATGACCATGGCCTGCTCCAGATCGCCATCGCGCTGGTCGCCCTTCTCGATGGTGCGCACCCAGAAGGCGCGTTCCGAGGCGTCGGCGCGCGCGACGGCGCGGATCACCGGCAGCGTCAGTTTCCGCTCGCGGAAATCGTCGCCCGTATTCTTGCCGATCTCGCCCGCGGCCCCGCCCCAGTCCAGCAGGTCGTCCGCCATCTGGAACGCGACGCCAAGGCCGTCTCCGTAACGCGCCAGCGCCTGCACCACGTCGTCGTCCTGCCCCGCGATCACGCCGCCGACCTCGCAGGCCGCCTCGAACAGCGCGGCGGTCTTGCCGCGGATGACCTGCAGGTAGATGTCCTCGGTCGTGGCGAGGTTCATGGCCGCGGACAGCTGCAGCACCTCGCCCTCGGCGATCGTCGCGGCGGCGTTCGACAGGATGTCTAGGACCCGCAGGCTCCGGGTCTCGACCATCAGCTGGAAGGACCGAGCGAACAGGTAGTCGCCGACCAGCACGCTCGACTTGTTGTCCCACAGGAGGTTGGCCGTGGGCCGTCCGCGGCGGCGTGCGCTTTCGTCCACGACGTCGTCGTGCAGCAGCGTCGCGGTATGGATGAACTCGACCGTCGCGGCGAGCTTCCTGTGGTCCTCGCCCGCGTAGCCGCAAAGCCGGGCGGCGGCGAGGGTCAGCATCGGGCGGATGCGCTTTCCGCCGGCATCGACGAGGTGCGCGGTCACTTCGGGGATGCGCGGCGCGTGGCGCGACGCCATCCGGTCGCGGATCAGCGCGCCCACGGCCTCGAGATCGGCGCTCAGCGCGGCCTGCAGGCGTTCGTGCGGCTTGGTGGCGGCTTCATCGAGGCTCATGGCGCGGCTTTCCTTCCTGTCTCGACACCCGGCCCTCGCCTCGACAATCGGGCGCGGTCCCCCTAAATGCCGGTTCATGCTCGAGGTGCTGCGCAGCAACGACCTGACCGTGATCGCCTTCGCCTCGGCCCTGTTGTCCGGCGAGGATATAGAGGTCTTCGAGTTGGACGTCCATATGAGCGCCCTCGAGGGGTCGATCGGCATTTTGCCGCGCCGCCTTCTGGTGCGCCGCGCCGATGCATTCCGCGCCCGCGCCGTCCTTCGCGACAACGACCTCCCCGTGTCGGAATGAGTGTCACCCTGCCGCACGACGATCTGACCCGCGACGCCTTTCTGGGCGGCCGCGTCCACGCCTGGCAGCTTCGGCGCGGCTATCGCGCGGGAACGGACCCGGTTCTTCTTGCGGCGGCCTGTCCGGCGCGCGCTGGCGACAGTGTGCTCGAGCTTGGGTGCGGCGTCGGGGTGGCGAGCCTGTGCCTTGGCGTGCGCGTGCCGGACGTGCGCCTCACCGGCGTCGAGCGGCAGGCCGCCTATGCCGAGCTCGCGCGCCGGAACGCCACGGAGGGCGGTGTGGACCTCGATGTCGTGACGGCGGATCTGGCGGCGCTCCCGCGCGAGCTGAAGCAGCGCGCCTTCGGACACGTCATCGCCAATCCGCCGTATTTCCGGCCCGGCGACGGCACCGCCGCCGACGATGCCGGGCGCGAGGCCGCCCTCCGCGAGGAGACGCCGCTTGCCGCCTGGACCGAGGCCGCTTTTGCGCGGCTCGCGCCGAAGGGATGGCTCACGATGATCCAGACCGCCGAACGCCTGCCGGACCTGCTGGGCGTTCTGGGCGGGTTCGGCTCCATCTCGGTCCTGCCGCTTCAATCGCGTCCGGGCCGTCCCGCCGGCCGCGTCCTGCTTCGGGCGCGCAAGGGCGGGCGGGCCCCGTTCCGCCTGCTTCCTGCACTTCTTGTACATGAAGGCGAAAGCCATCTCAGCGATGGCGAGAGCTTCACGAAGGAGTTGAACGGCATCCTGCGCGACGGGATGCCGATCGCCTGGCCCTGACGCGAGCGATATTCCGCATTTGAAATATCCTTTCGCGTGAATTGCGTGACACGACTCGCAATCCATGGTTGCCTTGATGCACTAACGTCACAAACCAAGGAGGACTCACGATGTCGCTAGGCGCCCATCTTCAGGAATTGAAGAAGAAACACGCGAACCTCTCCCAACGTGTGGAGGACGCGCAGCGTAGCCCTGGCATCGACGACCTTGCAGTGCGTGAGCTGAAGAAGGAAAAACTTCGCCTCAAGGAAGAAATTTCGCGCCTCGAGCACTGAGGCGCAGCCCTGAAACTGCCGAGGCCGCAGGCGCGCGCCCCGCAACACACGGCCTCGGCTCAAGGGCACCCCCCACATCGACATGATCGGAAACGGCCTGTCCCGCAGGGGACGGTCGCGTGCGCCGCCCCTTCCAAGCGTTGCGACAGGCGAAGGGCGGGGTTTCACCATGGGTATTGGTAATGTCAGCGTTGCTGACCCATATTCAGGTCAAGGGAGACAGACCCGTCAGTCAAAGGACCTGATCCATGTTCGATTATTCCGCCGATACCAAGGTGCGCGCCGTCATTTCGCGCGCCCATAAAGATCGCGCGCATTACGTTGCCGGCCTCTTCGCCCGGATGTTCGGCCGCGCGACGGCCGGCCGCGCCGCGCGGGCCTGACCCGTCGCAGGTTTCCGCGAAAAAGGCCGGGGCACCGCGCGCCCCGGCCTTTCGTGTCTTTTCCGGTCGCGGTTTCTCAGACGAAGAACTGCGCGCCGTTCGCCGAGATCGTCGATCCGTTGATGAAACCCGAGTCCTCCGACGCGAGGAACACGACGCAGCGCGCGATTTCCTCGGGTTCGCCGAGGCGACCTGCCGGGATCATGTTGATGATCGATTCGCGCACCTTCTCGGGCACGGCCATCACCATCTCGGTCGCGATATACCCCGGGCAGACCGCGTTGGCGGTGATGCCCGCGCGCGCGCCCTCCTGGGCGAGGGACTTGATGATGCCAAGATCGCCGGCCTTGGTCGCGGCATAGTTCACCTGCGCAAACTGGCCCTTCTGTCCGTTGATCGACGAGATGACGATGATGCGGCCGAACTTGCGCTCGCGCATTCCGGGCCAGACCGGGTGCACGGTGTTGAAGACACCGGTGAGGTTGGTGTCGATGACCTCGTGCCACTGCTCGGGCGTCATCTTGTGGAACGGGGCGTCACGGGTGATGCCGGCATTCGCCACGATCACGTCGATGGGGCCCAGATCGGCCTCGACCTTCGCGATGCCCTCTTTCGAGGAGTCGTAGTCGGCGACGTTCCACTTGTAGGTCTTGATGCCGGTTTCCTCGGTGAACTTCGCGGCCTTTTCGTCGTTCCCCGCGTAGGTCGCGGCCACTTCGTAGCCTTCGGCCTTCAGCGCCTTGGAAATCGCTTCGCCGATGCCTCGCGTGCCGCCTGTGACGAGCGCTACTCTTGCCATCTGTCTCCTCCGCTTTGATGTCAGTCTTGTCTGTCTGTTTCGTTTTCAGCGCGCCAAGCGCAATTTTATTTCCCGAGGAAGATCAGCTTTCCCCTTGAGCGTCAAGCGAGGCGCGCGTGCCGCTTTCGTTGCGAGGAACCCGAGTGGCGCCCTGTCCGCCGATGCGCGGTGCACGCCGCACGTCATCCGCGGGGTGTGCCGGGCGCGCGCTGCAGCACCGGGTGTGCGGCGGGCCGGACGGCCCACCGCAAGCGCCGTCTCAGGGACGCTCGACGCAGAGCGCGACGCCCATGCCGCCGCCGATGCACAGCGTGGCGAGGCCCCGCTTCGCGCCGCGGCGCTGCATCTCGAACAGCAGCGTGTTGAGCACGCGCGCCCCGGAGGCGCCGATCGGGTGGCCGATGGCGATCGCCCCGCCGTTCACGTTCACGATCGCCGGATCCCAGCCCATGTCCTTGTTGACGGCGCAGGCCTGTGCCGCGAAGGCCTCGTTCGCCTCGACGAGGTCAAGGTCCTCGACCTTCCAGCCGGCTTTCGCCAGCGCCTTGCGCGACGCGTGGATGGGTCCGACGCCCATGATCGACGGATCGAGGCCCGCCGTCGCGTAGGACGCGATGCGCGCGAGCGGTTCGATGCCGCGCTTCTCGGCCTCGTCCGCCGACATCAGCAGCGTGCCTGCCGCGCCGTCGTTCAGGCCGCTGGCGTTGGCGGCGGTGACCGAGCCGTCCTTGGTGAAGGCGGGCCGAAGCTTCTGCATCGCCTCGATCGTCGCGCCGTGGCGGATGTACTCGTCCGAATCGACGACGGTGTCGCCCTTGCGGGTCTTGATGGTGACCGGGGTGATCTCGTCGGCGAAGCGGCCTTCCTTCTGCGCGGCCTCGGCCTTGTTCTGCGAGGCGACGGCGAACTCGTCCTGCTGCTCGCGGCTGATCTGCCACTTCTCGGCGACGTTCTCGGCCGTCTGGCCCATGTGGTAGCCGTTGAAGGCGTCCCACAGTCCGTCGCGGATCATCGTGTCGATGTATTTCAGGTCGCCCATCTTGTGGCCCTGCCGCAGGTTGGCGGCGTGGGGGCTCATGGACATGTTCTCCTGCCCGCCGGCGACGACGATCGAGGCGTCGCCCAGCATGATGTGCTGCGCGCCAAGCGCCACGGCGCGCAGGCCCGAGCCGCAGACCTGGTTGATGCTCCAGGCCGCGCTTTCCTGCGGGAGGCCTGCATTGATGTGCGCCTGACGCGCCGGGTTCTGGCCCTGCGCGGCGGTCAGGACCTGCCCGAGAATCGTCTCCGAGACGTCGGCCTTGTCCACGCCCGCGCGTTCCACCAAGGCTTCGATGACGATGCGTCCGAGCTCGTGCGCCGGCGTGTTCGCGAAGGAGCCGAGGAAGCTTCCGACGGGCGTGCGTGCTGCGCTGGCGATGACGACGTTGGTCATTGGGTCCCTTTCCCTTCTGTCGATCCCTGCCTGCCATCCGTGCCCCGTCTGGGGCACGCCCGCAATGGGCGAATGGGCTGGCTGGCACTCGCCCCGGTGATACGCGGGGCAGGCGGTGCGACACAATGGACAGGGTGTCTCATGCGCGGAGGCTCGCGACCCGTGGCGCCCTTGCCGGGTCCGGGACGCCGTGCCGGGGCGGGGCCGTGATCAGGCCTGGCGCATCTTCCTTTCGCCGTCGCCCTCGGCGACGCGCGGCTGCGAAAGCGACGGCGCCGCGAAGTAGTAGCCCTGCATGCAGTCGACGCCGGCGCGGGTGAGCCATTCGGCCTCGCCGCGGGTTTCGACAGCCTCCGAGACCACCAGCATGTCGAAGTGCCGGGCGAGCGAGATCAGCGCCTCGGTCAGGACCTGGTTGTCGGCGTCCTCGTGCACGGCGCGCGAGAACTGGCCGTCGATTTTCAGGATGTCGAAGCAGAACTGCTTGAGGTGGCGGAACGCCGTGTAGCCAGCGCCGAAATCGTCCAGCGCGAAGGTCACGCCCTTGTCCTGAAGGTCCCGCATGAAGACCTGCACGATCTCGGGCATCTGCATGACGGAGGTTTCCGTGATCTCGAGGATCAGCCGTTCGATCGCCTCGGGGTGGCGGCGCACGAAGCGGTGCAGGATGTCCATCCATTTCGGATAGCCCACCGAGCGCGCGGACATGTTGATCGACAGGCGAAGGCCCGGATCGTCGCGCAGAGCACGAAGCCCCGCGAGAAGCGAGGCGCAGTCGATCCGGCGGCCGACGTCCCGCTCCTCGACCGCGGCCATGAAGTCGCCCGCGGGAATGATCCGGCCCGTTTCGTCGAAGATACGGATCAGACCCTCGTAGAAGGCGACGCCCGTCCCGTCGGCGCGGACGACGGGCTGGTAGGCCAGCACCGCGTCGCCCCGCGCGAGCGCCCGCTCGACCATGGCGAGGGTGCCGCGATCACGCTCGGCCACGGCGACCTCGAGAGGGCTTCCCAGTCCGGGTTCGGGGTGTCCTGCCTTGTCCTGCCCGTCATGCCCGTCATGCCCGTCATGCCGTGTTGCGTCCAACGCACCATCCTCCGCTCCGCCGCGATCGGTGGACTTCATGGCGGCGAAGCCTTTAAGGATCTGTGAAAATACGCTTTTTGCTCCAATTGTCGAAAGGGCGGGCAGCATGGACCGGAACTGGGAGGAGCGCTGCGGCTGGTGCGGGACCGACCCGCTCTATGTCGCCTATCACGACACCGAATGGGGCGTGCCCGAGCGCGACGGCCGCGCGCTGTGGGAAAAGCTGGTTCTGGACGGGTTCCAGGCCGGGCTGTCGTGGATCACCATCCTGCGCAAGCGCGAGGCGTTCCGCGCGGCCTTCGAAGGCTTCGACCCCGAACGGATCGCGCGCTGGGACGAGGCCGACGTCGCACGGCTTCTGGGCGACAGCGGCATCGTGCGTCACCGCGGCAAGATCGAGGCGGCGATCGGCAACGCCCAGGCCTTCCTGAAGATCGAGGAGCGCGAGGGCTTCGCCGCCTTCGTCTGGCGCTACGTCGATGGCGCGCCGTTGCAGAACCGCTGGGCCTCACTCGCCGAGGTGCCGCCGTCCACGGCCCTGTCAACGCGGATGTCGAAGGACCTTCGCGCCGCCGGCTTCCGCTTCTGCGGGCCGACGATCGTCTACGCGTGGATGGAGGCCACCGGCGTGGTCAACGACCATCTCGTCGCCTGTCCGCGCCACGCCGAGGTCGCGGCGATGGCCTGAGGCGCCTCAGGACCCCGCGAGCAGGGCCTCGATCACCGCCACGGCCTCGGGGCTGTCCCAGTGCGCGTCGCCGCGAAGGCGCGCGATTTCCCGTCCCTCAGGGTCGAGGATGACGGTGATCGGAAGGCCGAAGACCCCCATCTCGCGCGCGATCTGCTGGTTGATGTCGCGGTATTGCTGAAGGTCGCTGACGCCCGTCTCCTCGAAGAAGCGCTGGATCGCCTGGGGCTGGTTGAACCCCGTGGCGAGCGTGACGACCGAGAAATCCTCGCCGCCCAGCCGCGCCTGCAGGTTCTGAAGCGACGGCATTTCCTCGCGGCAGGGCGCGCACCATGTGGCCCAGAAGTTCAGCAGCACCATCCGCCCGCGATAATCGGCAAGTGAGCCTTCGTCCCCGTCCACCCGCAGAAACGGCAGGTCCGAGGCGGGGCGGGGTTCCGCGTGGATCACGAGACCGCGCATCTCGCCGGTCAGAAGGCCGTCGAGATCCTGCGCATTTGCACCGGTTGCGAGCGCGAGGTAGAGGACGGACGCCAACACCATGCGGACCATCGATTTTCCTCCGAAAGGCAGCGCGACATGACCGAAACGGGTTCCAACACGATGTGGGGCGGGCGCTTCGCCGCCGGACCGGACGCGATCATGGAGGCGATCAACGCCTCGATCGGGTTCGACCGCCGCATGGCGCGCCAGGATATCGAGGGCTCCCGCGCCCATGCCGCCATGCTGGCGGCCACGGGCATCCTCACGAATAACGATGCCGAGGCCATCCGGGAAGGGCTTCTCACGGTGTTGTCAGAGATCGAGGAGGAACGCTTCGTCTATTCCTCGGCGCTGGAAGACATCCACATGAACGTCGAGGCACGCCTGAAGGAGATCGTGGGTGAGCCTGCCGGACGGCTGCACACCGCGCGCTCGCGCAACGATCAGGTCGCGACGGACTTCCGCCTCTGGGTGCGCGGGCAGACCGATGCGGCCGTGACCGGTCTGGAGGCGCTTCAGCGCGCGCTTCTTTCGCAGGCCGAGGCCGGGGCCGACTGGGTCATGCCGGGCTTCACGCATCTCCAGACGGCGCAGCCTGTGACGTGGGGCCACCACATGATGGCCTATGTCGAGATGTTCGGGCGCGACGCCGCGCGCTTCCGCGACGCGCGGGCTCGGATGAACGAAAGCCCGCTGGGCGCCGCTGCGCTGGCGGGCACGTCCTTTCCCATCGACCGGGAGATGACGGCGCAGGCGCTCGGGTTCGACCGGCCTTGCGCCAATTCGCTCGATGCCGTTTCGGACCGAGACTTCGCGCTGGAGTTCCTCGCCGCCGCCTCGATCTGCGCGATGCACCTGTCGCGGATCGCGGAAGAGCTGGTGATCTGGACCTCGGCGCAGTTCCGTTTCGTGGCGCTGTCGGACCGGTTTTCCACCGGCTCCTCGATCATGCCGCAGAAGAAGAACCCCGACGCGGCCGAGCTGATCCGTGCCAAGATCGGGCGCATCTTCGGGGCGAACGTGGCGCTGATGACGGTGATGAAGGGCCTGCCGCTCGCCTATTCGAAGGACATGCAGGAGGACAAGGAACAGGTCTTCGACGCCGCCGACAACCTCATGCTCGCGCTGGCCGCGATGGAGGGGATGATCCGTGACATGCAGGCCAACGTGCCCGCCCTCGAGGCGGCGGCCGCGTCGGGCTTTTCCACCGCGACCGACCTCGCCGACTGGCTGGTGCGCGAACTGGACATGCCGTTCCGCGACGCGCATCATGTGACCGGAACGTTGGTCGCCATGGCCGAAAAGCGCGGCTGCGACCTGCCGGACCTCACGCTCGAGGACATGGCGTCGGTCGAGCCGCGGATCACCGGGGGTGTCTTCGACGTGCTCGGCGTGCGGAACTCGGTCGCGTCGCGCACCTCCTACGGAGGCACGGCGCCCGAACAGGTGCGGGCCCAGATCGCCCGCTGGAAGGAGAAGCTGGCATGACGACGGACGCATCAGGCGCGGCACGGCTCGCACGCGGGATCACGGCGCTGGCCACGGTTGCCGTGCTTTCCGCCTGTGGCGTGGACGGCGAACCCGAGGCCCCGACCCGCATGGGCGCGACGCCGGCCGCCGTGCTGCCGGGACAGGCGGACGAGGCCCGGTCCGCCACCTTTTTCGCAAGGCTGCCCAAAGCCGGTTGAACCGGCCCGATTTCGTGCTTACCGTCTGCGTCTCAAGGCCGCGCTCGCGCGGTCGTGTCCTTTTTTACGACAGGCTGACATGGAAAAGATCCCGATGACCCCCGCGGGCCACAAGGCCCTGAACGAGGAGTTGAAGACGCTCAAGTCCGTCGAGCGGCCGGCCATCATCCGGGCGATCTCGGAGGCGCGCGAGCATGGCGACCTGTCCGAGAACGCCGAGTATCATTCCGCCAAGGAGAAGCAGTCCTTCATCGAGGGCCGCATCAAGGAGCTCGAGGGCATGATCGGCCTCGCGCACGTCATCGATCCCAAGACGCTGTCGGGCCCGATCAAGTTCGGCGCGACGGTCGTGCTGGTGGACGAAGACGACGCCGAGAAGACGTTCCAGATCGTCGGCGAGGCCGAGGCCAACATCGAGGCTGGCAGGCTGAACATCAACTCGCCGCTGGCCCGCGCCTTGATCGGCAAGGAGGAGGGCGATAGCGTCGAGGTGCGCACGCCCGGCGGCGCGAAGGACTACGAGATCGTCAGCATCTCCTACGTCTGAGCCCGCTCTGCCGCGCCTCAAGGACGGAAGGCCCCGCCGCCGATGCCCGAAGACCGCAAGCCCTCGCCGCTCGAGCTTGGCCTTTACGCGCGGACGGCGCCCGAGCCTCGCGTGACCACGATCGAGATCGTGGCCGCGGCGCTGACCGTGGTCTGGCTCGTGACCGTGATCGCCTTCGGCTTCGGGGAGGACGGCGGCGGCACGGGCGGGTTCGCGCGCGCGATCCTCGCCGTGCTGGCGGTCCTCCTGCCCGTGGCCCTGATCTGGGTTGCCGCCGTGGCCGCGCGGACCGCGCGCGCGCTCCGGCAGGAGGCGGCGCGGCTTCAGGCGTCGGTGGACGCGATGCGCGTGGCCTTCGTCGAGCAGCAGCAGACCGCGACGCTGGACCTCAAGCCAGACCTTATGCGCAGGCTCGAGGACCTCGTGGCGGCCCAGGTCGCGACCGAGGAGGACGGGCAGCCCGCGACCTTCACCTCGCTGCGGGCGCTCGCCCCGCCCGAGACGCGCGCGGCGGTCGTGGTCACCGCGCCCGATCCAGAGGTGCCGCAGGCCACGCTCGCCTTCGCAGCGCCCGAACAGCGCGAGCCGATCTCGGTCGCCGACTTCATCAAGGCAATGAACTTCCCCGAGAACGAGCACGACAAGGACGGCTTCCGCACCCTGCGCCGCGCGCTCGAGGATCCCTCGACGGAGCGGCTGGTGCGCGCCAGCCAGGATGTCCTTACGCTTCTGTCGCAGGACGGGATCTACATGGACGACCTCAGCCCCGACCGCGCCCGGCCAGAGGTCTGGCGGCGGTTCGCGCTGGGCGAGCGCGGCCGCGCGGTGGCGGCCCTTGGCGGGGTCTACGACCGGTCCTCGCTGGTGCTGGCGGCGGGGCGGATGAAGAAGGACCCGGTGTTCCGCGACGCGGCGCACCATTTCCTGCGCCACTTCGACCGGACCTTCATGGAGTTCGAGAAGCACGCCTCGGACGAGGAGATCGCGCGCCTCGCCGACACGCGGACCGCGCGCGCCTTCATGCTGCTCGGCCGGGTCACGGGGACCTTCGACTGAGGCGTCAGCTGCGCGGCGGCCGCGCCCGGTAGACCGGCAGGCGCCATCCGAAGGCGAGCGATCCCGCCCGCAGCGCGAAGGTCACGGCGATGCAGGCGAGGACAGGCGCCACGTCCGCCCCGCTCAGGAGCGGTGCGGCGACCGCGGCCCCCGCCCCCGCAAGCGCCGCGGTGACGTAAAGCTCGCCCTGCTTCAGGACCAGCGGCACCTCGTTGGCCACGACGTCGCGCATCAGCCCACCGAAGGTGCCCGTGACGACGCCCATGACCAGCACGATGGGGGCCAACTGGCCAAGCTCGGCCGCCACGCTCACCCCCGCCGCGACGGCGATTGCGAGGGCCACCGCGTCCAGCCAGACAAGAACCTTCAGCCGGCTTTCAAGCAGATGCGCGGTGAAGAACACGATCAATGCCGCGGTGCAGGCGATGGCGAGCGGCGTTGGGTCCGCGACCCAGAAGACAGTTTCGCGCCCGAGGAACAGGTCGCGCAGGGTGCCCCCGCCAACCGCGGTCAGCCCCGCGAGGAAGAAGAAGCCGATGATGTCGAGCTGCGCGCGCGACGCGGCCAGCGCGCCGGTCAGGGCGAAGACGAATGCCGCCGCGTAGTCGAGGGCGAGGGAGGCTGTCATTTGAACGGTTTCATCCCCTCGCGGGCGAGCGCGTCGGCGCGCTCGTTCTCGGGGTGGCCGGCATGGCCCTTGACCCACTCCCACGTCACGTCATGGCGCGCCGCCGCCTCGTCGAGCCTGCGCCACAGGTCCTCGTTCTTGACGGGTTTCTTCGCCATCGTCTTCCAGCCGTTGCGTTTCCAGCTGTGAAGCCACGCGGTGATACCGCCCTTCACATAGGCGCTGTCGGTGACGACGGTGATGCGCGACGGTCGTTCCAGCGCCTCGAGCGCCCCGATGGCTGCCAGAAGCTCCATCCGGTTGTTGGTGGTCGCGGCCTCACCGCCCTTCAGCTCGCGCTCCTTCAGGACGGTGTCGCCGTCCTTTGCCTGAAGCAGGGCGCCCCAGCCGCCGGGGCCAGGATTGCCCGAACAGGCCCCGTCCGTGAATGCGAAGAGCTCAGGCATGACGGCACGCCGTCGCGATGAGGGCATCGACGCCGCCTGCGCGCCTTGCGTCCCGGCCGGGACGGGCGCCGCGTGTCCTTGCCGCATGAAACCTGGCCCCCATCACGCCCCCACGAAGCCCAGCGCCAGGCAGATCGCCACCACCGCCGTCAGCAGCAGGCGAAGCGACATCCACCACGCCGGGGCAAGGCCCGCGCGCACGGCGGTCAGATCGATCGACAGCAGCGCCACGAACCCCGCGATCAGCGCGGCGAGGGAGGGGCCCGTCGCGCCGCTGGCGGCGAAGAAGGCCCAGATCGGCGGCAGCACCGACAGCGCGTAGAACAGGCCCGCGCGGCCTGCCTCGGCGCGGGTGCCGTAGCCCCAGATCACGCCGGCCATGAACGACAGGATGATCATGCCGTAGATCTGCAGGACGACGCCGCCGATGAACCTGCCGGGCAGGAGGCCCGACGCCGCGGCCGCAAGCGACGGCGAAAGGGACGTCGCCGCGCCCCACAGGAACGGGATCAGGCCGGCAAGGCCAAGCAGAAGCGGGGCTGCGGGAATGCGTGTCATGGCCCCTGTCTGCCCCGGCGCGCGCGGGGCGGCAAGGCCCCCTCAGGCGCGTTCCAGCGCGAGCCGCCCGGCCAGCGCCGCGAAGGCCGCGGCGAATCCCCGGTTCAGCCAGCGCATGGCCCGGTCGCTGGCCAGAAGCCAGTCGCGCGCCGTGGCGGCGAAAAGACCGTAGAGGACGAAGACGGCGAAGGTCATCGCCATGAAGACGCCGCCCAGCAACAGCGTCTCGCGCGTCACGGTGGCGGGCTCGCCCGACAGGAACGGCGTCAGGAGCGACAGGAAAAAGATCGAAAGCTTGGGGTTCAGGATGTTGATCAGCGCGCCGCGCCGCGCCGTGACCCAGCCCGCCTCGTCCTCGCGCCTTGGCTCCACCCGCATCGCGCCGCCGCCCTGCAGCGCGCTCCAGGCGAGCCAGAGAAGGTAGGCCACGCCGGCGAATTTCACGACGTTGAACGCGACGGCCGACGCGTGAAGGACGGCCGCGAGGCCCAGCGTGGCGGCCAGAAGATGCGGGACGATCCCCAGGGTGCATCCCAGCGCGGCCCAGACCGACGCCCTGCGCCCGCGCCCAAGGCCGATGGCGAGCGTGTAGACCACGCCAGTCCCCGGCGCGATCACCACGACGAAGGCCGTCAGCAGGAATTGAAGGCTTGGCATGCTCGCGGTCTCCGGCAGGCGGCGGGCACGGCCCGCGGAAAGGCGATCGGTCCCGTCTGGCGCGTGATGCGGCGTCCTGCGGTCCCCCGGCGCGACGAGGCGCCCGGGCCGCCCGGGGGTCAGGCGGGCACGCGCAGGACGCGCGGGACCTTGAACTCCACGTTTTCCTTCGCGGTCTCGACAAGTTCCACGGTCACGTCGTAGCGGTCGCGGAAGGCGTCGATCACCTCGTTCACCAGAAGCTCCGGCGCGCTCGCGCCCGCCGTGATCCCGAGAGAGGCGATGCCCTGAAGCGCGCGCCAGTCGATGTCGGAGGCGCGTTGCACTAGCTGGGCATAGGCGCATCCGGCGCGCGCGCCCACTTCCACGAGCCGCCGCGAATTGGACGAGTTCGGCGCGCCGACCACCAGCATCGCGTCGGCCTTGGGCGCCATCGCCTTGACCGCTTCCTGCCGGTTCGTGGTCGCGTAGCAGATGTCTTCCTTGTGGGGGCCAACGATCGTGGGGAAACGCGCCTTCAGTGCGGCGACGACATCGGCGGTGTCGTCCACGCTGAGGGTCGTCTGGGTCACGAAGGCAAGCCTGTCGGGGTCGCGCACCTCGACCGTCGCGACGTCCTCGACGGTTTCGACCAGCAGGACCTCGCCCTCGGGCAGCTGACCCATCGTGCCGATGGTCTCGGGATGGCCCGCGTGGCCGATCATTATCAACTGCAGGCCGTTCTCGTGATGCCGGGCGGCCTCGATATGGACCTTGGACACCAGCGGGCAGGTGGCGTCCACATAGACCATCTCGCGCCGCGCGGCTTCGGCCGGGACGGCCCTCGGCACACCGTGCGCCGAGAAGATGACCGGACGGTCCACCGGGCATTCGTCCAGCTCCTCGACGAAGACGGCGCCCTTGGCCCTCAGATCGTCGACCACGAACTTGTTGTGCACGATCTCGTGACGCACGTAGACCGGAGCGCCCCATTTCTCGAGCGCCATCTCCACGATCTTGATCGCGCGGTCCACGCCGGCGCAGAATCCGCGCGGTGCGGCCAGATGGATGGTCAGGGGCGGCTTGGTCATGGGCGGCGCTCGGGTGCTGAAGTGTCCGTTCGGCGTGACACGAGACGTAAGGCCTTCGCGACGATGCGTCCAGTCCGCCTCTTGCGTTCCAGCAGGGGGAAGGTGCGATGTGGATGCGGGAAACAGAGCTGGGAACACTTGATGACGAGAAGCAAGAAGATCATCGCCGGTGCCGCGGTGCTGGCCGCGGGCGGACTTGGCGTCTGGGTCTGGCAGGCGGAAGCGCAGGACCGGCTGCCGGGGCAGATCCTGCGCTGGCAGGACGAGCAGACCGTGACCCTCGGCGCCGGGATCTACGCCGCGGAATGCGCCGACTGCCATGGCGCCGACCTCGAGGGGCAGGCGGACTGGCAGGTGCGGATGGGCAACGGCCGTCTGCCGGCCCCGCCCCATGACGAGACCGGGCACACCTGGCACCATCCCGACGCCCTACTGATCGCAATCACCGCGCAAGGCACGGCGGCAATGGTGGGCGGCGACTACGAAAGCGACATGATGGGATTCGGCGACCGCCTGAGCGAGGACGAGATCGTGGCGGTCCTGAGCTACATCAAGTCGACATGGCCCGAGGAGGTCATCGACATCCACAATCAGGTGAACGCGCGCGCGGCCATGGAGGGCGGGGGGTGACAGGCGGCAAGCCGCATTGGGACGCCGTCTACGCCGTCCGTGACGAGCAGGCCCTGACGTGGTTCGAGGCGACGCCCGAAGTGTCGCTTCGGCTGGTCACGCGGTTCGCCGCGCCCGAGCAGGAGGTCATCGACGTCGGCGGCGGCGCCTCGCGCCTTGTCGACGGCCTTCTGGCGCGGGGCTACGGCCGCGCGACCGTGCTCGACGTGTCGGGCGAGGCCCTCGCCATCTCCCGCAAGCGGCTCGCCGAGGCCGCGGACCGCGTCCGCTGGATCGAGGCCGACGTCACCCGCTGGCAGCCCGACAGGGCCTACGCGCTCTGGCATGACAGGGCGGTGTTCCACTTCCTCACCGATCCGGGCGCGCGCGCGGACTACCTGTCGAGGATGAAGCAGGCTCTCGAGACGGGCGGGCACGCGATCCTCGCCACCTTCGCCGAGGATGGGCCCGAGACGTGCTCGGGGCTGCCGGTCGCGCGCTATTCCCCCGAGGCCTTGTCCCTCGAGATCGCCGACAGGTTGCCCTTTCTGCCCGTGGCGTCCGAACGGCACGTCCACGTCACCCCGATGGGCAGGGAGCAGAAGTTTCAGGTCTCGGTGTTCCGGCGGCTGTGACGTCCGCGCCGGGGGCCGCGTCAGTCCTCGACCGAGGCGTCGTCGCGAACGCGCTCCGTCCGGGGTTCGCGCGGGGGGCGGCCGATCACGTCCCTGAGGTCGTCGAGCTCGATGAAGTTGTCGGCCTGGCGGCGCAGGTCGTCGGCGATCATCGGCGGCTGCGACCGGATTGTGGACACGACCGAGACGCGCACGCCCCTGCGCTGCAACGCCTCGACCAGCGGCCGGAAATCGCCGTCGCCCGAGAACAGGACGATGTGATCGACGTATTGGGCCATCTCCATGGCATCGACGGTCAGTTCGATGTCCATGTTTCCCTTCACCTTGCGGCGGCCACTGGAGTCGGTGAACTCCTTCGCCGGCTTGGTGACCATGGAAAAGCCATTGTAATGAAGCCAGTCCACGAGGGGACGGATGGGCGAGTAATCGTCGTTTTCCAGAAGCGCGGTGTAGTAGAAGGCCCGAAGCAGCTTGCCACGCTGCATGAATTCCTGGCGCAGGAGCTTGTAGTCGATGTCGAAAGCCAGCGCCTTCGCCGCCGCGTAGAGGTTGGAGCCGTCAATGAACAGCGCCAGCCTTTCGTCCCGGTAAAACATCCGTCAATCCCATGACCAATATGGCGTCGCCGCGAAAAAAAACCTAGGGAGTGAGCCAAGGCAGAAAACGGCGAATTTGTGTCAAGGTTAAATGTTTGGGGAAAAGGTGCAAGGTTACAAATACCCTGCAGGCGAAAAACCCACCTCTCTGGCGCTGGTAGCGCTGGGCTCGAACCTGCCCGCGGGGGGGCTGATGCCGGCCGCCGCGGTGTCGAGGGCGATGGATCTTCTGGAGGATCGGACGCGGACCGCGCTCCGCCGGAGCAGGCTCTGGCGGACGCCCGCCTTCCCGCCCGGGGCCGGTCCGCCCTTTGTGAACGCGGCCGCGGCGCTTGACTGGGGCGGCGCGGCGGAGGACCTGCTGGCCATCCTGCACGGGATCGAGGCGGCGTTCGGGCGGCAGCGGTCCCTGCGCTGGGAGGCCCGGATCATGGACCTCGATCTTCTCGCTCTCGGCGACAAGGTGTTGCCCGATCGTGTGGAATTCGAACGCTGGTCCGGCCTGTCGGGCGACGCGGCCGCGGCGATGACGCCCGACCGCCTGATCCTGCCGCATCCGCGCCTTGCCGAACGCGCCTTCGTCCTCGCGCCGCTGGCCGACGTCGCCCCCGACTGGCGCCATCCGGTCACGGGCGACAGCGTCTCGGCGATTCTCGCCGCGCTGCCCGCGTCCGCGCTGGAGGGCGTGGAGCCGCTGGACCCTGCCGGCTGACCCGCGCGCCGGCGTCTCGCGGCCTTGGAATGCGGGCGGAACGGCCTTGTCTTCGCGGGCGTGAACCCTTATGTGCTGCGGTCTCGATATACCCGATCCCGTTCCGGAGGACTGTCATGGCCCGCGTGACCGTTGAAGACTGCGTCGACAAGGTGCCGAACCGATTCGAGCTGGTGATGCTTGCTGCGCACCGCGCACGCGAGATCACGTCCGGGTCGCCGCTGACAGTCGACCGCGACAACGACAAGAACCCCGTCGTCGCGCTGCGCGAGATCGCGGATGAGACTCAGGGCGCCGAGGACCTCCGCGAGCGCCTGATCGAAAGCCACCAGACCCAGATCGAGGTGGATGAACCCGAAGAGGACGCGATGGCCCTCCTTCAGGGGGTCGAGCGCGACCGCGATCGTCCGGTTGCGGACACGATGGACGACGAGCAGCTTCTGCGTGCCATGATGGAAGCCCAGCCCCAGAAATGACCCGGCCGGGCGCCCGGCCGACACAGGGGGTCGCCCCCCTCCGGATGCCCGAGACATGATAGACGCCGACGACCTGCTGAGCCTGGTCAGGAACTACAACCCCAAGACGAACGAGGCGCTGATCCGCGGCGCCTACGACTATGCCCGCCGGATGCACGACGGGCAGAAGCGTCATTCTGGCGAGCCCTACTTCACGCATCCCGTAGCCGTCGCCGCCATCCTGACCGAGCAGCGGCTGGACGACGCCACGATCATGACCGCGCTTCTGCACGACACGATCGAGGACACCAAGGGCACCTACACCGAGATATCGGACGAGTTCGGCCGCGACGTCGCCGAGCTGGTGGACGGCGTGACCAAGCTTACCAACCTCGAGCTTTCCAGCCGCGAGACCAAGCAGGCCGAAAACTTCCGCAAGCTGTTCATGGCGATGTCCAAGGATCTCCGGGTGATCCTCGTCAAGCTTGCCGACCGTCTCCACAACATGCGCACCATCCGCCACATGCCGCCCGAGAAGCAGGCGAAGAAGGCGCACGAAACGATGGACATCTACGCGCCGCTGGCCGGGCGGATGGGGATGCAGTGGATGCGCGAGGAGCTGGAGGACCTGTCCTTCCGCGTCCTGAACCCCGATGCCCGCGCCTCGATCATCCGCCGTTTCATCACGCTGCAGCGCGAGACGGGCGACGTCATCCCGAAGATCACCGAGGATATCGAGACCGTGCTGGAGAAGCACGGCGTGAAGGCCGACGTCTTCGGCCGGGCCAAGAAGCCGTTCTCGATCTGGCGCAAGATGCAGGAGAAGCAGCTTTCGTTCTCGAGGCTTTCGGACATCTACGGCTTCCGCGTCATCACCGAGAGCGAGGACGACTGCTACCGCGTCCTCGGCGCGATCCACCAGCGCTGGCGCGCCGTGCCAGGCCGTTTCAAGGACTACATCAGCCAGCCGAAATCGAACGGCTACCGCTCGATTCACACGACGGTCTCGGGCCGCGACGGCAAGCAGGTGGAGGTTCAGATCCGCACGCGCCAGATGCACGAGGTCGCCGAGGCCGGCGTCGCCGCGCACTGGGCCTACCGCGACGGCGTGCGCACCCAGAACCCCTTTGCCGTCGATCCGGCCAAGTGGCTGGAAAGCCTTACGGAACGCTTCGAGAATGCCGAGGATCACGACGAGTTCCTCGAGCATGTGAAGCTCGAGATGTATTCCGACCAGGTGTTCTGCTTCACGCCGAAGGGTGACGTGGTGAAGCTGCCCAAGGGTGCGACGCCCATCGACTTCGCCTATTCGATCCATACCCGTATCGGCCATTCCTGCGTCGGCGCGCGGCTGGACGGGTTACGCGTGCCGCTCTGGACACGGCTCAAGAACGGCCAGTCGGTCGAGATCCTGACCGCCGAGGGGCAGACGCCTCAGGCGACATGGCTGGACATCGCCGTGACCGGCCGCGCCAAGGCCGCGATCCGGCGCAACCTGCGCGAGGTCGACCGCGAGCGCTACATCAGGCTCGGCCGGGAGCTTGCGCGGGTGGCCTTCGAGCATCTCGGCAAGAAGGCGACCGACAAGGCGCTGGCGACGGCGGCCAAGATGCTCAACCTCGAGAACGGCGAGGAAGTCCTCGCGCGGATCGGCTCGGCGGAACTGTCCGCGCGGGCGGTGGTCGCCGCGCTCTATCCCGAGCTTGCCCAGGGCCGCGACCATGGCGAGGTCGATTCCCGCCGCGCGGTGATCGGCCTGCCGCCCGGCGCGGTGACGCGGCGCGCGCAATGCTGCCAGGCGGTCCCCGGCGAGCGGATCGTCGGCATCACCTACCCCGGCAAGGGGCCTATCGTGCACGCGATCGACTGCGAGGCGCTCGCCGCCTACGACGCCACGCCCGAGCGCTGGATCGACCTGCATTGGACCGAGGGGCGCCACGCGCCGGTCCACAACGTGACGATCGACGTCACCATGTCGAACGAAAAGGGCGTGTTGGGTCGAATCTGCACATTGATCGGCGAGCAGAACGCCAATATCTCGGACCTGCACTTCATGGACCGGAAGCCGGATTTCTACAGGCTTCTGATCGACGTGGACGTGCGCGATGCGGAACATCTTCATGCCGTGGTGATGGCTGTCGAAGCCGACAGCGACGTCGCCGCCGTGCAGCGGTTCCGCAACCTGGACCGGCGCCCCTGACGGGACCGGAGTGACGGCAGCCGCGTCGCATGAGCCATGGGGAAACCCTTGCCGGCGGGGAGCGCCAAGTTGGAAGGGCTGGCGGTGGTCTTCAAGCGAAGGGACCAACGACCTTGGTTGCAGATCGTCGCCCAGGCCCTCTGGCCTCGGGGGGGGTGGGCGCGCGCCTTCCAGTATGTCCAGTACCGCCTGCGCCGGCTTCCCGGCACGCCCGAACAGATCGCGCGCGGCATTTTCGCGGGCGCTTTCGTGGTGTTCTCGCCGCTGTTCGGCCTGCACTTCTTCGCGGCCGCGCTGCTGGCGAAGATCATGCGCGGCTCGATCCTCGCAGCGCTGCTGGCGACCTTCATCGGCAACCCGCTGACCTACGTCCCGATCGCCGTCATCTCGTTGCAGACGGGGCATTTCATCATGGGGACCTCGCCGCGCGGCGAGGTGGACGAATCGGTCTTCATGAAGTTCTCGGGCGCCGCGGGCGACCTGTGGCACAACCTTCTCGCGGTCTTCACGCCCGAGAGGGCGGACTGGCACGAGCTTGCCATCTTCCACCGGGACGTGTTCCTGCCGTGGCTGGTGGGCGGCATCGTGCCCGGCATCCTGTGCGGGATGGTGTGCTACGCCCTCAGCGTCCCGGTGATCCGCGCCTACCAGAAACGGCGCGCGGCCAGGCTTCGCAAGAAGATGGACAAGCTGCGCCGGCAGGCGGGCGCGGCAGACTGAACACGGACGGCATCGGAGACGGCAATGGCTGACAGGCTCAGGCTCGGGGTGAACATCGACCATGTGGCGACGCTGCGGAACGCGCGGGGCGGCACATTGCCCGATCCCGTCCGCGCCGCGCAGGTGGCCGAAGCCGCGGGCGCCGACGGCATCACCGCGCACCTGCGCGAGGACCGCCGCCACATCCGCGACGCCGACGTCGAGGCGATCATGGCCGCGATCTCGATCCCGCTGAACTTCGAGATGGCGGCGACCGACGAGATGCAGGGGATCGCGCTGGGCCGGATGCCGCACGCGGCCTGCATCGTGCCCGAGCGGCGCGAGGAACGCACGACCGAGGGCGGCCTCGACGTGGCGGGGGACGAGGCGCGCCTCGCGCAGTTCGTCGCCCCGCTTCGCGATGCCGGTATCCGCGTGTCCCTGTTCATCGCCGCCGATCCCGCGCAGATCGGCGCCGCGCACCGCGTCGGAGCGCCGGTGATCGAACTGCATACCGGCGCCTATTGCGACCTTCACGCCGAGGGCGATCTCGAGGGGCGCGCCCGCGAGCTCGAGCGCCTGATCGACGGCGCGCGCCGCGCCGCCGATCTCGGCCTCGAGGTGCACATGGGGCACGGCCTGACCTACGACACGGTCGGCCCGATCGCCGCGCTGCCGGAGGTGGCCGAGCTCAACATCGGGCATTTCCTTATGGGCGAGGCGCTGTTCGTGGGGCTGCCCGAGGCCATCGGCACGATGCGCCGCGCCATGGACGCCGCGCGGACCTGAGGCATCTCGTCCGCTGGCACGGCGTTGCGATCGCTCGTCAAATGGAGCATGGCGGGGGCGAACGGCTGCCCGCCGCCAGACCCGGAGGCTTTCTTGCGCAATCCCGACGCCGCCCCCCGCGAAGCGACCTCAGCGGCCCTTCCGCCTGCCACCACCCGTATGCGCGCCCCCCGCGCCGTGACCGGGACCGCGGGCGGCGGCGCGGCAGGCGGGGCGCGGCCACGATGATTCTCGGAATCGGGACGGACCTCGCCAACATCGAGCGGATCCGGAGCGCGCTCGACCGTTTCGGAGACCGCTTCCGCGCGCGCGTCTTCACCGACACCGAGCGCAGGCGCGCCGAGCGCATGAAGGACCCTGCCGCGACCTACGCGAAGCGCTGGGCCGCGAAGGAGGCGTGCTCAAAGGCGCTGGGCACGGGCCTGCGGATGGGAATCGCCTGGAAGGACATGGCGGTGACGAACCTGCCGACCGGCCAGCCCGTCATGGAGGTGACCGGCTGGGCCCGCGAACGGTTGGCCGAGATGACGCCCGAGGGCTTCACGGCCACGATCCACGTCAGCCTGACCGACGACCACCCCTGGGCGCAGGCCTTCGTCGTGATCGAGGCCTCGCCCGACGAGGAGGCCGCGGAGCGCCCCGATGCCGGAGGGGCCCCGTCCCGCCGGCTGACCTGAGCGTCGCTTGACACATGGAACGCCCCGGCCCATGAACCCCGGGCGCGCGCCGGGACCGGCACGCAAGGGCAGGCAACGAAGGCGGGACCGCGATGGCAGCGAAGGCCAAGAAGGACGGCGTGTGGGAAACGGTCAAGACCGTGGTCTACGCGCTCTTGATCGCGGGCGTCTTCCGCACCCTCTTCTTCCAGCCGTTCTGGATTCCGTCGGGCTCGATGAAGGACACGCTCCTGATCGGGGATTTCCTGTTCGTCAACAAGATGGCCTACGGCTACTCGCAGCATTCCTGCCCCTTCTCGATGTGCCCCTTCTCGGGCCGCATCTTCGGTTCGGAGCCCGAGCGCGGCGACGTGGTCGTGTTCCGCCACCCGGTGAACGGTCAGGACTTCATCAAGCGCGTGATCGGCCTGCCCGGCGACCGGGTGCAGGTGCGGGAGGGCGTGCTGTACCTCAACGGGGTGGCCGCGCAGGTGACGCCGCAGGAGCCCTTCGTCGAGGCCTACGAGCGCCAGGGTCCGGTGGGGCACCTGCCGCGCTGCTCGAATGCGCCGGTCGGTGAAGGCGCCGACTGCATCAAGGAGCGCGCGATCGAGACGCTTCCCGGCGGCGTGACGCATTCGATCCTGAACATCGACGACGGCAGCCGCGGCGACAACACGCCCGAATACGTCGTGCCCGAAGGCACCTTCTTCGTCATGGGCGACAACCGCGACAACTCGGTCGACTCGCGCTTTCCGCAGTCGATCGGCGGTGTCGGCTTCGTGCCCATGGAGAACCTTCTGGGCCGCGCGGACCGCGTGATCTTCTCGTCCGCCGGGCAGCGCATGGTCTACTTCTGGACCTGGCGCGCCGACCGGTTCTTCGAAGCCATCGAGTGACGGCGTGGCGGTCGCGAGGGAGCTCGACGCGTTCTGCGACCGGCTTGGCTACCGGTTCTCGGATATCGACCTCCTGCGACGCGCGCTGACGCATTCCTCGCTGTCCTCGCCGACGCGGCCCGACAACCAGAGGCTGGAATTTCTCGGCGACAGGGTCCTCGGCCTCGTGATGGCCGAGACGCTCCTGTCGCAGGACGCGGCGGCGCGCGAGGGGCAGCTTGCGCCGCGCTTCAATGCGCTGGTCCGCAAGGAGACCTGCGCCGACGTCGCGCGCACGGTGGACCTGGGGGCGGTGCTGCGCCTTGGGAAGTCCGAGATGGCGACGGGCGGGCGCCGCAAGCAGGCGCTGCTGGGCGACGCGATGGAGGCGGTGATCGCCGCCGTCTACCTCGACGGCGGGCTGGAGGCGGCGCGGCAGATGGTGCTGAACCTCTGGGGCGCGCGCGTGGAGCGCGTGGAGGCGGATGCGCGCGACGCCAAGACGGCTCTTCAGGAATGGGCGCAGGCCCGCGGCCAGACCCCGCCCGCCTATGTCGAGGTCGGCCGGACCGGTCCCGACCACGCGCCGGTCTTCACCGTGGAGGCGCGGATGGCCAGCGGCGAGACCGCGCGCGCGGAGGCGCGGGTGAAGCGGCTGGCGGAACAGGCGGCCGCGCGAATGCTGCTGCAACGGCTCGGCGCCTAGCCGGAGGGGTTTCGCCGTGCTGCGCACGGCAACCGGCCGGGGGCTTTGCCCCCGGACCCCCGCGTATTTCTGGAAAGATGAAGCTGCGGGCGCAGGCGCGGCTAGAGGCCCGCGCCCTCGTCGAGGCCAAGCATGATGTCGAGGTTCTGGACGGCGGCGCCCGACGCGCCCTTGCCGAGATTGTCGAGAACCGCGATCAGGACCGTGGCGCCGGTGGCCGCGTCGCCGTCGACGGTCAGCTGCATCCGGTTCGTGCCGTTCAGGCGCTGCGGGTCGATCCGCTCGCCGAGGTCGGCGCGCTCGACCACCTCGACGAAGCGCGCGCCCTCGTAATGCGCTCCGAGCGCGGCGAGGGCCGCCGCGGGGCCGCCGGGGGCGAGGTGCAGCGGCACCTGCACGATCATGCCCTGCGCGAACTGACCGACCTGGGGCACGAAGATCGGACGCCGTGCCAGCCGCGCATGGGTCACGATTTCGGGCAGGTGCTTGTGCGTCTGGCCGGTGGCGTAGACGAAGCCCCCCGAGACGGCGCCGCTTTCGAACTCGGCGATCATCGACTTGCCGCCGCCGCTGTAGCCCGACACCGCGTTGATGGTGAGCGGGTGGTCCGGCGCGATCAGGCCGGCGTCGACCAGGGGGCGGATCAGGGCGATGGCGCCGGTCGAATAGCATCCCGGGTTCGAGACGCACTTGGCCTCCGCGATGCGCGCGCGCTGGCCCGGCGCCATCTCGGCGAAGCCGAAGGCCCAGTCCGGGTCCGTCCGGTGCGCGGTGGAGGCGTCGATGACGCGCACGGGCATGTGCCGCAGATCGGGGGCGATCTCGTGCACGGCGGCGTCGGGCAGGCACAGGATGGCGATGTCGGCCTCGCCGAACGCGCCGATCCGCGCGAGGCGCGACTTGCGGCTCTGCTCGGGCAGCGAGATGAGCGTGATGTCCTCGCGGCCTTCGAGACGCCCGCGGATCTGGAGACCCGTCGTGCCGACCTCGCCGTCGATGAACACCTTTGCCGTCATTGTCCTCGTCCTCGCATGTGTGGTGCGATCGACTACTCCCGATCACGCCCTGCGCGCAACAGTTCAGTGAGCCCCCGGGCAGTCTGGCGGGGCCGCGTGTCGCCTTGGCGGGCGATCGCCCGGGTCCTGCATGTTTCAAGGGCTCGCCACGTCGCCATGCGAGACCGCCCCTCTGGCATTGCGGCGCGCGGAGGCCTATGCAACGGGAACCGCAGAATCCTGAGGCCCATCGCCATGACCACCCGCGCCGGTTTCGTCGCCCTGATCGGAGAGCCCAACGCGGGCAAGTCGACCCTTCTGAACCGCATGGTCGGCGCGAAGGTCTCGATCGTCACGCACAAGGTGCAGACGACCCGCACGCGCATCCGGGGCGTCGCGATGGAGGGCGAGGCGCAGCTGGTCTTCGTGGATACCCCCGGCCTGTTCCAGCCGCGCAGGCGGCTCGACCGGGCGATGGTGGCCGCGGCATGGGGCGGGGCGGCGGACGCAGATGTCGTCGTCCTTCTGATCGAGGCGCATCGCGGTCTGACCGAGGGCGTCAGGGCGATCCTCGAGGCCCTGGACGAGAAGGCGAAGGGGCGCCGCGTGGCGCTCGCCATCAACAAGATCGACCGCGTCGAGGCGCCGCGACTGCTGGCGCTGACCGAGGAGATGAACGAGGGCTTTGCCTTCGAGAAGACCTTCCTGATCTCGGCCGAGAAGGGCTATGGCGTCGACGACCTGCGCGCATGGCTTGCCGGCGCGGTGCCGGAGGGGCCCTGGCTCTACCCGGAGGACCAGATCGCCGACCTGCCGATGCGCATGATCGCCGCCGAGATGACGCGCGAGAAGCTGACGCTGCGGCTGCACCAGGAACTGCCCTACCAGCTGACCGTCGAAACCGAGAACTGGGAGGAGCGCAAGGACGGCTCGGCCCGGATCGACCAGGTGGTCTACGTGGCGCGCGACGGGCACAAGGGCATCATCCTGGGCAAGGGAGGCGAGACCATCAAGGCGGTGTCGAAGGCCGCCCGCGAGGAGCTGGAGCGCTTCCTCGACCGGCGGGTGCACCTGTTCCTGCAGGTGAAGGTCCGGCCGAACTGGCTGGAGGAGGCCGAGCGCTATTCGGAGATGGGGCTGAACTTCCGCGACGGGAACTGAACGCGGTGGCGCGCCTGACCGCGGAGTTCTGGGTGCAGGCCTACCTCGCCCGGTTGCGCCTTGCCGACATCCCGGCCTTCGTGGTGGCGCGGGGCGACGCGACGGCGGGCGCGGTCCTCGTGAAGCAGTCGCCGCTCGACGGAACGGCCTGCGCCTTCCAGCGGAGTTTCGATCCGGTGACGGGCGCGCGCGCCTGGATGGTGCTGGCCGAGGGCGAGGAGCGAGCGGTCGATGCCGCCATCGCCCGCCAGCGCGATTTCGACCCCGATCTCTGGGTGATCGAGGTCGAAGACCGTGCGGGGCGGCACCTTCTGGACGAGCCCGGCCTCGAGTGAGCCTAGCGGTCCGCGAAGCGACCGATCGCGATCATCACGAGGCCGCCGGCCAGCATCGCGCCCAGAAGCGTCGCGAGCGTCGCCGCCACCGGCCAGGGGCCGGCGATGGTGGGGTCCATGAACGGGTAGGGATAGACGCCGTCGATCGTGCCCAGGCCGAGCGCGTAGGCGCCGTAGACCGAGGGCCAGAGCACGAAGGCCGGTAGATCGGCCCAGATCAGCCCGGTCTTGGGCGCGTGCCACAGCCACCACAAGAGGACCGCGGCGGGCACGACCGTGTGCAGGCCCCAGTCCGCCGCAAGGCCGATGCCGGTGGGGTTCCACATGGCTGACAGCATGACGTGGTAGACGACGCCCGTGACGACCGCCGACAGCGTCAGCGCGGCCAGAAGCGGCGCGCCCAGGCTACGCTTCTTCACAAGCGCAATCGTGACGAAGGCCACGAAGACGAGGAACGTCGTGAGAATGGTGAAGAAGCGCGACATGTCGATCAGCGTCTCGACCGGCCCGGTCCCGCGATACTGCATCAGGTAGACCCACTGCGCCGCCAGCGAGAGCGCGGCGGCGACCGCGACCGCCAGCGCCTGCCGGCGCGCATGAAGGGGCAGGACGGGAAACATGGCCGAAGCCTGCCACGCACCCTGCGCATGGACAAGCCAAGGCGGCTTGCCGATAGTCCGCGCATGGAATGGCGCGAGGACGGGATCCTGCTGGCGGTTCGGCGCCACGGCGAGAATGCCGCGATCCTCGAGGTCTTCACCGAGGGGCACGGGCGTCATGTCGGCGTCGTGCCCGGCGGCGCGTCGCGGAAGATGGCGCCCGTCCTGCAGCCCGGCACCCAGCTGGACGTGACGTGGCGCGCGCGGCTGTCGGAGCATATCGGCAGCTTCCGGGTCGAGCCTGTGGCGTCGCGGGCGGCCGAGGTGATGGGCGACCGCACGGCGCTTGCGGGTCTCGGGGCGGTCTGCGCGCTCCTGTCCTTCTGCCTGCCGGAACGCGCGCCCTATCCCGCGCTCCATGCCAGGACCCTCGCGGTCCTCGACGGTCTGGGCGCCGAGCGCTGGGCCGAGGCGTATCTCGGCTGGGAACTGGCGCTGCTGTCCGAGATGGGCTTCGGCCTCAGCCTCGATCACTGCGCCGTCACCGGCTCGACGCAGGATCTCGCCTACATCTCGCCAAGGACGGGCCGGGCCGTGTCGCGGGCGGGCGCGGGCGACTATGCCGACAGGCTCCTGCCGTTTCCGCCCTGCCTTGCGGGCATGTCCGGCAGCAGCGCCGACGAACTGGTCGCCGCGCTGCGCACAACGGGCCATTTCCTCGAAAACCACCTTGCGCCCTCGCTTGGCGAGCGTCCGCTGCCACCGGCGCGCGCAAGGCTCGTCGACCTGATCGCGCGGGTCGCTCAGAAGGGCGACAGCGGATAGCTTTCCAGGGGTTCGTGCAGCGCGCCGCCCGGCTGCAGCGTCGAGCGGTAGAGCACCAGTTCGGTCGCCGTGAAGCCGGGAATGTCGACCGGCATCCCCAGCGCCGCGGCCATGCGGTCGCGCGCCGGGCCGCCTGGCTGCCGGTTGGAACGCATCAGCGTGACATGCGGGCGAAAGCGCCGTCGGGGCAGCGCCGCCCCTGCCATGCGCGCGATGCGTTCGACCTTGGCCTGAAGCGCGGCGAGCCCGTCGTCGTGCAGGACGGACACGAAGGCGAGGCCCCGCTCCATCTCGGCGAAGGTGTCGAGGCCGCCGAAGGCGATTTCGGCGACCGGCAGGCGCGTGGCAGATAGCGTCTCGTCCATGTCGGCCAGAACCTCCTCGCCGACCTCGCCGAGGAAGGCGAGGGTCAGGTGCAGATTGTCCTCGGGGACGGGGCGGCCGGTGGGCAGGCGCGACTGGACCTCGAGCATGGCCGTGGCCGTGTCCTCGGGCATCGGAATGGCCAGGAACGCGCGCATTGCGGGCCGGTCAGCGTTGCGCAATCACCGCGTCGGCCGCGCGGTCGATGGCCGCAAGCGGAGCGGCGAAGGAGATCCCGAGGATCTCGCGCGCCCTTGCGTTGTCGAACTGCGGCGCCGCGCCGACCGAGGGCAGGGCGCTGCGGATGGAGCGGTCGAAGGGCGCCATGAGCCGCAGAAGCGCCTTGGGCGCGACCCGCGTGGCGATCCTTCGGTCGGGGTGGCGCGCGGCGAGATGCTGGGCGATGCGCGGCATCGTCATGGTGCCGTTCGACCCGATGAAGCGGTGGCCGATGCTTTCGGGCCGTTCAAGCGCCGCGACGTGCATCGCCGAGATGTCCGCCACGTCCACCACACCGAACCCGATGTCGGGTTGCATCGGGTCCTTCGCCGCGAGAATGCGCTCGATCAGCGACAGCGACGTGCCGTAGTGCCGGTCGAGCGGCTCGCCGAGGACCAGCGCGGGGTTGATCGTGGTCAGCTGCATTTCGGGATGCGCGGCCGCGAAGTCCCACGCCGCGCGTTCTGCCAGCGTCTTGGACCTGTAATAGGCGCTGGCCTTGGGGTGGTCGGTGTCGCTCCAGTCCTGTTCGGTGTAGGCGCCGCGCTTGTCCGTGGCCTCGATGGCGACGACCGAGGAGGTCAGCACCACGCGCGTGACGCCCGCCGCCTGCGCGGCCCTGAGCGCGCGAAGCGTCCCGTCGACGGCGGGGCGGACGATGTCGTCCTCGTTCTTCGGCTGGACCATCGGAAAGGGCGAGGCCGTGTGCAGAAGCGCGTCCGCGCCGGCCATGGCCTCGGTCCAGCCGTCGTCCCGGCCAAGGTCGAGTTCCACGAAGCCGAGCCGGTCGAGCGCGGCCGCATCGCTCAGGCGGGGGCGAAGCGCGTCGCGCACCTCGTCGGCCCGCGAGAGCTTGCGCAGCGATCCGCGCACCTCGTAGCCCGCTTCCAGCAGGTCCAGCGCGATGCGCTTGGCGATGAAGCCGGTGATACCGGTCAGAACGACGAGCTTCGTCATGCGCAGCCTCCTTCAGGGGAATGCAGCACAGATGGGGCCCCTTCCGGCGGGATCAACCGGTCCCGTCGCGCGGACCGGTCAGCCCAGCAGCCTGCGCGCGATCACCTGCGCCTGGATCTCGGCCGCGCCTTCGAAGATGTTGAGGATGCGCGCGTCGCACAGGATGCGGGAGATCGCGTATTCCAGCGCGAAGCCGTTGCCGCCGTGGATCTGCAGGGCGTTGTCCGCGCAGGCCCATGCGACGCGGGCCCCCAGCAGCTTCGCCATCCCGGCCTCGAGGTCGCAGCGGCGGTCGTTATCCTTCTCCCACGCGGAGAAATAGGTGAGCTGGCGGGCCACCATGATCTCGACGGCCATCATGGCAAGCTTGCCGGACACGCGGGGAAACTCGATCAGGGCCTTGCCGAACTGCTTGCGGTCGCCGGCATACCTGAGGCCCTCGTCCAGCGCGGACTGCGCCACGCCGATGGCGCGCGCCGCCGTCTGGATACGGGCGCTTTCGAAGGTATGCATCAGCTGCTTGAAGCCCTGGCCTTCCTCGCCGCCCAGAAGGTTCTCGCCCTTCACCTTGAAATCGTCGAAATTGACCGTGTATTCCTTCATGCCCCGGTAGCCGAGCACCTCGATCTCGCCGCCCGAGATGCCCGCGTCCTGCCAAGGCGCCTCGTCGGTGCCGGGCGTCTTCTCGGCAAGGAACATCGACAGGCCCGTGTAGTCGGTCGTGTCGGGAACGGTCCGGGCCAGCACAGTCATCACATGGGTGCGGGCGGCATGGGTGATCCAGGTCTTGTTGCCGTTCACGATCCAGTCGCCGTCCGCGTCGCGGACGGCCCGCGTCCTCAACGCGCCGAGGTCCGATCCGGTGTTGGGCTCGGTGAACACGGCGGTCGGAAGGATCTCGCCGCTGGCGAGGCCGGGAAGCCACTTCTGCTTCTGCTCCTCGGTGCCGCCCGCGATGATCAGCTCGGCCGCGATCTCCGAGCGCGTCCCGAGCGATCCGACGCCGATGTAGCCGCGCGACAGCTCTTCCGAGACGACGCACATCGACGCCTTCGACATGCCGAGGCCGCCGTATTCCTCGGGGATCGTCAGGCCGAAGACGCCCATCTCGGAAAGCTCCTCGATGATCTCCATCGGGATCAGCTCGTCCTTGAGGTGCCACTCGTGCGCGTGGGGGATAACGCGATCGACCGAGTAGCGGCGGAACTGCTCGCGGATCATCTCCAACTCGTCGTCAAGGCCGGTGCGCCCGACGGTGATCTCGGCGGAGCGCTCCTGCATCAGCTCCACGAGGCGGCTGCGCGCGGCCTGCGTGTTGCCCGACCGCATCAGGGTCATGACCTCGGCCGTCGTCAGGGCGCGCTCGTCCTCCTGCGTCAGGCCCATGTCCTGCAGCCGCAGGATCTCGCCCTGGCTCATGGGCAGGCCGCCCTGGATCTGCGACAGGTATTCCCCGAAGGCGATCTGCTGGATCAGCTGTTCGACCTCACCGAATGTGCCCTCCTTCTCCAGCCGCTCGGCCCAGCCCTGCATCTGGCGCAGCGCCTCGACGTAGGTGGCGAGCCACGCAAGCCCGTGCGCCGCCGTCTGGTTCATCTCGAGCAGGCGGCCCGAGACGCGGCCATCCTCGCTGACTTCCGCGCGCACCCGGTCGGTTGCGCGTGCGAGCAGGGTCTCGGCGGGGGCCACGGCGGCACCGGTCAGCGCCAGCAGGTCCGGCAGGATCACGGGGCTCTCCTGGAGCGGCTGTCCGTCACGGGGCATGGTCGGTCTCCTTCGCTCGAAGTCGTCTGTCGCATCTGGGCGAGGACTTAGTGCCTTCGCAGGTGCAGAGCAACAAAAATGCCCTGAGTTGTTACGTCGCGCACGAAAATGTCGCGATCATTTTTGCGCTGCAGCGTCCCTCGCGCCGGGATATGAACCTCGGCGAAGGGGACGAACATGCTTCAGGACAGTCTTGCACTCATGCCGCTCTGGGCCTTCGCGGCCGCCTGCGGGGTCACGCTTGCCGCCGGTTTCGTCAAGGGCGCGGTCGGCTTCGCGATGCCGCTCATCATGATCTCGGGGCTGTCGCTGTTCATCGACCCGCTCATCGCGGTGGCGGGCATCATCCTGCCCATCGTGATGTCGAACCTTCTTCAGGCTCTGCGCTTCGGACTGCCCGAGGTGAAGGCGGCGGTCGTGGAATACTGGCGCTACATCCTCATCGTCTGCCTTGCCATCGTGATCGTCGCGCAGTTCATCAACGTGGTGCCCGAGCGGACGTTCTACCTGATCCTCGGCGTGCCCGTGGTGCTTCTGTCGCTGATCCAGCTTTTTGGCGTCCGGTTCCACATCCCGCCGCACCGCCGGCGCTTCTCGGAGTGGGTGGTGGCCCTTTTCGCGGGCTCGCTCGGCGGGCTGACGGGGACGTGGGGACCGCCGACGGTTCTCTATCTCATCGCGCTCGACACGCCCAAGGCGAAGCAGTTCCTGGTGCAGGGCGTCGTCTACGGCCTCGGGTCGGTGAGCCTGCTTGCGGGTCACGTCCAGTCGGGGGTCCTGAACGTCGTCACGCTGCCGTTCTCGGCGGCGTTGCTGATCCCGGCCTTCCTTGGAATGCAGCTGGGCTTCCGCATGTCCGACCGCCTCAACCCGGACGTGTTCCGCAAGGTCACGCTGGTCGTTCTGGCCGTCGCGGGCGCGAACCTCGTGCGCCGCGGGCTGATGGGCTGACGTCTCAGGAGGTGAAGCCCGTCTGGCATTCCGCCAGCACCGGCGCGGCCATGTCCGGCGGCACGACCTCGAACACGACGTGGAACAGTTCCGACGCGCCGGCATGGGCGCTGAAGGTCCATGTGCCGGTCACAAGTTCCTGCGGCACGTCGAAGGAAAAGCCGGTGAGATTGAAGTCGCCGTCGCCCAGCCGCGTGGTCCAGCGCTCCACCTCGATGCCGCTTCCGGGAAAGGGGGGATGCGTCACGGTGATCGTCACGGGGTCGTGCGTCATGCCGTCGGGTGCGCGGCTGAGCACGCCGAAGCCCACGTCGAGCGCGGCTGGCACCACGTTTTGGGCGAAGCGGATGCGCGGCAGGTCGGGGACGATGTTGATGACGCCCGACGCCGTTTCGGGGGCGTCCTCGGTGCGAACGGGATCCTCAGCGCAGTAGATGCCGAAGACCAGCTCTGCGATCAGGTCGGGATCGATCCGGACCAGCCCGCCGTCCGCCACGTCCTGCGAACGCGCGGCCGTGACGCCGGGCGGCATGACCAGCGCGGCGCAAAGGGTCAGGACTTGCAGCAGGACGTGTCGCATGGGGCATTCCGGTTCGCCGGGAAGGCACGCGCCGGTCAGTGTAGCAGGCCCGCCGTCTCCGGCAAATGCGCCGCCCCCCGCGGTCATGACGAAAGGCGCGCCCGCCGCGCCCCCCCGGGACGTGAACCGTCCGTCACCCGATGGCGGCATCCTTCACGTCGTCCGCGATATAGGGGACGTAGCGGGCGAAATTCTCGGCGAACATGTTCACGAGCTTGCGCGCCTGGCGATCGTAGGCGTCCTTGTCCTCCCAGGTCCGGCGCGGATCGAGAAGGCCGTCGTCCACGCCGTGGCAGCTGACCGGAACGTCGAAGCCGAAATGCGCATCCTTGCGGAACTGTCCCGCGTTCAACGAGCCGTCCAGCGCCGCGGTCAGAAGGGCGCGCGTCGCGGCGATGGGCATCCGCTTGCCGGTGCCGTAGGCGCCGCCGGTCCAGCCGGTGTTCACCAGCCAGCAGGTCGCGCCGTGATGCGCGATCTTCTCGCGCAGCAGATTGCCGTAGACCTCGGGACGGCGCGGCATGAAGGGCGCGCCGAAGCAGGTGGAGAAGGTGGGCTCGGGCTCGGTCACGCCGCGCTCGGTGCCCGCGACCTTCGAGGTGAAGCCCGACAGGAAGTGATACATCGCCTGCGCCGGCGTCAGCCGCGCGATGGGCGGAAGGACACCGAACGCGTCGCAGGTCAGCATCACGACGTTGCGGGGGTGCCCGGCGAGGCCCGTCGCCGAGGCGTTGGGGATCTGCTCCAGCGGGTAGGCGCACCGCGTGTTCGCCGTCAGGCTGTCGTCGTCGAAGTCCAGTTCCAGGGTCTCGGGATCGAAGACCATGTTCTCGATCACGGTCCCGAAGGTGCGCGTCGTGGCGTAGATCTCGGGTTCGGCCTCCTCGCGGAGGTTGATCGTCTTGGCGTAGCAGCCGCCCTCGAAGTTGAAGATGCCGTTGCCCGCCCAGCCGTGCTCGTCGTCGCCGACCAGCGTCCGGGCCGGGTCCGCCGAAAGCGTCGTCTTGCCGGTGCCCGACAGGCCGAAGAACACGGCCGAGTCGCCCTCGTCGCCGGTGGCGTGGTTGGCCGAGCAATGCATTGCCATCACGCCCTTGCCGGGCAGGATGTAGTTCAGCAGCGTGAAGACCGACTTCTTGTTCTCGCCGGCGTATTCGGTGTTGGCGATCAGGATCAGCTTCTTGTCGAGATTCAGCGCGATCACCGTGTCGGTGCGGCAGCCGTGCCGCTCGGGGTCGGCCTTGAAGCTGGGGCAGTTGATGATGGTGAACTCGGGCACGAACGTGTCGAGCTCCGCGCGGGAGGGGCGGCGCAGCAGGTGGCGGATGAACAGGTTGTGCCACGCCAGCTCGCTCACCACGCGCACGTCCAGGCGATGTTCGGCATCGGCGCCGCCGTAGAGGTCCTGCACGAAGTACTCGCCGTCCTTCATGTGCTCCAGCATGTCGGCATGGAGACGGTCGAAGGCGTCTTCGGCCATGGCGGCGTTGTTGTCCCACCAGATGTCGCCCTCGACCGAGGGGCTGCGCACGATGAACTTGTCCTTGGGCGAGCGGCCGGTGAACGTCCCGGTGGACACCAGAAGCGTCCCGCCCTGTCCCAGCCTGCCTTCGCCGCGCCGGATGGCGGCCTCGATCAGGGCGGGTTCCAGAAGGTTGTAGTGAACGCTTCCAAGACCGGTCATGCCCTGAGTTTCCAGCGTATGCGCCGGGTTCACACGTCCATCCGTCATGCTTGTCGCTCCTGGGCCGTATCGCGGCCGTCACCGCCTGGGGTCATGTCCGCCGGCCGATAACCTCCGGCAGGCATCGACTGGCCGTATAACATGGCGGTTTTGCGGATGAACAGGATGCTTTCGCACAGTTAGCGCAACCATTGCGAAATTTTATTTCGCGCCACCCGGGGCCTCGCGCCGGAAAAACGGCGGAAAAGTGTCGGGATCGAGGCGGGATCGTGGCGGCCCTTGGGTCATTTGAAGGCCTGCCGGGGCTCGGCTTCATTCGATGTTAAGGCAACACGAACCAAGTTTTAAGCTGTCATGCCGCGCGATTCGACAGTTTGAGATTGATTCTTGAACCTGGAAAACCGACAATGCCCGAAAAAACAAGATATTCGGGCAGTACAAGGAAACAGCGATGCCGAGGATTGCACTCGTCGACGACGACAGGAACATCCTGACGTCCGTGTCCATGACGCTCGAAGCCGAAGGCTTCGATGTCGAAACCTACAATGACGGCCAGTCGGCGCTCGACGCCTTCAACCGCCGCCTCCCCGATCTTGGTGTGTTCGACATCAAGATGCCGCGCATGGACGGGATGGACCTGCTTCAGCGCCTGCGCCAGAAGTCGAAGCTCCCGGTGATCTTCCTGACCTCGAAGGATGACGAGATCGACGAGCTCATGGGCCTGCGCATGGGCGCAGACGACTACGTCCGCAAGCCGTTCTCGCAGCGCCTTCTGGTCGAGCGCATCCGCTCCATCCTCCGCCGGCAGGAGGCGATCGCCTCGGACGCCGCCGGCACGCCCGAGGAAAGCGCGGTGATGCAGCGCGGCAACCTTTCGATGGACCCGCTGCGCCACGCGGTGACGTGGAAGGGGCGCGACGTGTCGCTGACCGTGACCGAATTCCTGCTGCTGCAGGCGCTCGCGCAGCGTCCGGGCTTCGTCAAGAGCCGGGACCAGCTGATGGACGTCGCCTACGACGAGCAGGTTTATGTCGACGATCGCACCATCGACAGCCATATCAAGCGTCTGCGCAAGAAGATGCGCGCCGTGGACGACGACTTCTCGGCGATCGAGACGCTCTACGGGATCGGTTATCGCTACAACGAGGAATAGGGTTCGACGCAGGTGCCGGCCGATCTTTCCATGACCAACCGGCGCGCGCGCGACCGGGCCGACATCGTCCTCGGCGAGGATTGGGACAGGCCCGCCGGTTCCGTCGAGTCCGAGCTGCGCGCCGCGCGGCAGCGGCGGTCGATGATCGCGCTCAACCGCTCTCCGCTGGCGCGCAAGATCATCATGTTCAACCTGCTGGCCATCGTCGTGCTGGTGGCGGGCGTGATGTATCTCAACCCGTTCCGCGACAGCCTCGTGGAACAGCGTGAGCGGTCGCTGGCCGTCGAGGCGCACCACATCGCCGACATCTTCGAGGCGAGCCTGCCGCGAAGCGCTCCGGCCGACCTGCTCACCGGCGACGGCATCGACCCGGCTGCGGTGCTTGGCCGGATCGGCCTCGTGCCGGGGGTGGACGTCTTCGTATACGATCCCTCCGGAACGCTCGTCGCCTCGACGCTGGACACGCAGCGCGGTCCCCCGCGGCCCGTGCGCGGGCTTGCGCCGGGCGAGGACGAGACCCTGCTGATCACGAATTTCCTCAACGGCGTCTGGGGCGTCCTGTCCAACCTCGTGGGGGCCGACCGGGCCGAGCTATCGGGGCTGTCCCCCGAGGCGATGGCCCGCGTGCTGGTCGAACCCGCGCTCGAGGGCGTCACGGTGATCCGCCGGAGCAACGGCAGCTCGGGGGCCGCCTTCGCCGCCGGCACCCCGATCGAGGGGCCGGGCGGCACGCTCGGCGTCCTCGTCGTGACCACGGCCGCCGGCGAGATCGACCAGCTGGTGCGCTCGGAGCGCGAGCAGCTCCTGCAGATGTTCGTCGTCGCCCTTCTGGTGTCGATCGGCCTCAGCCTCGTGCTGGCCTCGACCATCGCCAACCCGCTCAGCGACCTTGCCGCTGCGGCCGAGCTCGGGCGCGACAAGAACGCACGCAAGATGAGCCCGACGCGCGTGCGCATCCCCGACCTCACCGGGCGACCCGACGAGATCGGGCGGCTCTCGGGGGCGCTCCGCGGAATGGTCTCGGCGCTCTACGACAGGATCGACGCCAACGAGCAGTTCGCGGCCGACGTCAGCCACGAGATCAAGAACCCGCTCGCCTCGCTGCGCTCCGCCGTGGGCACGATGCGCGTCGCCCGCAACGACGACCAGCGCAACCGCCTGCTGGAGGTGATCGAGCACGACGTGCAGCGTCTCGACCGGCTGGTTTCGGACATCTCCAACGCCTCGCGTCTCGACAGCGAGCTGGTGAAGGAGGAGGAAGAGGAATTCGACCTCGTCCGTACGCTGACCAACATCTCGCAGTATCACGGCGAGGAGGCGCGCAAGAAGGGCGTGGAGCTGATCACTGACCTTCCCTCCGAGCCGATCCGCATCTCCGGCCTCGAGGGGCGGCTGGCGCAGGTCTTCGTGAACCTCCTGTCGAACGCGATCTCGTTCTGCGAGGAGGGCGACGCGGTGCGTCTGTGGACCCGCCGCCGAGAGAACCGCGTCCTGATCGTGGTCGAGGACACCGGTCCGGGCATCCCGGAGGAGGCGCTGACCAAGGTATTCAACCGCTTCTACTCGGAGCGGCCGGTGAAGCAGTTCGGCAACCATTCCGGCCTTGGCCTCGCCATCTCCAAGCAGATCGTGGAGGCGCATGGCGGCGTGATCTGGGCCGAGAACATCCGCCCCACCGACCTCGATGCCATTTCCGAGCCGCTCGGCGCGCGTTTCGTCGTCGGCCTACCGATCTGACGCGGGTCCGCGAGGTCCTGCCATGACTGCGCCCACCTCCGTCCCGCTGTCCGACTGGGCCCTCGCCGCCGATGGGCGGCGGCTTCAGCTTCATGCCACGGGCGTCGCGGTCGAAGGGCAGGGCATCGTCATCCGCGGCGCGGCTGGCAGCGGAAAGTCGTGTCTCGCGCTTCGGCTTCTCGATCGCGGCGCGGTGCTGATCGCCGATGACGGGCTGTGGATCGACACCGGCGACGCCCCCTTTGTCGAGCGTCCCGACACCGCGACGGACCTCATCGAAAGCAGGGGCGTCGGGCTATTGCGGGCCGGGGCCGTCTGCGGGCGCGCGCCGCTCGCCATCGCCGTCGATCTGGACCGCGCGGAACCCGAGCGCCTTCCGCCGCGGCGCGTGATCACGACGGGCGCAGCCGAAAGGCCGCTGATCCTCGGCGCCGGGCACCCGGCCCTCGCGGAGGCCCTCGTCCACATGATAAGGCACGGCCGGTCGGAGCCCGGAGGAAGGATCGCCAGCGCGCCATGACACGGAAGGACGCCCAAGCCACGAAACCGCCTGCCGGGCCGGGGCCCGCCGCGCGGATCATCTTCGTCACCGGGCCCTCCGGTGCGGGGCGGACGACGGCGATCAACGCGCTCGAGGATGTCGGCTTCGAGGCGATCGACAACCTCCCGCTCAGCCTCCTGCCGCGGCTTCTCGAGGGGCCGCCCCCCGAACGGCCGATGGCGCTGGGCACCGACGCGCGCAACAGGGACTTCTCGGCGACCCGCCTGATTGCCGAATACGAGCGCCTCGTCGCCACGCCCGGCCTCGAGGCCGATCTTCTCTATCTCGACTGCGACGCGCACACTCTGCAGCGGCGCTATTCCGAGACCCGCCGGCGCCATCCGCTCGCCCCGGACGACGATCCCGCGAACGGCATTGCGCGCGAACTCGACCTGCTCGGCCCGCTCAGGCACCGCGCGTCGGTCCTTCTGGACACCTCCAACCTCACCCCGCACGAGCTGCGCGCCGAGATCACGCGGCTGTTCGCGCCGGGCGGGGACGCGAAGCTCTCGATCAGCGTCGTGTCGTTCTCCTACCGGCGCGGCCTGCCCACGGGCGCCGACCTCGTCTTCGACTGCCGCTTCCTGCGCAACCCGCACTGGGAGCCGTCGCTGCGCCCCTTCGACGGCCGAGACGAGGCCGTGCGCGCCCACATCGAGGAGGACCCCCGCCTCGCCCCGTTCGAGGCGCAGATCACGGGGATGCTGGACCTTCTGCTTCCCGCGTTCCGCGACGAAGGCAAGAGCCACCTGACCGTCGCCTTCGGCTGTACCGGCGGCAAGCACCGCTCGGTCGCATTGACCGAAAAGGTGGCGACCTACCTTGCAGAGGCAGGTTGGCAGGTGTCTAAGAGGCACAGGGAAGTGGAACAGCGTCGCGTCCCCGCAGCACCCGGGGACGACCCGGGCCCCGGCCGCAACTGACGGAAGGGGCGGCCCGGCTCATGGGATCGGAAGGCCTGGAAAGGTGATCGGCATCGTCATCGTCGCCCATGGGGGGCTCGCAGCGGAACTGAAACGCGCGACCGAACATGTGGTCGGGCCGCAGCCGGCCATGATCGCGATCCCCGTGGGCGCGGAGGACGACCGCGCCGCGCGCACCGCCGAGATCTGCGAGGCCGCGGACGCCGTGGACGACGGCAGCGGGGTAGTCGTGGTGACCGACATGTATGGCGGCTCGCCCTCGAACCTCAGCCTGCGCGCCTGCCGTCCCTCGAACCGCCTGATCCTGACCGGTGTGAACCTGCCCATGATGATCAAGCTCGCGAAGTGCCGCCATCTCGACGTGCAGGACGCCGTGGCGCGCGCCGCCGAGGCCGGGCGCCGCTACATCAACAGTTTCGACGGAGCGCCGGAATGACCGAGGACGCCAGCGTGACGCGCAGCCTGGACATCGTCAACGTGAAGGGCCTGCACGCCCGTGCCGCCGCGCGCTTCGTCGAAGTGGTCGAGGATCACGAGGCGGAGGCGGTCGTGCGCCGCGACGGGCTGAGCGCCGCCGGCGACTCGATCATGGGCCTTTTGATGTTGGCAGCCTCCCTGGGAACCACTATTGAGGTCGAAACCTCGGGCCCGGACGCGCAAACCCTGGCCGACGCACTCGAAGCGCTGGTGGCCGACCGGTTCGGGGAAGCGACCTGAGGCGCCCCGGGACGCCAAGGACCGACGGCATGGGACGAAGGCGCGTGACGGATACCAGCCAACGGAACGTATCGAGAGCGCGTCCGGCCTTGTTGCCGAACGCGGCGCAGCGGGTCTACGACCGCCGGTCGCTGACCTATGCCAACACCTTCCCGAACCCATGGCTGCGCGGCACGATCAAGGCGATCGAGTGGCTGACCGGCAAGATCACGATCATCCGCCGGGTGCGCCAGTTCGAACGCCTCGGCGAGGTCAAGGGACAGGACTTCTGGCCGGCCACGATGCGCGTCATGGGCATCGACCTCCGGACGCCGAAGCACCAGCTCGACCGCATTCCCGCCGAGGGGCCGGTCGTCCTCGTCGCGAACCATCCCCATGGCCTCGTCGACGGGATGATCCTCGCAGACCTGATCGGGCGGCGGCGGCCCGACTACCGCATCCTCACGCGCGCGCTGCTGACCGGCCTCGACGAGAGCGCGGCGAATTTCATGATCCCCGTGCCCTTCCCGCACGAGCCCGACGCGCAGGCCAAGATGCTGGCGATGCGGGCCGAGGCGATGGACCACCTGAAGGGCGGCGGCCTGATCGCGCTGTTCCCGTCGGGGGCGGTTGCGGCCTCGGACACCATGTTCGGCCCCGCGATCGAGGGCGAGTGGAACGTCTTCACCGCAAAGATGATCCGCACCTCGGGCGCCACGATCGTGCCGTGCTATTTCACGGGCTCGAACTCGCGCTGGTACCAGATCGCCAACCGGATCTCGCCCGTGCTGCGCCAGGGCCTCCTGATCCACGAAGTCGTGCACAGTTTCGACAAGCCGCAGGCGCCGATCATCGGCCCGCCGATCCCGCCCGAGGAATGGGAGGGCCGCGTGGCGCGGCCCCGCGACTTCATGGCCTGGCTCCGCGAGCGCACGCTGTCGCTTCGCGACGCGCCCGACGGTCCGTGACGGTCCCCCGGGAAGCGCAGCCTCAGCGCGTCGGAACCGGCACCTCGCCCCGGTAGTCGTAGAAGCCCCGGTCGGTCTTGCGCCCCAGCCAGCCCGCCTCGACGTATTTCGTCAGCAGCGGACAGGGTCGGTATTTCGTGTCGGCGAGGCCGTCATGCAGGACGTTCATGATCGCGAGGCAGGTATCGAGCCCGATGAAATCCGCCAGTTCCAGCGGCCCCATCGGATGGTTTGCGCCCAGCTTCATGGACTGGTCGATCGACTCCACCGATCCCACGCCCTCGTAGAGGGTGTAGACCGCCTCGTTGATCATCGGCATCAGGATGCGGTTGACGATGAAGGCGGGAAAATCCTCGGCAGTCGCCGCCGTCTTGCCCAGACGGTCCACCACCGACTTGCACGCGGCGAAGGTCGGCTCGTCGGTCGCGATCCCGCGGATCAGCTCGACCAGCTGCATCACCGGCACGGGGTTCATGAAATGGAACCCCATGAAGCGTTCGGGCCGGTCCGTCCGGCTGGCGAGCCGGGTGATCGAGATCGACGAGGTGTTGGAGGTCAGGATCGTCTCGGGCTTCAGATGCGGCAGGAGGTCCTCGAAGATGGCCGTCTTCACCGTCTCCCGCTCGGTCGCGGCCTCGATGATGAGGTCGGTCGGCCCCAGATCCGCAAGCCGCAGCGTCGTGCGGATGCGATCCAGCGTCGCCGCCTTCTCGTCTTCGGTGATCTTGCCGCGCCCGACCTGCCGGCCGAGGTTGGTGTCGATCAGCGCGAGCGCATTGTTCAGCGCGTCCTGCGAGATGTCGCTCATGACGACGTCGTATCCGGCCAGCGCGCAGACATGCGCGATGCCGTTGCCCATCTGGCCGGCCCCGACGATGCCGATCGTCCTGATGTCCATGTTCGCCCTCTTTGCCCCGGTCTGCGCAATTCGTCCCTGACGCCGCACAATAGGCCCGCCGGCGCTTCCGGCACAAGCGTTCCCCCGGCGGTCCCGCCCCGCGCCAAAGCGGCGCACGGGCGGCGTCCCCGAGCTCGTTCGAAGTTTCGTCAATTCGGGCGTTTAGCCGTTTGGAAACGAACCGGTGGCAAGTCTGGACTGCAGGTGAATCACGGCAGGGCGAGCGACCACATGAGCTTCGAGAAGGGCCGGGCGATGCCGCTCGACTACCAGCCAGTGACCTATCCCGGCTCGGTTCTGCGCTTTCGCGGCCCTCTCGCCGACCTGTCGAAACCGCATGTCCTGTGCCTTGGCGGGACCGAGACCTTCGGCCGCTTCCTGCCCGCGCCCTATCCTGCCTTGCTGGCCGGGCGGCTGGGCGACGCGGTCACGAACATGGGCGTCGCCAGCGCGGGCTTCGACGTCATCCTGCGCGATCCTGCCATCTCGGCCGCCGCCCGGACGGCGCGCGCCATCGTGCTTCAGGTGCCCTGCGCCGCGAACATGACAAACCGCTTCTACGCCGTGCATCCCCGCCGCAACGACCGTTTCGTGAAGGCGGGTGCGATGCTGCGCACCATCTACCGCGACGTCGATTTCACCGAGTTCCATTTCACGCGGCACCTGCTCGACCATCTCAAGACGATGTCGCCCGACCGTTTCGCGATCCTCCGGGACGAATTGCAGGCGGCATGGCGCGCCCGGATGCGCGCCTTTCTCGCCGAAGCCCCGGCGCCGGTCCACCTGTTGTGGATATCGCGCAGGACGCCCGACACGGCGGAGCCGGAGAAAGGGCTGGGCGCCGATCCCCTGTTCGTCACCCGCGCCATGCTGGAGGACGCAGCCGCCGATGCAGCCTCGCTCAGCATCGTCACGGACCCGAGGGGGGGCGCCGCGCGTCCCGCGACCGGGATGTTCTTCGCACCGAGGGAGGAGGCCGCGGCAGGCGTCCTGCCCGGACCCGGGGCGCATGGCGCGGCCTGCGCGGAACTCGTCCCGCGTCTGGGCGGCGCGGGCGCTACCTCCGCGCGATCAGGCAGCGCGTGACGGTGGCGATCCGATAGGACCCGTCGTCGTGCCGGAACGGCAGCAGCGCCTCGCGGTGCGCCGCGTCCACGGCATTCCACCCGATCGCCTCCGCCGCGCGCATTGCGCCCCGCGACGCGCCAAGACCGCGCAATGCGGTCTGCTCGTCGGGATAGTGCCAGCGGCAATCGACGTCGAACGCGCCGGCGATGACGAGCTTCGCCTCGGCCGCCAGGGCCCTCAGCGTCTCCAGGCGCGACGTGCGGGCGCCCTGCGGCCCGCCGGTCGCGGGGGTCGTGCGGTGGCTGGCGGGCGCGATGGCGCTGACGATGCCCGCAGGCAGTTTCCGCACCGCGAAAAGGATCGCGCCTCCCGGCGCTGCGACACGGCGGGCCTCGGCCAGCGCGGGTCCGCTATCGGCGTCGTCATCGGCGGCGTGCAGCATCGTGACGAGGTCGAAACTCCGGTCCGCGAAAGGCAGGCGCTCCGCTGGCCCGGCCTCCAGCCGCGCCGACGGAAGCCGCGCACGGGCAAGGTCGAGAAGTGCCTCGGCCGGATCCGTGCCCGCGACGTGAAGGCCGCATTCCGCCGCGATGCGCAGAAGCAGCCCGGTGCCGCAGCCGATATCGAGATGGCGCGTGCCCGGTGGCGGCGCCAGCCGGTCGAGGATCGTGTGGAACAGCGGCAGCAGCACGGGTTCCTGCACGTCGGCCCAGTCGGCCACCCAGCGCATGGGCGCCGCAGGGCCCCGTTGCCGCACGACGACCTCCCGTTGGAGGACGGGTGACGCGCCGGGCATTTCGCTCGGTCCGGACATGATCGCCTCGCACCTGTGACAAGGGTCACGATATCACAGGCGACATGGTTGCTCGACCCGGAACAAGAGGTGCGCGCCCCGGGCGCCATGAAGAAAGGGCGCGCCCGATCGGGCGCGCCCCTGGAAGGCAGGAAGGCCGTGACCGTTCAGCCGAGCTTCTCGGTCAATTCCGGCACGGCGTCGAACAGGTCGGCCACCAGGCCATAATCCGCGACCTGGAAGATCGGCGCTTCCTCGTCCTTGTTGATCGCGACGATCACCTTGCTGTCCTTCATCCCGGCAAGGTGCTGGATCGCGCCCGAGATCCCGACGGCGACATAGAGGTCCGGCGCCACGACCTTGCCAGTCTGGCCCACCTGCCAGTCGTTCGGCGCGTACCCCGAATCGACCGCCGCGCGGGACGCGCCGACGGCGCCGCCCAGCTTGTCGGCGAGCCCCTCGATCAGGGCGAACTGCTCGGCCGAGCCGAGGGCGCGGCCGCCCGACACGACGATCCCGGCCGACGTAAGCTCGGGCCGGTCCGAGGCCGCGACCTTGTCCTCGACCCATTGCGACAGCTCCGAGGCGGCGGGCGCGTCGATCGTCTCGACGGGGGCGGCGTTGCCGGTGCCTGCGGCTTCGAAGGTCGAGGTGCGGAACGTGATCACCTTCTTGGCGTCCGAGGACTTGACGGTCTGAACCGCGTTCCCCGCGTAGATCGGCCGCTCGAACGTGTCCGCATCGACGACGCCCGAAGCGTCCGAGATCACCATGACGTCCAGAAGCGCCGCGACGCGCGGCATGATGTTCTTGGCGTCCGTTGTCGCGGGCGCGCAGATGTGGCTGTAGTCGCCCGCGAGGCTCACGATCAGGTCCGCCGTCGTCTCGGCCAGGCGGTGGCCGAGGCTGTCGCCTTCGGCGCAGAGGACCCGGGTCACGCCTTCTATCGTCGCGGCTTCGTCCGCTGCAGCTTTCGCGGACGCCCCGGCGCACAGCACCGTGACCTCGCCCAGCTTCGCCGCAGCGCTCACCGCCTTTGCGGTGGCGTCCATCGAAAGCTCGCCACCCGTCACTTCGGCAAGAAGGAGAACAGCCATCAGATCACCCCCGCTTCGTTCTTCAGTTTCTCGATCAGTTCGTCCACCGAACCCACCTTGACGCCGGCCTTGCGCGCCTCGGGTTCCGAGGTCTTGACCACGCTCAGCCGCGGCGAGACGTCGACGCCGAAATCGGCGGCGGTCTTTTCATCCAGTGGCTTCTTCTTGGCCTTCATGATGTTGGGCAGCGACGCGTAGCGCGGTTCGTTCAGGCGCAGGTCGACGGTGACGATGGCGGGCATTTTCACCTTGATCGTCTGCAGGCCGCCGTCGACCTCGCGCGTGACCAGCGCATGGTCGCCCTCGATCGCGACCTTCGAGGCGAAGGTCGCCTGGCTCCAGCCGAGCAGGGCCGACAGCATCTGGCCGGTGGCGTTCATGTCGTTGTCGATCGCCTGCTTGCCGGCGAGGACGAGGCCCGGGGCCTCCTCCTCGATCACCTTGGCGAGGATCTTGGCGACGGCCAGCGGTTCGATGTCCTGGTGGACGTCGTCCGCCGCGACGACCAGGATCGCGCGGTCCGCGCCCATGGCGAGCGCCGTGCGCAGCGTCTCCTGCGCCTGCTTCACGCCGATGGAGACCGCGACGACCTCTTCGGCGACGCCGGCTTCCTTCAGGCGGATCGCCTCTTCCACCGCGATCTCGTCGAAGGGGTTCATCGACATCTTGACGTTGGCGAGATCGACCCCGGAGCCATCCGCCTTCACGCGGACCTTCACGTTGTAGTCGATCACGCGCTTGACGGGCACGAGCACCTTCATGGCGTTCCCTCCTGTTCTGGTCACTGCCGGGGCAGATAGCACGCCCCCGCGTCAGGGGGAGTGTTAGCCCGTCGCAGGCAGCCGCGACAGGTCAAAATCGACGCCAAATGTCGCTTCGACGCTGCGTCAGGGCAGCATTGCGGGCGGGATGGCGGCCAGAAGCTCGACCACGATGGCGGCGTAGCACACGCAGGTCGCCGCAAGAACGAAGACATGCCAGATCGTGTTGTGGAACGGCAGACGGTGCCAAAGAAGGAAAGCGACGCCGCCGGTGTAGAGAAGCCCGCCCGTCGTCAGAAGCACCATGCCCGCCGGGCTGAGTCCCGAGATCAGCGGCTGTCCCCAGACCACGCCGGCCCAGCCGAGCCCGAGGTAGAGCGCCAGCGCGATCACGGTGCGGCGCCGCGCGCTGAAGACGATGATCGATGCGCCGGCCAGCGCCACGCCCCAGATTGCCGCGAGAAAGCCGGGCGAGCCGGGAAAGAGCACGACGAAGGGCGTGTAGGTGCCGGCGATCTTGAGGTAGATCGCCGACTGGTCGAGGCGCCGCAGACGGTCGGACCAGTGCGGCACGCGGATCATGTTGTAGAGCGCCGAGCAGGTCAGCATCGCCAGTAGCGTCGCGGCGTAGATCGCGACGGCGGTGATCGTCGTGGCGTCGCCGATGCGGATCGCCGCGAGGGCCACGAGAATCGGGCCCGCGATCAGCGCGAAAGCGATGCCGAGCAGATGAATCGCGGCGTCCGAGAGATACTCGGCGCGGGAATATGGGTGATATCCGCTGACGTGGCTCATGACAGCAATATAGTCCCATACGCCGTCCGCGCCAAACGCCGCGACACGCAGGCGCGACCTGACGTGGCGTGACGGGGCGTCGGGCCAGTACGGGCCGGGAAACTTCCTCTGCCAGGAAGTTCGGGGGGCTGTCCGCCCCCCGCCGCACGCGTGCCGCGCGCTGCCCCCCGAGAGTTTTTTGCAAGGATGAAGCCGCGGCGGAGGGCCGGTGGCGTCAGCGGCTGGCGCCGGGGACCCACAGGATGTCCGCGCGGCCGTCGTCGTTGGCGATGCGGCCAGCGACGAAGAGCCAGTCGGACAGGCGATTGAGGTATTTCACCGCCTCGGGGTTCACCGATTCCATCGTGGCGAGCTCGACCACCAGCCGCTCGGCCCGGCGGGCCACCGTCCGGCAGACATGCAGGTGCGCCGCCAGCGCCGAGCCGCCGGGCAGGATGAAGCTGCGCAGGGGCTCGAGCTGCGCATTCATTGCGTCGATCTCGCGCTCCAGCCGGTCGATCTGCGATGCGACGATGCGCAGTGGCGGGTATTCGCGCTCGCCGTCACGCTCCATGTTGGGCGTGCACAGGTCGGCGCCGAGATCGAAGAGGTCGTTCTGGATGGTGGCGAGCTTGGCGCCGATGTCCTCGTCCGCCACGAGCCGCGCGACGCCCAGCGTGGCGTTCAGCTCGTCCACCGTGCCGTAGGAGGTCACGCGCATCGAATGCTTCGCGACACGGCTGCCGTCGCCGAGCGCGGTCTCCCCGTGATCGCCGGTCCTTGTGTAGATCTTGTTCAGCACGACCATGGGTCAGCCTCCTGTTTGACGGCGGATGAAGACGAAGGCGAGGATCAGCAACACCGCCAGGAATTGCGCGATCAGCCGCCAGCGCATGAACTTGTTGGAGTTCTGTCGCGCATAGTCTCCGCCGCGACGGAATGAATTGATGCCCATGAGCAGGATCACCAGCACCGCGAGGCAGGCCAGGACCGCGATTATCAGGAGCGGGTCGTTCGTCATGTCGGGTTTCCCTTCCTCGTGGGGGTCGATCTAGGGGCGGGGCCGGCAAAGGCTAGACCTTCGCCACCAGCCAGTCCTGCGCGCGATCCGGCAGCACGCGGGTGAGAAACGCGGCGGCGTAGGCGGGCGCGGTGATGTAGTAGCGGGTTCGGGGGCGGCGCGCCTCGACCGCGTGCACGAGGCGGGCGACGACGTCGGCGGCCGTGCCCTCGAAAGGGTCGGGGCGGGGACTTGTCCGGCGGGCCATGAACTTGCCGCGGTAGAACTCGGCGTGGCGCGAGGCGTCTGCGTCGATCCAGCGCTCGAACAGGCGCGCGGAATTCTCGCGGAACCCGGAGGCGACGGGGCCGGTGTTGAGGATCGACACATGCAGCCCCGTGCCGCGCAGCTCGACCCGCATCGTGTTCGCGAGCCCCTCGATCGCGTGTTTCGACGCGACATAGGCCGAGCGCCATTTCAGCGTCGTGTAGCCGACGACCGAGGAGTGCATGACGATCCTCCCCGAGCCCTGCGCCAGCATGACCGGGATCGCGCGCCGGGTCAGCTGGTGCACGCCGAATACGTTGCTGTGGAACACCAGCTCCATCGCCTCGCGGGGAACGTCCTCGGCTGCGCCGGACATGCCGTGGCCGCCGTTGTTGAACAACGCGTCGAGGCGGCCGCCGGTGATCTCCATCGCCTCGGCCCAGCCCGCGTCGACGCACTCCGCGTCGCCATGGTCGATCCGCACGCTGTCGAACCCCTCCGCCCGGCGCGCTGCGACGTCCTCGGGGCGCCGGCAGGCCGCGATCACGCGCCAGCCGCGGCCGCGCAGGCCCTCGGCGGCGGCGAGGCCGATGCCAGAGGAGCAGCCGGTGATCAGAATGCTGCGGGTCATGGGTCCTGTCCCCGTGCTGTCGCGGCCCCTGCGTAGGTCAGGCGACAGGACAGGGCAAGCTCAGTTGACGGGTTCGAGGAAATCCTCGGACATGTAGCCTTCGAGGTCCGTTCCCGCGACGCGCAGGCGGGCCCAGCCGTCGGCGGCGCGTTCCACGAGCACGACCTCCGAGCCGAAATCGAGCGCCGCGAGGATATCGGCGTCGGTGGAGGGGCCGGCGCGGAAGTTCACCCGGTCGCCCGTGACGCGCAGGAGGGCGCCGAGCGGCGCGGCGGCGGCCGGCGGGTCGGGTTGGGCGGTGGCGTCGGGTTGGGCGGTTGCATCGGCCCCGGCCTCGGGCGCATCCGGGGCCGCTGGCCGCGACGCCTCGGCGGCGGGTGCGCCGCCTGACGTCTGGGCGGGCGGCAGGTTCACGCGGGCGTCGTTCTCGGTGAGGTCGGACGGTTCGACCACGCGGTCGATGCGCAGTTCCTCGCCCTCGGCCGTGACGAGGACGAGGCCGCGATCCGTCTCGCGCAGTGCGCTTTCGTCGAGGGCGGCGCGCACGGCGCGTTCGGTTCCGGCGTCGGGCCGCGCAGGCTCTGCCGGGTCTTCGCCGGGAACGATCACGAGGATCGCGAAGATCGCCACCGCGAGGATCAGCGTCAGTCGGATCATGCTTTCGCGCCTGCCTTCCTGCTTTCCGCCGGGTCTACCCGGACCGCGACCGATTCGGCGAGGTGGGGATTTCGTGCCGCACCGGACCGGATCGGCAGGCCGGCGCATGATGGGTCCTTGCCGCCCCTCGCCCCCGCTTGTATCACCATGCGTGGTATGAGCGAACCCGATCCCCCACAAGATGACCGCCCGGACGAGGAGCGGTTGACCGCCGAGCCGCTGTCGCGGGCGATCGCGTCGCGCTACCTGCAATACGCGCTGTCCACGATCATGCACCGCGCGCTGCCGGACGCGCGCGACGGGCTCAAGCCGGTGCACCGGCGCATCCTCTACGCGATGCGCGAGCTCAGGCTGTCCTCGACGGGCGGATATCGGAAGTCGGCGAAGATCTCGGGCGACGTGATGGGCAACTACCATCCCCATGGCGACGCCGCGATCTACGACGCGATGGCACGCCTCGCGCAGGATTTCGTGATCCGCTATCCGCTCGTGGACGGGCAGGGCAACTTCGGCAACATCGACGGCGACAACCCGGCCGCCTCCCGCTACACCGAGGCGCGCATGACCGCGATGGCCGAGGCGCTGATGGACGGCCTCGACGAGGACGCGGTCGACTATCGCGACAACTACGACGGCACGCTGCGCGAGCCCGAGGTCCTGCCGGCGTCGTTCCCGAACCTTCTGGCCAACGGGTCGAGCGGGATCGCCGTGGGCATGGCCACGAACATTCCGCCGCACAACCTCGACGAGCTGCTGCGCGCCTGCGACCACCTGGTACGGACGCCCGACGCGCGCGACGAGACGCTGCTGAACTACGTGAAGGGGCCGGATTTCCCGACCGGAGGGGCGATCGTGGATTCCGCCGAGACCATCGCCGAGGCCTACCGGACCGGGCGCGGCGCCTTCCGGGTCCGCGCGACATGGGAGGTCGAGGACCTCGGCCGCGGGACCTGGGCCATCGTCGTCACCGAGATCCCCTACCAGGTGCAGAAGTCCAAGCTGATCGAAAAGCTGGCCGAGCTGATCCAGACCAAGAAGGTGCCGATCCTCGCCGATGTCCGCGACGAGAGCGCGGACGACATCCGCATCGTGCTGGAGCCCCGGTCGAAGAACGTCGATCCGCAGGTGCTGATGGGCACGCTGTTCCGCAACTCCGACCTCGAGACGCGGTTCTCGCTCAACATGAACGTGCTGATCGACGGGCGAACGCCGAAGGTCTGTTCGCTCAAGGAGGTGCTGCGCGCCTTCCTCGACCACCGCCGCGAGGTCCTGCTGCGGCGATCGCGCCACCGGATGGAGAAGATCGACCACCGGCTCGAGGTGCTGGAGGGGTTCATCATCGCCTTCCTCAACCTCGACCGGGTGATCGACATCATCCGCTACGACGAGGCGCCGAAGGCGGCGCTGATGCGCGAGGACTGGGGCCGGGATTTCGTGCGGGCGACCTCCGAGAAGGACTACGCGAGCCCGCCCGAGGGCGAGGGCGAGCTGTCCGAGGTGCAGGCCGAGGCGATCCTGAACATGCGCCTGCGCTCGCTCAGGCGGCTGGAGGAGCTGGAGCTGCTGCGCGAGCGCGACGCCCTGATGGAGGAGCGCGCGGGGCTCGAGGACCTTCTGGCGGGCGAGGACCTGCAGTGGGAGCGCATCCGCGAGGAGTTGCGCGCGGTGCGCGAGACCTTCGGCGCAAGGTCCGGGGGCGGGGCCCGCCGGACCGTGATCGCCGAGGCGCCCGAGGCCGAGGACGTCCCGCTCGAGGCGATGATCGAGCGCGAGCCCGTGACGGTCGTGTGCTCGGCGATGGGGTGGATACGGGCCATGAAGGGCCATATCGACCTCGGCCAGGAGCTGAAATACCGCGACGGCGACGCGGGGCGTTTCGTGTTTCACGCCGAGACGACCGACAAGCTGCTTATCGCGGGCGCGCAGGGGCGGGTCTACACGCTTCCGGTCTCCAACCTGCCCGGCGGACGCGGCCTGGGCGAGCCCGTGCGCCTGATGGTGGACCTGCCGAACGAGGTGGAGATCACCGACCTTTTCGTGCACCGGCCCGGCGCGAAGCGCCTGGTGGCAAGTTCCGCCGGGGATGGCTTCCTGGTGTCGGAGGACGAGATCGTCGCGCAGACGCGGGCGGGCCGGCAGGTCCTGAACGTGCGCCCCGGCGTCACGGCGAAGGCCTGTGTCGCGGTGGCGCCCGGAGACGACGCGGTCGCCGTGGTGGGCGAGAACCGCAAGTTGCTCGTGTTCATGCTGGACGAGTTGCCGGAACTGGCGCGCGGCAAGGGCGTCCGGCTGCAGAAATACAAGGATGGCGGCCTGTCGGATGCCCGGACGTTCCGGCTGGCCGAGGGTCTGACATGGCGCGATCCGGCGGGCCGGACACGGACCGAGGCCGACCTTGCGGAATGGACGGCGAAGCGGGCGTCGTCTGGCCGGATGGCGCCGCGCGGCTTCCCGCGGGACAACCGGTTCACCTGAGCGGGGACGCCCGCCCCCGCAGTCTGTGTCGCACGGGGGGCTGTCTGCCCCCCGGCGCGCGTTCCGCGCGCTCCCCCCGAGAGTTTTTCGGCAAGGATGAAGCCGGATCAGGCGGGGGCGACCTCCAGCCAGACGCCGCCTTCGGGGCGTGTCGTCAGGATCGTCACCGGCCTCGGCGACCGCCCCGGCACGGCGGTGAAGCGGAACCGCGCGAGCAGGGTCGCGAGGATCACGGTCGCCTCCTGCAGGGCGAAGCGCTGGCCGATGCATATGCGCGGGCCGTCGCCGAAGGGAAGGTAGCCCCAGCGGTCCGGCCGCGCCGCGCCCAGCCAGCGCGACGGGTCGAAAGCGTCGGGCGCGTCCCACAGGCGGCGGTGGCGATGCAGGGCCCAGACGGGGATCATGACCGTGTCGCCGGGACGGATCAGCGCGGCACCGAGACGGTCTGCCATCCGCGCCGTGCGCGACAGAAAGGCGCCGGGCGGATAGAGGCGAAGCGCCTCCTCGACGATGGCGCGGATCAGCGGCAGGGCGTCGAGATCGCGCGCTTCCGCCGCGCGTCCTCCGAGCGCGGCCTGCGCCTCGTGCCGGGCGCGGGCCTGCACGCCCTCGTCGAAGGCGCAGAGATAAAGCGCCCAGGACAGTGACAGGGCCGTGGTCTCGTGGCCCGCCACGATGAAGGTCAGGAGCGTCTGGCGCAGGGTGTCCGCGTTCATGCGGCGGCCCGTTTCGGGGTCCTGCGCGGCGATCAGCCGGTCGAGAAGGTCGGGGGTCGCGCCGGGTCCCGAAGACCTGCGGCGGGCGATGGCGGCGTCGGCCTCGGCCTTCATGGCGCCCAGCCGGCGCGCCGCGACCGCCCGCCCCGGGCGGGGGACGGATGCGGGAATGCCGATGACGTCCAGAAGGCTCATCCGCGCGGCCTGGTCGATGTAGGCCTCGAGGGCGGCGACGACCCCGGCGCGGTCCACGCCCTGATCGTCGGAGAAGGTCACGTCCGCGATCACGTCGAAGGCCGCGCCCGTCATCAGGGCGACCATGTCGGACGCGCGCCCCGTCGCGCCCTCAAGGCGGGCGCAGGCGGCCTCGGCGGCGCGGGTCATCACCGGAGCGAGCGCCTCGACGCTTCGCGCCGAGAAGGCGGGCGCCGCGGCGCGCCGCTGCCAGCGCCAGTCCTCGCCCTCGGCGAGGAACAGGCTGTCGCCGATCGCGGGCTCGAGCACGGCGCGGGTGGCGACGGATTTGGGGTAGCCGTCGACCGCCTCGAGAAGGACGCGGCGGATGGCGGGCGGATCCATGAGCATGTGCCAGCGCTGCGGACCCGTGCGCCCCGACAGGACGGGCTGATGCAGCGCGCGGCGAGGGATGATCTCCAGCAGGTTCCGCCGCGCAGCGCGGTAGCTTTCGAGAAGGCCCATGGGCCGTTCGGGAAGCGCGGCGCGAACCGGGAGATGCGCATCTCCGCCGCTGGCCCCACCGGCGTCCGGGCGTCGCGTGCGCGTGGGCATCGACGGCAAGTGACGGTCCTCCATCGCGGTCGGCCTCCATCGCGGTCGGCGGCCCCGGGGCCACCCATGGGGGACAGATAGGCATCGATGACACGCTGTCCAAAACGTGATGGGGCCTCCGGGTTTGCAAGGGTGGCCCTGCTGCGCTATCCGGGACCGGAGCAGTACCGCACCGGATCGGGGAGACGACCAGATGCGCACAGACGCGACGCGGCCCAATTCAGAAAGCCTCAACTTCGCCCGCCTCCCGCGCCTCGCGGTGCTGGCGATGGCCGGGTTCCTCGCCGCATGCGCGGCCGGCGACCCGCTGGAGGAGGATCTGCCCGACATGGGCGCCTTCCGGCTTTCCCACAACATCGTGGTCGCCGACAACATGCAGCAGGTGCCGCCCAGCCGGAACGCGACGCCCGAGGAGTGGGAGGAGATCCTCGTCGCCGAGATCGACCGCCGCTTCGGCGCCTATGAGGGCGACAAGCTCTATCACATCGGCATCGCGGTCGATGGCTACGCGCTGGCGCCGCCGGGCATCCCGGTCGTGCTGAACCCGCGGTCCGTCCTCGTGCTGTCTGTCAACGTCTGGGACGACGCGCTGGGCCGCAAGCTTCATGACGAGCCCGAGCAGATCATGGTCTTCGAGGGCGCGAGCGCCGAGACGATGCTGGTGGGCTCGGGCTACACGCGAACGCGCGAGGAGCAGATGCAGGTGCTCGCCCGCAACGCGGCGCGGCGGATCCAGCTGTGGATGCTGCAGAACCCCGAATGGTTCGAGATCGACCCGGACGCGGCAGAGGCCGCCTTGGCCGAGTTAGATGACGATGACGAGGCCGCCGAACTGCCCGAGGGCGCGTCGTCCGCCGATGCCGCGGCGGATGCCGGGCCCGACGCCGGGGCGGCCGGGGACTGCGTGCCGACCGGGGACGCGCCCTGCCCTGAGCCGGTCGTCAACTGACCGCTTGATTTTTCTGCGCCAGCGCAATAGTCCGCCCGCGATGTTGAACCGGGCCCGAAGCGTTCGCGCAGGATGGGCCCCCGAACGGACAGGGCGCCAGGGCAGATGGCAAAGGCAAAGTTTGAACGTAACAAGCCGCACGTGAACATCGGCACGATCGGCCACGTCGACCACGGCAAGACGACGCTGACGGCAGCGAT